>NZ_JBQSVA010000004.1:0-409750 GCF_052375995.1 Ewingella sp. AOP9-I1-14
ACCAGCATTTTGTAGGCACTTTCACTCAGTTAGCGCTTGAAGAAAATCTGAGCGCACTCAAACAAAGTTGGGACAATATTGTTCTGCCTTGGCTGAACGAGCGTCCGTATATTCTGCGCAATTACTTCCAGTATCGGCTTTACCATGACCGTTTTGCTATCGATAAATCGGTGCCCATTCTTAAGCAGTTCTACTTGCTGGTGGTGGACTATTTCTACGTAAAATCCTTGTTATCGGCCTATGCTCTTGAGAAGGGGCAAATCGATGAGAAGACGCTTGTCGAGGTCATGTATAGCTACCATTCTTATCGCCAGCATAGTGATACGACTAAAGCGGAATTCATGGCAGGCATCGACAGCGTCAAACGTAACGACGATCTTTCCGTCCTCCAGCTTCTGGTTTAACCCGCATTTGCGGGTTTTTTCGTTTTTCTTCATCACTTATTCACTTTTACTTACTTTTTTACTGTAATCTGCGCGGCGCATTCACTGATATAGTCACTGTGCGTTATTTGTACAGGCACGCTGACATAATCCAAATAGCCGCGCTTTTCAGTCCTTATTCTGGCGATTGGAAAAAGCGGGCATACGCATAATAGTACAGACCCTCAATTTGCCAGGTTACGACAGTGAGCGATCTGTATACCGCCAGCGGCGTGATAGACAAAAATTCTTTGTGGCAGCGCTATGTTCCTCTAGTGCGCCATGAAGCCCTGCGTTTGCAGGTTAGGCTTCCCGCCAGCGTAGAGCTGGACGACCTGCTGCAAGCGGGGGGCATTGGGTTATTGAATGCGGTTGAACGCTTTGATGCCATGCAGGGCACGGCCTTTACAACCTATGCAGTGCAGCGCATTCGCGGCGCGATGCTCGATGAGCTTCGCAGTCGTGACTGGGTTCCGCGCAGCGTGCGGCGTAATGCGCGTGAAGTGTCTCAGGCTATGCATCATGCCGAGCAACGGCTAGGACGCCCACCGAGCGAAGGCGAAGTGGCACAGGCGTTAGATATTCCCATTGAGGAATACCGCCAGATATTGATGGATACCAATAGCAGCCAGTTGTTCTCTTATGACGAATGGCGCGAAGAACACGGCGATACCGCCGAAGCGTTAATGGAAGGGCACGAAGAGGCCAACCCATTGCACCATTTGCTGGAGGGTAATTTACGCCAGCGGGTAATGGACGCCATTGACGCACTGCCAGAACGGGAAAAAATGGTTCTGACACTTTACTACCAGGAAGAGTTGAATTTAAAAGAGATCGGGGCAGTACTGGACGTCGGGGAATCCCGCGTTAGCCAGCTACATAGCCAGGCGATCAAGCGTTTACGCGCTCGCTTGGCAAATGACCATTGATCCGCTTTTTCCTGGCCGGTTTTACATTTGATCATCCTTCACCAGGAATAAGTTTATGCCAGCCGGACTCAAAACGCGGCCGTTAAGCCGTTACTTAAAAGACTTTAAACATAGCCAGACTCAATGTTCACAATGTGGCAAGGAGCTGGATCGCATGGCGTTGGTGTTTCGCGGCCAGATCATCAATAAAGAGGCCATCGCCAAGATGGACCAGCCTATTGATGACGAAGTCTGGAACAACCTGTCGCAAGAACTGACCGCACTTTGCCGCTTTTGCAGCGAAATTAGCTGTAACAGCCATTGGTCTTACTTCGACATCATGGCGTTCAAACAATATCTGTTCGAACAAACCGAGATGAACCACAGCACGGTGCGTGAATACGTTGTCCGATTGCGTCGTTTGGATGAGATTCTGGTTGCCCAGAACTATCCGCATGAGCGCACCAAGGGCGATAGCATTCACGAGCGTATTATCAATGACTTGCCGGTGGCAGCTCATGATAACTACCGTATCGCGCTGCGTAAGTATGACCAGTATTTGGCGTGGCAAAAATCAGCCTAATCGGCAGATTCGTTGCTTACATCATGCGAAATATAAGAAGCAGGCTCCCCCGGGAGCCTGTTTTTTTTGCCTGACATCTGTCATCGCTTGTATAAATTCGCTATATAATTTATTGATATCAACCTGAACATCTTATCTCGATCTGACTTTATACATCATAACGATAGCGGCTTTCGCAAGCGCTTCAGGGGAACACTGTGCCTGCTCAAATTTCATTGCTTAAAAATCGGCTGGAAGCCTTCTCGCGCGTGGACTTGTTGGGTAGCGTCACGCCGCTCGAAAGACTTAACCGTCTTTCCGACTATTTTGGTCGCCCGATCTACATTAAACGTGACGACGTCACGCCGTTGGCGCTCGGTGGTAACAAACTGAGAAAGCTCGAGTTTCTGGCCGCCGCCGCGTTGGAAGAGGGGGCCGATACCCTGATCACCGCCGGGGCCATTCAATCTAACCACGTGCGCCAAACCGCCGCCGTCGCCGCCAAGCTGGGCTTGAAATGCGTCGCGCTGCTGGAGAACCCGATTGGCACCACGCAGGCTAACTACCTGACTAACGGCAACCGTCTGTTGCTGGACTTGTTTAATGCTGAAGTAGTGATGTGCGACGCGCTGTATGACCCGATGAGCCAGTTAACCGAAGAAGCCGAAAAGCTCGAAGCACAGGGTTTCCGCCCCTATATCGTGCCGGTGGGCGGCTCTAACGCGTTGGGCGCTTTGGGCTACGTGCAGTGCGCGCTGGAGATTGCCGAGCAGAGCGCCTCCAGCTTTGTTGATTTCAGCGCCATCGTGGTGGCATCGGGCAGTGCGGGAACCCATGCCGGGCTTGCCGTTGCATTAAAGCATTTAATGCCGGAAACCCAGCTGATTGGCGTGACGGTGTCACGGACTGCCGAGGCTCAGCGCCCGAAGGTTGAAGCTATTGCTCGCGATGTCGCCAAAAGATTGCAGTTCGACGAGGCTTTGCCAGAGATCCACCTGTGGGATAGCTATTTCGGCCCGCGCTACGGTGAGCCGAGCGAAGAGGGGTTAGCCGCCATCAAACTCCTCGCTGAGAAGGAAGCCATGCTGCTGGATCCGGTTTATACCGGCAAGGCGATGGCAGGGCTGATTGACGGTCTGGAACGCGGGCTTTTCCCCGGATCCGACCCGATTCTGTTCATCCATACTGGCGGCGCACCGGCGCTGTTTGCCTATCATCCTCAGGTTTAAAACTGTCCTAACTGGCTGATATTTATTGCAACCGGGGGCGGCAATGGCATTGATAGGCCTAGCCTTTTGCCGCGCTTATGCTTGCTGGCTCCTACTTATGCATTTCTGCACTAAGATTAGAGGATTATATTCCTGATAATCTTTTCAACCGATGCTAACGTGCGCCACTAACAAAATAATTAATTCATGAGGTGAATATGGGTTTCTCAACACTGCGTCGTCGTTTACTTCTGGGTGCGGTCGCTGTCACGTTGACCAGCGGCATGGTTACAAGCAGCTTCGCGGCTGACGAAGGCCTGCTGGCTAAAGTCAAAGAGCGCGGCTCGCTGATTGTCGGCCTTGAGGGAACTTACCCGCCATTTAGTTTTCAGGGTGAAGACGGCAAACTAACCGGCTTCGAAGTCGAATTCGCACAGTCTCTGGCCCAGCACATGGGGGTTAAAGCCAGGCTGCAACCGACCAAATGGGACGGCATGCTGGCCTCGCTGGAATCTAAGCGTATTGACGTCGTTATCAATCAGGTGACTATCTCTCCCGAGCGCCAGAAAAAATATGACTTCTCCACCCCGTATACCGTTTCGGGTATTCAGGTGCTGACTAAGAAGGGCAACGAAGACAACTTCGCCACGCCTGACACGCTGAAAGGCAAAAAAGTTGGCGTTGGTTTGGGCAGTAACTACGAGCAGTGGCTGCGCGCTAACGAGCCGGGCGTGGACATCCGTACCTATGATGATGACCCGACTAAATACCAAGACCTGCGCGTAGGCCGTATCGACGCGATTCTGGTTGACCGTCTGGCAGCATTGGATCTGGTGAAGAAAACCGGCGACACCTTAGCGGTTGCGGGTAAACCTTTTGCTCGTCAGGAATCTGGCGTGGCGCTGCGTAAGAACAACCCAGAGCTGCTGGCTGCGATTGATAAAGCCATTGCTGATATGCAGAAAGATGGTTCACTGGCCAAAATCTCCGATAAGTGGTTTGGTGCTGACGTAACTAAGTAATGTCGGCCAACGGTGGGGCTGTCTCTGCGCGACTAAGCGTGATTCAGCCCCAACGCTTTTGAGCTTAGAACTACGCTGAAGATGTAAAAAGACCTAAGGGTTATAGATGCAAGAAAGTATTCAACTGGTGCTGGATTCAGCACCATTTTTATTGAAAGGTACGCTGTTCACGCTGCAACTCAGTTTGGGCGGGATGGTGTTCGGTCTGCTGTTGGGCTTTATCCTCGCGCTGATGCGCCTGTCCAAGTTCTGGCCGCTGTCATGGCTGTCGCGATTCTACGTGTCTATTTTCCGTGGAACGCCGCTGATTGCCCAACTGTTTATGATCTACTACGGCCTGCCGCAGTTCGGCATTGAGCTGGATCCTATTCCTTCCGCGATGATTGGTTTGTCGCTCAATACCGCTGCCTACACCTCCGAAACCCTGCGCGCCGCGATTTCGTCGATTGAAAAGGGCCAGTGGGAAGCCGCCGCGAGCATCGGCATGAGCTCATGGCAGACCATGCGCCGCGTGATCTTGCCGCAGGCCGCCCGCACCGCGTTGCCGCCGCTGGGTAACAGCTTTATCGGACTGGTGAAAGATACCTCCCTTGCCGCGACCATTCAGGTGCCAGAGCTGTTCCGCCAGGCGCAGTTGGTAACATCGCGCACGCTGGAAGTGTTCACCATGTATCTGGCCGCCTCGTTGATTTACTGGGTGTTGGCCACCGTATTGTCCTTCCTGCAAAATCGTCTGGAAGACCGCGTTAACCGTCAAGACAGGGAGCAGCCATGAGCACTATTGACGTTAAACAGCTGACCAAAAAATTCAACGGTCAGACGGTACTGCACGGTATCGATTTACAGGTAAATTCTGGTGAAGTGGTCGCCATTATCGGCCCAAGCGGATCGGGTAAAACCACCTTGCTGCGCAGCATTAATCTGTTGGAAGAGCCAAATTCCGGCACCATTAAGGTCGGTAATATTGAGATCGACGGCAGCCGTTCTATCAGTAAGCAGAAAGAGAATGTGCGTAAACTGCGCCAACAGGTGGGTTTTGTATTTCAGAACTTCAACCTGTTCCCGCACCGTTCGGTTCTCGACAATATTATTGAAGGTCCGGTCATCGTGAAGGGCGAGTCGCGCGAGAAAGCCGTCGCCTATGCCCGCCAGTTGCTGGAGAAAGTAGGGCTAAGCGGCAAAGAGGACGCCTATCCGCGCCGTCTCTCCGGCGGCCAGCAGCAGCGCGTAGCCATCGCTCGCGCACTGGCCATGAACCCGGAAGTGATTCTGTTCGATGAACCGACATCCGCGCTCGACCCCGAGCTGGTGGGTGAAGTGCTCAACACCATCCGCGCCTTGGCGCAGGAGCACCGCACCATGGTGATCGTCACCCACGAGATGAGCTTCGCCCGCGACGTCGCCGACCGCGCGATTTTCATGGATCAAGGGAAGATCGTCGAGCAAGGCCCCGCCAAAGAGCTGTTCTCGAACCCTCAGCATGCGCGTACAAAACAGTTTCTTGAGAAGTTTTTAACTCGCTAGTTAAAAAGGTTTGGGCGGCTGCCCAAACCTGCAACTTCAACGTCAACTTCAACTTCAACTTCAACTTCAACTTCAACTTCAACTTCAACTTCAAAACCGTGGGCCACGGCCCACGACCTTGATCTTAAAGATTTAAAGCGGGTTTTGGGCAGCCAGCCCTGCGCTGCCCCTGACTATCAGCCAATAGTCATCAAACTCGCATTACCCCCGGCCGCTGCGGTATTCACACTCAGTGAACGCTCGATCAACAGGCGTTCCAGCAGGATGTTGTCCTCACCGCGTGCAAAACCTTGAACCGACACAATAGCACCCGCGCGCTTAGCGATGGTCTGGCAAAGCTCGCGCAGCTGATCGGCGTCGCCGTGGTAGATAACCGCGTCGAATTCCGGCGCTTCGGTCTGCCACTCTTTAGCGAAATCAACGCGTTCTTGAACCGCTTTTGGCAGCTGTTTGAACAGGTCGCGCTGTAAAGGGGCATCAGGCCACAGGATGCGACAGCCGGTGGCGGTGACGGCAGAGAGCTGGATCAGCGCGTCTTGCTGATTATCCGCCAGCGCCAGTACGCGCTCACGCGGTAGCAGGGCGTAGGTGTTGCGTTCACCCGTTGGGCCCGGCAGAGTGCGGACGGTGCCGCCCTGAGCCGACAGAGCGAAGCGTTCAGCCAGCGCGGCCAGTGAGTCATCCTTCTGCTCAACGGCCCACTGTTGCAGCGCACGGTGCGGCGCTAGCAGGGCTTCGCGCAGGGAGACATCCAATGGCAGCGACTTATCCTGTACGCTCAGGGTTTGCGCCACGGCTTCTTGTGGACGGCTGCACAGCAGGCGATACAAGTACATCGGGCCACCGGCTTTCGGGCCAGTGCCGGACAGACCTTCACCGCCGAATGGCTGCACGCCAACCACGGCGCCAACCATATTGCGGTTCACATACAGGTTGCCGACGTTGGCTTTCGACGTCACGCGGTTAATGGTTTCATCGATACGGGTGTGGATCCCGAGCGTCAGGCCATAACCCGCGGCGTTGATTTGGTCGACCAACTTATCCAAGTCTTGACGGGCATAGCGCACCACGTGCAGCACTGGCCCAAAGATCTCTTTCTTCAGTTCGCCAAAGCTCTCCAGCTCAATCAGAGTTGGCTGGATAAAGGTGCCGCGTGACCACTCTTGCTGATCTTCACCTTGCTGCTGGGCGGCTTGATACACGGCGCGGCCCTTAGCGCGCATGGCGTCAATGTGCTTCTCAATGCCCGCTTTGGCTTGCTGATCAATCACCGGACCGATGTCGGTGGATAGGCGCTCAGGGTTGCCCATGCGGCACTCGGCCATCGCGCCGCGCAGCATTTGCAGGGTGTGCTCTGCCACGTCGTCCTGAATACAGAGCACGCGTAGCGCAGAGCAGCGCTGTCCCGCGCTGTCGAAGGCGGAAGCAACCACGTCGGTGACTACCTGCTCAGTTAAGGCAGAGGAGTCAACAATCATCGCGTTCAGGCCGCCGGTTTCAGCAATCAGCGGAACAGGGCGGCCCTGCGGATCCAGACGCCCGGCGATGCTGCGCTGGAGGATGCCAGCCACGTCGGTGGAGCCGGTAAACAGCACGCCGCGCACGCGTTCGTCATTCACCAGTTGAGCGCCGACGGTTTCGCCTTTACCCGGTAACAGTTGCAGCACCCCTGCCGGAACCCCGGCTTCGTGCAGAATGCGCACGGCCTGAGCGGCAATCAGCGGCGTCTGCTCGGCAGGTTTAGCCAGCACGCTGTTACCCGCGGCGAGGGCGGCGGCAATCTGGCCGCTGAAAATCGCCAGCGGGAAGTTCCACGGGCTGATACACACCACGGTGCCCAGCGGGCGGTGGGTATTGTTATCAAACTGCTCGCGAATTTGACCCGCATAGTAGTGCAGGAAGTCGACCGCCTCGCGCACTTCGGCAATGGCGTTATTAAAGGTCTTTCCGGCTTCGCGTACCAGCACGCCAAGCAGGCTTTGCAGCTCGCCTTCCATCAATTCTGCGGCACGTTGCAAGATTGCAGCGCGCTCTTCGGGAGGTGTCGCAAACCAGATAGGGCCAGCGGCGGCAGCGGCGTCCAGTGCGCGGCTGACTTCACCCTCGGTGGCTTCGCGAACTTGGCCCACGACATCAGTCGGTTCAGCTGGGTTAATCACATCCATAAATTGGCCTTCATCTAACTCGGCATCAATCATTGGCTGCGCGGTGATTGGCTGGGCCGCGCCGCTGAGCAGGGCGCTGGACAGGGAGGCCAGACGATGCTCGTTGGACATATCCAAACCGGAAGAGTTGACGCGTTTTTCACCATATAAGTGACGCGGTAACGCAATGCGCGGATGCGGCAGGCCGACCTGACCTTCGCTGGCAGCCAGCGTTTCTACGGCTTTCACCGGATCTGCGACCAGCTCGTCTAACGGCAAGGTGGCGTCGGCAATGCGGTTAACGAAGGAGGTGTTAGCCCCGTTTTCCAGCAGGCGACGCACCAGATAGGCCAACAGGGTTTCGTGAGTACCGACCGGGGCATAAATGCGGCACGGGCGGTTCAACTTGCCATCGGCAATTTTGCCCACCACTTGCTCGTACAGCGGCTCACCCATGCCGTGCAGACACTGGAATTCATACTGGCCGGGATAGTAGTTGTTGCCCGCCAGTTGGTAAATCGCCGCCAGCGTATGGGCGTTATGGGTAGCGAACTGCGGGTAAATCAGGTTTGGCACCGCCAGCAGTTTGCGGGCGCAGGCCAGATATGAGACGTCGGTATAGACTTTGCGGGTATAAACCGGATACCCCTCAAGGCCGTCAACCTGCGCGCGTTTGATTTCGCTGTCCCAATAGGCACCTTTAACCAGACGGATCATCAGGCGACGGCGGCTGCGCTGGGCCAGATTGGTCAGGTAATCAATCACCATCGGGCAGCGTTTTTGGTAAGCCTGAATAACGAAGCCGATACCGTTCCAACCTGCCAGCTCTGGCTCGAAGCAGAGTTTTTCCAGCAGGTCGAGGGAGATTTCCAGACGGTCAGCCTCTTCGGCGTCGATATTAATGCCGACATCGTACTGGCGGGCCAACAGAGTCAGTGACAGCAGGCGCGGGTAGAGTTCGTCCATCACGCGCTCATACTGGGCGCGGCTGTAGCGCGGGTGCAGGGCCGAGAGCTTGATGGAAATGCCCGGGCCTTCATAAATACCGCGACCGTTGGAGGCTTTGCCTATGGCGTGAATCGCCTGCTGGTAAGAGAGCAGGTAAGCCTGCGCGTCTTTTTCGGTCAGGGCCGCTTCGCCCAGCATGTCGTAAGAGTAACGGAAGCCTTTCTCTTCGTGCTTGCGCGCGTTGGCGAGGGCTTCGGCGATGGTTTCGCCGGTGACGAACTGCTCGCCCATCAGGCGCATTGCCATATCCACGCCTTTGCGGATCAGCGGCTCGCCGCTTTTACCGATAATACGGTTCAGCGAGCGGGAGAGATTGGCTTCATTGTGGGTTGCCACCAGTTTACCGGTGAATAACAGACCCCAGGTCGCGGCGTTGACGAACAGCGACGGGCTGCGGCCAAGGTGCGAATGCCAGTTACCGGTGCTGATTTTGTCGCGGATCAGCGCGTCACGGGTCGGTTTATCAGGAATACGCAGCAAAGCTTCGGCCAGACACATCAGCGCCACGCCTTCCTGCGAGGAGAGCGAGAACTCCTGCAACAGGCTCTGTACCATACCGGCACGGCCATTGGCGCTTTTCTGGTTACGCAATTTGCTGGCGAGATCATAGGCCAGTTTGTGCGCGGCCAGGGCCATATCCGCTGGCAGGCGAGCCTGCTCGAGCAGCATAGAGACGGCTTCTGGCTCTGGGCGGCGGTAGGCAGCGGTGATAGCCGAACGGCTAACCGACTGCGGCAAAATCTGCTCTGCAAAATCGAGGAATGGCTGATGGGTTTCCAACAGGCTCAGGGCCGGTTGTTCTTCATGATCGCTCATGCCCGCCGCATTTAAGGCAGGGATTTCCGGCAGAGTATCACCATTTTCCAGGCGTTCCAGATAGGAATAAATAGCCTGCTTAATCAACCAGTGCGGCGTGCGATCGATACCCTGCGCGGCCACTTTCAAACGGTCACGCGTCGCTTCGTCCAGCTTCACGCCCATTGTCGTCATTCCCATCTTTCACTCCATAAGTCAGCCTGATAGGGCAATCGTTGATGTTTTCTGAGCAGCAATATCTTCTATGTTGCAACTTTGTGCAACCCTGTTAATTGCATGATGTGCAGCAATGCTAAATCTGGCTCAATTTTTAACATTTTTAGCTGTGACGGGGATCGCTAAAGGCTTTGGTTAATGGGAGTTGTGGGCGGTACAACTGCGCGCGATGTAAGGTGCAACCCGCAATCATAATTAATGTGATAGGGGATCTGTTTCATGTGACTGGCATGTTAAAAATCTTGTAATTGCGGTTTATGTCGATAACTATCCTGGCGGATTGGATTTATACGCTGATATTTTTCACTAATAAAACGGCCCACAGAGGCATATCAGCAGACAGGGGTTTTTACAGATTGAAAATTACAAGTGGAGAACTTGCATGACAATGAATACACCTATGGCGGTGACGTTTTGCGTTTATATCTTCGGAATGATTCTGATTGGGCTGATCGCCTATCTGCGCACTAAGAATTTCGATGACTATATTCTCGGCGGCCGCAGTCTGGGCAGCGTGGTGACAGCGTTATCAGCCGGGGCCTCGGACATGAGTGGCTGGCTGCTGATGGGCCTGCCGGGCGCGATTTTTATCTCTGGAATTTCAGAAAGTTGGATTGCCATCGGCCTGACGATCGGCGCTTATCTCAACTGGAAGCTGGTGGCGGGGCGCCTGCGGGTGCACACCGAAGCCAACAACAACGCGCTTACCTTGCCGGACTACTTCACCCACCGTTTTGAAGATTCCAGCAAGTTACTGCGCATCATCTCAGCCATCGTAATTTTGGTATTTTTCACTATTTATTGCGCTTCTGGCATCGTGGCCGGTGCGCGCCTGTTTGAAAGCACCTTCGGCATGACTTACGCCAACGCGCTGTGGGCTGGGGCGGCGGCTACCATCATTTACACCTTTATTGGCGGGTTCCTGGCGGTTAGCTGGACCGACACCGTACAGGCCAGCCTGATGATATTCGCGCTGATCCTCACGCCGATTATCGTCATTCTGGCGGTTGGCGGGATTGATACTTCGATGATGGTGATCAACGCCAAAAACCCAGAATACACGGATATGTTCAAAGGCATGAATCTGGTGGCGATCCTGTCGCTGCTGGGCTGGGGGCTGGGCTACTTTGGGCAGCCGCACATTCTGGCGCGCTTCATGGCCGCTGACTCGCATCGCACCATTCGCAGCGCCCGCCGCATCAGCATGACGTGGATGATCCTATGCCTCGCGGGTACTATCGCGGTGGGTTTCTTCGGCATTGCTTACTTCCACAACAATCCGTCGCAGGCTGGAAACGTAACCGAAAACGGCGAGCGAGTGTTTATCGAGCTGGCAAAAATCCTCTTCAACCCTTGGGTGGCGGGCGTGCTGCTGTCGGCAATTCTGGCGGCGGTGATGAGTACCCTGAGCTGCCAGCTGCTGGTGTGCTCCAGCGCGATCACAGAGGATTTGTACAAAGCCTTCCTGCGTAAAAATGCCAGCCAGTTTGAGTTGGTGTGGATTGGCCGCGTGATGGTGCTAGTAGTGGCGCTGGTGGCGATTGCGCTGGCGGCGAACCCGGATAACCGCGTGCTAGGGCTGGTAAGCTATGCGTGGGCAGGCTTCGGCGCGGCATTTGGCCCGGTTATTTTGATCTCAGTGATGTGGCGTCGCATGACCCGTAACGGCGCTCTGGCCGGTATGGTGGTAGGCGCGGGCACCGTGCTTATCTGGAAACAGTACGCCTGGCTGGACCTGTACGAAATCATTCCGGGCTTTATCTTTGCCTCACTGGCTATCTGGATTGTGAGCCTGATGGGCCGCAAACCTTCAATTGCGGTGGAAAACCGTTTCAACGCCGCAGAGGCAGAGTACAAAACCGTCTGATCACTGCCGTTTTGTATTGAACATGGGTCCTAAGTAATAGGGCGGAGCGGGGAAACCGGCTCCGCTCTTTTTTATCTCAGCCATTTTCTGGCGTTTTCTCTGAAATAATCAGCAATAAAATTTCCTGCTAAAAGCCGACAGTTGGCGCAAAAAAGCGCGGGTAGCCACTTGTTTTTATTTTTGCAGGAATGATAATCACTATCGTTTTCATTTTTACTTATCTTTACATGCTTTGCCTTGAACCTCGGCTGTTCGCCGGTGACAGGAAAGTGGGTAATCTTAGTTCTTCAGCACCGCGGTGCCGGGAGTTTTAGCTATGTTCGTTCCCTTTCTCATCATGTTTCGCGAAGGGCTTGAAGCCGCGCTAATCGTCAGTCTGATTGCCAGTTACCTCAAGCGCACCCAGCGCGGGCAGTGGCTGGGCGTCGTATGGATTGGCGTTTTCATCGCCGCCGCGCTCTGTCTGGCATTGGGCATTTTCATCAACGAAACCACCGGCGAATTCCCGCAGAAGCAGCAAGAGCTGTTTGAAGGCATCGTGGCGGTGATCGCGGTGTGCATTCTGACTTACATGGTGTTCTGGATGCGTAAAGTGTCGCGCTCAATCAAAGTGCATCTGGAAGGGGCTATCGATAACGCGCTGAACTCAGGCCGCGGGCAGGGCTGGGCGCTGGTGGCGATGGTGTTCTTCGCCGTGGCGCGTGAAGGGCTGGAGTCGGTCTTCTTCTTGCTGGCGGCGTTCCAGCAGGATGTCGGCATTGCCGCGCCAATCGGGGCGATTCTGGGTCTGGCCGCCGCCGTGGTGCTTGGCTTCCTGATTTACTACGGCGGCGTGAAGCTGCACCTCGCCAAGTTCTTCAAATGGACCAGCCTGTTCATTCTGTTTGTGGCTGCTGGGCTGGCCGCCGGAGCGATCCGCGCCTTCCACGAAGCCGGTCTGTGGAACAGCATGCAGGACATCGCCTTTGATTTGAGCAACGTGCTGTCGACACATTCGCTGTTCGGCACCTTATTGGAAGGCATGTTTGGTTATCAGGAAGCACCGACCGTCAGCGAAGTCTCGGTCTACTTCCTCTATCTGATCCCAGCACTGATTCTGTTCTTCTTGCCGCAAGGGAAACAACCTTTGGTAGCACCTGCCGCTGGCCAGAAGACCCCGCGCTAAGCATGACGATTTCTTTGATAACAGTGGTTTAATAATTTTAACAACCGCCTTTAACAGGGCGTCTTTAATAGGGGTGTTACCCGATGTCCAAGTCAAACACGCTGTTCCGCCGTACCGCTTTGCAGGTTGCTCTGCTCTCCTTGCCGCTTTTCGGCCTGAGCGCCAATGCGCTGGCGGCGGATATTCCACAAGTCAAAATCACGGTGAACGATAAACAGTGTGACCCAATGTCACTGACCGTGCCTGCCGGTAAAACGCAGTTTGTGGTACACAACGCCAGCCAGAAAGGGCTGGAGTGGGAGATCCTTAAAGGCGTGATGGTGGTGGAAGAGCGTGAGAACATCGCGCCGGGCTTCACCCAGAAGATGACGGCCAATCTGGAGCCAGGCGAATATGACATGACCTGCGGCCTGTTGAGCAACCCGAAAGGCAAGCTGACCGTGACCAGCGAAGGGGCTAGCACCGCCACCAAACCTGACGCCATGGCACTGGTTGGGCCAATCGCGGAATATAAAGTCTATGTGACTCAGCAGGTGGGCGAACTGGTTTCCCACACCAAAGCTTTCACTGACGCGATTAAGAAAGGAGACTTGAAAAAGGCGCAATCTCTCTATGCCTCAACCCGCGTTTATTACGAGCGCATCGAGCCAATCGCCGAACTGTTCTCTGACCTCGACGGCAGCATTGACGCCCGTGAAGATGACTTTGAGAAGAAAGCCGAAGACCCGAAATTCACTGGTTTCCACCGCCTGGAGAAAATCCTGTTTGCGGATAAAACCACCAAAGGTACCGAGCCTTACGCCGATAAGCTCTACACCGACGTACAGGATCTGCAAAAACGCATCACTGACCTGACCTTCCCACCGAACAAAGTGGTTGGCGGCGCGGCGGACCTGATCGAAGAAGTGGCCTCCAGCAAAATCAGTGGTGAAGAAGACCGTTACAGCCGCAGCGACCTGTGGGACTTCCGCGCCAACCTTGATGGTTCGCAGAAAATCGTTAACCTGCTGCGCCCACTGTTGGAAAAAGCCGACAAGCCGCTGCTGGATAAGATTGACGCAAACTTCAAAACCGTCGATGCGCTGTTGGATAAATACAAAACCAAAGATGGCTACGAGAGCTATGAGAAGCTGACCGATGCCGACCGCATCGCGATGAAAGGGCCGATCACCACGCTGGCGGAAGATCTGGCTAAGCTGCGTGGCGTGTTGGGCTTAGATTGATTCCTCTTCATGCTTCGCGCAGCAGGTGCATTGGCTGCCCTTAGTTACTCGAATCACTGACTTGAGTCAGCTCATCGGGTTCCTTCGGTTGCCGCCTTCCTGCAACACGAATTATTTTGGGGAAAGGTAGGGCGTTTGAAATATCACAATAAAGGAGCGCCGCGGCGCTCCTTTCGCGTAGTGGCAAGCAGTAGAGTTTGTTGAGGCAAAGCAATGAGTGACAAAAACGATAAAGCCCCTGAATCTCAGGACGTCTCTTCCTCACGCCGCCGTTTGTTGAAGGGTGTGGGTTTGATGGGCGGCGTGTTGGCCCTTGGCGGCGCGGCGGCGGCCGGTGTTGATAACCAGCAGGCGTCGAAGACCACGGGTTCAAAGCCGGGCTATGCGCCGGGCACGGTTTCCCCCGATGAGCGCTGGAGTAAACAGCCTTTCCACGGCGTGCATCAGGCGGGTATTCTGACCCCGCAACAGGCGTCGATGATGCTGGTGTCCTTCGACGTGCTGGCAACCAGCAAGGCGGACCTTGAGCGCCTGTTCCGTTTACTGACCAGCCGTTTTGCCTTCCTCACCACGGGCGGCACCGCGCCGGAGGTTGACCCGAAATTCCCGCCGATGGATTCAGGCGTGATGGGGCCGGAGATTTACCCGGACAACCTGACCATGACGCTCTCCGTCGGCGACTCCCTGTTCGATCAGCGTTTTGGCCTCGCCGCGCACAAACCGCTGAAGCTGCAACGCATGGAGCGTTTCCCGAACGACTCGCTGGACGCCAAGCTGTGCCACGGCGACATGCTGCTACAGATTTGCGCCAACAACAGCGACACGGTGATCCACGCGCTGCGCGACATCATCAAGTACACGCCGGATTTGCTCAGCGTGCGCTGGCGTCGCGACGGCTTTATCTCTTCCCACGCCGCGCGCAGTCAGGGCAAAGAGACGCCAATCAACCTGCTGGGCTTTAAAGACGGGACCGCCAACCCGGACACCAAAGACACGCCGCTGATGGATAAAGCCATCTGGGTGACGCCAGAGCAGGGCGAACCGGCGTGGACCGTGGGCGGCAGCTATCAGGCAATGCGCATTATCCCGATGCACGTCGAGTTCTGGGATCGCACGCCGTTGCAGGAGCAGCAAACCATCTTTGGTCGCCACAAACACAGCGGTGCGCCTTTGGGAATGGCGAAAGAGCACGACGTGCCGGACTACAGCAAAGACCCAGAAGGCAAGGTGATTCCGCTTGATGCCCACATTCGCTTGGCCAACCCGCGCACCAAAGCCACCGATGACAGCCTGATGCTGCGTCGCGGCTATAGCTACTCGCTGGGGGTGACTAACTCCGGCCAGTTGGAGATGGGGCTGCTGTTTGTCTGCTTCCAGCACGACCTGGAGAAGGGCTTCCTCGCGGTGCAAAAACGCCTGAACGGCGAGCCGCTGGAAGAGTACATTCGCCCGGTGGGCGGCGGCTTCTTCTTCACGCTGCCCGGCGTACAGGATGAGAACCACTATTTGGGTCAGTCGCTGATCGAAGCATAATTCAGCAAACCGCAGAATATCCCCCTTAGCTCTGTCAGGATAAAGGGGGATAGATTTCATTTTCTTACGCCTCGTTACCGAATTCACCGCCTGTTAATACTCCCGCTAATTCATAAAAATCTGAGGAATGTCATGATGCTAAGTCGTCACGATGTCCGAGGAAACCCTGTTTATGACCATCAACCATCAGCGCCGAAAACTGCTTATTTTAGGTATGGGCATGGCCCTGACCGCGCCGCGCGTGTATGCCAAATCTGTTGCCGCGCCGGTCTCGCTGACCTCTGACGCCGCGCAAATTAACGTGACAATTCCGTCTGCTGATAAACGCAGCCGCGTGTTCACCCTCGATAACCCGCAGCGAGTAGTGATTGATGTGCCGATGGAGGCGTTTCCTCCCGCGCTAATCCACTCGCTGACCGTGTTGAAGCAAAAATTCCCGTGGCTGGTTCATACCCAGATTGCCCATTTCACGCCGCAAATCACCCGGATTGTGCTGCAACTGAGCGCCGCGCCGCGTTTGCAGCGCACCAAGACGGCGGGCCAGTTGCAGGTCGGCATTAGCCTGCCGGGAGGGGCCGTCAGTCAGGCTCTGCCAACCGCCGCTGCGCCCGCCGCCAAGAAGCCGTTGCTGGTGATGATTGATCCCGGCCACGGCGGTAAAGATCCGGGAGCAATTGGCAATGAAGGCACCTATGAAAAACACGTGGTACTGCATATTGCCAAACGGCTGCAAAGCCTGCTGGATCAGGAACATGGCATTCACGCCGTGCTGACGCGGCAAGATGATGTGTTTATCCCGCTATATCATAGGGTGAGTCTGGCGCATCAACATCAGGCCGACCTGTTTATCTCGATTCACGCCGACGGCTTTACCAATGATGATGTCTCGGGCGCGTCGGTGTTTGCGCTGTCGCCACACGGTGCGGGGAGTGCCATGGCTCGCTATTTGTCGCAGAGTGAGAACAGCGTCGACGTGCTGTATGACGATGATTTCAAGACTGACGATCCCTATCTCAAAGAGACGCTGTTTGACCTCGACCAACGCGAAACCATCAGCCGCAGTCTGGATTTCGGCCGCCATTTGGCGTCAAACATTATCAAAGTTCACCCTATGCACAGTCCGCACCCCGAGCAGGCGGGCTTTGCCGTGCTGAAGTCTCCGCGCATCCCGTCGGTGCTGGTAGAAACCTCCTTTATCACCAATAAGCATGAAGAAAAGTTGCTCGGCGAGCCGGTATTTCAGGAGAAGATGGCCCGCGCGCTAGCCGAGGGGATCAACAGTTATTTCCTCAATGAAAAGAAAAATAATCTGCTGAGCTGACCTGCCGTTTAACCGTTTTCTTGTAAATTGAATGAGTAAGCTAAAAAATTTACTCATTGGCGCAGGACCTTAGGCCAAATTACGGAGAGAACAGTTGAGTCAGACACCAATTTCCAGCCCGATTTGGCGCCTAACCCTCGCCACGGTCGCTACCGGCATTCTAGCCGGGCTAGGCGGCATGACCTTGGCGCTTATTCTTCACAGCATTCAGCACCTGGCGTTTGGCTACAGCCAGAACGCTATCATCAGCAATGAAAGCTTTTTGCAGGGGGTGGCTGCCGCGACGCATGGGCGGCGCTTTGCCGTGCTGGTGGTGTGTGGCTTGGTGGCAGGGATCGGCTGGTGGGCGCTCTATCGCTGGGGCAAGCCGCTGGTGAGCATCGCGGCGGCGGTGAAATCCGATAAGCCCGATATGCCGTTCTTCAGCACCACGATTCACGCCTTGCTGCAAATCATCACCGTGGCGCTGGGTTCACCTCTGGGCCGCGAAGTGGCACCGCGAGAAATTGGCGCTATCTCCGCTAACTGGCTCTCCCAACGTTTTGCTCTCACCGTGCGTGAAACCCAAATCATGATTGCCTGTGGCGCAGGCGCGGGGCTGGCGGCGGTGTATAACGTGCCGCTCGGCGGGGCGGTCTTCGTGCTGGAAGTGCTGCTGGGCGCTTTTAGCTGGCAGCTGCTGCTTCCGGCGATCTGTACTTCTTCTATTGCTGCCCTGGTGGCCTGGATTGGGCTGGGCAATGAGTCCCAGTACCACCTGATGCCGCTGGATATCACGCCGTCGCTGCTGGTCTGGTCGGTGGTGATGGGGCCGGTGTTCGGCTTCGCGGCCTACTGGTTTACGCGCCTGACCAACAAGGCCAAAGCGCAGGCCCCACGCGACGCCAGGCTGATCCCGCTCAATCTAATTAACTTTGCGATTATCGGCATTTTGGCCGGTTGGCTGCCGCAGTTATTGGGCAACGGCAAAGGCCCGGCGCAAATCAGCTTCGACAATCAGATCACCATCGCGCTGGCGGCGCTGCTGCTGGTGGCGAAAGTGGCTATCACCTGGAGCACGCTGCGGGCGGGTGCGCAGGGCGGGTTGCTGACGCCGGGGCTGTCTAACGGCGCGTTGCTGGCCTGCGTGCTGGGCGGGCTGTGGAATATTTATTGGCCGGGCACCTCTCTCGGCGCTTTTGCGATTATCGGTGCGGCGGCCTTTTTAGCTTCCTCAATGAAAATGCCACTGACGGCGGTGGTATTAATTATGGAATTTACCCGCGTTGGGCATGATTTTTTGATCCCGATTTTATTCGCGATAACGGGTTCAATCGCGGTGCAAAGCCTTTGCAGTAGGGCCTTCGAGGCTAAAAAGAGTTAATCACTGCGTGCGGCAGGATAATAGGATCTTTTTTAGATCGTGAAAGATCCTATTGACCAACTCAACAAACTTTCTTACATTTCAGTAACAGGTTAGTAATGAAAATTCTTAGCAAAGATGGCAGCTGTCACTATACTGTCATTATCAGGCGGTACTTTTTAGTTAACGCTCAGTAGGTTCAAATTAATAAATTGAATTGAGCAGGATTAAAAAGTTTACTCGGTGAGCGGCCAAGGTCGTAAATATCACAGCGGGGATCGCGAATGAGAAAGTCCTATTTTGGGCTGAGTAATAAAAAAACATATTTACACCTCTCCACTCGTTGTCACTGCTTAACCGCAAACGAGGGTCAAGACTTCGACTCTCTGATATTAACCGACCAAACCTTTTCCACGTCTTTATTATTTTGTCACTTTTCAACCACGCAACAGCGCCTCCGTTCTTTAACTGACCCCACACTTACACTGCAACCAACTGGCTATTTGTCTGGCCGTTTAACTGGCTCCAATGCTTTGAAGGTCAGCGGTTTGTCATTAATGGCAATGCCTCCTCGTGAACAGACAGTATGTCTAAAGAAAATAGCAGGGCGCTCATTTGTTAATCACCCGACGTTATTTTCCTCTTCACGTTATTCATTGGCTCAACTTGGTCTAAAAGGAGACCAAAACCTCATTTGTTAGTGAAACATAACCGTGCGGGCCTATGCCTTAGCGTTAAGTGAATCAAACTGTAAGGTGCCACTATGGGAAGACAGAAAGAAGTGATCAAAGCTCGTCGTGAAGCGAAACGTGTTATTCGTCGTGATTCACGCAGTCACCGCCAACGTGAGGAAGAATCTGTGACCTCTTTAATCCAAATGGGCGGTGTGGAATCGATTGGAATGGCTCGCGACTCTCGCGATACCTCTCCAATCCAGGCACGAACTGAAGCTCAAGGTCATTACTTATCAGCCATAGAGAATAAGCAGTTAATTTTTGCTACCGGCGAAGCAGGCTGTGGCAAAACATTTATTAGCGCGGCGAAAGCTGCAGAGGCATTAATACATAAAGAGATAGATAGGATTATTGTTACCCGCCCAGTATTGCAGGCCGACGAAGACCTCGGTTTCTTGCCCGGCGATATCTCTGAGAAGTTCGCACCTTATTTCCGTCCGGTATACGACATCTTATTACGTCGTCTGGGTTCATCATTTATGCAATATTGCCTGCGACCGGAAATAGGCAAGGTTGAAATTGCACCTTTTGCGTATATGCGCGGGCGCACTTTCGAAAACGCAGTGGTTATTCTGGACGAAGCCCAGAATGTCACGGCCAGCCAAATGAAAATGTTCCTGACCCGTCTCGGCGAAAATGTGACGGTAATAGTAAACGGGGATGTTACCCAATGCGATTTGCCGCGTGGGGTAGTATCAGGGCTTAGCGATGCAATGTCTCGCTTCGAAGAAGACGAGATGGTTGGCATCATTCAGTTTGGTAAAGAGGACTGCGTGCGTTCAGAGCTGTGTAAACGCACCCTGCACGCCTACTCTTAATTCTTCCCTCGCACCTGTCTCTAATAAAAAGGCCGCCCAATGTGAATTGAGGCGGCCTTAGTTTTACCTGTAAGCAGGCTTACAGCATGATGATCATCATGTACGCCACAAACAGCGCCAGATGAGCAGTACCGTTTAATACATTGGTACGGCCAGTGGAGAAGGATATCTGGCACAGAATCAGCACTGACAGCATCACTACGATGTTCGCCGGGGCCAGACCGAAGATCAGCTCCTGGCCGGTCAGGGTGGCAATCAGGGTGACGGCAGGTACGGTCAGGGAAATGGTCGCCAGAACCGAACCAAAGAACAGATTCATCGCGCGCTGCACCTGATTCTTCATCACGGCTTTCAACGCACCCAGACCTTCAGGGGAGAGGATCAGCAGCGCGACCAAGAAGCCTGTGAACTGCGCCGGGGCGTTCAGCTCGGTTAACAGCTCTTCCAGCGGGTCAGCGTTGAATTTAGTCACCGCGATAACCAGCGCCAGATGGACAATCAGCCACAGGGTGTGGGTCAGATTGCTCTTGGAAGAAGGCTTGCCGTGGCCGTCTTCTTCACCTTCATCTTCGTGCTCATAAATGAACAGGCTTTGGTGCGTTTTAGTTTGAATCAGCAAGAACACGCCGTACATCGCGGCAGAAATCACGGCGACGATCAGCGCCTGCACGGTAGTGAAGTTACCGTCGGGCAGGGCGGCAGGCAGAACCAGCACGATGATCGCCAGCGGGAAAATCGCCATCAGGTACTGCTTAATACCACCCAAATTCACATACTGAGTCGCGAACTTACGGCCACCCAGCAATAAAGAGAAACCAACCAGACCGGCGGTCACGATCATGATGATCGAGAACAGCGTGTCACGCATCAGCGCCGGGGCGGCGTCACCCGTTGCCATTAGCGCGGAAATCAGACTCACTTCGAGGATAACCACCGACAGGCTGAGGATGAGTGAACCATAAGGTTCGCCTAAGCGGTGGGCAAGAACGTCGGCGTGGCGCACAACGCTGAAGGCGCTGGCGAGAATACCCACCAGTGCGATTGCGTTGATGCCGATGACGGCGAGGAAATTGCTGCTATCACTCCAAAAGACCAAGACTAATAAGGCAGCAATAGGGAAAACGAGTGAATATTCTTGATGGCGGGATTTATGCTTCGGATGCTCCTGAGATGACACCATGATGATTATTCTCCTGTGCAAAACTTACGTGGCTCGGACGAACCGGCTTCACGAAACAGCAGTGTTTTCACTGCCAGCAAAGAACGCGTCATAGAGCACAACAAACTCGTTATGCCATGGCGCGTTAACTCGTTCACTATATAAGAAAAACGACTTAATTGATAGATATAAGCTTGCTTTGGTAATAAAAAATCATAAGACATCGATTTTAAGCGCTATAACTTAATATAAGACGCTAATTAAGTCTGGTAGATGTGTTTTTGAATACTTTAAAGAATATTAAAAACAAAGAGTTAATTTAATAAGTTAGAGTTATGACGATGATGAGAAGTTTTCAACTGAGTCATCGAATAACCCCATTTTTTAATGGATTTCCTGCCTGCACTTACGCTGCTTTACGTTTACTGAATTATCTTTATTATTTTCAGTCCTATTAGGCTTATCAGAACATTACCTATAACCCTATTTAGCGTAGCAGCTAGACTTCGTTATGTAGCAAAACGGGTGATGAAACACCGATCGAGGCAGCAAAAAGTGGGGTTTTTAGACTTTGTTGCTTTATCAAATAACCCAGACGACTAACGAGGAGACTGGAAATGCCTTATGACAACCGATCATCTTTACCGGATTCCGTGCGTAATGTGCTCCCGCCTCATGCTCAAGACATCTATAAAGAAGCCTTTAACAGCGCATGGGATGAATATGCGAAATCCAAAGACAGGCAGGGTGATGACAGCCGGGAAGAAACCGCGCACAAGGTAGCCTGGGCGGCGGTTAAGCACGGTTATCAGAAAGGGGATGACGATAAATGGCATCCCAAAAAGTAATGCATACCTTGGCTTTCTTACACTAAAAAGCTTTCCGCCCGGCCTTCGTGCCGGGCTTTATTTGTCTCTCATTGCCATTCCCGCCGCGCATTTATCAATGTTCACTAAATGTTCATCATATTTTCGTTTTGTGATCACCTTCAATCTTGATTGCTGACGCAGAAACGCATAAGGTTTGAACTATTAACGACATAAAGAAATTCTTATGTTTTTTTCCTTTTTTAGAGCGATAAAAAGGAATAAAGCGCAATAACGGAGAAAACAGCGTCAACAGTATGGCAAGTTCTATAAGCAGTGGTTTTGAAGGAGGCGATGAATGTTAACCCGAGATTTTCTGCGTAACGCAGATTGCAAAACAGCATTCGGCAGCATCGACGAGTCGATGTTATTGACCTCCGAACAACGTTCCGCCTCGCTCGACTGCACGCTGGCGCGACGCCCGGACAATAGCCCGGTATGGATATTCGGTTACGGCTCTCTGATGTGGAATCCGGTGTTTGACTCGGATGAGGCGCGACCGGCGACACTTAACGGCTATCACCGCGCTTTCTGTCTGCGCTTGACCTCGGGACGCGGGACGCACACCCAGCCGGGCCGCATGCTAGCGCTGAAAGAGGGCGGCCGCACCACGGGTCTGGCGTTCCGCCTGCCGGAAGATAAGCTGCGAGAAGAGCTGGAACTGCTGTGGAAACGTGAAATGGTCACCGGCTGTTACTGCCCGACGTGGTGCGAGCTGGATCTCGACGACGGCCGCAAAGTGACTGCGCTGGTGTTCATCATGGACCCGGCACACCCGCTGTTTGAAGCTGACACCTCATATCAGGTGATCGCGCCGCTGATTGCCAAAGCCAGCGGGCCGCTCGGCACCAACGCGCAATACCTGTTCGCGCTGGAGAAAGAACTGCAAACCTACGGTATGCGCGACGACTGCATGAGCGAACTGGTTAATCAGGTGCGTATGCTGCTGGCGGTATCTCCGGCAGAAGGGGTTCCCGGCCTCGGCTAAGACTTACTGCTGCAACTAACGCAACCCACTAAACCGCCATTTGATGCACTTCAAAAGGCGGTTTTTTTTATTACCAATTTTATTGCAATCGAGCAGTCAATGCGCATAATCCCAATCTTTATGAGAATCATTGGCATTCTCATTTTGTTCATTGGGGAACCTCTATGCAAACGTCACACCGCTCACCGTCGGCGGGTCGCCTGACCCGTAGCCTATTATCCGTGCTTATCTGTTCGGCTATCACTGCACCTCTTGCCCACGCCGCTGCGCCATCGCCAGCTGCGCCAGACAGCGCGAGCAGCCTAAAGGGAGAAGATACCCTGACCGTCACCGCCATGGCGGATGACTTCAAGGCTGGGGGCAACACCCCGGTGCCAGCCTATCTTGATGGCGGCGTGGCGAACGGCGGAAGATTGGGGATCTTGGGCGAGCAGGATGCTAAAAACGTGCCGTTCAACGTGATTAGCTTCACCGACAAACTGATTCAGGACCAGCAGGCGCGCTCGCTGGCCGACGTGCTGAGCAACGATGCCTCGGTGCAGAGCGGCTACGGCTACGGCAACTTCTCCGAAACCTTTATGGTGCGCGGCTTCTCGCTCAATGGCGATGATATCTCCTACGGCGGCATGTACGGCGTGCTGCCGCGTCAGGTGGTCGCCAGCAACTTCGCCGACCGCGTCGAGCTGTTTAAAGGCTCCAACGCCTTTATCAACGGCGTTACCCCAGGCGGCAGCGGGGTAGGCGGTGCGATTAACGTCGAACCCAAACGCGCCTCTTCCGCGCCACTCACTCGCGTCACGATGGATTACACCAGCTCCTCGCAGATTGGCACCGGGATTGACGTCGGCCGCCGCTTTGGCGACAACGACCAGTGGGGCGTGCGCGTCAACGCCCTGCACCGCGAAGGGGACGCGGCGGTGGACGATGAATATCGCCGTACGACCCTTGGCTCTATCGGCCTGGACTATCGCGGCGATCGTTTCCGCAGCTCACTCGACCTTGGCTATCAAAAGCAGGTCGTCGGCAATGGCCGCCCACCGGTGTATCTCAGCCCGACGCTGACCAAAGTTCCAGATGCGCCATCATCAACCCTTAACTACGCGCAGCCCTGGTCGAACACCCATACCGAGAACGAATTCGGCATGTTGAAAGGGGAGTATGACCTCACCGATCACTGGACGGCCTACGCCGGGCTGGGTGCCAGCCATGCTCATGAGACTGGCGATTACGCCTCGCCAACCGTGACCGATGTTAATGGAAACGGCACCATTGGACGCCTCAGCGTGCCTTACTTCGCCGATCGCATCTCCACCATGGCGGGGCTGCGCGGCGACTTCGACACCGGGTTTGTGTCGCAAAAGGTTAACGTCGGCTTCTCCAGCGTCTATGTGAAGACTCGCACCAGCTACACCATGCCGAAAACCGCCGATCGCGGACCGTTCAACCTCTATGATCCTGAGCCTATAAACTACCCGCCAACCAGTTTTACCGGCGGCCATATGGATGACCCGAAAGTGCGTAACCGCAGCCGCAGCAGTGGCATCGCGGTTTCTGACACCTTGGGCGTGTTGGATGATAAAGTGTTGTTGACGCTGGGGGCGCGCCGTCAGGAGGTTCTGACACGTGGCTACACCTATGACGGCGTGCAGAATGCGGCCTTCGACGACACCAAGGTCACTCCCGCTTACGGCCTATTGGTCAAGCCGTGGGAACATGTCTCGCTCTACGCCAACCACATAGAGGGCCTTCAGCCGAGCGATCCGGCGCCAAGCACGGCGTCCAACGCTGGCGCAGTATTCCCTGCCATTACCTCGAAGCAAAACGAAGTGGGTGCCAAGTTTGATTTCGGCACTCTCGGCGGCTCGCTGGCGCTGTTTGAAATCAAAAAACCGGCCTCTTACACCAATAGCGTGACGCGCGAATATGGCCTGTACGGCATGCAGCGCAACCGTGGCGTCGAGCTGAGCGTGTTTGGTGAGCCGATGTACGGCGTGCGCCTGCTGGGCAGCGCCATGTGGCTTAAGCCGGAGCTGACGGACACCAACGGTGGTCTGAATGATGGTAACGACGCCATCGGCGTGCCGAACTATCAGGTAGTGCTCGGCGGCGAGTGGGATGTCCCGCGCGTGCAGAACGTGACGCTGACCGGCAAGGTGATCCGCACCGGCTCGCAGTATCTCAATGAAGCCAACACGCAAAAAATTGATGCCTGGACTCGCCTCGACCTGGGCGTGCGTTACGCTATGCCGATGCAGGAACATACTCTGACATGGCGCGCCAATCTGGAAAACGTCACCAATGAGAACTACTGGGCTTCGGCCACCGGCGGCTATTTGACGCAGGGCACGCCGCGCCAGTTTAAACTCTCCGCCACCTACGATTTCTAATCACCAATGCCTCCCTTGGAAACAGGGGAGGCAAGGCTTTTTGGCACCTTTCCCTCCCCACTTTGATACTGAACATTTGGCTAAACGCCGCTTTAATAACCATACTCATAATCTTATGCGATAAAAGCATAAGGTTAGTCGTTAAACGACTTTCTTGTGAGTTAGCGACTCACATACACTCAGGAAATTATTAGCAATTTCGCTATGTTGGAGAGTCATCACCATGAAAGCCTTTATCCCTTCCGTTCTGTTCGCGGCTATCGCGGCCAGCTTTACCGTTCAGGCCGCAACGCCAGCGAATACCTTGGTTATTGCGCAATCTATCGATGACACGTCAAGCTTTGACCCGGCGCAGGGCTTTGAGCTGACCACCGTGCAGGCGTTCAACAATATTTATCAGCGTTTGGTGCAGTCAGACCCGAATAACCCAATCGATTTAAAACCGACGCTGGCGACCTCGTGGGAAGCAGGCAAAGACAACCGCAGCCTGACCTTTACCCTCGACCCTAAAGCCGTGTTCGCCAGCGGCAACCCCCTGACCGCCGACGACGTGATTTTCTCCCTGTCTCGCGTAGTGAAGCTCAACCTCGAGCCATCCTTCGTGCTGACCCAGCTGGGTTGGGATGCCAAAAACGTCGACAGCTTCCTGACCAAAGTTGACGATCACCACGTGAAGGTGAGCTGGACCGCCAACGTCAGCCCGAACTTCGTGCTGAGCCTGCTCTCTGCGCCAGTTTCTTCCATCGTCGACAGCAAACAGGTTAAAGAGAATGCCAAAGGCACCGACCTTGGCCATGAGTGGCTGGCCAGCCATTCCGCGGGCAGCGGCCCGTACAAAATCCGCACCTACGTGCCGCATGAAGTGGTGGTGCTCGACGCCAACCCAAGCTCGCCAGAGGGCGCGCCTAAGTTGAAAACCATCTTGATCAAAAACGTGCCGGATCCGGCTGCTCGCCGCCTGCTGATTGAGCAGGGCGATGCCGATATGGCGCGTAACCTCGGTGCTGACCAAATGGCCGCGCTGGAAGGCAAAAAGGGCGTGAAGCCGCTGGCGATCCCTTACGCGTCACTGTACTTCCTGCAATTTAACGCCAAAGCCTCTCCAGCCTTGGGCAACCCGGCATTTTGGGAAGCAGCACGCTACCTGTTTGACTACAAACACATCGCCCACGATCTGATGAAAGACACCTTCCAGGTGCATCAGGCGTTCCTGCCAGAGGGCTATCTTGGCGCGCTGAATGACAACCCTTACACCTACGATCCAGCCAAGGCTAAAGCCATTCTGGAAAAAGCCGGGCTGAAAAACGTCACCTTCACCATTTCAACCTCCAACCAACCGCCGTATTTGGACATCGCCCAAGCCTTGCAGGCGAGCTTCGCGCAGGGCGGGGTGACGGTGAAACTGGATCCGGGCCTGAGCCAGCAGATTTCTACCAAGGTTAAAGCCCACGAGTACGACGCGTACATGTCCTCATGGGGTCCGGATTACTTCGACCCGAACACCAACGCCTCGGCCTTTGCCTATAACGCAGAGAATGGCGGCCAGACGCTGGCATGGCGCGCTAACTGGTCAATTCCAGAGTTGAATAAACTGACGCTGGCGGCGACCGCCGAGCCTGATCAAGCTAAACGCGTGGCGGATTACCGTAAACTGCAATTAGAAGTGCAGAAAAGCTCGCCGTTCGTGATTGGTTTGCAGGCCAAGAGCCTGATTGCCGTGCGTGACAACATTCAGGGCTACGTGCAGGGTATCAACCCTGACATGGTCTTCTACAGCAAGGTCACTAAGTAATGACTGATAGTTCAACACCCGCCGGATTCGTCCGGCAGGGTTGGCGCTGGTCAGGCCGTCTGCTGACCGGCCTGATTTCACTGGCGCTGACGCTGCTCGGCCTGCTGGCGTTTACCTTTACGCTTTCCCACCTCGCGCCGATTGACCCTACGCTGCAAGTGGCTGGCGACCACGCCAGCGAATCGACTTACGCCCAGATCCGCAAAGATCTCGGGCTGGATCAGTCGGTGCCGGTGCAGTTTGGTCGCTATGTTGAGCATCTGGCTCACGGCGATATGGGTATGTCACGCATCACCGCGCAGCCGGTAGCGAGTGATTTGGCGCGCACCTTCCCGGCTACCGTCGAGTTAGCTACCTGCGCCATCATCTTCGGCGCTTTCTTTGGTATTTCGCTGGCGCTGCTGGCGGTATGGAAACCGGGAAGCTGGCTGGATAACGCCGCGCGGCTGATTTCGCTGCTCGGCTATTCGGTGCCGATTTTCTGGCTCAGCCTGCTGGGGCTGCTGCTGTTTTACGCCGTGCTGCACTGGGCCGGCGGGCCGGGGCGGCTGGACGATGTGTATCTCTATAGCATGGAGCCAAAAACCGGTTTTGTGCTGATTGACACCTGGCTGTCTGGCGATCGCGAGATGTTCTTCAACGCCATCAGCCACCTGTGGCTGCCGGTGACCGTGCTGGCGCTGCTTTCCATGGCGGGGATCACCCGCCTGCTGCGCGCCTCAATGCTGGGCGAAATGAACAAAGAGTATGTGATTCTGGCGCGCTCGAAGGGCGCTGGCCGGGGCCGCGTGCTGCTGCGTCACGTCTTCCCTAACGTTTTGGGTACGCTCATCACTGTGTTAACGCTCTCCTACGCCAGCCTGCTGGAAGGGGCGGTATTAACCGAAACGGTATTTGCCTGGCCGGGCGTGGGGCGCTACCTGACCACCGCGTTGTTTGCTGCCGACACGCCAGCGATTCTTGGCGCGACGCTGCTGATTGGCACCTGTTTCGTGCTGCTCAATGCGCTGGCTGATGCCCTGACTTACCTTCTTGACCCGCGAACCCGATAAGTGGCTGACTGATATGACTCAACTTATTCCTGACCAGCCAACGCAGGTCGATGCCTCGACCGAATGGCGTCCGGCAAGGCGTATCACCACCTTGTCGATTGGCACCGCGCTGGTCATCATCCTGATTGCCTGCGCGCTGCTCGCGCCGCTGCTGGCACCTTTCGACCCGAACATTCAGCATATTGAATTTCGCCTGCTGCCGCCGTCTGCCGAGCACTGGCTGGGCACTGACGGCTTTGGCCGTGATTTGCTCTCCCGCGTGATTTACGGCGCGCGGCCTACGCTGCTGCTGGTGTCGCTGATCCTGATCCTGACCATTCCGATTGGCCTGCTGGTGGGTATCAGCGCGGGTAACATCGGCGGCTGGTATGAGCGCATTGTTATGCGCCTGACCGACATCGTGCTGTCGCTGCCAAGCCTGGTTATCGCACTGGCGCTGGTGGCCATTCTTGGTCCGGGCTTGATGAATGGCGCGCTGGCACTGGCTTTCACCAGCTGGCCGCCGTTTGCCCGTCAGGCGAGGGCGGAGACGCTGGCGCTGCGCCGCAGTGACTATCTGGCGGCGGCGCGTATGCAGGGCATTGGCGGCTTACGCCTGATGTTCGGCCATATTCTGCCGCTGTGCCTGCCTAGCGCCGTGGTGCGCGCGGCGCTGAGCCTCGGCGGCATCATTCTGGCCTCTGCCGGTTTGGGCTTCCTCGGCATGGGCATCCAGCCACCGACCGCCGAATGGGGTTCGATGGTTGCCGAGGGCAGTAAAGTGATTTTCGACCAGTGGTGGGTCGCCGCCGCGCCTGGCGGTGCCATCCTGTTCGCCAGTCTGGCATTCAACCTGCTGGGCGATGGCCTACGTGACAAAATGGACCCGCGACATGGCAAATGATTTCGAGAAGAACCAACAAAAGACGCTGCACAATGACGTGCTTGTTGCCAAAGACCTGACGGTCTATCTGCCCGGCCCGCGCCCGGTGGAGCTGGTGAAGTCGCTCTCTTTCAGCGTCGGCAAAGAGCGCGTGGCGCTGGTGGGGGAGTCCGGCTCGGGCAAATCCTTAACCGCCCGCGCCCTGATGGGCCTGTTGCCGCACCCGTGCGAAGTGCGCGCCAGCCAGTTAACCTTGGGCGACCAAGACCTGCTAACCCTGCGCGAACGCCAGTGGAACCAGCTGCGCGGTAATCGCGTCTCCATGGTGATGCAGGATCCGAAACACGCTCTCAACCCGTCGCAGCCGATTGGCTGGCAGGTGGAGGAGCCGCTGCGCCTGCACACGCGCCTTGGTCGCAAAGAGCGGCAGGAGAAGGTGCTGGAGATGCTTAACGCAGTGGGCCTGCCAGACCCGAAACGCCTGTGCAAGCAGTATCCCCACCAGCTTTCCGGCGGCATGGGCCAGCGCGTGATGCTGGCGATTGCCTTGATTAACGACCCGCAGTGGCTGATTGCCGATGAACCGACCTCGGCGCTGGACTTCGACATGCGCGAGCAGGTGCTGGGCCTGATTGAACGTCTGGTTGAGCAGCGCAACATGGGGCTGATTTTGATTAGCCACGATTTGCAGCAGGTGTCGCAGTTCTGCGAACGCGTGCTGGTGATGTACAAAGGCGACCTGCTGGATGAGCTGCCAGCCGACCAGCTGGCGCACGCCACGCACCCGTACACTCACACTCTGTGGTCATGCCGCCCGAGCAAGTTCACCCACGGTGAACGCCTGCCGGTGCTGGACCGCGCGCTGCTTGAGTCTCTGAAATCCGCTTCATCGAAAGATGCTTCCTCACAGGAGCCACAGCCATGAGTCAGGTCGTTGCTGAATTAGACCACCTCAGCGTTTCACACCGTCACGGCTATGAGCTGCGCACCGTGGTGCATGACGTGCGTCTGAGCATTAAGCAGGGCGAGTGTTTTGGCCTAGTCGGTCCGTCAGGCTGTGGTAAGTCCTCTTTGCTTTGGGTGTTGGCTGGGTTAAATGGCCAGTGGGAAGGTGACTTAACCATGCTCGGCCAGAAGCTGGTGCCGGGTAAGCCGTTCACCGGCAGCCTGCGCCGCGACGTGCAGATGGTGTTTCAGGACCCCTATGCCTCGCTGCACCCGAAACATCGCCTCAGCCGCACCTTGGCTGAGCCGCTGAAAATCTTGAAAGAGCAGGATATCGAGCAAAAAATTGCCGAAGGTTTTCGTCAGGTAGGACTCGATCCCAGCCTGATGAGTCGCTATCCACATCAGCTTTCCGGCGGCCAGCGCCAGCGCGTGGCAATCGTTCGCGCTCTGCTGCTTAAGCCGAAATTGCTGCTGCTGGATGAGCCGACGTCGGCGCTGGATATGTCAGTGCAGGCCGAAATCCTCAATCTTCTCAATGACCTGAAAGCCTCAACCGATCTGACCATGCTGCTGGTAAGCCACGACGCCGATGTGATCGACCACATGTGTGACAGGGCGGTGCATATGGCGAAGGGCCATATTGTCGGGTGATGTAGTCTACCTGCCCTAGCGCGAGGTAAGCGAGCGTTAGGGCCGGTGACTCATTAGCGCGCTAGCCCAAAACCAATTTCATACAGCGGCGATTGGCTGTCGTGCGGCATATCGGACTGCTGCTTGAGCACGGCTTCCATGGAGGAAGGTAGCTCGAAAGGCAGCTTGCCGGTGAAGGCTTCGCTGCTGGTCAAGTGGCTAAACAGCACCGAATCACTGACCCCAAAATTGCCGATAACGGCTTTGGCTTTATCTTGTACATTGGTCAAAATCGCCGGGCGATCCAGATACAGGCTAACCACCGTCGGGACGTGCTTACTGGCATTAATGATTGCCCGATAATCGGCATTGTCCTCAGTAAAGGCCAGCGAACCTTCATGATGGCGTTTGCCAAAGAACCAGTTCTGATGCAGCTTTTCATATGGCGCCTGGGCGCGGATCAGCGCGACATCGGCCTTTTCCGGCGAGTCGACGACGGTAAATCCTGCGTCCTGTGCCGCTTTCGCCGCCACGCCGTACAGCCAGATTTTTTTGCCTTTTTTCAGAGGTAAAATGGCGTCTTTGTTCTGCAACAGCACCAGCGAGCGCCACTGTGCGGCATCGGCCTCTTTCTGCCAGTCAGCCCGACCCACGGTTTGCGCGGCTTTCTGCACATCAACGTACGGATTTTCAAACAGGCCGGTTTGGAATTTTTGCTGCAGAATGCGCACCACGGACTCGTCAAGCCGCTGTTCGGTCAGCTGTTTTTCATTGACTGCGTTGACCAAAAGCTGGGAGTCTGTTACGCCGCCAAACTGATCGATACCGGCTTTCACCGCCTTAACAAAACGCTGCTGGGGAGTGAGCTGCTCGACGCCCCACGACATTCCGCCAGGTACCGGTTCTTTGCCGTCCGGCTCGCCGTTGATACACACCTCATCGCAGTCATTGGTGATCAGCCAGTCGCTGAGGATCACGCCCTTAAAGCCATATTGCCCGCGTAAAATATCCGTCAGTAGCTGGTGGCTAAAGCCCGCGCCGACCTGCTCCAGCTGTTTGCCCTCAATCGATACATTTTTCAGGATGGAGTAGGTGGGCATGACGCCAGCAACTTGAGATTCAAACGCGCCGGTGAAGGGGTAAATATGCTCTTTAAGATTGTTGCCGGGGAAAACGGCGTTCTTACCATAAACGCTGTGGCTGTCGAAGCCGTTTTCCGCCGCGCCATAGCCTACCCAGTGTTTAACCACCGAGATAACGCTGCCCTGATTCAGCCCGCTGTTGCCGTTTTGCATGCCCGCAATGTAGCCACGCACCATGTTATGGACGCGAGTCGGATCTTCGCCAAAGGTGCCGCTGATGCGCGCCCAGCGGGGTTCGGTTGCCAGATCGGCCTGCGGAGACAAGGCTTCTCTAATTCCCACTGCCAGATATTCCTGACGGACAATATCGGCATAGCGGCGAGTGGTTTTTTCATCGCCGATGGCGGCCAGGCCCAGTGTTTCCGGCCATTTGGTGAATTTACCAGCTGATGAGCTGGCACCCACTAAATACTCAAACGCGTTGCGGGGATCACTGCTGATGGTGATGGGAATACCCAGCCGCGTTCCTTCGGCAATCTGTTGAAGTTTGTTATTTTCTTCGGCCATCGCCGCCGGATCCTCCCCGGTTAAACGGGTGATCAGGCTATTCACCTTGGCCCCGGCAATCATCTGTTTCGCAGCGTTAAGATCATAGTTGCTACCCGCGCCGATAGGGCTGTTAGCCGTGGGGGCAGAGCCGTGCATCATCACCCCGGCTTTTTCTTCCAGCGTCATGCGCTTTACCAGATCCGCTGCGCGCATCTCCGGCATCAGCCGCCAGTCTTCATAAGGTTCCAGTTTTCCCGAATGATTGAGGTCTTTGAACTTCAACCCATCGACGGTCAACAGGGTGACATCGCGCTGGCTGAGTTCGGGCTGATCATCATTGGCGAAAGTCGGAGGGGTGGAGAGCAGTAAGGCCGAAACGGCGAGGCTCAGCGGTGTGATTTTCATCATTATCATCCTTAATAGTTGATTTATATACCAACAAGCAGCTCAGTAATAACCTACTTAGGGGATTGATATTGCGATAGAAGTCGCATATCCGAGGTGGCCGAAAAATCAGCACCCGCCATTAACCGCGCTTTAAATTTGGCTTAACGCCGCCTTAGCTAATTTTCTGAATTATATTGCTTAATTTCATGGTTTTGCCTTGGAGTGAGTGTCCTTACACTCGAAAAACACTTAATTTTTCGGGAGTTTTGCCTTCATGAAAGTTCGTCTTCCTTCTTTGCTTTTCTTGGCCGTTGCGGCGGCGTTCAGTGCTCATGCGGCGACGCCGAAAGATACGCTGGTTATCGCCAGCACCCTTGAGGGCATTATCAGTCTCGACCCGGCTGAAAGCTTTGAAACCGTGAGTTCGGGAAATTTAATCAATATTTATCAGCAGATTGTCTCACCAGACCGCCAGCACCCTGACACGCTGGACCCGGACGTGGCCTCAAGCTGGACCAAAGGCGATAGCGAACACAGTTTGGTGTTTACCATCAAGCCGGGAGCGAAGTTCGCCAGCGGCAACCCGGTGACGGCGGATGACGTGATTTACTCTTACACCCGCGCGGTGAAACTCAACAAAAGCCCGTCGTTTATCCTCGGCGAGCTGGGCTGGACGCCGGACAACGTCGATGCCCAATTCAAAAAAGTGGGTGACGATAAGCTGCAAATCAGCTGGCCTGCGGATATCGGCAGCGAGCTGGTGCTGCGCGTGCTGACTGCGCCGGTGGCGGCGATTGTCGACAGCAAACTGGTGAAATCCCACGCGGAAAATAACGACTTCGGCAACAGCTGGTTGCGCTCTCGCTCGGCGGGCAGCGGTGCCTTTGAAGTGCGCAACTACGTGCCGCATGAGGCGCTGGTGCTGAAACGTAACCCGAATGCGCACCCTCTGGCGAAGCTAGAAAACGTGCTGTTTAAAAACGTCGCGGACCCGGCAACCCGCCGCCTGTTGGTGCTAAACGGCGATGCCGACATTGCCTATGACTTGGGTGCCGACCAGTTCGCCTCGCTGCAAAAAGAGAAGGGCGTGCGCGTCTCTGAATTCCCGGCGGCCAAGGTGTTCTATCTGGCCTTCAACACCGGCGACACCTCTCAGCCCGCGCTGAACAACCCGGCGCTGTGGCAAGCGGCTCGCTGGCTGGTGGACTACAAAGGCATCTCGCAGGACCTGCTGAAAGGCCAGTACGCCATCCACCAAACCTTCCTGCCTGATGGTCTGGCTGGCGCGATTGACGACCAGCCGTTCAAGCTGGATGTCGCCAAAGCGAAAGAGATCCTGAGCAAAGCGGGCATCGCCGAAGGCACCAAAATTGACCTGCTGGTGATCAACCAGCCGCCATATTCTGATATCGCCCAGTCGCTGCAAGCCAGCTTCGCCAAGGCAGGGATTAACTTAGTGGTGCATCCGCTGGTGGAAAGCGACGTGCTGACTCGCATGCGTGCGCACAAGTTCCAGTCCATCTTCACCTACTGGGGCGCGGATTACCTCGACCCAAATACCAACGCTAGCACCTTTGCCTATAACGTGCCGGACGGCCCGAAAACTCTGGCCCAGCGTATTCAATGGGTGATCCCGGAAATCAGTAAGCAGACCCGCGAAGCGGCGGCAGAGTCTGACCCAACCAAACGTCTGGCGCGCTACGCCGATCTGCAACGTGAAATACAGAACAACTCGCCATTCGTGGTGGCGCTGCAAAGTAAACTACTGGTGGCTTTACGTGACAACGTAACGGGCGCCAGTCAAAACGTCGCGGGTAGCCAGCTATATTTGGATACGGTGAATAAATAAGGCCAAAAGCGCGACCTAAATCGCGTATCAGGTCGCGCCAGCCTTGGCTTGAGCAGTAAATAGGGACCTTCTTTTCTTCATGGAGTGTCCCTATGTTTGGTCGTCTTAGTTCTTTCTTGCTGTTGTGGGTTTGTTTGACTCAGGTTGTCAGCGCCGCCTCTCAGGTGGGTTTTCGCGAAACAACGCTGGGTGAAACAAGCCCACGCCCTCTGCACATTGCCATGTGGTATCCCACTCAACAAACTCAACCTGTGACGCTAGTAGGCGATAACCCAGCCTTTGTCGGCCTTGCGGTTATCCGTGACGCCAGCCCGCAGGTGGGCAGCCATCCTCTGGTGGTGCTGTCTCACGGCTATCGCGGTAATTGGCGCAATCTCAACTGGCTGGCGGGCGATTTAGCGGCTCAAGGCTATATCGTGGCCGCGCCGGACCACCCCGGCACCACCACCATGGACCAAAGCCCGGAGAAAGCCGCGCAGATGTGGCTGCGCCCTCAGGACCTCAGTCGGACGATCGACGCGCTGCTGGCGTCTGCGGAATGGGTGGGAAAGGTGGATAGCCAGCGAATTGCCGCCGTGGGACACTCATTGGGAGGCTGGACGGTAGCCGAGTTGGCCGGAGCGCGATTCGACACCGCGCAGTTTGTCAAAGATTGCCAGCCTGCTCCGCAAACGCGCATTTGCAGTTTGATGGCTGAAATGGGCATTAACCGTTCGCCGCAGTTCACCCAACTGCTGGATGCTGATTGGCGAGATCCACGAGTGAAAGCGGTGGTTTCCCTCGATTTGGGCTTTGCCAGAGGCTTCTCCAAACCCAGTCTGGCGGCGATAAAAGTGCCTTTTTTAGTGTTAAGCGCGGGAACCAATATCGCCGAATTGCCCGCCGCACGGGAATCAGCTTATCTCGCCGCTGGGTTGCCCGCCTCCGGCTCGCGCTATATGAATTTGAACGACGCCTCGCACTTTAGCTTTATGCAGCAGTGCAAAGCGGGCGGAGAGGCGCTGATTGAAGAGGGGGCGCCCGGCGACGGTATTATCTGCCACGACGGCGCGGGACGTTCGCGGCAGGTCATTCACCAGCAGGTTGCACAGCTTATTGCTGAGTTTCTGGCTCAGGCCGTGCCAGTGCATTAGCGCGTCGATAGTCACCGGGGTTCATGCCTGTCTGTCGCAGAAATTCGCGGTTGAAGTTGGACTTGGTGCGGAAACCTGACTCAAAAATAATGCTGGTGACCGGCAGCTCGGTTTCTCTCAGCAGGCGACAGGCCTCCTCCACGCGGTAACTGTTGAGCAGTTGCGATACGCTGCATTGCAAAACGCGGTTTACCGCCTGTGAAATCTGTCGAGTGGGGATCAACGCTTTGCGCGACAGGCGATCGAGGGTGATGTCGGGGTCGAGAAACAGGGCTTTGTCGCGGATCAGCGCCCGGATTTGCTCGACAATAACCCGGTCATCATCCGAAGCCGCCACGGCTTTTTCAGCCATGGGCGCGGCATCGGTCGGTTCGACCTGTGGAGCAGGCACGCTCTGTTGGCCAAGCGCCGCGCTCAACACCAGTAACGGCAGGACCAGTAAGTTACATACCGCGACCAGCAGCGCGGCGTGCTGGCCGCTAAACAGGGTGAAATCAGCCGCGATCAGCGCATCTGAGAGGCCGGAGAGGCAGAGTAAAGCGCCCGTCAGTAATAGCGTTCTGCGGGCGAGACGGGCATCAGAGAGGCGAACCGCAGGCAGATTATCGCTGCTGCCCAGCCCTAATCGGCCAAAGGCCACGCCATAACCGAGATACAAGCCCGACAGGGCCGAGTCGAGAGGCGCGGGCCAGCCAAGGTGGGTTAAGGCGACCAGCAGGGCGAAAATCAGCGGAATGACGACGGGCGCGAGGCTCATCGAGCGACGCTGGGTGATATCGGCAAAGCAGGCCCAAGCCAGCGGCGGTAGTAGCGAGGCGACCACCGGCTGAATCAGGGTAACTAGCGGCCAATGAAAGCTCCAGCGCAGTCCAACCAGACTGGTCAATATTACGCAAAGTGCGATAAACAGCAGGCGGTGAAAACGGTGCGGCGCGCAGCGCGTAAACTCACGAACCCACAACACGACAAGCAGCAGAGAAATAACAAACGGCAAGGGGATGACAATCATGGGCTTACGCTGGCTGAGAATAAAGCGTGAAGTGTAGCTTTTGCCACTCCTCTCGCCAAGCTGCACGCGCTACTGGGCGGGAGGAGTGGTGAAACGCTGTTAATCCAGCTTATAAACCTGCGCAGAAATTGCGCCAGCGTGGATGGCATCGCTTTGCTCGCCCGGCTTATAGCTGCCTTGGGCATTATCTCCGGCCACCAGTTTGGCGGTTTTTACCTTCAACGCGGGGACGGAAACATCGCGCGGCTGCTCACTTGGGTTGAGCACCACCAGATAGCGGTCATCGCCCGAGGAGCGCAAATAGACCATCGGGTAGGGCTGATTGACGTCGCTCACCAGCTTCCACTCGCCATCTGCCGACAGTGCCGGAGAGTCTTTGCGCAGCGTCAGCAGTTGGCGGGTGTAGTTGAGCAGCGAGGCAGGGTCTTTGTCCTCCTTAGCTACTGTCGGGCGATTAGCGTCTTTATCCACCGGTAGGTAGAGATTCCAATAATCCGCCGTGGAGAATCCGGCGTTTTTCGAGTCATCCCATTGCATTGGCGTCCTTGAACCCGCGCGGTTCTTGGTGGCGCGCCCCTGACTGCCCTCTTTGTTCCACAGCCCGGTCTGGAATTTCATCCCAATCTCATCGCCATAGTAGATAAACGGCGTGCCGGGCATGGTGAGGAAGAAGGTCATGGTGACTTTCAGCTGGTCGAGGGTGTTACGGTCACCGGCGTTCAGGCGCTGAATATCATGGTTGCCGGTTGGCAGGGAGATATAGCTCTTACCCTTGGTAGCGTTGTATTGCTCGGTGTAAAGATCGTACCACTCCTTGATTTGGCCTTTGCCCTGCTTGGCGAAGTAGCTGACCTGCGGCTCGAACTCGCCGCCGACCTTGTTAAAGAACAGCGAGGAGAAGTTATATTTGCCGGTATGCATCATAAAATCGATGTTGAATCCGGCGGCGGAGGACTCTTTCGGGTTGCTCCATTCGGAGATAAGCACCCCCTCGGGATACTTGGCTTTGTACCATGAGGAGATGTCCTGCCAGACCTTGATTGAGGCCAGTTTGCCCGGATCATTTTTCACCACGCTTGAGGCCATATCCACGCGGAAACCGTCAGCGCCCTTGTCCATCCAGAACGCGATGATATTTTCAATTTCACGGCGGACCGCCATCGGGCCGGGGGCGTCAATCGGCTGTTCCCACGCGTGTTGCGGGTTCGGATTGGCGTAGCCGTAGTTCAGCGCTGGCTGGGAATCGTAGTAGTTTTTGATGTAAAACGGCGAGCGCCCTGAGTCGGTTTTTACAAAGCTATCTTCACCAATCACGCCGCTGATTTGGTCTTTCTGTTTTCCTTTTACGTCGTCAGGAATTCTGTCCGGCCAGATGTAGTAGTCGCTGTAGCGCTGGTCCGGGCCTTTTTTCGATTCTAAAAACCAAGCATTTTGGTCGGAAGTGTGTCCCGCCACCAAGTCCAAACAGACGCGCAGGCCGCGCTTGTGGGCCTCTTCCACCAGTCGTTTGAAGTCGGCGTTGGTGCCAAAGCGTTTGTCGATGGAGTAGAAGTCGGTGATGTCATAGCCGCCGTCTTTGAATTCAGAGGAGAACATCGGGTTGAACCACAAGGTGTTCACGCCGATGGATTTTATGTAATCCAGCTTGTCGATCACTCCCTGAATGTCGCCGACGCCGTCGCCGTTTGAATCTTTAAATGAGGAGGGGTAAATCTGGTAAAAAACCGCTTTGCTGACCCATTCTGGGGCGTCGTTTTGGGCCTGCGCTTGCCATGAAATTGTCGCGACGGCTAACGCGGTGAATATCGCAATGCTATGCTTCTTCATGTCACTTTCTCCTGAGTAAAAAAATAATAAAAAGTACCAATCGCGTTTCATTTTTAATACGAGGAGTTATGACAGTAGCAGCTATTTAGCCACGTCATTTCAATAGGCTAGGACAGAGCATAGCTTTGTGAGTAGGGTCACAATCAATGATCGCGCTAATGAAATGTTGCAAGTTGATAGAGGTTTTATCAGCTGAACTTTGAAGATTTAAGGGGCTTATGCAGCAGGTAAATAAGAGTCAAATTGGCGGCGCGCTGAGCTTTATGCTTGGCGGGCTGATCTACTTATTGGCAGAGAAAATCGCCGCGCTGGGCTGGAGCCAACCGGCCTACAGCTACGTTAATAATTACATTAGCGATCTGGGGGTTGCCGAGTGCGGCGTGATGCCGGACGGACGAGACATTTGCTCGCCGCTGTATGGGGTGATGAACGCCGGTTTTGCGATAGAAGGCGTGCTGTTTTTCATCGCCTGCTGGCTGTTACGGCCGTTGTTTAGCGGCCTATCGGCAAGGCTGATGCTGCTCTTCGGCCTGCTGCACGGCGCGGGCGGAATTCTCATTGCTCTGTTCCACAGTGAACCTTCAGACACTGTTTTTCATGGCGTGTCACTGCATCAGTTCGGCGCATTTCTGGCGATCGTCGGCGGGAATCTGACCTTGCTGTGCGCGGGCTGGAGCCAGTGGAATAAAGCCTCTTGGCTGACTTTCAGCAGGTTAAGCTGGCTGTTGGGCATTTTCGGTTTGCTCAGCCTGGTGGTGCTAACGCGGGGTATTTTACCCACCGGCATTGCTGAGCGAGGCTCGGTTTACAGCATCACGTTTTGGCAAATTTTTACCGGCATCTCTCTGCTGGTGGCGCGGGTAAATAAGCAGCAGGCGGCCTGAAACCGCCTGCCAGTCGGCTTATTTGTTACCGAAACGGCCAATAATCCCGGCGGCACCTTTGCTGTGTCCGTCGAGTTTTTCCAACAGCTGTTCGCGCGTCAGGCCCGCAGGCAGGGCGTCCGGCGTCAGGTCGGTGGCGATCAGCGTGAAGGTGTAGTGATGAACCCCGGCGCTGACCGGCGGGCAAGGTCCGTTGTAATGTCCGTTACCCTGGGTGCTTTTGCCGCCAACAAAGCCTTTGCCTTTCGCCAAATCGTTTTCGGCAAAGCCTTTGGCATCCGGCGCAATCCCGTAAGCCACCAGATGATTCACCCCCAGCCCGCCGCGCCCCTCTGGGTCAACCATCGTCAACGCCAGACTCTTGGTGCCTTCGGGCACATTTTCCCAACTTAGCGCCGGGGAAGCGTTTTCACCGGTACAGAACTGATTGCCTTTGATATTTCCTGCGAACTTCTGCGCCATCATCTCACCATCTTTGAAGTCGCCAGAGGTAAGGGTGAAGATACCCGCCGCATTGGCGAGCGGAAACCACGCAGCGAGCGTGACGGCGAGAGTCGTTTTTAACACTGTTTTACATGCGGGCATGGTGAATCCTTCGGATGGGAATGTGTTTGAAAGCATAGCAGGAGGGGGGAGTTATGCGCATAACAGGCGGGGAGAGGAAAAGTGATGAATTGTTATTGAGGGGGTTTTTAATTGCAAATCTTGGGGAATTCAAGGTCAAGACCGTGGGCTCGCCGCCCACACTGGCCCAAAGGGTTTTAAACGAAACCCTTTGGAATCCTGCGTTTTTTTGCTGCTGGAAGATCGAGGCTGCGCAGGGTCGGAATGGACGTGTTTCAGCAGCCTTGATGATCGCCGCGAAGTGCCGCCGCTTAGGCGGTTCCCTCGCTGCGGGATTACAACCCGCGAAAAAAGACTCGCGGTTTTCCACCTCTTGCTCGGCGTCACTTCTGAACGCGACCTACTGGCATTTACACCGTACCGTTTCAGTTACGCCCTCTCCTTTTCAAGGAGAGGGCTGGGGTGAGGTTTGCCAGATTGAGCGTGATTTTAAACCACTCCTCATCCCAGCCTTCTCCTCTGAGAGGAGAAGGAGAAAACCCACCAAGACTGAACTAACTCACTGAGTTTTCTGAAATACCCCACCCCTCCCCTAAATAGGGTAGGGAGCAAGACAAACCTCACTGAAACGGCACGGCCGAGATGCCTCAAAACCGCAGTCAAAAATGGCGCTGAGCGAGAGGTTCGAGACCTATGGCTCGAATCCCGTGGCGAAGGCACCGCCTAAGCGGCGACATTTTGCGGTGTATAACGGAAGCTCCTGAAACATGTCCGCCCAACGAGCGATAGCGCGCAGTAAAGAGCCGGGGAGTCTTGAGGGGCGCGGCGATAGGCGCCCCTCAAGGCCGGTGTGGCGGCAGCGCACGGTTTTGACCTTGACCTGAAGTTCCTTCGCTTACAAGCGAAAAAAAAAGGGCGCTTTTCAGCGCCCCCACTTGAGGATTATTAAGGTCAAACCTTAATAACTATTTCTTCAGTTCAGCTCTCAAGTCCTTAACATCCGAACTCGATACGGCTGATGCTGAATTACCCCAGCTGTTACGGATATAGGTCAGCACGTTGGCGACATCCTGATCGCTCATCACACCATCGAAGGATGGCATTGACGGGGCGGTCGGGGCGGCTTTGGTGGCGACCGGGCGGCTGCCGGCTAGCACGACGCGGATCAGCGACGTGGCGTGATCCTGATTGATCAACGCAGAGTCGGCCAGACGCGGGAACAGACCTTCCTGACCTTGGCCGTTTGGCGTATGGCAGGCTGAACAACGGTCGGCGTAAATCTGCTTCCCGGCGATCATCGCTTTATCATCGGCTTTGATTGGCTCTGGTGCTTTAGAACCGCTGTCGTGGCCGCTGTCTTTCAGGTAAACCGCGACCGCTTTCAGGTCGGCGTCGGTCCAGTGCTGGGACGAGTGATCCACTTCTTCAGCCATTGGGCCAGAGGCGATATCGAAACGATTTGCGCCGGTTTTCAGATATTGCATCAGGTCTTCTTCGGTCCACTTACCAATCCCGGTGTGCTGGTTCACGGTGATGTCTGGAGCAACCCAGTTTTCAATCACCGCGCCTTGCAGGAACTGGCTGTCTTTGTCGCCGCCAATCAGGTTCTTCGGCGTGTGACAGGTGCCGCAGTGGCCTAAACCTTCAACCAAATAAGCCCCACGATTCCATTCAGCAGACTTATCCATCTTCGGCTTGTATTCACCCTTGGTGAAGTTCAGCCAGTTCCAACCCATCAGGCTGGTACGGACGTTGAAGGGGAAGGGCAGCTGGTTGCTTTCGATTTCGTTATGCACCGGCTGAACCGTCTGCAAATAGGCCCAGATCGCGGCGTTGTCTTCGCGAGTAACCTTGGTGTAAGCCGTGAACGGCATGGCGCCGTACAGGCGTTTGCCGCCGTGGCCGATACCTTCGGACATCGCGCGCTGGAAGTCGTCGAAGCTCCATTTACCGATACCGGTTTCTGGATCAGGCGTGATGTTCGCGCCCACCAAGCGGCCGAAAGGCGTTTCGATTGGCACGCCGCCAGCAAAAGGCTTAGCGTTCGGAGTAGAAGCCGTGTGACACGCGGCGCAGTCGCCGACGGTCGCCAGATAGCGGCCGCGCTCAACCTGCTCGAAAGCGCCATCGCCCGCGGCGTGAGCCAGACCTGACAGGGTTAAGGCCACCAGTCCGAGTGAGAAGGAAGCTAAAGTTTTCATGCAATCATCTCTCCCGGTTTCTTCAGATAATACTTGCGAATGGCTTCTGCGGCCTTGAACGCCAGCGCGCCAACGGTGCCCGTTGGGTTATAGCCTGGGTTCTGCGGGAAGGCGGAAGCGCCGACCACGAACAGGTTCGGCACATCCCACACCTGCAGGTGTTTGTTCACCGAGCTGGTTGCCGGGTCTGCACCCATCACGAAACCGCCCACCACGTGAGAGGACTGATACGGCGCGCCGTTCCAGTGGCCTTTCATCGGGTTTTCAACATATTGGCGCGGGTTCATGGCTTTAGCGATTTCGCCGACTTTCCCAGTACAATACGCGGCCATTTTCAGGTCGTTTTCTGGGAAGTCGAAGGTGACGCGCAGCAGCGGACGGCCTAAACGATCTTCGTAGTTCGGGTCGAGAGACAGATAGTTGGTGCGGGTGGTGTAGCTACTGGCTTCACAACCAATCGACATGCTGCTCAGGTAGTTGTTTACCGTAGCTTTCTTCCACTCTTTACCCCATTTCGGCGTTCCCGGTGGGACAGGGCGATAGCCGATAGGTGCGCCACCGATTGGCGTGACGCGAATACTGCCACCGCCGAAGAAGCCTAAGCCGCTGTGGTCGAAGTTGTCATTGTTGAAGTCGTCGATGCCCATGCCCACGGCACCTGCGCCGATGAACGGGTTGAAGTTCTTGTCATCGAAGAACAGCTGCACGCCGTTGGCGGTTTGGTAGGCATAGTTACGCCCGGTGGTACCGGTCCCGCTGATCGGATCGTATGGTTTACCGATCCCCGATAGCAGCATCAGGCGCACGTTTTCAAAGGTAAACGCGGTGACGATCACTAAGTCAGCCGGTTGCTCCCACTCGTCGCCGGAGGAGTCGATATACACCACGCCGGTGACCTGTTTGCCGTCTGGAGATTTCACCACGCGCATCACTTCACAGCTGGTACGGGCTTCGAAATTCTCTTTGCGGATAAGCGCGGGCAGCACGGTGGTGATGGCGCTGGCTTTCGAATAGTTGGCACAGCCGTAGTTGGTACAGAAACCACAGTAGGTGCAAGGGCCCATCTTGACGCCCAGCGGGTTGGTGTAGGCTTCGGACACCAGTGAGGATGGCACCGGGAAGGCTTTGTAACCCATGTTGCGCGCGGCTTCGGCGAACAGGGTTGGGCCATACGGCATGTCCATTGGCTTGGTTGGATATTCGATGGAGCGCATACCCTCGTAAGGGTTGCCGCCTTCGTGGTGCTCGCCGTTCACATTGCTGGCTTTGCCGGAAACGCCCGCCAAACGCTCGAAAGAGGAGTAGTGCGGTTCCATCTCTTCCCAGTCGGTGCCCCAGTCTTGTAGCACTAACTCTTCTGGAATGGCCTTCGCGCCGTATTTCTCTGTCAGGTGGCTTTTCAGGCGGAACTCGTCAGGCTGGAAGCGGAAGGTGATGCCCGCCCAGTGGTTGCCCGCGCCGCCGGTGCCGTTACCCGGGTGGAACGAACCCCATTCGCGCATTGGCAGTGCGGTTTGCGACGGGTTGTTGCGGATGGTGATGGCGTTTTGCGCGGTCTGCACCATCAGCTCCTGGCGGCTGTTGTAGCGCAGTTCATCGGTGACGGTGGCGACGTTAAAATCACGCGCCGTATCACGCCACGGGCCGCGTTCAATAGCGACCACGTTCAGACCTTCGTCGGTCAATTCGCTGGCGATAATCGATCCGGCCCAGCCGAGACCAATCACCACCACGTCAGTTTTGGGTAGTTTCTTTGCCATAATCTGTTCTTTCGCCCCTAGCTTTTCATCTTCCATGCATCTCCACCGGAGATACTCAGCGGTTCCAGATCTAACTTCTGGTTATGTTTGCCGATGTATTCGCGATAGTCGTAACGCGCGCCCGGGAACCCGAGCATTTTCCATGACACCATGTTGCGGTTTCCGCCATAAATCGGGTCGGCAAAGAAACCTTCCATGGTGTTCTTCAGCGCGATATCGAAGAACAGTTTGGAATCGATGCCATTCAAAGCTATTTTTCCGGTTTGTAAGCCACCCAAGATTTCATCCTGTTGGTCGCCGGTCAGATCTTTGAAGGATTTTTTGTGTTCCGTCTGGGTGTATTGCTCTAAAGCGGCCAGACCCAAACGGTAGCGCTGCTGGGGAACCAGAGGTGACTGGTCGCCCTGTTCCGGCGTGCCTTGCTTGAACGGGCCTTGCATATACAGACGGGAGTAGGTGCCGTAGAAACCGGCTAGCTGGCGGTCAATAAACACGGCACAGCCGGCATCTTTGCCCCCTACGCTCAACTCATCAGCGGGGATCAGACGGTCAACAATGGCTTCCAGCGCGGCGGCTTCGGCGTCGGTAAAGAACACCCAACCTTCGGTTTCAATCTGCGGGGGAGGACTGGCGTCAAAGGGGCTCCACACGGGCGTTCCTTTGAGCGTAATGGCGTTTGCTGCCTTGGCGACGCCGAGAGCGGCGGACGCGGCGGAAAACGTCAGGATCTGCCGACGCGTAACGCCGGGCAAGGTTTTTTTGCTCATCTATGTTCCCTTGTTTTATAGAATGCGCACTTCTCATCAGACAATCTGTGCTGTCTAACGAGGGGATACGGCGTGCAAATTTGTCATTATGTGTAGATCGTTAATTGTGATCATAGTCACGCGATGCAAAGAAAAATCTGCATTCGGGTGGCGTAACTAAAATCAAATTTACCTAGACAGGATAGATGATTAATCCTTGTAACGAGAACGGTCTTAGATGTTAAAAATGTTATGAAATGTGTAAATTTGGGTAAAGCTGTTATAGGAACCGTGTTTAATTTACACAACTTAAGGGCTACAAAGTGCGGCGAAATTCCTCTGCAGCCCCTGTCATTACTGACGTTGTGGTTTTGCTGACGCAGGGAAGAGTCGTAGCAGAAAATTGCGCATCCGCACGACAAACCTTTCTTGGAAGATCACACAAATTGCCACAGTAAGTAGCAGATAAATCACATAACCGGGCACGCTGAGCTGCACTTTGCCCGCCGCATCAATACAACCTTGCCAATCATTAAAGCAACTCATCGGTGCGCCGCGCAGTAACTGTTCCACTGTGCGGAACAGGCTGAACAGCGGAACGTGCAGGGCGAAAATCGACAAAGAGGCTGCGCCGAGCCGTGGCGACCAGTGTCGCAGCCAGGCGCTTTTCGGATCGTGAGCCAAGGCACTCAGGTAGACCAAACAGACCTGCGAGAGAAGTAATAATCCATTGTGCAGCAGGAAGTACCAGTGCCGACCGTTGCCGTGAGTAAACAGCGCGGTGCCAATCAGGAAGCAGAGCAAAATCCCCAGCGCCAGCAGGGTGCGCGTCGAACGACCAATCACCAGATTGGCCCTCTGGTGCTGGCGGAAAATGCCATAACCGAGTATCCCCGCCAGAAACTCCGGCAGGCGGAACAGCGGCCCACGCTGCAACAGGCCGGTGAAAGGCATACCGTACTGCTGCTGCCAAATCACCCAAATGGGCGGCAGCAGGTAGAGGGCGCAGATGATCGCCATCCATAGCCTTTTATGGCGCAGTGCCAGCAGTTTCGGGCCGAGCCACGGGAAGAACAGGTAGAAGAAAAACAGGGTGGAGAGTGACCACAGCGGCGCATTGAAAGTCAGGAAATAGGGGTTCCAGGCTTGCAGCATCAGCAGCTGTAATACGCCGTTAAATGCCAACTGGGCGTTAGTCATATAGTGGCGGAAAAGTTCGGGATTAGTGCCGGCCAGCTCGGAGTTGGTGTCATACACCACAAAGCGCAGGCTGGAGCCGGGGCCTTCGGGCGGAATGGCGAGCCACTGCATCAGGCTGACCACCAAAATCGACGACGCCAGCGCCACAATATGGATTGGGTAGAGGTTGCAGAAGCGCTTTTTTAGAAAGCTTCTGCCCGACTCGCGCATCTGGTTGCCGTTGAAATAGACGTGAGTAAGCAGAAAGCCGGAAAGCACAAAGAAGGTGCTGGTGGCGAAGAACCCCATGCTGGTGAGTTCAGCCAAGAAGGGCACCGAACCGCGCTGCGGGTACTGATGAACCGTGTGGTAAATCATCACATAACAGCCGAGCAGGAAGCGCAGCCATTCCAAACCAATAAAACGTTGTTTTGATGCTTTCTGCATCCGTTGTCTCCGCAACAATAAAGCGACAATCCGTCGTTCCCAGACGTCATCAGGGAATGACAGCGTGCTCACGGATCAGGTCAACGAGGTATAACTGACGGGAGGTGAACGAAACTTAAACCAAATGTAAAAAATGTTTCAGAATTTACCTAAAGCGTTACCGAAAGTGGCCTAAAGTGCTCTTGTGCCTTGATAAATGTCCTCTGTGGGTTAAGATCGTTGTTCACTCTTTATTTGTGCAGGACATGACAGACGTCACAGAAGTTTTTCCCAATTTATTGAAGCGAATTGCGCCGCCACTGCGCGCCTCACTGCTTATTCTGTGGGGATCGGCTTTCTATACTGCAAGCGCCAATGCGCTGACGGTAGACGCTTACCAGCGATTTTCTCCCGATGCTGACCTCTCAGCTCCCGCTGGCGATGCCAATTCGATGTTCAATGCCGGTACTCCTGCCCAAGATCCCAACACCTTGCCCAGTCTGGGTAGCGCTTATTACAAGCCCGCCAGCGGCGCGACGGCGGCTGAAACCAAAATCGCCAATACGCTGAAACAGTTTGGCGAGCAGAGCACCTCCAGCGACAGTCAGGACCCATTGCGCGAGCAGGCGGAAAGTTTGGCGCTAACGCAGGCCGCCAAGCTGGTGCAGAAAGAGACCAGCAGCTTGCTCTCGCCGCTTGGCACCGCCAGCATGTCGCTCGACGTCAGCGGGCGAAATCTCGACGGCAGCCGGGGGCAGCTCTTCAGCCCGCTTTACCAAAACGACCATTTGTTGACTTACAGTCAGGTGGGGCTGGTCAGCTCCACGGACGCCACCGTGGGGAACTTCGGGCTGGGGCAGCGCTGGAATGAGGGCAGTTGGATGCTGGGCTATAACGCCTTTGTGGATAACGACTTCGACCATCAGCTAAGCCGTGGCAGCTTGGGCGCCGAGGCGTGGACCGATTACCTGCATTTCTCCACCAACTATTATCATCCGTTTTCCTCTTATAAGGCGGACAGCAGCAGTTCGCCGCAGCTTCGCCGTCAGGCACGCGGCTATGACATCACCACCAAAGGCTATCTGCCGTTTTATCGCCAGATTGGCGCCTCGCTGAGCTTCGAGCAGTATTATGGCAATCAGGTGGACCTGTTCGGCAACGGCACGCGGCAGACCAACCCGTCGGCCATGACGTTTGGCCTGAACTACACGCCGGTGCCGCTGGTGACGGTGAAAGCCGCCCACCAGGCCGGGCAGGATGGCGACAATCAGGACAGCGTCGAGTTGACGCTCAATTACCGTCTCGGCGTGCCGCTCTCCCAGCAGCTTTCTGCCAACAATGTGGCCGAGGCGCACTCGCTGCGCGGCAGCCGGATGGACGTGGTCGAGCGCAATAACATGCCAGTAATGGATTTCAAACAGCGCAAAACGCTGTCGGTTTATCTGGCGACGCCGCCGTGGAATTTACAGCCGGGTGAAACCGTCGAGCTGAAATTGCAGGTCAGGGCACTCAACAGTGTCAGCGCGCTGAGCTGGCAGGGCGACACTCAGGCGCTAAGCCTGACGCCGCCGCACAATAACCGCGACACCGATGGCTGGAGCCTGATTGTGCCGCCGTGGGATAGCTCGCCGGATGCCAGCAACAGCTACCGTCTGTCCGTCACCGTGGTGGACAGCAAAGACCAGCATGTCACATCTAACTGGATCACCCTTAACGTCACGCCGCCGCCGCTGAGTGAAGATATGCAGCAGCAGAAGTTTAATTTTTAATGGGTGATTCACCGGCGTTTAATTAAGCTATTTATAATGGCTTTTTAATCTTGAGAACTTACCCATGCTAAAGCGCGCAGCGATCGGCATCTGCCTACTCAGTTCCTGCTGGACACTGGCCGCATTGGCCAGTGATAGCTTCTATATTAATCCCAACTCTTCTGCCGCCCAGTGGGTGAAAGCTCACCCTGACGACCCTCGCGCCAAAACCATTAACACCGCCATTGCCCAAGTGCCTTCGGCGATGTGGTTTACCGGCACCAGCCAAAGCAACGACCAACTGGCGCAGGCGGTGAGCCGCTATGTGAATGCCGCCAGCCAGGCTCAGCGCATTCCGCTGTTGGTAGCCTATAACCTGCCGGGGCGGGATTGCAGCGGAGGAGCTTCTGCCGGAGGAGCGAGCGATGCTCAGAACTATCGCGGTTGGATCGATAATTTCATCAGCGGCGTCGGCAGCCAAACGGCGATGGTGGTGCTCGAACCCGATGCGCTGGCCGATAGCGACTGCCTGACCCCCGCCAAGCGCCAAGAGCGGCTGGGGCTAATTCACTATGCTTTGCAGCAGTTTCAGCAGCACGCGGTAAAGACCAAGGTGTATCTGGATGCGGGAAATGCAGGCTGGAAGCCCGCAGATGCCATGGCGGACCTGCTTAACGCGGCGGGCATTAATCTGGCGCAGGGCTTTGCGTTGAACGTGTCAAACTTCTATCGGCTTGAGCAATCGACGGCTTACGGTGAGGCGATTAACGCCCGTCTGGCGGCTAATTATGGCTACCGTAAATCGATGCTGATAGACACCGGACGCAGCGGCAACGGCTCTGAAAACGGCCAGTGGTGTAACCCGCTGGGGCGCAAAATTGGCAGCTTGCCGGGCAAGATTTCAGCTGACACGATGGCAGTTTGGGTCAAGCAGCCCGGCGATTCCGACGGCGCGTCTTCCCCCAGCGCCGACTGCCACAACGGCCCGGCGGCGGGCGTTTTTAGCCCGGAGCTGGCAGTGCGGCTAATTGAAGGGAAGTGATGGTCAGCAGCGATTTTGGGCGGATGCGGAAAGTCAAAAATAAGGCCATTCAGCTCCTCCCCTCCTGAAAGGGGAAGGAGTAAAAAACCAAAACCAAACAAAAAAAGTTACCGTTAAATCACATTACTTTGCAGCACCCAGACCGCCGCTTCGACGCGGGATTTGAGTTTCATCTTCTTCAATAGGTGCTTCACGTGAACTTTTACCGTGCTTTCGGTGATGTTCAGGCGGCGGGCGATCACCTTGTTGGGCAAGCCTTCGGCGATCAGTTTGATGATATCGCGCTCGCGCGGCGTCAAGGATTGAATGTCGCGATCGCCACTCGGGCGGCTCTCGCGCAGGCTGGCCGCCAGCACTGGCGTCAGGGCTTCGCTGAGCACCATCTTGCCGCCTGCCGCATTGTGTAGCGCGGCGAGCAGGTCTTCCGGCTCCATATCTTTAAGCAGATAACCGTCGGCGCCGCGTTTGAGGGCGGTCACCACGTCATCTTCATGATTCGACACGCTAAACACCACGATGCGCCCGGAGAGGTCGGTTTGGCGCATTTTATCCAGCGTATCGAGGCCGTTCATGCCGGGCATATTGAGATCTAACAGGATTAAATCCGGGTCGAGCTGTTTTGCCAGTTCAACGCCTTGCTCGCCGTTACTCGCTTCGCCAATCACCTGCAGGGTAGTGTCCAGCGCGATAAGTTGCTTAACGCCGTTGCGCAGCATCGGGTGGTCATCAATCAATAAAATAGTCGAAGGGGTCGCGTCGTTCATACTTGCTCCTGGGGATTAATCGGCAATGCGTCTGGACGGAAGCGGACGGTGACCTGTGTCCCGCCGCTTTCCCGGCGCGTAATTTGGCATTGGCCGTGCAAACTTTTGGCGCGATCTTGCATGATGATCAGGCCGTAATGGTGCTGTCTTTCGATATTTTCTGGGATGCCATGACCGTCGTCGGTCACTTGCATCATAATTTCGTCGTGCTCACAGCTGAGTCTTAGTGAAATTTGCGCAGCATTGGCGTGCTTAAAGGCGTTGTTCAGGGCTTCGCGGGCAATGTGCAGCAGGTGAATCGCCTGATTGGCCGGTACCGATCGCGGCGGTAACTGGTAGTCAAAAGCGATAGTGATCCCCATGCGGGCCGAGAACTCATCTACCGCGTGCTGCAAAGCGGCGCGCAGGCCGGGGGTGTTCATCTGTAGGCGGAAAGTGGTCAGCAGTTCGCGCAACTGGCGATAAGCCGTATTCAGTTCGTCGCGCATCTGCTGCACCAGCTGGCCGTTTTCTGCCGTCAACTCGCTCCCTTGCATTTGCAAACAGGCAATTTGGATTTTCAGGCAGGAGAGGGACTGCGCCAGCGAATCGTGCAGCTCACGGGCAATGGCGGAACGCTCTTCCATCAGCATCAATTGCTGCTGATGCTCAGCCTGTCTTGCCAGCATCAAGGTGCTGGTCAGTTGCTCCAGTAGGGTCGTCACCAGACGCTGCTGGTCGCGCGTTAGCGAGGTGCCCTGTGGAAGCTGCGCCAGCAGAACCCCGTAATTCTCGCGCTCGTCTTGCAAACTCCAGCTGAGGGGCTGCTGGTGGCTATTTTTAGCAGATGCGTTGTTGTCGCTATATAAATGGTGCTGGCTCGCAGCCGGACTGCCGATATCATTAAACAGCTCTGCGCTGTTGTTCTCATACAGCCGCAGCTGTACGGACTGTAGCGGCGTCAGCTTCTGTAACTCCTCCAGCACCGGCACTAAACGCTGCTCCAGCGGGGCGCTGGTATGCAGCTGGCGGCTGACGCGATAGAGGAAATCCAGCACCTGATTCTTCTGCTGTAAATCGGCAGTTTTGTTATCTACCAGCTGCGCCAGGCTGTCCACCGTGCGCTCCAGCGCCTGCGACATACTGTTTAGCGACTGGCCGAGAATATCCATTTCATTGTGCGGGCGGGCCGTCTGGCTTACCTGATAACGCTGGCTAAAATCGCTGGCGCTCACCGCGTTGGCCTGCGCCAGCAGCCGTTTCCACGGCTCCAGCAGCCGACGGCGTAGAAACCAAATCGTCAGCCCCAGCAGTAAGAGTGTGACCAGCAGCAGGCCGCGCTGGACCAGTGAAATCAGCGTCAGGTGGTATTCGGTCTTATGCTCCAGCGCGGCCACCAGTTTGTCTAACTGGCCGACATACACCGCCACGTTGGAGGCCACCTGCGCGGGAGTCTGTGCCTGGCGAATTTGGTCCTTCAGCGTGGTCATCCAGTAGCGGCGCAGGGCATCGAATTCTGGCTGGAGATCTTCACTTTGCACCGCGCGGCGCAGATCGAGATTGTCCTGATCTTGCTCCATCTGGCGCAAATAGGCGTTATTGGCCGGGGTCAGAGGCACCGAGGCCAGCAGGCGATAGCTCTGCATACGCAGCGAACCGGCCTTATTGATGGCATGGGCGTTACCCTGAATGCTCTGCGCCATCCACGCGGCGACGCTCATCCCGCCAATGCCCAACAGGCCGAGCAACAGCATCAGCAGGGCAATTTGGCTGACTAGCGACAGCGGCGTCACAGCGCGTCTAAGCATCTTGTCATTCCTGTCAGTAACGTTAAGGGATAAGGGCATTCGGTTAGTGTGGGCATATTTTTTATTATCCGGCGTGATATCCCTATACTCCTATAGGGGTACCTATTTATTTCCACCGGGATAACGCCTGCTATCAATAGATATGCATAATGACATCAACTCTATGAATTATAGTCAATTATCAATCATGGCGGGGATACCCACAAAGGACGCGTGGTGATTTTGAGGCCGAAACTTAACCACCATCTGCTTGATTTGCATCAACATCCCAAAGGGGAGCACTACCTAGTGTTGGCAGCATTAATAACAACAATGCTCTGCCAATTCGAGGTTTTCCATGCCCCATACTTCAGCAACACCCGCGTCTAAACCGTCGAGACTCCTTCAGGACTGGCGGCCGGAAGACTCCGCGTTCTGGGAGAAAACCGGCCATAAAGTGGCCAGCCGTAATCTGTGGATCTCTGTTCCTTCGCTCTTGTTAGGGTTCTGCGTCTGGATGTTGTTCAGCCTGGTCGCGGTCAATCTCAACAAGGTGGGTTTTAACTTCACCACCGACCAACTGTTTATGCTGACCGCCATTCCATCGGTGTCCGGTGCCATTCTGCGCGTGCCTTACTCCTTTATGATCCCGCTATTCGGCGGACGTCGCTGGACCGCCATCAGCACGGTATTTTTGATTATCCCATGCGCCTGGCTGGGTTTTGCGGTGCAAGACACCAGCACGTCTTACAATACTTTCCTGATTATCTCTTTGCTCTGTGGTTTCGGCGGCGCGAACTTCGCATCCAGCATGGCAAATATCAGCTTCTTCTACCCGAAAGCCAAGCAGGGCGGCGCGCTGGGGATTAATGGCGGTTTGGGGAACATGGGCGTCAGCGTGATGCAGTTGCTGGCTCCGTTAGCTATTTCACTGGGCATTTTTGGCGCTTTTAGCCAGCCACAGACCTTGGCCGATGGCAGCAGCATGTGGCTGCAAAACGCCGCGTGGATCTGGGTGCCTTTCCTGATTATCTGCACCGTCGCCGCGTGGTTCGGCATGAACGATTTGGCGTCGTCGAAAGCCTCGATTCGCCAGCAGTTGCCGGTGTTAAAGCGCGGCCACCTGTGGATCATGTGCGTGCTGTATCTGGCGGCGTTCGGCTCATTTATCGGCTTTTCCGCCGGTTTTGCCATGCTGACCAAAACCCAGTTTCCTGAAGTGAATATCATGCACTACGCCTTCTTCGGCCCGTTCTTCGGTGCACTGGCGCGTTCCGGCGGCGGCATGTTGTCTGACCGTTTAGGCGGCGTTCGCGTGACTTTTTGGAACTACGTGGTGATGGCGATTGCCGCCGGCTTGCTGTTCTTAACGCTGCCAAGCGGCGGCGCGGGTGGCAATTTCCCAGCCTTCTTCGGCGTGTTTATGGTGCTGTTCCTGACTGCCGGTCTGGGCAGTGGTTCGACTTATCAGATGATCGCAGTGATCTTCCGCAAACTGACCACCGACCAAGCACTGGCTCGCGGCGAAACGGCAGAATCCGCCCAGCGCGAAGCCATCACCGACACTGCCGCGGCATTAGGCTTTATCTCCTCCATTGGCGCAATTGGCGGCTTCTTCATCCCGAAAGCCTTCGGCACATCCCTCGCCATGACCGGCTCTCCGGCGGGCGCAATGAAAGTGTTCCTGGTGTTTTACGTGGTGTGCGCGGTGATCACATGGGTAGTTTACTGGCGGAATTTGGATAAGGGGTTTGCGACGAAGAAAGCTCGCTGATGGGAGCTTGCGTCGCCACGCAAACAGGCTTTTAAGGTCCAAACCGTGCGCTGCCGCCACACCGGCCTCAAGGGGCGCCTATCGCCGCGCCCCTTAAGAATCCCCGGCTCTTTACTGCGCGCTATCGCTGGTTGGCTGGACATGTTTCAGGAGCTTCCGTTATACACCGCAAAATGTCGCCGCTTAGGCGGTGCCTTCGCTTCAGGCTTCGAGCCTGAGGTCTCGAACCGTTCGCTCAGCGCCATTTTTGACTGCGGTTTTGAGGCATTTCAACCGTGCCGTTTCAGTGGTCTTGGTTTTGGGTTTGTTTTTTTTACGAATTGAATGGAAAGGTTCTGTGTAAATGCCAGTAAGTCGCGTTCAGAAGTGACGCCGAGCAAGAGGTGGAAAACCGCGAGTCTTTTTTCGCGGGTTGTAATCCCGCCGCAAGGGAACCGCCTAAGCGGCGGTACTTCGCGACGATCACTGTGGCTGCTGAAACATGTCCATTCCAACTCTGCGCAGCCTCGATCTTCCAGCAGCAAAAAAACGCAGGATTCCAAAGGGTTTCGTTTAAAACCCTTTGGGCCCGTGTGGGCGGCGAGCCCACGGTTTTGACCTCAAGGCCGGTGTGGCGGCAGCGCACGACCTTGACCTTAGACCGACGCCCACGATTTTGACTTTAAAAGCGGCCCAGGGACGCCCCCCGTCCCATCACCGACACCACTTCTCAATCGCTAAAGCAATCGCCTTCGTGCAATTCACCAGATCCTCGACCGATACGCGCTCATTGGGCTGGTGCGACTGCGCCGGGTCGCCGGGGCCGAAGTTGACGGTTGGCGTGTTGCCCATGCCGGTTGGCAGGCCGATGTCGCTGTGCGCGCCGAAGCCGGAGAGCACTGGCGACAGATTGGCTTCTACTACCGCCTCTTGGAAAGTCTGCACGAAAGGGTGATCCGACGGCACTTCGGCGCAGTCGGCGTCCAAAATCCATTCGATATATGCCGGATGGGCGCGCAGGTAAGGGTCGGCTTCGCACACGCGGGCGATGTGTTCTTCGACCTCGCGCTTCACGTGTCCGCCTAAGCCAAACTCATCTTTCTCGTGCGGCAGATACTGCACGTCAATGATGATTTCCCCGTGTCCGGCGGTGGAAGAAGGGTGCTCGCCCACTTTAAGCTGGGTGATCATCACCTTGTTCGGCATCTCCATCAGCGGGTGATTCTTCTTCGGATCGTACTGCCAGCGGCGGTTGAGAATGTCGATTCCGTCCATGATCTGGCGACACAGCTCGACGGCGTCCACCGGGCCGGTGCTGTCCCACGAATTTGGCGTCAGCTCAGCATGACCGCCAACGCCGTTGACGATGATTTTGCCCCACAGAATACCGTGGCAAATCGGTGCGATTTGATTGGCGCTTGGTTCGGTCATGATCCCCGCGTCGGCGCGGAAACCGCGATCGACCATGGCGAGCGAGCCCATGCCGCCAATCTCTTCATCGACCACCGTGGTGAAAACCACGTCGCCGGACAGCTCGACGCCCAGATCTTTCAAAAATTCTACCGCCATTAACATGCAGGCGACGCCGCCTTTCATGTCCACCGCGCCGCGCCCGTAGACGAAATCGTCAATCACTTCTGGCAAGAAGGGATCGGTGCGCCAGTGGGCGCGCGCGCCCGGTGGCACCACGTCGATATGCCCGGTGAGCATGATGGATTTGCCGCCGCCGGTGCCTTTTAAGGTGCCGCCAAGGTTGGGGCGACCTTCAAAAGTGCGGCCTTTATTAGCGCCGGGGCGGCCTTTGTATTTCTCATATAATGCCGGACCATCTGGGTCCCACAGGTCAGTCTCCATGCCCAACTGGTGCAGGCGCTGTTGCAGATAGAGCTGGCAATCGCGCTCGCCCGGCCCGGCCTGAGTAGGGTCTGCCATCACGATCGAAGGGAACGACAAAATATCGCACAGCGTCTGGACGATGCGCTGCTTATTGGCGTCGATATGGTCCGCCAGCGCCTGAGTAGAAAAGGTCATTGATTAGCTCCGGGTTTTTGAAAGACGATCGGCCAGCAGCACCGCGATCAGTAACAGACCGACCACGCCCACTTGCCAAACGGTGTTAATTCCAAACTGCAACATGCTGGTTTTAAGCGTGACCAGCAGCAGGACGGCGGCGAATACCCCCGCCACGCCCCCTTTGCCGCCAAATATCGCCACGCCACCCAGCAGGGCTGCGGTTAATGATTCCAGTTCAAGATTGACCCCCGCGTTCGGCCTGCCGCTGCCGAGCCACGAGAGGGAAACAAAGCCCGCGCCGCCTGCCAGCATGCCGCACAGGGAGTAGAGTAGAATGCGCGCACGATCGACCGGGATGCCCACCAGTCGCGCCGAATGCTCGTTAAAGCCCATGGCGTAAATCCAGCGCCCCCACGAGGTAAACGACAGCAGCAGGGCGGCAATCAGAAACGCGGGAATAACCAGCGTGAGGAATGGCAGAGGAATGTCGGCCAGCACGCCGCGCCCCCAAGGCAAGACCCATGCCGGAACCCCGGACTGCGCCGCGCCGCCGGTGAGTGACAGCGCCAGACCCGAGTAGGCGTAGAAGGTGCCGAGAGTGACAATCAGCGGGTAGATTTTCAGCTTGGCGATCAGCAGGCCGTTTACCGCGCCGAGCAGGAAGCCGCACAGCAGACACACCACCGGCAGCAGCACCGCCGGAACCCCGGCCTGTAGCGCCATCACGCCCGCAATGGCGGACAGCGACACATTGCCGCCGACCGACAGGTCAATCCCCGCGCCGCCCGCCAGCACCACCAAGGCTTGCCCCAGCGACACCAGCGCCAGCAGCGTGGCGAACTGCAAGATGCTGGTTAAGGTTGCGCCAGACAAAATCGACGGTTGCCCAATCAGCAGGGTTAACGCCAGCGCCACCCACAGCCCGCAGAGCAGAGTGAGCACCAGATTTTTACGATAAAGGCGGGAAGCTCCCGCGGTGAGAATCATGCGGTTCCTTCTCCTTTAAGACGGTTTTTACGCAGGTTCATGTTGTGAATGCGCAACCTGCCGCTGAGCACTTCGGCTGTGAGCACCAGCAACAGCAGGCCTCCGGTGACTACGGTTTGCCACAGAGACGGCACGCCAATCAGCAGCAGGCCGTTTTGTAAGATACGTAGCAGGAACACGCCCAGTACCGTGCCCAGCAGGCTACAGTGGCCGCCCATAATGCCGGTTCCGCCCAGCACCACGGCGGCAATGGCTTCCAGCGCCAGCTGGCTGCCGATAGTCATTTCGACGTTGCGATAGGTGCCAACATAGAAGGTAGCCGCCAGCCCGCACAGCAGGCCGCTGATGATGAACGTGGCGAAACGAACGCGGGTGACCGCAATGCCGGAAAGTCGTGCTTTATCTTCCGAATTGCCGATAGCCAGCAGGTGCAAGCCATGAGGCGTGCGGCGCAGCGCCAGCCAGACCAGTCCGTAAGCCAGAGCAATCACCCAGACAGTCACCGGCAGGCCGAGCAGCGGCGCGCTGACTAACTGGGTCAGCGAGTCCGGCAGCCCCGACAGCCACTGGCCGCCGAGCAGGGCAAACACCGCCGTGCGATAGACGCCATACAGCCCCAGCGTGCCGACGATGGCGGGAATGCGACCTGCCACCACCACCAGCGCGCTAATAACGCCAATCAATGCGCCCACCAGCGGGCCGGAAAGGGCGGTCAGGCCGGGAGAAACGCCCGCGTTAAGCAACTGACCAATAACAATTGCCGCCAGCCCCATCACCACGCCGACCGACACGTCCACGCCGCCCATTGCCAGCAGCAGGGTCATGCCCAGCCCAATCAAGAGTAATTCTGTGCTGTTGCGTAGCACGGTCGTCAGGTTATCCAGCGTGGCAAAATAGGGCGATGCCAGACTGAAAATAACGATGGCGACCAGACAAACGCAGGCCAGCGTCAGCTCCCGCCCCGAGAATTTCAGGGCGGGCGTGAAGGATGTTGCCACGGCAGTGTCCCCTCAGTGTTGCGATTCAGTTTTTGCGATAAAAATCAGAAGTGGAATTGGTCGACGTTTTGCTTGGTAAACACCGCCGGTGCGCCGAGCAGCAGCACGCCGGTTTTCGCGTCATAAGCCACTTTCTGATCCAGACCCGGCACGCTGTTTTCGGCACTAAAGGTTTTACCGTCGATCAGCTGTTTGCCCGCCCAGACGGTGAGGTAGCCGAGTTTTTCCGGGTCCCACAGTACGGAGAAGCCAAAGGAGCCGCTTTTCAGGTAGGCGCGCGCGGTGTCCGGGCTGCAATAGCCGGTACCCACCACTTTGCCGATTTTGCCAGCGGTTTCGATGGCCTGCGCCACGCCCGGACAGGTGGTAGAGGCAACGGCGATAATGCCTTTCAGGTCAGGGTTGGCGGCAATCATGTCGGCAGAAATTTGCGCCGCGCGGCTGGAGGTGCCGCCCGCAAACTGCGGTTTCAGCAGCGTGACATTCGGGTATTTGGCCTTGACGCGCTGCTGCATAAAGCCAATCCACGCGTTGAGGTTTGAGGCAGTGGCTTCGCCGGAAACTATGCCAATCTTGGCATGGTCGCCGACGCGTTTGACCATCTCGTCAATCACGGTATCGCCCAGCCCCTCGTCCGTGGCCTGCGCAACGTAGACCGCGCGGCCGCTGTCCGGTGCGTCGCTGTCACTGGTGAAAAGCTTGATATTTTTGGCTTTGGCCTGCTCGACCACCGGCGCGATGCTCGAGGCATCCAGCACGCTGACCGAAATAGCGTTAACGCCCTGAGCAATTAGGTTTTGCACGATTTGCAGCTGGTCCATCGGGTTGGTATCCACTGGCCCCGAATAGATGAAATCCACGCCAAACGCCTTAGCCGCGCGGTTGCCGCCGTCCTGCATCGCTTTGAAATAGGGAATACCGACGATTTGCGGCACAAAGGCCACTTTCGGTTTGTCTTGTGCGAAGGCGCTAAAAGCCGTCGCGCCGAGCAGAGCAGATGCCACCATGGTGCTGATCATTTTTTTCAACATAGAAAGCCCACCTGTCATGAATGTGAGAGATAACTGCTGTGTTTTTGGTTTTATAATGTGGAACTGGTGTTGTGTTGTTTGGTGATGCAACTTCGTGGATCTGACGTCAGGCCGTTGCGGCCTCAAACGCTCGTGCTTCGGGATGCGCGCCGGTGATCAGCGACACAATCTCTTCCGGCGTGGTGTCGGCGCGTCGGCGCTCGGCAATTTTTCTGCCGCGACGGAACACCACCATGCGATCGGCGACTTCAAACACGTCGGCGATGTTGTGGCTGATAAGCACCACCGCGCAGCCGCGCTCCGCCAGTTTGCGAGTCAGAGCCAGCACTTTGCGGGTTTCAGCGACGGCCAGCGCGGCGGTCGGTTCATCCATAATCACCAGCTTGGCGTTAAGGTTAAGCGCGCGGCAGATAGCCACCGCCTGCCGCTGGCCGCCGGAGAGGCTGCCAACCGGCGCTTCTGGGTCAGAAATATGGGCTTCCAGTTCGTGCAGTAGCTCGGCGACCTTTGAGCGCATCGCCTGCTGGCGTAGAAAAGGAATGCCTAAGAAGGAGTGTTTCAACTCGCGCCCGAGGAAGACGTTTTCCGCAATAGACAGATTTTCGGACAGCGCCAGCTCCTGAAAAATGGTAGCGATGCCGCAGTCCGAGGCGTCTTTCGGCGAGTGAAAACTCACTGCTTTGCCATCGACCACCAACTCGCCGCCGCTGGCCGGATGCGCGCCCGCCAGCACTTTGGTGAAGGTAGATTTACCGGCGCCGTTATCACCCAACAGGGCCAATACTTCGCCGGGATAAATCTCCAGATTGACGTCGCGCAGGGCGGTTAACGCCCCGAAACGCTTGGTAATGTTAACGGCCTGAACATAGGGCTGAGCCATGGCGAATCTCCTGTAGAGTCTTGGGCTATCAGGCGTTGTCGAGGTGGGTGAGCCAGCTCAGACAGTTCTTCCACAGCTGGTCATAGCCCGGCCATGCGATGAATTCGCCGGGTACCCAGTGCGGGCCGATGTCCGACGTCCAGGCGATGGAGCGCCCTTTGCCGTAGCTGCCGGTGACTAACAAAGGGTGGCCGCCTTCGTCGTCTGGCAGAGTGGCCAGCACTTGCGCGCCTTCTTTCAGCACCACTTCGTTAGCGCCGAGCAGCAGAGGCCATGGGCCTTCGATGCCGCGCAGGATGGCGTGGTTTTTGTCGCCGGTGATTTTAGCCGAGAAGCCTTCCGGCACTTCTAGACGGTCGTCATACGGCAGGCAGGTGACCGGCAACACGTCTTCCACCGGGGTGTTGCGCCAGCGCGCTTTGCCGTCAATGCCTTGGAAGGAGAAGTAGCCGCCAATCATCATCAAGCCGCCGCCTTCTTCGGTCCATTGACGCAACAATTTCAGACGGTTAGGCATAGGTTTGCTGTGCAGCCAGACCGCAGGCGGCAACAGCAGGGAGTTAGCGCCAATGTCCGACAAAATAATGGCGTCGTAGGCTTTCAGGCTTTCAAGATCGAAGGGCATTTTTTCCACCACTTCATGAGCCGGTAGATAGGTCAGCTCAAACTCGCTGCCCTTTAGCGCATTAACCAGCGGCTCAGCGCCTAAATGGAAAGTGACGCTACCGAACTGATCAAAACCTTTGTAGTGAGTCGCGGAACTGACCCAGCTTTCACCTAACAACAGCACGCGTTTAGTCATACCCATATTCTCCTGAATGAATTCCCCTGGTGAGGGCCACTTTAGAACATCTCCGTAGCAAGGTGATAACAAAGTAAACCGGTTTAGTAAAGCGGTTTAGTGGTCAATATGTGAGCTAGGTGGTCAAATATAAGACATTTATATGAATCTTTTGCGAAGCATCAAAGTGGGCGAAAAAGGCCGCGTGCCGTGCTGCCAGCAGGTGCGATGAGGGGGAGGAAAATGCTACTCTGCATCACCGGCCGCTATCCCCACCATACGGAAGAACTATGACGTTGAAAGTGCTTGATGCCTGGCAGAAGGGCGACTTGATTAATTTGCTGATTGCGATCCCGGCGGGGATCATCGCCGCCCTGGTGACTATTGCTTTTCGCAGCGCCATTTCCGGCATCAACGACCTGATGTTCACCGACGGCACGGATATCACCAAGGCCTTCCTTGAATACCCCAAACTGGTCTGGCCGATTATCACTACGGTGGGTGGGGTGATTGCCGGGTTTATCCTACTGTGGGCGCTGAATGTCGAACGCAAGCACGGCAAGATGCCGGATTATCTCGACGTGATTGACCAACGCCTGCCGGGCATTCCGCTGCGCAGCACCTTGCTGCGCGCGGCGTCTTCACTCGCCAGCATCGCCAGCGGCGGCTCTATCGGGCGCGAAGGGGCGATGGTGCAGCTTTCGGCCCTCAGCGGCAGCCTGCTCGGGCGTTTCTCGCGGTTACGCGCTTTACATCAATCCGACCTGATTGCCATGGCGGCGGCGGGCGGGCTGGCGGCGGTGTATCACGCTCCCTTGGCCGGGGCGCTGTTTGTGGCGGAAATCGCCTTCGGCGTAACGGCGGTGCAGCGGCTCATCCCGCTGTTTATCTCCGCCTCGGTGGCGGTGCTGACCGTGCGTTCAGTGACCGACTACGAGCCGCTGTATCTCTATTCGTCGGCCACCTTTAGCCCGTCTCCCGGCGCGCTGCTGACCGTGCTGGTGATTGGCGTGGCCACCGGCACCCTCGGGCCGCTGTTTATTGGCTCAATTGATAAAGTGCGCCAGTGGATGAAGCCGATTTCCCACCCGGCCCTGCGCCTCGGGCTAGGCGGGCTGGGCGTCGGGCTGGTGGCGATGGTGTCGCCGCTGGTGCTGGGTAACGGATTCGAAGTGATTGATTTGATTCTGAATGACGGCGATTTGCACACCGCGCTGTGGATGGTGCTGCTGCTCAAAATCGTCGCGACGGCGATCACCGTCGGCTCCGGCGCGGTGGGCGGGTTGTTCACGCCTTCATTACTCATTGGCGCAGCCAGCGGGGCGCTGGTCTGTACTTTTCTCCAGTGGCTGGGCTTCGATCCTGGCCCCATTGGGCTATACGCGGCGATTGGCATGAGCGCGCTGCTGGCGGCAACCAGCCATGCTCCGCTGATGTCGATCATGATGGCCTTTGAAATGACTCTCAACAGCTCGCTGCTGTTCCCATTGATGCTGGCGACGGCTATCTCCTACGTGGTGGCGTCGAGGCTCAAGGCGGCGGGAACCTATCCGGTGCTGGCTCGCCACAATGCACGCTTTATGGCGAAAAATGAGTTTGAAAACAGCTCGGTGGCGTCTCTTATCACCCCCTGTTCGCGAATGGTGGTGCACTCGACGCTTGCGGAAGTGGTGGGCGAAGGGCTAAAACAGCGCACGCGATATGTCTATATGGTGGACAGCCAAGAGCGTTTTCTCGGCGTGGTGCCGACCAACGTGCTGGCCAGCGGCATCATCGACGGCAGCCTAAAAGCCGACGAGCCGATTGACAGTTTTATCGAGCAGGAATTCACCACTCTGTACCAAAATGCCAGCTACGAGCTGGCTTGGGCGACCTTCAGCGATTCCCCCCTCGAGCGTCTGCCGGTATTAGAAAACCCCGAAACCCGCCGCCTCCTAGGCGTCATTACCAAAGCGGCGCTATTGAATAAGGCGAAGAATTTTCTTTAACTATCATCCCGCCGCCGCAGCGCCCACCAGCCTGCCAGCAGGGTAAATACGCCGACGATCACCACCAGCAGCAGGAAGCCGTGGTGGTTATTGGCGAGGGGGATGCCGCCGACGTTCATGCCGAAAAAGCCCGCCACGATGTTGATTGGCAGCGCCAGCACGGTGATCACCGTCAGCACATAGAGAGTGCGGTTGCTTTGCTCCATCTGCCTTGAGGTGATCTCTTCCTGTAGCAGCCGGATGCGCTCGGTGAGGGCGATCAGGTCATTGAGCACCACGGAAAACTCTTCGGTGAATTGGCGGAAGTTCTGCACCACCTCGGGGGCAATCCACGCGGGTGGGCGATTTAACAGGCGGAAAAGGGCGGTTGGCTCAGGTGCCAGCAGGCGCTGAAAGCGCAGCAGCATGCGGCGCAAACGGCCAAGGTTGGCGCGGTTTTTCTTCACATGGTGGGTCAGCAGGCACTCTTCGATGCGATCGACATACAGATTGGCGCGCCGCACGATGTTTTCCAGCAAATCTTCCTGCTCTTGCAGCAGATAGACCATCAGCTCGGTAGGCGAGCTAATGCTGATGTAGTCCAGCCGTTTATAGAGCAACTCAATCAGCCGCACCGGCTTGTGGCGCGCGGTGACCACCAGCTGCGGGTGGCAGCTAACCCACAGAGTAGAGGTTTCATCGACGCTATCTTCAGGGTTGAAAATCACGTCATTGAGCACCGCCAGCAGGCTGTTTTCCTGTCGCTCAATCCGCGTACTGCGCGAGCCTTCGCGGATCTCTTCAAAGAATAACTCATCAATGGTGAAATGCTTTTTCAGCCACTTTTCCGCCATCGCGTGGGTCAGGTTGACGTGCAGCCAGATAAAGCCTTCGCTGTGGCAAATTTGCTGATAAGCCTCTTGCACCTGTTGTGAAGAGACGCGCTCCGGCGGCCTGCCGGGGCGAAAAATAAAGCCATAAATCAGCCCGGTCACTTCATCATTAAAATTGAGTACGGCAGGTCTTTCGCTCGGCATGAAATAGGTTTTCTGCAGGTGGAAAACGGATTGGCCTATTACGCCAGTATTCGGCCTAAATACAATATGCAGACAGCGAGTTTCATATTTCTGTCACAATGCAAAACCGCCAATACCCCCAATTTTCCTGCGTCATGCCTGTGGCAATCAATAACAGTCCGTATTCGTATTAAGTAATTATTAATCAATAGGTTAAGTGATTTTCATGGCTTACCCCTTTGGGAGTATTCATCGCTATGTAAATAGTTGCTTAACGACGCGGGATTGATCGCAATCAAGTAGAGGCACTCTGGGGCTGTTTACCCTCCTGATATTAAAAGCAATGTCGACATTCATAACGACAGCCTGCTTCAGGCGGCTGCACAGGAGAGTCCCGGATGAGCAAATTCCTTGACCGGTTTCGCTATTTTAAAACCCTAGCTGAACCCTTCGCTGACGGCCACGGCCAGACGCTTAACACCAATCGTGATTGGGAAGACGGTTATCGCAGCCGTTGGCAGCATGACAAAGTGGTGCGTTCCACCCACGGCGTGAACTGCACCGGCTCCTGTAGCTGGAAAATTTACGTCAAGAACGGTCTGGTCACTTGGGAAACCCAGCAGACCGACTACCCGCGTACTCGCCCTGACTTGCCAAACCACGAACCGCGTGGCTGCCCGCGCGGCGCCAGCTACTCGTGGTATCTCTACAGCGCCAACCGACTGAAATACCCATTAATGCGCAAAAAGCTGATTCAGCTGTGGCGTGAAGCCAAGTTGCAGCACAGCGACCCGGTAGATGCCTGGGGCTCTATTGTCAATCAGCCGGAAAAAGCCAAACAGTATAAAGCGGCGCGCGGGCGCGGTGGTTTTGTGCGCTCCAGCTGGCAGGAAGTGAATGAACTGATTGCCGCGTCAAACGTCTACACCGCCAAAACCTTCGGCCCGGATCGCATTATCGGCTTCTCGCCAATTCCGGCGATGTCGATGGTGTCTTACGCCGCCGGGGCGCGCTATCTGTCGCTGATTGGCGGCGTGTGCCTGAGCTTCTACGACTGGTATTGCGACTTGCCACCGGCTTCGCCGATGACCTGGGGCGAGCAGACCGACGTGCCCGAATCCGCCGACTGGTACAACTCTTCTTATATTATCGCCTGGGGTTCTAACGTCCCGCAGACCCGTACTCCGGACGCCCACTTCTTCACCGAAGTGCGTTACAAAGGCACCAAAACCGTGGCCATTACCCCGGACTATGCTGAAGTCGCCAAGCTGTGCGACCACTGGCTGGCACCAAAACAGGGGACAGACAGCGCGCTGGCGCTAGCCATGGGCCACGTCATTCTTAAATCTTTCCACCTTGATAACCCAAGCCAATATTTCATCGACTACGTGCGCCGCTACACCGACATGCCAATGCTGGTGATGCTCGAGCAGCGTGAAGAGGGCTATTACGCGGCGGGCCGCATGCTGCGCGCTTCTGACTTGGTGGATAATCTGGGTCAAGAAAATAACCCGCAGTGGAAAACCATCGCCATTGATGAAACCAGCGGCGAGCTGGTGTCACCACTCGGCTCGATTGGTTATCGCTGGGGGCAGAAGGGCCAGTGGAATCTTGAAGCGCGCGAAGGCAAGGCGCAGCAGGACGTCAGCCTGACGCTGAGCCTGCTGGACAACCACGACGAAGTGGTCAGCGTCGGCTTCCCATACTTCGGCGGCGCGGTCAGCGAGCATTTCAACAGCGTGGCGCTGGAAGAAGTGTTGCAGCACAAACTGCCGGCTAAACGCCTGCAACTGGCCGACGGCAGCAGCGTGCTGGTGGCCAGCGTCTATGACCTGACTCTGGCAAACTACGGCGTCGAGCGCGGCTTGAACGATGAAAACTGCGCGCAAAGCTTTGACGAAATCAAAGCCTACAGCCCGGCGTGGGCGGAAAAAATTACCGGCGTTTCTCAGCAAAATATCGTGCGTATTGCCCACGAGTTTGCCGAAAATGCCCATAAGACCCATGGCCGTTCGATGATCATCGTCGGTGCCGGTATGAACCACTGGTACCACATGGACATGAACTACCGTGGCCTAATCAACATGCTGATCTTCTGCGGCTGCGTCGGTCAAAGCGGCGGCGGCTGGGCGCACTATGTCGGCCAAGAGAAGCTGCGCCCGCAAACCGGCTGGCAGCCGCTGGCCTTTGGTCTGGACTGGCAGCGCCCGCCGCGCCAAATGAACAGCACCTCCTTCTTCTATAACCACTCCAGCCAGTGGCGCTATGAAACCGTCGCGCCGCAAGAGCTGCTTTCGCCATTGGCGGACAAATCACAGTTCACCGGCAGCATGATTGATTTCAACGTGCGCGCCGAGCGGATGGGCTGGTTGCCTTCTGCGCCACAGCTGAGCGTCAACCCGCTGAATCTGGCGGCCATGGCTAAGCAGGCGGGCAAAACCACGCAGGAATTCGCGGTAGAAAGCCTGAAAGATGGCAGTCTGCGCTTTGCCGCAGAGCAGCCGGATAACCCGCAAAACTTCCCGCGTAACCTGTTTGTCTGGCGCTCGAACCTGCTGGGTTCTTCCGGCAAGGGCCACGAGTACATGCTGAAATACCTGCTGGGCACCGAACACGGTATTCAGGGGGAAGATCTGGGCGTGCAGGGCGGCATCATGCCGGAAGAGGTGGAGTGGCAGGCGCAGGGCGGCGAAGGCAAGCTGGACTTAGTGGTGACTCTCGATTTCCGCATGTCCAGCACCTGTCTCTATTCCGACATCGTGCTGCCGACCGCCACCTGGTACGAAAAAGACGACATGAATACCTCGGATATGCATCCGTTTATTCACCCGCTGTCGGCCGCCGTGGACCCCGCTTGGGATTCAAAAAGCGATTGGGAAATCTATAAAGGCATCGCCAAAGAATTCTCCCGGGTCTGCGTGGGGCATTTAGGCGTTGAAAGCGACTTGGTGACCTTGCCAATTCAACACGACTCGGCGGCGGAAATGGCGCAGCCGTTTGGCGTCGAAGATTGGAAAAAAGGCGACTGTGAGCTGATTCCGGGCGTCACCGCGCCGCACTTGATGGTGGTTGAGCGCGACTACCCGAACACTTACGAGCGTTATACCTCCCTCGGCCCGCTGCTCGACAAACTGGGCAACGGCGGCAAAGGCATTAACTGGAATACCGACAGTGAAGTCGAGCTGCTGAAAAAGCTTAACTACACCAAGGCAGATGGCGCAGCCAAAGGCCGTCCGAACATAGACACGGCAATTGACGCGGCGGAAGTGATCCTGACGCTGGCCCCTGAAACCAACGGGCAGGTGGCGGTAAAAGCCTGGGCGGCGCTGAGTGCCAATACCGGCATCGACCACACACACCTGGCGCTGAATAAAGAGGACGAAAAAATTCGTTTCCGCGATATTCAGGCCCAGCCGCGCAAGATCATTTCCAGCCCGACGTGGTCAGGTTTGGAAGATGAACATGTCTCCTATAACGCCTGTTACACCAACGTGCACGAGCTGATCCCGTGGCGCACGCTCTCCGGCCGCCAGCAGATTTATCAGGACCACGCGTGGATGCGCGCCTTCGGCGAAAGCATGCTGGTTTATCGCCCGCCGATTGATACCCGCGCGGCGCAGCCTTTGCTCAACGCCAAGCCAAACGGCAACCCGGAGATGGCACTGAACTTCCTGACGCCGCACCAGAAATGGGGCATTCACTCCACCTACAGCGACAACCTGCTGATGCTGACCTTAGGGCGCGGCGGACCCATTGTCTGGCTGAGTGAAGACGATGCCACCCAACTGGGCATTGAAGATAACGACTGGATTGAAGCTTTCAACGCCAATGGCTCGCTGAGCGCCCGCGCGGTGGTTAGCCAGCGCGTACCGGCGGGGATGACCATGATGTACCACGCGCAGGAGCGCATCGTGAACATTCCGGGTTCCGAAATCAGCCAGCAGCGCGGCGGTATTCACAACTCAGTGACCCGCGTCTGCCCGAAACCAACCCATATGATTGGCGGCTATGCGCAGCTCTCTTACGGCTTCAACTATTACGGCACCGTCGGCTCGAACCGCGATGAGTTCGTGATTGTGCGCAAAATGAACCGTATTGACTGGTTAGACGACGAAGGTAACGACTACGTGCAGGGCGCGGTTGCGCAGGAGAAAGCCAAATGAAAATTCGTTCACAAGTCGGCATGGTGCTGAATCTCGACAAATGCATTGGCTGCCACACCTGTTCCGTGACCTGTAAAAACGTCTGGACCAGCCGTGAAGGTATGGAGTACGCCTGGTTTAATAATGTGGAAACCAAGCCGGGGCTGGGTTATCCGCATGATTGGGAAAACCAGCAGAAATGGAAGGGCGGCTGGATCCGCAAAATTAACGGTAAATTGCAGCCGCGCATGGGGAACAAAGCCAATCTGCTGCACAAAATCTTTGCTAACCCGCACATGCCAGAAATCGATGATTATTACGAACCTTTCGACTTCGACTATCAGCATCTGCACACCGCCAAAGAGGGCAAACACCAGCCCGTGGCGCGCCCGCGCTCGCTACTGACTGGCAAACGCATGAACAAAATCGTCGGCGGCCCGAACTGGGAAGATGATTTAGGCACTGAGTTCAGCAAACGCTCTGCCGACCAAAACTTCCAAAACATGCAGAAAGAGATGTATGGCGAGTTCGAAAACACCTTTATGGCTTACCTGCCAAGATTGTGCGAACACTGCCTGAACCCTGCCTGCGTGGCGACCTGCCCGAGCGGCGCGATTTATAAACGCGGCGAAGACGGCATTGTGCTGATCGATCAGGATAAATGTCGCGGCTGGCGTATGTGCCTGACCGGCTGTCCGTACAAGAAAATCTACTTCAACTGGAAGAGCGGCAAGTCGGAAAAATGCATTTTCTGCTATCCGCGTATTGAAGCCGGCCAGCCGACCGTCTGCTCTGAAACCTGCGTTGGGCGTATTCGCTACCTCGGCGTGGTGCTGTATGACGCCGACCGTATCGAGCAAGCCGCCTCGGTGGAAAACGAGAAAGACTTGTACGAAAGCCAGATGAGTATCTTCCTCAATCCGAATGACCCTGAAGTGATCGCCCAGGCCGAAAAAGACGGCATTCCGATGTCGGTCATGGACGCGGCGCGTCAGTCCCCGGTGTACAAAATGGCGATGGAGTGGAAGCTGGCGCTGCCGCTGCATCCTGAATATCGAACCCTGCCAATGGTGTGGTACGTGCCGCCGCTGTCGCCAATTCAGTCCGCCGCCGACGCGGGCGCATTGCCGCACACCGGCGTGCTGCCGGATGTCGAAAGCCTGCGTATTCCGGTGCAATATCTGGCGAATTTGCTGACCGCCGGAGACACCGCGCCGGTGCTGCTGGCTTTAAAACGCATGCTGGCGATGCGCCACTTCAAACGCGCCGAATCCGTGGATGGCGTGGTGGATACCAGCGCGCTGGAGCAGGTGGGGTTGAGCCAAGCACAGGCGCAGGAGATGTACCGCTATCTGGCCATTGCCAACTACGAGGACCGTTTCGTGGTGCCTTCCAGCCATCGGGAGCAGGCGCGTGAAGCCTTCCCAGAGGCCAAAGGCTGCGGTTTCAGCTTCGGCGACGGCTGCCACGGCAGCGACACCAAATTCAATCTGTTCAACAGCAAACGTATTGACGCCATTGATGTGAGCGCCAAAACCTCGCGAGGTGATCAATGAACAGTCTACGCATTCTAGGTTTGTTGCTTGATTATCCCGACGATCTGCTGTGGGAGAGTCAGGGCGAGTTGCTGGAGATCATTGGCGAAGCGACTGAGCTAAATGGCGGGCAGCAAGCCGAGCTGGCGGGCTATATTCGCCAATTCTGCCAGCAGGATCTGCTCGACGCGCAGTCTTCCTACACGGGGCTGTTTGACCGTGGCCGCGCCACTTCGCTGCTGCTGTTCGAGCATGTTCACGGCGAGTCGCGTGATCGCGGGCAGGCGATGGTGGATTTGCTGGCGCAGTATCACGCCGCCGGGTTGGATATCGACAGCCGCGAGCTGCCGGACTATCTGCCGCTGTATCTGGAGTATTTATCCACGCTGACGGCGGATGAAGCGCGCTCAGGCTTAAACGATATTGCGCCGATTCTGGCCCTGCTGGGGGCGCGTTTGCAGGAGAGAAACAGCGCCTATTCCCAGCTGTTCGACCTGCTGCTGGCGCTGTCCGGCAGTGCATTGGCCAGCGAAGACGTGCGCCCAAGCTTGCAGCAAGAGGCGCGGGATGACACGCCCGCGGCGCTGGACGCCGTGTGGGAAGAGGAGCAGATCAAGTTCCTCGGCGAGCAGAGCTGCGCCAGCGGTGAAGAAGCCGCGCACCAGAAGCGTTTTGTCGGTGCGGTGCAACCACAATATCTTGACCTTGATTCCGCCAACGCTGGGGAGGCACGTCCATGAATTTTCTCAATATGTTCTTGTTTGATATCTATCCCTACATCTGCGGCACGGTATTTCTGGTGGGCAGTTGGATGCGTTATGACTACGGCCAATACAGCTGGCGTGCGGGCTCCAGCCAGATTCTGGAGAAGAAGCTGCTGCGCATTGCTTCGCCGCTGTTCCACGTGGGGATTCTCGGCATTATCGCCGGTCACGCCTTCGGGATGCTCACTCCGCACTGGATGTATGAGTCTTTCCTGCCAGTGCCGGTTAAACAGCAAATGGCCATGTGGGCGGGGGGCGCCTGTGGCGTGTTGACGCTGATTGGTGGGCTGATGCTGGTTTATCGTCGTCTAAGCAATGACCGTGTGCGCGCCACCTCGAGCTTTGGCGACATTATGATCATCATTCTGCTGGTGGTGCAGTGTGCGCTGGGCCTCGGGACCATCCCGTTCTCCGCGCAGCACATGGACGGCAGCGAGATGATGAAGCTGGTGGGCTGGGCGCAAGCCGTGGTTACTTTCCACGGTGGGGCATCTGCCCATCTTGACGGCGTGGCGCTGATTTTCCGCATCCACATCGTGATGGGTATGACGCTGTTCCTGCTGTTCCCATTCTGCCGACTGGTGCATATCTGGAGCGCGCCGGTGGAGTATCTGACTCGCCGCTACCAGCTGGTGCGTAACCGCCGCTGACCGTCAGGGTTGTGGCAATAAACAGAAGGGCGCTATGATGCGCCCTTATTTTTTAATTTGAATGCCACTTCATCAAGGATGCTCACCATGGCTATCGAAAGAAAACAATTCTCCCTACCGCGCCGCCTGCTGCGTAACAGCCTGATTCTGATCGTCATCGGGATAGTCGCCGTGGTGCACGGTTTAGTGGTCGGCAACCCCGACGCCACCAATGGCGAAATGCCCCCACAGTTCGCCTTAGGAATTTGGTTCATCATCTTTGGTGGCGTGCTGGGGCTTATCAGCTGGTTTGTATTGAAGAAGAAGGCTAAGACGGAAGGACCAAAAGAGTAATTTCGGGTCTTGTTTTAACTCCTTCTCCTCTCAGAGGAGAAGGTTGGGATGAGGAGTGGTTTAAAACCGTGCTCAACGCGGCAAACCTCACACCAGCCCTCTCCTTAAAAAGGAGAGGGAGCAAAGTAAAACCACTGAAATGGAAAGCATCAAAACCCCCTCCCGCTGATAACGATATTCATTTACACTGGCGCACTTGCCCGCGCACGGGCCATTCCAATGAGGATGCACGATGCTCCGCCGGTTCTTCTCTTATTACGCGCCTTATAAAAAACTGTTTTACCTCGACTTTGGCTGCGCGATCCTCGGTGGATTGCTGGAGCTGGGGTTTCCTATGGCAATCAAAACCTTTATCGACAAACTGCTGCCAGCTCATGACTTCGTGGTGATCCTGATAGCGACCGTCGGGCTGCTGTGTATTTATTTGATTAACACCGGGCTGATGGCGGTGGTCAACTATTGGGGACACGCGCTGGGCGTGGGGATTGAAACGGATATGCGCCGTCAGGCGTTTAGCCATTTGCAGAAACTCTCTTTCCGCTATTACGACAACACCAAAACCGGCCACATTATTACTCACGTCACCAAAGATTTGGAAGAAGTGGGGGAAGTGGCACACCACGGGCCGGAAGACCTGTTCATCGCGATCATGACCTTTATCGGCGCCTTTATTTTGATGGCAACGGTGCACTTGCCGCTGGCGCTGATGACCATCGTAATTGTGCCGTTTATGACCTATCTGGTCAGCCGCTACGGCGCGCAAATGACCGAAACCTGGCGTCGCCTGTTTGGTCAGGTGGGTAACTTTAATGCTCGGATTGAAGAGAGCATCGGCGGTATTCGCGTGGTGAAAGCCTTTGCCAACGAAGCCCATGAGAAAACCTTATTTGCCTCCGACAACGAAAACTATCGTGTTACCAAGCTGAAAGCCTATCGCATCATGACCGCCAGCCTGACGCTGAGCTACCTCAGCACGCGGCTTATTCAAATTGTGGTGATGATCGCCGGGACCTGGTACGTGGTTAACGGCCAACTGAGCTACGGCGGTTTTGTCGGCTTCTTATTATTGGTGGAAGTGTTCTTCCGCCCGGTGGCAAAAATCACTTCGGTATTGGAAAGCTACCCGAAAGGCATTGCCGGGTTTAAACGCTTTACCCAGCTGATTGACACCGCGCCGGATATCGTTGACCGCCCGAATGCGCGGGCCGTTGAGCATCTGCACGGCGACATCTGCTATCGCGACGTGGTGTTTGGCTATACGCCCGCCAGTAAGATCCTCAATGGCATCAATCTGCAGATTAAAGCCGGAGAAACGCTGGCCTTTGTCGGGCCATCGGGGGCGGGGAAAACCACGCTGTGCTCGCTGTTGCCGCGATTCTATGAGCTGGATAGCGGCTCAATTACCATTGATGGCATTGATATTCGCGATATGACGCAGGCGTCGCTACGCAACAATATCGGCATTGTGCAGCAGGATGTATTCCTGTTCGGCGGCAGCATTCGCGAGAACATCGCCTATGGCAAACTGAACGCCACTGAGGCAGAAATCCGCGAGGCGGCGCGTCAGGCAAGGCTTGATGAGGTGATTAATGCCTTGCCACTCGGCATGGACACGGTGATTGGCGAGCGGGGCGTTAAACTCTCCGGCGGGCAGAAGCAGCGTCTGTCGATAGCCCGTATCTTCCTGAAGAACCCGCCAATCTTGATTCTGGATGAAGCCACCTCTGCGCTGGACACCGCCACCGAGCAGGCGATTCAGCAATCACTGGCTGACCTGTCCCAAGGCCGTACCACGCTGGTTATCGCCCATCGTCTGGCCACCATTCAAAACGCCGATCGCATTGTGGTGGTAGATAAGGAAGGCATTGTCGAGCAGGGTACCCATGAACAGTTGCTCGCCCAGCAGGGCCGCTACGCTCAACTCCACGCCGCACAGTTTAGATAACCCGCTTGCCTTAACTCCGCAAAACGCCGTTTTTCTCTCAGCAGAGGGGAAAGCGGCAGCGCTTTTTATCCCTAGATTTATTACTTTCTTTTCTTACCTTTCGAACTAAGAATAAAAAAGCATCAAAACGGTCATGTGGCGAATAAATGGTTAACTGAAATTTGAATCAAGATCTCATTATTGCAATTTAGTGAAAGTTTTAAATTTGACTTATTAATTATCTAATCAAAAAAAATTAAACAAATGGAGTAGGTTCATAAAATTAGAATTACCTTTTCTATTTAATGGATATAAAAGAACACTAAAAAATAGTTACCCTGCTATGCACTATAAAAAGGCATTACTACTATTCCGAATGTGTTTTTATTAATGATTGTTAACATCCGGCAACCCCCGCAGAACAGTGATCCCAATAACAGAAAACATACATTCCTAAACACAAATTGCACCAAAACTATGCAATGCACTATTGTGGTGCAATTTTTTATGCAAAAAACGCATATAATCAGTGAGTTACAGACCTCGCATTGAAACATATTGTTACAACTCTTTGCGTTAAATTAACGTTATCGCCCGAACTTTTCCATTTTAACTTTTCGTGCTTAATGCTAAGGTTCGAATCGTTTTACAGACAGAAGCATTTATAAACATTTAAAAAACTCACAGCTCGATATTTAAAAGCGGGCATGAGAAATCCTTTATATAAAATCAAGGAATATAAAATAATGATGAAGCGCAGTGTGCTGGCCGTAGTGGTCTCTTTAATCGTTGCATCCTCAGCTGCTAATGCAGCAGAAGTTTATAATAAAGACGGCAATAAATTAGACCTGTACGGTCGCGTGAACGGCAAACATGCCTTCAGCGATGACAAAGGTTCTGACGGCGACAAAACTTATGTCCGTTTTGGTTTTAAAGGGGAAACTCAAATTAATGACCAACTGACCGGTTACGGCCAGTGGGAATACAACGTTCAGGCTAACCACGCTGAATCAGCAGGCACCGAGGGTACGAAAACTCGTCTGGGCTTCGCAGGTCTGAAAGTTAAAGATTTCGGTTCTTTCGACTACGGTCGTAACTACGGCGTTGTTTACGACGCAATCGCGTTTACCGATATGATGCCTGAGTACGGCGGCGACACCGGTTACACTGACAACTTCATGGTGGGTCGTGCTAACGGTCTGGCAACTTACCGTAACCAAGACTTCTTCGGTCTGGTTGAAGGTCTGAACTTTGCTCTGCAATATCAGGGTAAAAACGAAGGTGACGCTAACCGTCCAGACGGTAAAGCGAATGGCGACGGCTACGGCGCGTCATTGGATTATGAAAACATCGGCGGCACGGGTATCGGCGCAGCATTGGCAGGTTCTTCTTCTGACCGTACCAATGGCCAAGCTAACTCTACCTACGGCAAAGGCGACAAAGCTTCTGCATGGGCTACCGGTCTGAAATATGACGCTAACCAGGTTTACCTGGCAGCGATGTACAACGAAACTCGTAACCAGACTCCAATCAGCGTTCCAGCGACTAGCGCGGTTCCAGCTACTTCTGGTTTTGCTAACAAAACCAAAGGCATCGAGTTCGTTGCACAGTACCAATTCGAAAACGGCCTGCGTCCTTCTGTAGGTTACGTACAGTCTAAAGCTCACGATATCGAAAACGGTATCGGCGATGCAGACATCGTTAAATACTTCGAAGTGGGCGCAACTTACTACTTCAACAAAAACATGTACGTTTATGTTGACTACCTGATCAACCAACTTAACGACGACAACAAGCTGGGCCTGAACACCGACGATATCACTACCGTTGCCCTGACTTACCGTTTCTAAGTTGATTCAAAGCATTATTACCCGTTTCTGTGTCTGAAAATGGTAATGGTAAAAGGCAGAGTTTCATTGGCTCTGCCTTTTTTTCGTCTTGAATTTGCCTCGCTGGCCTTTCGTTCTCATACCTTACACTTCAATCGCTTAACCCATAGCCTGAAGGTATAGCGCTGCACTAAACAAGTATTCGTCACTTCGCAACTCGCATGGAATAGTCGTGTTTTCCTTTATTAGCTGCCCAAGTTAAGGAGCACCAAGTCTATGCAAACCATTCCCAAACCTTATTTACTGTTTTTAGGTGATGTGACCGATCCGCTGGCAGTCAAAACGGCGCGCGGCATCCACCATTGGCGCCCTGAGGTCTGTATCGGCCAACTACGTCTGGCGGAGGACTCCATTTCTCTCGGCTTGGAAGAAATGGATGTGGTTACAGCCAAGCAGCAGGGGGCGAAAACCATGGTGCTGGGCACCGCCAACTCTGGCGGCAAGCTTCCTGGGCATTGGTTAACATCCATTAAAGCGGCGATCCGCGCCGGTTTAAACGTGGCGAACGGCTTGCATCAAGGGTTGAATGATGTTCCTGAGCTGGTGGAGCTTGCCAAACAGTATCAGGTGGAACTGTTTGACGTGCGCCATATGCAACCCGCGTTGGACACCGGGACTGGCAAACGCCGTGGCGGAAAACGTATTTTGACCGTCGGCACCGACTGCTCTGTCGGCAAGATGTACAGCTCGCTGGCGCTGGAAGCGGCGCTGCGCCAGCTGGATATTCAGGCAGATTTTCGCGCCACCGGGCAGACCGGCATCTTAGTCGCCGGAGCCGGAATTGCCATTGATGCGGTGATTGCCGATTTTATCTCCGGCGCGGTAGAAACACTGGCTCCGGCCAATCAAGACAATCATTGGGACATTATCGAGGGGCAGGGATCGCTGTTCCACCCATCGTTTGCCGGGGTAAGCATGGGGCTGATCCACGGCGCACAGGCCGATTTGCTGGTCATGTGTCATGAGCTTGGCCGTCCGCATATGCGCCATTTACCTCATATGCCGCTGCCAAGTTTACGCCAGTGCGTAGAAACCAATCTCGCGGCGGCGCGGTTGACCAGCCCACATGTTCGACTGGCCGGTTTCTCACTCAACACTTCGGCGGTGGATGAGCAACAGGCCAAAGCCGCACTGGCGGAAATTAGCGCCGAGTTTGGCGTGCCGGCCACCGATCCCGTGCGCTTTGGTATGCAAGAGGTGGCGCAGTGGGTCAAAGAACAGGGCTGATTTACCGTATCTGAACACAGATGTTGCAGCCAAGTGACAGCCATTTTGCTACCTTCAGTTATCAGTTTTTTTGTGGAGCCACTGGCGCATGCGTCTTCGTCACATTGAAGTTTTTCAAGCCGTTTTACAGGCGGGTAGCGTCAGCGGCGCGGCGCGTTTGCTTAACGTGTCGCAGCCTAACGTTAGCCGCGTGCTCAACCACGCCGAGCAGCAACTGGGCTTTGCGCTGTTTGAACGCAGCCCGCAGGGGTTGATTGTGACCCCAGAAGGGCGGCGATTAATGCCGGAAATTGACGCCTTATTTAGCCATATCCAGACTATTTCTGCCTTGGCCGAGCAGCTGCGTCAGGGGGAAGGTCAGCACGTGCGCATGGGGTCGGCTCATACCCTCGGGCAGGTGATTATGGCTCCGGTGTTAGCCAATTTCCGCCGTCAGACGCCCGGCGGCAGCGTTGAATTGGTGACTACCCACTTCAACACGCTGAGTCAGGATCTACTGCAATACAAGATGGATTTTGCCCTGACTTTCGCCGAACAGGTGCCCGGCGAGCTGATTGCCGAATCTGTTTATCAGGCCAACATGGTGGCGCTGTTGCCACTCGATAGCCCGCAGGAAGGCCCGGTTTCGCTGAGCTGGCTGTGTGACAACGAGTTATTAATGTTGCAGCAGCAGGACCCTTTGGGGCAGGTGCTAAATCGCGTTCTGCACGAGCATGGCCTGTCGCCGCGTTCGCAGCTGTATATCAAAACCTATTCGGTGATTGCCGATGTGGTGCTGGCCGGAGGTGGCGTCGGCGTGGTGGATACCTTCACCGCCAGCCGCTATCGCGGGCAGCTGAAAATCCTGCCAGTGGTGGAGTATCTGCCTTTCGAGGTGATTTTGCTCAGCCGCAAAGATCAGCCGGCGTCACAGGCTGCGTTGAAACTTCAGCAGCTGATTCGCCACAAGCTGTGGGAGTTGGAAGGGCAACTGCTGAACCCTGCCTGAAACTCAATTTTCCCTCCTTTATAGGGCCCCTTTGTCGATCAACAGATAATAGTCTTCAATGATCTGCTGATATAACTCCACGCTCTCTTCCAGCCGTGAAACCCGACAATACTCGTCAGTCTGGTGAGCCATTGAAGGCTCGCCCGGCCCGAGGATCAGGCAGGGCGGATTGCCCAAGGCGTCAACCAACAGCGCGGCATCGGTAAAATAGGGCACAATTTTGGCATCGACCGGCGTGTCATGCAGCGGCTGGCAGTGCTCGAATACGCTCTGCACCCAAGGGTTTTGCCGCTCAGTCAGCACGGCGGGAAGGTCAACTAAGGTCTCTATAGTGACAACGTCACTTAAATGCTGTTGCAAGCGCGATTTCAATGTAGAGTGCACCAGCATTGGATCGGTACGCATATCCACATCAAAACTGGCCCTGTCCGGCACCGAATTAATGTTCAATCCGCCCTGAAAAGTGCCGACGTTGAGCGTCGGTTTCTTCATTAATGGGTGCGGCGGGCCGGGGTCGAAATGACGAATCTTGCCAATAGCGTCAGCCGCCAGATAGATGGCGTTAATCCCCAGCTCCGGCATCGCGCCGTGGGCGGTTTTGCCATGGGTAGCGCAACGCAGCCAGAGTGCGCCCTTGTGGCCGACCATCGGGTAATTGCCCGTGGGTTCGCCGACAATCAGCGCCCCCGGCTGGGCCAGTGTCAGGTTTGAATCATTAATCATGGCGCGCGCGCCGTCGCAGCCCGTCTCTTCGCCGCCGGTTAGGATCAGCATCACGCCGCTGTTCTGCGCAATGACCCCTTGGCGATGAATGCAGGCGACAATAAAGGCCGCGATGGCCGCCTTCATATCGCTGCTGCCACGGCCGTAAAGCTTACCGTCAGCGATCTCTCCGGCAAAAGGATCGAACTTCCACCGGGCGTTTCCCAGCGGAACCGTGTCGAGATGGCCGGTAAACGCCAGAGGTTTACCCGCCGCCGAGCCTGCTAAAGTGGCAATCAGGTTGCAGCGCCGTTCACCGAAAGGCTGTAGTTTGACCTCAAACCCGGTGTCACTCAGAAAATTCGCCAGCCAGCTTAGGCACTCCACTTCGTCACCCGGCGGGTTAATGGTGTTGAAGCCAAGCAGAGCGCGGGTTAGGGCGATAACGTCTTGATCCATTTGGCGCTCCTTAATGCAGATTTTTGCGATCGGTTTAGCGACTGAAAACGCGCTGCGGGTTGCCGATTAACAAGGTTTCCAGCTGTTCACCGGTGACACCGTGGCGACGCAAACGCGGCACGAAGTGTTTGAGAATGTAGCCATAGCCGTGGCCGCCAAACTTGGTCAGCATGGTCTTGAGGAAAACGTCCTGCGACAGCAACACTTGCTCGATAAACCCGTCATCAATCAGCTCACGAATCGCCCGCGCGTTGTCTTCGTCGGAGGGCGATTGCGCGCTTTCGTCAGCATAAAAATAGGGCATGCCAATCATGTCGTATTCGAGAAAAGCGCCGCGCTCGGCCAGAGTTCGCTGATAGTTCTTATCCGCAAAGCTCGGGTTCATGTGGCACAGCACCACGTGGCGCAGGTTGGCGCCTTCTTCCGCCAGAATATCCAACACTTTGTGGCCGTAACGCTCCCAGCCCGGCAAGTGGATTTGCATCGGCACGCCAGTTTTGGCGCTGGCGCGACCCGCCGCCCGCAAGGATTTCTCCTCATTCGCGGTGAAGGCTGCCGATACGCCAATTTCGCCAATCAGCCCGGCCACCACATCAGGTTTATCGCTGAAGCCGCCGACGTCATAAATAATCTGATCGGTCAGCGCTTCCAGCGAACGGCTTTTCACATAGTCGGGGTGAGACGGCTCAAGGTAGAAGCCGGTACCCATAATAATGTTTAAACCGGTCAGTCTTGAGATGCGTTGCAAGGCTTTCGGGTCGCGTCCTATGCCGATATTGGTCGGGTCGACCACGGTTTCGCCCCCCAGCGCGCGGAACTTCATCAACTCTTCAACGGCTAAGTCAGAATCAAACAGCTGGCAATTATCACGGCTCATCAAAGGGTTAAGCTGCAATTCGCCCAGATTCTCAATTTTCACCGGCATCTCGGCGATGTGCCGCTCGCTACAGCAGCAGGGCGGCACCCACTTGCCCGAGGCGTCGAGCAGGATGTGCTCGTGCATCAGGGTGACGCCCAGTTTCTCCACCGCCAACGGGCCGAGCACGGTCATGGCGAAACCACTCTCCGCGCCCAGCGGGAAAGGGTCGGCATGTCTAAATAAAGAACCTGCGAAACCGTCTTTAGAGGTCATGGCGCTATCCTTTACTACTTCGAACCGGGTTGAAAATGCGGGTGTTCAGCCAGATAGCCAGCAGAATGATTAAGCCAGTGGCGATTTGAGTATAGAACGGCGACATGTGCGACAGGATCAGACCATTTTGGATAACCGCGATGGACAGCGCGCCAAGCAGGGTGCCGATAATGGTGCCGAAGCCGCCAAACAGGCTGGTGCTGCCCAAAACAACGGCTGCGATCACTTGCAATTCAAAGCCTTCGCCCTGATTTGACGAACCACTGCCCAGACGCGCAGTAATGATCATTCCGGCTAAGGCCGCTGCCATCCCGCAAATCACGTAAACCCACATGGTGGTCGATTTGGTATTGACCCCGGCGCGACGCACCCCTTCGGCATTGGCACCAATGGCGGTGACATAGCGACCAAAGCGCATATGGTTGAGCAGCACGTGTCCAAAGACTAACGCCAGCACGCCGATAATGGCGGGCAGCGGCAGGCCAAGAACCCAGGCGCGGCCGAGCAGGGTGAACGGGCTGTCCGCCGGAATCGGGATGGAGTAGCCCTGAGTGATCAACAGCGCCACCCCGCGAATGACCGCCAAGGTTGCCAAGGTGACAATAAACGCTGGGATGCCCTCATAGGCAATGAAGTAGCCATTGATGGCGCCAATCAGGCCGCCAAGCGCCAGCCCGCCAATCAGCACCACGGGCCACGGAAGTCCCCAGTTATTTAAGGCGATTGCGGATAACGCGCCGACCAGCGCCAGCGTCGAACCGACCGACAAATCAATGCCGCCGGTGGTGATCACCAACGTCATAGCGGCCGCGACAATCAGCAGCGGCGCGCTTTGACGGAGGATGTTTAACCAGTTGTATCCACTGAGGAAATTGTCCGTTGCGAAAGAGAACACCACGCAACAGAAAATGAAAAATACCGCAATGCTCACCACGCCTGAATGGTTGTGCAGCATGCGCCGGGTAACCGATTGTTTAATAAGTCGGGGACTGGACATGTTTATGATACTCATGGGCTTACCCTTTTAATTCACCAGACGGCGCTTAGTGGTGCACAGCTTCGCGCGCAGAGTGGGCCTCGAACTTCTCGCCGACAATCAAATTCACAATGTCGGACAAGCTGGTTTCGGAGATTTGCCGATCGGCAACGTTGGTCCCTTCGTACATCACCATGATACGGTCGCAAACCAGGAACAGATCTTGCAGACGGTGTGTAATGAGGATCACGCTGACGCCGCGTGCGCTGACCCGGCGAATCAGTTCGAGCACGGCTTCCACCTCGGCAACCGCCAGCGCGGCCGTGGGTTCGTCCATGATCAACACTTTCGGGTTGAAGGCGGCGGCGCGGGCGATGGCAATGGCCTGACGCTGACCGCCGGACAAATTGCGCACCAGCAGGCGAGTGTCGGGGATGGAGATCCCCAAGCCTTGCAGCATTTCGTGGGCCTCTTCGTGCATCTTTTTCTCGTCGAGGAAGGGGATGCCCAACACGCGAGTTTGAGGTTCGCGGCCCATAAACAGATTGCCCGCCACGTTGACCGTGTCGCACAGCGAGAGATCCTGATAGACCATTTCGATATGGCAGCGGCGCGCGTCAGAAGGGTTAGCGAAATGGACATCCTGACCGTCAATGCGCAGGGTTCCACCGGTCGGCACCACGGCACCGGCCAAAATTTTAGTCAGCGTGGATTTACCCGCGCCGTTATCACCGACCAAACCCAGCACTTCGCCGGGTGCCAAACTCAGGTTTACGCCGCGCAAAGAGCGGATTGAACCATAGGTTTTGGTGATATTTACCATCTCGACCCGGGGTGAACCAGATAAGTTTCTGGACATCTCTTGAGACATAATTGCTCTCCAACTGGTGAGGGGCTTGCGGGTGCCGCGCCATAAACCTGCCGCTGCTGACAATGCCGTCTTCTTGCCTCTTCCGATTTCTCTATCCTTGTAAACCGGTTTACCCAAAAGGCAAAAATAACGGCGATGTCTTTTCCCGCACCCGTAATGGTCAAAAATATTCTGAGTGTGGAACTCTGTGTCGCCGGTTTGAATCTAGCAGAATGTATGCCAGTTAATTTCGCGGGGAAAAGTGATCGGGTTCAAAAAATAAACAGCAGATATGTTAAATTCATTAATAATCAATGTGATGATTAAGTGACAAAAAGGCTAAAATTTTATTATTTGAGAGCTAATTCACATCAGCTGAGCAGGTTTAAGCAAGGCGGGCAATAGGGGTGCAGGTTTTTTAGTTGCACAAAAAAGGCGCAAATGCGCCTGATTCGTGCACTAAAACTAATCAATCTACGATTTCGCTGGAGGGGCAACCGAGTCGCGTGAGATCCACTCTACGGGAATTCGCGACACCTGCGACACGTCGGGTTCATCGTTAAACAGCTTGATCAGCGTTTCAACCGCGACACGCCCCAACTCCCTTGCCGACTGGCGAATGGTGGAGAGGCGCGGGGTGATCAAATCTGAGTAGATGGCGTCATCGAAACCCACCAGAGAGAGTGAAGCCGGAACGGCCAGACCGCGCTGGCGCATGCCGTCGAGCAGGCCAAGGGCCAAATAGTCACTGGCGGCAAAAATGGCGGTCGGCGGCTGTGGCAAGGCCAGTAACTGGTCGAGCGCGGCGCGACCAAAGGTGCGGCTGTAATCGCCATAAAGCACCATGTCGGCGCTGTAGGGCAGGCCCGCGTTGAGTAAAGCTTGACGAAAACCCTGATGGCGCTCGCGCACGCTCATCAATTCATCCGGCCCGCCGACAAAGGCAATGTGCCGATGCCCGGCGGCAATCAGCTTGTTCGCCGCCAACTCGCCGCCGTGAACATTATCCGAAAATACTTTGGGTACCGTGCTGCCGGGCACATCTTCATCCAGCAAAACCACGTGGCGCTGGCCCTTCAACTGCTCGCGCAGCTGGCCGTTATCCGGGCGGTTAGTGGTGAAAAGCAGGCCGTCGACCTGGCGCGTATCCAGCCAGCGAATGAACTGACACTCTTTCTCCAGATTGTTGCGGGTGACGCACAACACCAGGCTGTATTTATGCTGGGAAGCGGCTTCCTCGGCGGCATCGGCCAGCTCGGCGAAGAAGGGGTTGGCGATGTCCGGCAGCACTAAACCTATGGTTTCACTGCCGCCCTTGCTCAGCCTGCGGGCCAGACTGTTGGCGCGGTAATCCAGCGCCTTAATGGCTTCTTCAATCCGCGCGACCGTGGGCTGGGGCAGAGAGATGCTTTTGTTGAGGTAACGCGAGACCGTCGCTTTCGACAAGCCGGCGTATTTCGCGACGTCGGACAACACTACCCGTTTTGTTCCCATTAACTTTTCATCCTTCACATAAGGGCTTCAGTTGACACGCTGCTCACAATGCCACGGATCAGATAAAATTTATACTTGACAATTTTTTGACGTCGTTTAATTGTAATTAACAGTTTACCCGCATTACCAGCTTCAGCGAATACTCTCCGTTTGGAACGGTCTGTTTCGTTAAATCGACATTCTGACGTGTGCCTCCCGCCAACATTCTCCTGAGTGTGCATAGTTATATGCTTTCGTTCAGGTTTCAGCTGCTCAACGACTTTCTAAAGTTGTTGCCGCCAGCTTATTGCATTGTCATCACCAAATCTTGAGGATGTCATTATGTTGAACAACACCGGAAAGAAAAAATCACTTTCTCCCTTTAACGCTTTGAAATTAAAAAAAGCGGCCTACACAGCTATCGCTACTCTGACTCTTTCAATGTTCAGTTATTCAGCTTTTGCAGCAGACGCGCCGACCTATGCTCTGGTGCAAATTAACCAACAGGCGCTGTTCTTCAACTTAATGAATAAAGGCGCACAAGAAGAAGCCACCAAGTCTGGGGCAAAATTAGTTATCTTCAATGCCAATGATAATCCGGTTTCACAAAACGATGCGATTGAAACCTATATTCAGCAAGGTGTTAAAGGGATCATGGTGGATGCTATTGATGTAAACGGCATTATGCCGGCCATTAAAGAAGCCGCCGCTAAAAATATTCCTGTTATTGCTATCGATGCCGTATTGCCAGAAGGCCCGCAAAAGGCGCAGGTTGGCGTAGATAATAATAAGGGCGGGGCGCTGATTGGTAATTACTTCACTAAATACGTCAAAGACAATATGGGCGGGAAAGCCAAGCTGGGCATCGTCGGCGCATTGAATTCCGCAATTCAAAACCAGCGCCAAAAAGGGTTTGAAGACACCCTGAAAGGCCACGATGGCATCAAAGTGGTGGGCGTGGTCGATGGCCGAAATATTCAGGATGACGCCCTGACGGCGGCAGAAAACCTGATCACCGGCAACCCGGATATGACCGCGATTTACGCCACCGGCGAGCCTGCGCTGCTGGGCGCGATTGCCGCAGTGGAAAACCAGGGCCGCCAGAAAGATATCAAAGTGTTTGGCTGGGATCTGACTGCGAAAGCCGTCAGCGGCATTGATCAGGGCTATGTGGCGGCGGTATTGCAACAAGACCCTGAGAACATGGGCGCGTCAGCCGTTAAGGCACTGAATACGCTGGTGGTAGATGGCAAAACGGTCGACAAGACTATTCAGGTTCCGGCCACTATCGTGACAAAAGCTAACGTGGATACATTCCGTCCATTATTTAAGCAATAAGCTTAATCAAGTATGAAAAGCAGTGGCAAAAAAAGTCGTTAAAAATAGAAAGAAAAGAGCGGGTTACGTGATTTCAGCGTAACCCGCTAGCCGCTAGGCCAGAGGCGAATTGAGTATTTCCACCAGTTCGGTTTGGCTTGGAAATGCGCTAAAGGTGCCGGTACGGCTGATGGTGATGGCCGCCGCCCGCGCGGCGCGTTGCAGGTCTAGCTGCTGGGGGAAAGGTGCTGAGCGGCGCAGCATTGAGGCCAGCATCACGGCTAAGAAGGTATCGCCAGCGCCGGTGGTATCCACCACTTTGCACGGCGGCGTGGCAACATGCAGCTGCTGGTCGGCAGTGGCGAAATAGACGCCGTCAGCTCCCAGCGTCACCACTACGGCAGAGGCTCCGGCACGCAGCAGTTCGCTGGCGGATTCCACCGGCGGCAGCTGAGGCGCGGTGAAATAGCTCGCTTCACCCCGGTTGACCACCAGTAAGTCGACCAGTGGCCATAGCTGGGAGAAGGCCGGTTTGACCGGCGAAGGATTGAAAACGGTCCGCAAGCTTAGGCGACGGGCCAACTGGAAAACGGCGGCGGTTTTCTCTAATGAGAAATTCCCCTGCTGTAATACAACATCACCAGGCTGTGCTTTATTTAATGCCTGTTCAATATCCGCTAATGATAATGCATCGGCGGCAGTAGTGGTGGTGATAATAGAATTATCGCCGTCAGCGGTATTTAATATAAGTGAGGTATCTGTGCGACAGTTTAATGATTCTTCCGGAAATAAAGTTAATAACTCTTGGGCTAATTGTTGGCGACACCATTGGCCCTGATTATCATTTCCGGTTGCGGCAATTAGCACAGTGCTCACCGCGCAACGTGAAAGAATAACCGCCTGATTAGCGCCTTTACCGCCCAGATCTTGATTTATTTTCTGGCCGTGAATTGATGCGCCTTTTTCAGGTATTTCATTTATTACATACGTTTCGTCAACGCCTGTATTACCTACGACGAATACACGCATAATTAATCCCCTAGAAGGTGAATGAAGATGGCATCTATATCAGCAGGAAAACCAAGCGCGATTCAAGAAATATTTTCTCGTTCTAAAGCAATAATGGGTGTAGTACATTGTGAAGCCTTTCCTGGTTCGCCAAATTATCAGGGTAAATCAATTAATAAAATAATTGATGTGGCGTTAAAAGATGCCGATGCTTATTTAAAGGGCGGCATTCACGGGCTGATTATTGAAAACCACGGTGACATTCCTTTTTCTAAACCAGAAAATATTGGTCATGAAACGGCGGCATTTATGTCGGTGATCACTGACCGAATTAAACAAGAGTTCGGCGTGCCGCTGGGTATTAACGTATTAGCCAACGCCGCCATCCCAGCATTAGCCACAGCGCTGGCCGGCGGCGCAGATTTTATCCGCGTCAACCAGTGGGCCAACGCCTACATTGCCAACGAAGGTTTTATTGAAGGCGCTGCCGCCATTGCGCTGCGCTATCGCTCCCAGCTGCGCGCCGAGCACATCAAAATCTTCGCCGACAGCCATGTTAAACACGGCAGTCACGCCATTGTGGCCGACCGTTCCATACCTGAATTAACCCGCGACGTAGATTTCTTCTTGGCAGACGGCGTAATTGCCACCGGCCAGCGCACTGGCGACAGCGCCACCATGGAGGAAATCGACGAAATCCGCTCCGCCACCGAGCTGCCGCTGCTGGTAGGTTCAGGCGTTACGCCGGACAATATTTGCGCTATTTTACAGCGTACGCAGGGAGTGATTGTGGCCAGTACGCTGAAGTTCGGCGGCGTGTGGTGGAATCAGGTTGAACTTGAGCGAGTCAAACACTTCATGTCTATCGCTCGCGCTGAACTGGAGGACTAATATGTCGACCGCAATGGGAAAAAGTCAGAATTCGTTTACCGATTGGCTGCTTGAGGAGCATCAGGAAGTCTGGCACGCCATGCAATACCATCCTTTTGTCACCGGCATTGAAGACGGCAGTCTGCCTGCCAAGGTATTTAATCAATATCTGGTGTATGAAGGGGATTTCGTGGCCACGGCCATTGGCATATTTTCCTATGCGGTAATTAAAGCGCCGGATATCCGCCATCAGCGCTGGCTGATTGGCGTGCTCGACGCGCTGGCAAATGAGCAAATTGCCTATTTCGAGCGAGTGATGGAAAAGCGCCAGGTGACGCCGTCGGACTATCAGCGTAGTGCGCCGGACGTCTCGCGCTTTAGTCAGGGGATGCTGCGCACCGCGCAAAACGGCAGTTATGCCGAGATCCTCACCCTGATGTTTGGTGCCGAGTGGATGTACTACCACTGGTGTACGCGCGTCAGCCAGTCCGCCATTGCTGACCCGGAAGTGAAAGATTGGGTGGTGATGCATGCCGAGAAAACCTTTATCGATCAGGCAAGTTGGCTGAAGGCAGAACTGGACAACTGCGCCGCGTCGCTGAGCGAGGAGCAGCGCCAGCATCTGTCAGCGCTGTATGGGCAGGTGTTGCAGTGGGAGATTGATTTCCACAGCGCCGCCTTTGATTAACTCTTTGCCCAGGAATAAAAAAGCCTTCCATTTGGAAGGCTTTTATCTTTGTGGCTCAGGCCAAATTACTCTGCCGGCTGCCAGCGCGCCCGACACTCATCGCGGCGGAAATTCAGCACCCGGCTGCGATTGGCAATCAGCTGCACATTGTAGCCTTGGAAATAGAGGCAGAAGGTTTTCTGCCACGGGCCGTCAGGCATTTCGACTAATAACCGACCCAGACCAATCGCCTTTAGCTTGCCTTTGGCGCGAAGTGGGCCGATGCCCATCAGCAGATAATCCTCTTCTATATCAAAGGCCGCCTGAGATTGCGGATGGAACCAGCGCCCCTGAACCAGTGATAAGCACTGGGTTGGCGTCGCGGGCACAAAGTAGCGCGTCGCGTGACCCATCTCGCCTTGCAGCGTTTTGCCGTCCCAGCGCAGGCGCATGGGCATATGGGCGGAAAGCGAAATCGCTTCGTTTTCATCCGCGCCCTGATAGAGCTTTTCGCTCGCGCCGAGATAATTCGCTACTCCTTGCTTAACCTCAAGCCAATAAGGCTCGGCGATGCTGGCATAAACACCGTCGGGAATGGCCTGACTGCGCGGCGGAAGAGGCGCGCCGAGCAGGGCAGACATCACCTCAAAGGCGGTATCGAAGGCCGGTGTGTCTTCGCGGTTCGACACCATCGCCACGCCGACATCCAGCTGCGGATGGAGTAAAAAGTAAGTTTTGTATCCGGCGTGCGAGCCACCGTGACCATAGACTTTATGCACGCCGACCTGCGTTGAGGAGATGCCCAAACCATAGGCGCTTGGCGTGCCGTCTTGCAAATAGCGCGGCTGGGTCAGCTTCTCCAGCACTTGCTCGCCCGGTCCCTGATTCGCCAGCAGGCTTTGCAGCCAAGTGGTCAGGGATCGCAGGCTGCCGGTGATGCTGCCGGAGGCCGAAAGATGCAGGCCCGCGCTGGCGGTTTTCCAGCTGTCGCCGTCGCGCCAATAGCCGGGCGCTAAATCGGCAACCACGTCAAACCAGGTTTCCGGAGCGTGCAGGGCGATATCCAGCGGCGCGGCGACGTGCTCGCGCAGCAGGTCATTAAATTGAATGCCTTTGGCGTTGAGAATGGCTTCCACCAGGCGATAGCCGGTATTGGAGTAGGAAATCTCAGAACCTGCGGGGAAATTCAGCGCGCCGTCTTGGGCAAGGAAATCCAAAATGGATTGAGGTTCAGTGGCACTATAAACAGAAATGCCCAGCAGCGAGAGGGTTTCGCGCACGTCGGGCAAACCGCCGGTCATATCCAGCGCCTGTCCAATAGTGACGTCAGCCATCGGGGTTTTTAATGCGGGCAGATGCTGCCCTAAACGGTCTTGCAGTGATAACCCAGCATGGCTACGAAACAGGGCCAGAGTAGCAAAAATATGCTTGGTTATTGAGGCATAGCGCACCACGTTGTCGAGGGTGAAAGGCTCGCCGCTGCCGAGGTTCGCCAGTCCGCCCGTGGCACTGCCTTTGATTTCATCACGCGTAAACAGGCTGATCGCGCCGCCGGGTTGGCCCGGGGTGTTCCACTGTCCGGTGATTCTTTTCGCCGTTGCCAGCGCCGCGTCCCACTGCAAAGGCGTCGGTGGTTCGCGTAGGGTGAATGTCATTGCTGTTCCCCTTTATCTAATAGTCATGTGTGATAGAGAGAGCGGCATGGCCACTCCGTCCTTGTTACTCACTTCTCCCAGAAGCCAGCCCATTTCAACACCATTTTGCGCCACAATTCTGGCTCAAAGGTGCGTAAAGCTGACCTTGACTTGTGAGCGAGCCGATGGTTTTAATGAGAGATGGGCTTTAGTCGCCATCTTTATGCATCTCATTGAAATCCTAAGATGAAAATGTGCTTAGCCGGTCGTTTTTAGCGCCGATAAATACCGTTATGCTTTTTTCATAATTAACCAGAGTAGACCCTTTTATGAATAACACCGAACGCGGAACGGAAACGCTTATCCCCATTTTTGACGGCCACAATGACGTTTTACTGCAATTGTGGGAGCAGCATCGTCAAAACCCCGAGCAGGCTTTCCTCCAAGGCCCGGCCAGCGGCCAGATGGATTTACCTCGCTGTCAGCAGGCCGGTTTTGCAGGTGGTCTGTTCGCCGCGTGGGTGCCATCCCCCCGTTTTGATTCAGCAAGTAGCGTGCCGGATCCGCAAATTGACGCGCGTTTTTTGCTGGAAGGGACTCAAAAACATCCTGATTTTTCCCCAACGCCATCGTTTGAATCGGCCCGCGACACCACCATCGCCATGATGGCTTTCCTGCTGCGCATAGAGCAGCAGTCGCAGGGCGCGGTGAAAATTTGCCGCAGCGCCGCCGATATTCGCGGCGCACTGTGCAGCAAGGCGCTGGCGGTGGTGATGCATATAGAAGGCGCAGAGGGCATCGATCCTGATCTCTACACCCTCGACGTCCTCTACGAAATGGGCCTGCGCACGCTCGGCCCGGTGTGGAGCCGTCCGAATATCTTCGGCCACGGCGTGCCGTTTAAATTCAATACTTCCCCAGATACCGGCCCCGGCCTGACTGACTTAGGCGTGAAACTGGTGCAAGCCTGTAACCGCAAACGTATTTTGATCGATCTGTCGCACCTTAATGAGCAGGGCTTCTGGGATGTGGCGAAACTGTCCGACGCGCCGCTGGTGGCCAGCCACTCTAACGCCTTTGCCCTGTGCGCCCAGTCGCGCAACCTGATGGACAAACAGCTCGCCGCCATTAAAGAAACACAAGGCTTTGTCGGCGTGAACTTCGCCACGCCGTTCCTGCGCGAAGACGGCAAAAACAGCCCCGACACGGGAACCGAGGACTATCTGCGCCATCTGGATTATCTGGTGGAAACGCTGGGTGAGGATCACGTGGGCTTTGGTTCAGACTTCGACGGCGCGCCGATGGCACCTTTCATGCGCGACGTCAGCGGGCTGCCGGTGTTAATTGAGGCGATGCGTAAAGCGGGATACGGCGAGCAGCTGATTGCCAAAATTGCGCATCAGAACTGGATTAACGTGCTGGAAAGAACCTGGGGCGAGTGATGCTCTAAACAGGTTGGAAGGAATGGCTCCTTGGGCAGTTCGCCTCGGGAGCCATTTTTTATGATTAATCTGCGAACAGCGTCTGTTTCAGCGCGCGCTCCACGCCGCGCAACTCGGCTAAACCGCGCAAACGGCCAATGGATGAATAACCCGGATTGGTCTTTTTGTGCAGGTCGTCGAGCATCTGGTGGCCGTGGTCCGGGCGCATCGGAATAGGGCGCAGATCTCCGGCGCGGCGGCGAGCCTGTTCCTCAGTCAAAATCGCTTTAATAATGGCGACCATATCGACATCACCGTCCAGATGATCCGCCTCGTGGAAGCTGCCCGGCGTGGCTTCGCGCCGCGTGGCGCGCAGATGCACGAAGTTCACGCGGTCGGCGTAAGTGGTCATCATCTTCACTAAATCATTGTCTTCGCGCACCCCGTAAGAGCCGGTACAGAAGCAGAAACCGTTGTGCAGGCTATCCACAGTCTCTTTCAGCCACTGCATATCTTCAATAGTAGAAATAATGCGCGGCAGGCCGAGGATTGGCCGCGGCGGATCATCAGGATGTACCGCCAATTTCAGGCCATGCTGCTCGGCCACCGGCACGATGCTGCGCAGGAAGTGCGCCATGTTTTCACGCAATTTTCCCTTATCAATACCGTCATAGGTGGCCAGCCGCGCGCGGAACTGGTCCAGCGTGTAACCCTCTTCGGCACCCGGCAAACCGGCGATAATATTGGCGGTGAGGGTGGCGATTTCGTCTTCGCTCATGGCGGCAAAATAGTCGCTGGCCTGCTGTTGCTCTTCAGCAGAGTAGTCCTGCTTGGCCCCGGCGCGTTGCAGGATATGCAGCTCGAAGGCAGCAAAGGCGATATGGTCGAAACGCAGCGCGCGCGAGCCGTCCGGCAGCAAATAGCCGAGGTCGGTACGGGTCCAGTCGAGGATCGGCATGAAGTTGTAGCAGACGGTGTCGATGCCGCAGGCCGCCAGATTGCGCAGCGACTGCTGATAGTTGGCAATATACTTTTCAACGTCTCCGCTGCGCGTTTTGATCTCTTCGTGAACCGGGATACTTTCCACCACCGACCACGTCAAGTTTTTCTCTGCCAGCTCTGCCTGACGCTTCTTAATCTCTTCGACGGTCCACACTTCGCCATTAGGGATGTGATGCAGGGCAGTAACCACCCCGGTTGCCCCAGCCTGTCTGACATCGTCCAGCGACACGGGATCTTTCGGGCCGTACCAGCGCCATGTTTGTTCCATGTGAAATTCCTTGTTTGCGACCTAAGTCAGCTTATGTGCGAGGAAGCGTGAAAATGGACAATCTGTGACGCGGGCTGTTTTAGTTTTCTTGACGTCAGGCAGCGTGCCAGTTCACTCTATTAACATTACAGGTCAGGTGGTAGGGTGGTCAGGCCACCTGACCGATATATCATTCAGGATGCTCAGGATCATTAATGTGATCCGGTCGACAGTTTTGCTAACGCCAGTGATTTTTGTCTCAGGCAAGCCAGACTTCGCCGCACCAGCCGGAGAGAACCATGGAATTACCTACGCTAAAAGTAGAAAGGCTGTACCGTCAGATTTCAAACGTGCTGATTGGCTGCATCAAAAATGGCCAGTTTGCGCCGGGTGAGATGATCCCGTCCGAGCGCGATCTGTCGAAGCAGTTTGGCGTGAGCCGCTCGTCGATTCGCGAGGCGTTAATCGCCTTGGAAATCACCGGCTGGATTGAAATTCGCACCGGCAACGGCGTCTACGTCAACAACCCCTTACCCGAGCAGCCTGCGACGCCGAGCGAAGAGGGATTCAGCCTCGAGTCACTACTCAAGGCGCGGCAGATTTTCGAATGCACCACCGCAGAGCTTGCCGCCCTTAATGGCACTGACGAGCAGCGTCGGAAACTCGCCGAGATTAATCAGTCGCTGGTGCAGTTGAACATTAATAACGACAGTTTTCTTGAGGAGGACCGCCGTTTTCATCTGATGATTAGTGAGATGACGGGCAACGAAGTGCTGCGCGATATGATGGAATACCTGTGGGATAAGCGTAGTTCGCGACGTTTCGTGCGTCTTGAGCGCCACTACAGCGAGAGTGATTTCGCCCGCGAGATGAACACCGACCATCAGGGGATCACTGACGCCATTCTGGCGGGGGACGCAATTAAGGCGAGGGCGGCGATGCAGGCGCACCTTCAGCATGTGTATGATCAATTATTGGAGGGGTGACGCTTTTTGGGAAAAAGCTGGCAAAAAGGGTTTTGGATTTAATTTCAAATTCAAATTCAACTTCAACTTCAAATTCAAGGTCGTGGGCGCCGGCCCACACCGGGCAAAGGGGGCGTAAACGCGCCCCCTTGTGCAATCCCGCGTTTTTCTGTGGTGAGATCGAGGCTGCGCAGGGTTGGGATGGACGTGTTTCAGCGGCCACAGTGTTCGTCGCGAAGTGCCGCCGCTTAGGCGGTTCCCTCGCGGCGGGATTCCAACCCGCGAATAAAGACTCGCGGTTTTCCACCTCTTGCTCGGCGTCACTCCTGAACGCGACCTACTGGCATTTACACCGTGCCGTTTCAGTGGGTTTTGCTCCTCCCCCTGAAAAGGGGAGGCTGGGAGGGGGTATTGCAGCAAACTCAGTGAGTTAGATTAGGCTGTGATCTGGTGTAATCATCGCCCATATACCTTCGATCCCCACGAAATCATCCCCTCCAACATTGGCTTCAGCACCCCCTGCAAAACAACCGCTTTATCCTCGAGGTACGGATAGGGCTCAAACTCATCCATGTAATTGCACTGCGCCAGTTCGAGCTGCACCGCGTGCTGGTTGGCCTGCGGTTGGCCGTAGGCGCGGGTGATGTAGCCGCCTTTAAAGCGACCATTTAACACGTGGCTGAAGGTGGATTGCTGCTTGCACAGGGCGTCGAGCATGTCGCTCAACTCTGGGGCACAGCTCGCGCCGCTGTTGGTGCCGATGTTCAAATCGGGCAGCTGGCCTTCGAACAGGCGTGGGATCACCGAGGCGATGGAGTGGGCATCAAACAGCAACGCGTAGCCGAACTCCTGCTTCATGCGGGCAAGCTCGGACTCAATCTTCTGATGATAAGGCTGCCAGATCTCATCCAGATAGCGCTGACGGGTTGCAGCGTCGGGCTGGCCGTCAGCTTTAAAGGTTGGGCGACCGTCGAACAGCGTATCGGGGAACAGGCCGGTGGTGGCGGTGGTGTACAGCGGCTGATCGTCTGCGGGGCGATTAAGGTCAATCACGAAACGCGAATACTGCCCGACCAAAATATTGGCGCCGAGAGATTGGGCGAAGGCGTAGAGCTGTGGAATATGCCAGTCGGTGTCTGACAGGGGCAGCGCGTCGTCGCTCAAGCCGCTGGCGACTTCAGGCGTGAGCCGGGTTCCGGCGTGGGGAATGCTGATCAGCAAAGGGCTGCGACCCGCGCTGAAGTGGTAAGGATCGGCAATGGTTGGCGCGCTATTCAGACTCATGAACGAACATCTCCTCGATAAACCACGGTACAGGGCAGTTGACCACCCAGCCAATAAACTAACTCTGCCGGACGCTCGACCGGCCAGTGCACAAAATCAGCCACTTTTCCCACTTCAAGCGAGCCGTGAGTCTGCTGCAAACCCAGCGCCCGCGCGCCGTGGCAGGTGACGCCGGCCAAAGCTTCTTCAGGCGTCGTGCGGAACAAAGTACAGGCCATATTGAGCATTAAACGCAGGGAAAGCGCGGGAGAGGTGCCGGGGTTGGCGTCGCTGGCAATCGCCATCGGCACGCCGTATTGGCGGAACAGCGCCACCGGCGGAGCTTGGGTTTCGCGCAGCATGTAATAAGCCCCGGGCAGCAGCACGGCGACCGTGCCGGACTCGGCCATGGCTTTGACATCCTGCTCGGTGGCGTATTCCAGATGGTCGGCAGAGAGTGCGTCGTATTGTGCTGCCAACTGGCTGCCGTGCAGGGAGGAGAGCTGCTCGGCGTGCAGCTTAACTGGCAGGCCAAGCTTTTGCGCCGCCTTGAAAACGCGCTCAATCTGCTCGGGGGAGAAGGCTAAGTGCTCGCAAAAACCGTCTACGGCGTCCGCCAAACGCTCAGCTGCCACCTGAGGCAGTAAGTTCTGGCAAATGTGGTCGATATACTCGTCGGCGCGACCCTGATACTCAGGCGGCAAAGCGTGGGCGGCAAGGCAGGTGGCTTTAACCTTCACGGGCTGGGTTTCGGCCAGCTCGCGGATCACCCGCAGCATTTTCAGCTCGCTCTCATCACTCAGCCCATAGCCGGATTTGATTTCGATGCAGGTCACCCCTTCGGCTAACAGCGGGGCGAGGCGAAAACGCGCCTGTTCAAACAGGGTTTTCTGGCTGGCGGTGCGGGTGGCATTCACCGTCGATAAAATCCCGCCGCCCTGAGCCGCTATCTCGGCATAGCTCACGCCGTTCAAACGCTGCTCAAACTCGGCGCTGCGATCGCCGCCAAAAACCAGATGTGTGTGGCAGTCCACCAGGCCGGGGGTGACGATGCCGCCCTCGAAGTGGTGGCGGGAAGTGGCGACAAATTTCGGGCTACTTTCCTCAGTGCCGATCCAGACTATTTTTCCATCTTTGACAGCTAACACCCCGTTTTCAATCAGGTTATAGCTTCCATCTCGCATGGTAACTAGCGTCGCGCCGGTCCATAGACTGTCGCAAATCAGCCTGTCTGAAGCAGTGTTCAAAGGAGAAATCGATGATGGCATGTAAGGCTCCTGACAGCGTTTATCTTGTATAGACAACTCTAGTCAACCTAACGTATTCATCGAAAAGCGGCAAGCCATCGCCGGAGGTTTTTAATTTTTTTCGAGGTGTATTCCAGAAACAGACACTGACATTAGACGAGGTGCCTGTTTATTTATACAGTGTCCCGCGAAAAGGGCATTTTATGGAGAGGGGAATGGCAACAGGGAGATTAGCCGTGGCTGGTAAAACGACCAAACAGTTGGTAGCGAGAGCCGGGATAAACCAGACGGGCCGAGGTAACGACGCGATTTCCGCTCCAGGTACGGCGGTGGATCAGCAAGCAAGGCTCATGCTCTTTCAGTTGCAGCAGCTGGCGCTGGGTGTCACTGGCGCTAATAGCTTCGACGCGGTGCTCGCCTGCGGTCAGCGGAGCGATTCGCATCAAATAGGTGTAAGGCGTGGCGTTGTTCATCACGTTTTGCAGGTAATCCGGCGCGGCCTGAGGGTTCACATAACGGTCTTCAATCTGTACCGGCACGTCGTTTTCAAAATGGACGATTTGCGAATAAAACAGCGACTCGCCGGGTTTAATCTCCAGCTGCAGCGCTTGTTCGGCATCGGCTTGACGGGTTTCACAGGCCATCACCACGCTGCTGTGGCGGTGGCCGCGCTGGGCGATTTCATCAGCAATATTATGCACTTCCAGCATCGGCGTGTAGGCCTTGGCTTCGGCCACGAAGGTGCCGACGCCCTGCATGCGCATCAAAAATCCTTCGTTGGTGAGTTCCCGTAAGGCGCGGTTAATGGTCATACGGCTGACGCCAAGCTCGTTTACCAGCTCGCTTTCTGAGGGAACGCGCTGATGGGGCTTCCACACGCCGTCGCGAATTTGCCCGACGATGGCCTGTTTCACGCGTTGATAAATCGGCGCTGGGGTGTCGCTAATGGCGGCGGCCAGCTCGGATAATCGTTGCTGTGAAACACCCTGTTGGGACAACGGTGTGGATTCGGACATATCACTACCTCATTAAGAAAAATCAGCCGGGTACGGGCAGAGCCGCTCACCCACGCCGACAGAGTAAACGAACGCCAAATGCGCGTCATCAATGCGTGATGAAAAACGAAAATATTAAAAAAAACGTTCGACGAAGTTTACAGCGCAATCGGGCATATGTATATGTATAGACAAGTAGCCGGAACGTTTCGCAATTGTTTCTTATAAATTGCATTTGTAGACCTTCAATCTCAAGATTTAGGACTGTCTCTATGCCTGCTTATTTCGCCACACGCGCACTGTTGCCACAGGGTTGGGCGAGTCACGTGCGACTTACCGTTGATGAACTGGGCGTGCTGACCTCGGTAGAGGCCAATGCCCAGCCGGAAGGAGCTTATCGGCTCAACGGGCCGATTGTGCCGGGGATGCCAAACCTGCACTCCCACGCTTTTCAACGGGTCATGGCCGGTCTGGCTGAAGTGGCGGGCAACCCGCAGGACAGTTTCTGGACCTGGCGAGATCTGATGTATCGGCTGGTTGGCCGTTTGACGCCTGAGCAGGTGGGCGTGATTGCCCGCCAGCTGTATATCGAAATGCTCAAAGGCGGTTATACCCAAGTCGCCGAATTCCACTATTTACACAATGATATCAACGGCCAGCCTTATAGCGACATGGGTGAAATGACTGCCCAGCTTAGCGATGCCGCCGAGCAGGCGGGCATTGGTATGACGCTGCTGCCGGTGCTCTACAGCTACTCGGGGTTTGGCGCGCAGCCTGCTCAGACTGGCCAAAGACGCTTTATTCAAGATGCAGAGAGTTACCTCAATCAACAGCAAGTGATTGCTTCGCAGCTGCAAGACAAACCACTGCAAAATCAGGGGCTGTGCTTCCATTCGCTGCGCGCGGTATCTCGTGAACAAATGCAGCAGGTGCTGGCTGCTAGTCCAGAGGATCTGCCGGTGCATATCCACATTGCCGAGCAGCAGAAAGAGGTGAATGACTGTCTGGCCTGGAGCGGGCAACGGCCTATTGCGTGGCTGTTCGACAACATCGACGTGGACCCGCGCTGGTGCCTGATCCACGCTACCCATCCCGACCGTTTCGAGCTGGCGAGCATTGCGGCCAGCGGCGCGGTGATCGGCCTGTGCCCAACCACCGAGGCGAATCTCGGCGACGGCATTTTCCCCGGCGTGGATTATCTGGCGCAAAAAGGGCGCTGGGGCATTGGCTCTGATAGCCATGTGTCTCTCAACCTGGTGGAAGAGCTGCGCTGGCTGGAGTACGGCCAGCGTCTGCGCGACCTGCGCCGCAATCGCCTGACTAGCGCTGAGCATACTTCAGTAGGGGATTTGCTCTACACCCAGGCGCTACGGGGCGGTGCTCAAGCCTGCGGCGCGGCTATCGGTCAGCTTGCCGTGGGTTATCGCGCCGACTGGCTGGTACTAGACGGTGAAGACCCGTACCTCGCGGCGGCGGCAGACAGCGAACTGCTCAATCGGTGGATTTTTGCCGGTAGCGCCGCGCAAATTCGTGACGTTTTTGTGGCGGGCAAAGCCAAAGTGGTCAATGGCCGCCATCCTCAACAGTCTCAGGCCAGCGCGGACTTCCTTGCATTGCTCCAGCAACTGGCAAGGGACGCGGCATGAGCGCATTAACCCGATTCTCCTACGCCAGTCTGCCTGTCAGCCCTTGGCGCAACGGCGGGGGAGAAACCCGTGAAATTATCAGCTGGCCTGCGGGTCAACGCAATTTTGAGTGGCGGGCCAGCATCGCCACCATTGCGGCTGATGGGCCTTTTTCTCTCTTTGCCGGTATTGACCGCTCGATCACCTTATTAAGTGGCGAGGGCGTGCATCTGCACGGTGAGCAGGGTGTCGACCACCCCTTAACTCAGATTGGCGCGCCTTACTCTTTCGCTGGAGAAGTGCCGATCGCCGCCACGCTATTGGGCGGCGTGACCACGGATTTCAACATTATGACCCGTCGCGGCAGCTGCGCGGCGCTGGTCAGGGCGCAAAGCCATGACTTTGAGGTCAACTGGCAAACCGCCGGGCTGCTGTACGTTCTGCGCGGAGAGTGGCAGGTGACGCCCTCCATCAAACTGGCCGCGGAAGATGGCTTGTACTGGGCTTTTGAGCCGAACCAAGAAAAACGCCAGCCAGTCCGGGCTTTGCAGCCAGATGCGCAACTGCTTTGGGTAGAAATCACCCGCTGATTTAGCGATTTCAATAAAGGGCCCGGCCATTTCATTGTGTCGGGCATTGTTTGCCCCTAACTTGTCTATACAGGATTAGATTATGTCATCTGCAACTCACGACATTCGCGTCTGCCATCTGCATCCCGGTCAGGTTGACCTTGCCACGCTGCGCGCCATTTACTCCGCCGAAAAACGAGAAAACTCGCAGCAACATTGGAGCGTTCGCGTTGAACTGGCCGAGGAAGCGCGCGCGGGCGTGCTGGCGTCACAGGAAACGGTGAACCGCATCGTCGAGTCCGGCAAGGTGGTTTATGGCATCAACACCGGGTTTGGCAAGCTGGCGCAAACTCGCATTCCGGCAGAGCGTCTGGCCGAGCTGCAGCGCAATCTGGTGCTGTCGCACAGCGTCGGGATTGGCAAAGAGCTGGCCGATAACGTGGTGCGTCTCGTGATGACCACTAAGATCCTCAGCCTGTCGCGCGGCCATTCTGGTATTCGCATGGAAGTGATTGATGCACTGATAAGCTTGCTCAATGCGGGCGTGCTGCCGTGTATTCCAGAGAAAGGCTCGGTGGGCGCGTCGGGAGATTTGGCTCCGCTGGCCCACCTGTCGCTGATGCTGATCGGCGAAGGGGAAGTCACCGCGCAGGGCGTTCGCATGTCGGCGGTAGAAGGGCTGGCAACCGTCGGTTTGAAACCTATTGAGTTGGGGCCAAAAGAGGGGCTGGCGCTGCTAAACGGCACGCAGGTATCGACCTCTCTGGCGCTGGCCGGGCTGTTTGAAGCTGAACGAGTCTTCTCCGCAGGCTTGGTGGCCGGAGCACTGTCGCTGGAAGCCATCAAAGGCTCGGTGAAACCTTATGATGCGCGCATTCACCAAGCGCGTGGCCAACTGGGGCAAATCTCCGTCGCCGCGGCGGTAACCGCATTACTCGAAGGGAGTGACGTTGTCACCTCTCACGCCGACTGTGGCCGAGTGCAAGACCCTTATTCCATCCGCTGCGTGCCTCAGGTTATGGGCGCATGCCTTGATAACCTGCAACACGCCGCCCGCGTTTTGCAAATCGAAGCTAACGCCGCTTCGGATAACCCGCTGGTGTTTGCCGAGAATGGTGATGTTATCTCTGGCGGTAACTTCCACGCCGAGCCGGTGGCCTTCGCCGCCGACATTATTGCGCTGGCGGTGGCAGAAATTGGTGCGATTTCCGAGCGCCGTCTAGCATTGCTGCTCGACACCGGACTGTCCGGCCTGCCGCCGTTCTTGGTTAATGACGGCGGGGTGAACTCCGGCTTTATGATTGCGCAGGTCACCGCCGCCGCATTGGCCTCTGAGAACAAATCGCTGGCGCATCCGGGCAGCGTGGACAGCCTGCCAACTTCCGCCAATCAGGAAGACCACGTCTCTATGGCGACCTACGCCGCCCGTCGCCTTGGCGACATGTGTTTCAACACTTCCGTGGTGGTGGGCATTGAGGCGATGGCTGCCGCGCAGGGCATCGACTTCATTCGCCCGCTGAAAAGCTCTCCGCTGCTAGAGAAAGAGTTACAGGCCATTCGCCAAGACGTGGCCTATTTGGAAAAAGATCGCCTGATGGCACCTGACGTAGAAGCCATGCGCCTGTGGGCCAGTCGCGGGCAGTGGCCATCGGTCATTGAAGCTTTGTTACCGAGTTTTAACTGATTAATAAGGAATTCAACATGAATGCACCTCAGAAAACGGCGGTTGCTCGCGCGGTTCGCGCCCCTCACGGCACGGAATTGAGCTGTGAAAACTGGCTGATTGAAGCGGCCTACCGGATGATCCAGAACAACCTCGATCCTGACGTGGCCGAGCGCCCGGAAGATCTGGTGGTTTATGGCGGTATCGGCAAAGCGGCGCGCAACTGGCCGGCCTTCGAAGCGATTTTAGACAGCCTGCGCAAGCTGCACGCTGATGAAACGCTGCTGGTGCAATCCGGCAAGCCAGTGGGGATTTTCCGCACCCACGCTGACGCGCCGCGCGTGCTGATTGCCAACTCTAACTTGGTGCCGCACTGGGCGAACTGGGACCATTTCCACGAGTTGGATAAAGCCGGGTTGATGATGTACGGCCAGATGACCGCCGGTTCGTGGATCTACATCGGCGCGCAGGGCATCGTGCAGGGAACCTATGAAACCTTCGCCGAGGCGGGCCGCCAGCACTACAACAGCAATCTGCGCGGTAAGTGGATCCTGACTGCCGGTCTTGGCGGCATGGGCGGTGCACAGCCTCTGGCTGGCGTACTGGCAGGAGCCTGCGTGCTGGCGATTGAGTGTCAGGAGTCGCGCATCGATTTCCGCATTCGCACCCGTTACTTGGATTACAAAGCGTACAGCATCGAAGAAGCCTTGGTGATGATTGAGAAAGCCTGCGCGGAAAAACAGGCGATTTCCGTTGGCCTGTTGGGTAACGCGGCGGAGCTGATGCCGCAGCTGGTGGCGCGCGCCAAGCAGGGCGGCCTGCGCCCGGATATCGTCACTGACCAGACTTCGGCCCATGACCCGCTCAATGGCTACCTGCCGGAAGGCTGGACGCTGGAGCAGTGGCAGGACAAACGCGTCTCTGACCCGCAGGCGGTGGTCAAAGCCTCTCGCGCCTCGATGGCTAAGCACGTGCAGGCGATGCTGGATTTCCACGCGATGGGCATTCCAACCGTGGATTACGGCAACAATATTCGTCAGGTGGCGAAAGAGGAAGGCGTGCTGAATGCTTTTGATTTCCCAGGGTTTGTTCCAGCTTATATCCGCCCGCTGTTCTGCGAAGGCAAAGGCCCATTCCGCTGGGTGGCGCTCTCCGGCGACCCAGAAGATATTTATAAAACTGACGCCAAACTGAAAGAGCTGTTCCCGGACAATGCCAATCTGATCAACTGGTTAGATATGGCTCGCGAGCGCATCGCGTTTCAGGGGCTGCCGGCGCGTATCTGCTGGCTGGGCCTGGGCGAGCGCCATATCGCCGGGCTAGCGTTTAACGAAATGGTGCGCAACGGTGAGTTAAAAGCGCCGGTGGTGATTGGCCGTGACCATCTGGATACCGGCTCGGTGGCCTCGCCAAACCGTGAAACCGAAGCGATGAAAGATGGTTCCGACGCCGTTTCCGACTGGCCGCTGCTCAACGCACTGCTTAACACGGCGGGTGGCGCGACGTGGGTCAGCCTGCACCACGGCGGCGGCGTCGGCATGGGCTTCTCACAACACGCGGGGATGGTAATTGTCTGCGACGGCACCAAAGAAGCCGACGCCCGCCTGTCACGCGTACTGTGGAATGACCCGGCCACCGGCGTTATGCGCCACGCCGACGCGGGCTATCAGCAAGCTATCGACTGCGCCAAACGCAATGACCTAAACCTGCCAATGGTGTGAGTAAGCTAAGTTAAAAAGACAAGGGCAGGCGCGAGCTTGCCCTTTTTTATGGCGAGGATTAAACCGGCACGTGAACATGCTTTTTGATGTTTTTCAGCCAGGTGATCATGGTGAAAGTCATGATAACCAGCAGCGCCCAGGAGCTCCATTTACCCAGATGCACGCCGGACCAGCTGCTGAGCTGATTAGGGTAGCGCCAGATAGTAAAGAAGGTGCTGATGTTCTCCGCCAGCCAGATGAAGAAGCCAATCAGAATAAATGCCAGAATCAGCGGCATGCGGCGTGGGGTATCGTAGGGAGTGAACACCACATAGCTGCGGGCGTAAAGCCCCAGTACCAGCGCGGTGATGTACCAGCGGAAATCGCCAATGTAGTGATGGGTGAAGAAGTTCACGTAAATCAGCAGCGAGCAGATGGCGGCCAGCGTATAGGGCGGGTAGTTGCGCACTTTAACGTCCAGTAGCCGCCAGCACTGAATCATATAGCTGCCCACCGCCGCGTACATGAAGCCGGAAAACAGCGGCACGCCGAACAGCTTGGTGTAGGCGAAATCTGGGTAGCTCCACGAGCGAATGCCCGACGAGGTTTTAAAAACTTCCAGCGCAAAACCGACCACGTGGAACAGCATGATGGCTTTAAACTCATCCAACGTTTCAAGCTTGCTGGTCAGCATCCACACCTGAATAAACAGCGCGACCAGCAGCAAAACGTCATAGCGCGGGACATGGAATATGCCGCCGCGCGGCACCAAAAAGACCGCCAAAAAGAACAGTCCGACGAAGATACAGGCGCGCGCCTCTTTCACCCCGAAGAAAAGAAATTCGGTTAAAAAGCGGCGAACTCCGCGGATTGGCTGTTTTTCGCGGGGTTGAGTCAGAAATAAATCCAGTCGTTGTAAAGGGCCCATGGTCGTCCTTGAATAAAATCCCCATTGCAGGAAAGCCGCTAAATTTACTTCATCACGCGCAGTTGCGCACGCTCATTATAGAAACGGCGGTAGGCGAGGTAACCCGCGATGATGGTGGAGACGCTGGCGGTGCCGAGCAGCATAAAGGTGACCATTATCTGGTACTTAATGGCTTTTACTGGGTCGATTCCGGCGAAAATCATCCCCGACATCATGCCCGGCAGGCTGACGATGCCGACGGTTTTGGCGGCATCGACGGTGGGGATCATCGCGGCGCGAATGCTGTCGCGGATGATTGAACCGGACGCCAGCTTGGTGGAAGCGCCGAGGCTGAGCATCTCGAGGATTTTTTGCTGGTTATCCATAAAGCGCTGGTTGAGGTTGCTGTAGCACAGGCCGACCGCCACCATGGCGTTGCCCGCAATCATGCCGGAGACGGGGATCACCTGCATCGGCAAGAACTCAATCGAGCGGCTGAGGATCAGGATCACCAGCGTCAGCGCGGTGCTGGCGGTTATCGCGATAAACGAAATCGCGAAGCCATTATCAATATTGCGGCTGCGCTTTTTGGCGTTAAAGGCGGCGTTGAAGCAGATAAACAGCACCATCAGCAGGGTGAGCCAGCCGTCATTGAGGTCGAAAATGTACTTGAGCACATAGCCGACCACCACCAGTTGCACGATAGCCCGCGCGACGCTCCAGATGATGTCCTTTTCTAGCCCGAGCTTCTCGCGTTTACTGACCAGCAGGGCGACGATGACCAGAATGAGGGCCAGCGCCAGTGATTCGTTAGTGATGTTATGCTGGCTCATGGTCGATGCTCTCGGCGGCGCGGTGGCTTAGGGTAATGACGTTTTTGGCGTGGCGGATCTCATTGCTGTCGTGGCTGACCCAGAGTACGGCGAGGTTCTCCTGCTCGACCAAATCGGCGATGATCTGATTGACGTTGTGCTTATTCTCTTCGTCGAGGGCGCTGGTAATTTCATCCAGCAGCAGGATATCGGGCATAAATTGTAGATTGCGCAGCAACGACACGCGCTGCTTCTCGCCGCCAGACAGCTCTTGGGCTTTCTTATCAAGCATATCCGTCGGCAAATTGACGCGCTCTAGCCACTGTTTCACTTTGGCTTCATCCATCTTCTGGCCGCGAATTTGATAAGGCAGCGCCAGATTGTCGCGCACGGTATCGCCAAACAGCGAAGGGGTCTGGAAGCAATAGGAGACCTGCTGGCGATATTTTTCCGTTTTTAAGCCGGTAATATCGTCGCCTTTGAACTTGATGGTACCGCCGGTCTGGGTTTGCAGCGCAGCAATGATCTTCAGCAGCGTGCTTTTGCCACTGCCCGAAGGCCCGGTCAGCAGCGTGAATTCACCCGGATTGAGGGTAAATGAAACGGGTTCCAGCAGGGGGCGTTGATTGAGGGTAAAGCTGACTTCCTGAAGGTCTAAAAGGGGCGCAGACTGCGGCATGGCGTCTTCCTTGGTGGTCCATTGAATGCGCGCATAATACCACTCAGTTTGTGTCAGGTAACAAACTGAGTTGCTTCAAATCGTTTACAAAAGCCTTGGCAGTCGATGGACGGGCTGCATCACAGCCCTTTGGGGATTTCCCGATAGAAACCTATACCAATCAGCCTGCCAAACAGGAAGGGCACAAACTTACGGCTGCGTAACCAAAGCTCCATACGGCCCGGTGGTTTGCTGCGTTTCTTCTGGCCCGCTTTGCTGATCATGATTTGCAAAGACTGGGTTGCCCAAGTAGGAAAGGCGCGACGGCGCTGGACGCGCTGTAAGTGCTTCAACTCCAGCCTGCCTTTGAGCAGCGGGGCGCTGATGATATTGGCGGTAGCCACGGCGTCCTGAATCGCCAAATTCACCCCGACGCCGCCAATCGGCGACATGGCGTGGGCGGCGTCGCCAATGCACAAGATGCCCGGCTTGGCCCACTCTTTCAGGCGGTCGATGCGGATTTTCAGTAGCTTGACCTGATCCCAGTCTGTGATGTCGTGTTGCAGGCGGCTCAGCTCGAAAGGCGACACCTCGGCGATAAGCTCGACAAAGGGCTGTAAACCCTTCTCGCGCAGCGCGTCGAGGCTGTCTTTGGCGATGGAGTAGCCGCATTGCCAGTAGTCGCCACGGTCAATCATGATGAAATTCTTTTTCGGCCCGCGATGGCCCATCGACCACTGCGGGTCATCCGCCAGTTTGTGGATTTTCAGCCACAACACATCACGAGGCGCGCCGAAACGGCGGATTTCCATCCCGGCCTGCTCGCGCACAATAGAGTTACGCCCGTCACAGCCAATCACCAGCGTAGAGTCAATCCGTCGCGACTCGCCGTTAACCACTGCGTTCACGCCTTTCACCACGCCATTCTCTTCAATCAGACCTTTCACCTCGGCGTTATGCAGCAGAGTGAAGTTAGGCAGCATTGCGGCCTTGCTGCTGATGAAGTTAAGGAAATCCCACTGCGGCATAAAGGCGATGAATTTGCACTGGGTCGGCAAGTGGCTGAAGTCCGCCAGCGTGGTCTCCTTGCCGTCGATTTCGCCATACAGCTTCTCAGCGCGTTGATGAGGCAATTGCAAGAATTCGTCGAGAAAGCCTAGTCGCCAGATAATTTCCAGCGTTGAGGGGTGAATAGTGTCACCACGGAAATCCCGCAGGAAATCGGCATGTTTCTCCAATACGGTAACGGTAATACCTTGGCGGGCAAGCAGATAACCCAGCATCAAACCCGCAGGGCCGCCGCCAACGATGCAACATGAAGCGGAAGAGTGTTCAGAATTAAAGCTCATGGAACCTGTCCGGCAGAAAATGATTTACATGATAATAATTATCATTTGAAGGGGTGGCGGTCAATCTTTTGACCGCTTTTAAATTCAACTTCAAGGTTGAAATCGTGGGCACCGGCCCACACCGGCAAGGGGGCGCCGCCTCCACACCGGCCCCAAGGTCAAAACCGTGGGCTCGCCGCCCACACGGGCCCAAAGGGTTTTAAACGAAACCCTTTGGAATCCTGCGTTTTTTGCTGCTGGTAGATCGAGGCTTCGCAGGGTTGGAATAGACATGTTTCAGCGGCCGCAGTGTTCGTCGCGAAGTGCCGCCGCTTAGGCGGTTCCCTCGCTGCGGGATTACAACCCGCGTAAAAAGACACGCGGTTTTCCACCTCTTGCTCGGCGTCACTTCTGAACGCGGCCTATGGGCATCTACACCGAACCGTTTCATTCCAATTCAAAAAACAATCCTGAAACTACTGAAACGGCACGGTTGAAATGCCTCAAAACCGCAGTCAGAAATGACGCCGAGGGAGTGGTTCGAGACCCAAGGCTCGAAGCCCGAACTGAGGGAACCGCCTAAGCGGCGGCATTTCGCGGTGTGAACGGAAGTGACTGAAACACGTCCATCCAACTAGCGGAGCGCGCAGTGAAAGAGCCTGGGGGTCCAGGGGGCGGTGGCGATATGCCGCCCCCTGGTCGGTGTGGGCCGACGCCCACGACCTTGACCTTACATTTGAAATAAAAAAAGGCCGGTCAGCTTTCCCTGACCAGCCCTTGTAACGTCGCGCCAGCGAAACCCTAAACTGCTGGTTTGGCGATCACGTTGCGGTTTTCCATGCGGACTTCGGCGATTTGCACGTCGATGATATCGCTCTGACGGTAGGCGACTTCGCCCTTGATCAGTACGGTGCCGGTGTCGGCGCTGCATACCAACTCGTCGCGCACGCTGTGCAGGAACGGAGCAGGGATGAAGGCGACGGCGCCGATGTCTTGCAGGCGAACGCGCAGGCCACCGCGGGTTACATCGATGATTTCGGCGCTAAACTTGGTGTCAGTGCCGACTTTATCTTCTAAGTAACGTGCGTACAGCCAGTCACCCACATCACGCTCGGCCATGCGGTTGGCGCGGCGGCGCTCTGCCAGTTGCACGGTCATCTCGTCTTGTGGCTTCTCAGCGGCCTGCTTGGTGATCATCGCCTTCAACAGGCGGTGGTTGACCATATCGCCGTATTTACGGATTGGCGAAGTCCAAGTGGCGTAGGCTTCGAGACCCAGACCAAAGTGCGGGCCAGGAACGGTGCTGATTTCGGCGAAAGTCTGGAAACGACGAATGCGGCTGTCGAGGAACTGCGTTGGCATCGCGTCAAGTTTACGACGCAGCGCGCAGAAACCCGGCAAGGTCAGCAGTTCTTCAGCATTAGCTTCAACATCATTGGCTTGCAACACGGTGATGGCGTTCTCAACCAGCAGCGGGTCAAAGCCGGTGTGCACGTTATAAACGCCGAAACCAAGGGTGTCGCGCAGGGCGATGGCGGCACAAACGTTCGCCGCGATCATCGATTCTTCTACGATGCGGTTCGCAATGCGGCGATGCTCGGCGACGATTTCCAGCACGTTGCCTTTCTCGCCCAGAATGAAGCGGAAGTCAGGGCGGTCTTTGAACACCAGCGCATTCGCGGTACGCCATGCGCTGCGCACGTCACAGACGCGTTTCAGCAGGCGAATTTGGTCAGCAATCACGTCGCTCTGTGGCTGCCATGCGCTTTTCTCTTCCTGCTCAATCCAGTCGGAGACATCGTCATAGGCCAGTTTTGCTTTTGACTCGATGGTTGCCGCGAAGAAGCGAATGTCGCTACCCAGCGCGCCATCGGCGGCGAGGGTGACGCTACATGCCAGCACCGGGCGCTGAACGTCCGGCCACAGCGAGCACAGGTCGTCAGACAGTTCGCGCGGCAGCATCGGGATGTTGAAGCCCGGCAGGTAGTTGGTGAATGCGCGTTTTTTGGCGATATTGTCCAGCTCGGTGCCTTCGGCCACATAAGCCGTGGGATCGGCAATCGCGATATTCAGTTGCAGGGTGCCGTCGCCGTTGTCTTTAACATAAAGCGCGTCATCCATGTCCTGCGTGCTGCTACTGTCGATAGTGACAAACGGCAGGGCGGTCAGGTCTTCGCGAGTCAGACCTTGATCGAGGATTTCTGCAATTTCAGATTTAGGGGCTTCGCGTTCCAGATTATGGCGCGCTAGCGTGACCCACCAAGGGGCCAGATCGTCATCACCGGTGGTGATCCACTCGGTTAATTCGGCCTGAAAACCACGATCGCCTTCTTTCAGCGGGTGGCGACGCATTTCTGCTACACACCAGTCGCCGTCATTGACTTCGTGATTGATGTTGCGCGCGGTGCGGCACTGGATGGCGTCACGCAGCAAAGGATGGTCCGGCACGATAGACAGACGGTCATCTTTCTTGGTTACGCGGCCAACAAAGCGCGTGAGGAAAGGTTCAACCAGCGTCTCAGGCTGAACCACTTCGCGGTCCTTCTCGGTCTGTAAAGAGGCAATCACGCGGTCGCCGTGCATGACTTTTTTCATGTACGGAGGCGGAATGAAGTAACTTTTTTGACCGTCTACTTCAAGAAAGCCAAAGCCTTTCTCAGTTCCTTTAACGATGCCTTCAAGGCGGGGAGTCTGAGAGTGAAGTTGCTGTTTTAGCTGCGCGAGCAGCGGGTTATCTTGAAACATATCGTCCAGAGAGTGGGGTTAAAGTGGCTCGATTAGCGGCAGACAGTTTTACGCGAAATGGCCGCGTGCGGCAAGCAATAACCCCCTCTTTCACGACATAACCTTGTCGCGAAAGAGGGAATGCAGACTTGAAGATTAGGCGATGCGTTGCAGATCGACTTTCTGCTCGTAGCGGCGGATAGCCACCGGGATCGCTTTAGAGGTAGGGGTGTGAGTTTGGTCACCGAAGCTGGACATTGGCACTAGCGGGTTGGTTTCCGGGTAGTAGGCCGCCAGATTGCCGCGCGGGATGTCGTAGCTCACCAGTTTGAAGCCGGTCACTTTGCGCTCGACGCCGTCGGTCCACAGGGTTTCGATTTCCACCAGTTCGCCATCCTTCATACCTAATGCCGCTAAGTCGTCAGGGTGGATGAACAGCACTTCGCGCTGGCCGTAAACGCCGCGGTAACGGTCATCAAGCCCGTAAATGGTGGTGTTGTACTGGTCGTGGGAGCGCAGGGTTTGCAGCGTAAACGGCGCATCCTGATTGCCCTGCGGGATCAGCTGTTCAGGTAGGCTTACCGCGCTGAAGTTGGCTTTACCGGTTGGCGTGTTGAATTTCAGCTCGGCCGCGGCGTTACCCAAATAGAAACCGCCTTTGATGTCGCAACGGGCGTTGAAATCGGTGAAGCTTGGGATGGTAGCTTCGATGTGGTCGCGGATCAGGTTGTAATCGTCCGCCAACGCCATCCAGTCGAGGTATTTGTCGCCCAGCACGGCGTTAGCAATGCCGCAGACAATCGCCGTCTCGGAACGCTGCTCTGGAGATAACGGGATACCGACACCTTCGGAGGCGTGAACCATGCTGAAGGAGTCTTCAACGGTAATAAACTGCGAACCCGTGGCCTGCATATCCAGCTCGGTACGGCCAAGGGTAGGCAGGATCAAGGCTTCGCGGCCCGGCGTTAAGTGGCTGCGGTTCAGCTTGGTGCTGATTTGCACTGACAGGTCGAGATTGCTCAGCGCCTTCTCGGTACGCAGGGTGTCCGGTGCCGCCGCCGCTAAGTTACCGCCGAGGCAGATAAGCACTTTGGCGTCACCCTTCAACATGGCTTCCAGCGCTTCAACCGTGTTGTGGCCCGGGTTGCGCGGTGGGGTGAATTTGAAGTGGGCTTCCATGGCGTCGAGCAGGGCTTTTGGCGCTTTTTCGTCGATGCCCATGGTGCGGTTGCCCTGCACGTTACTGTGACCGCGCACCGGACACAGGCCCGCGCCCGGCTTGCCGAGTTGGCCAAACAGCAGTTGCAGGTTGGTGATTTCACGCACGGTAGCCACGGAGTGTTTGTGCTGAGTGATACCCATCGCCCAGGTACAAATCACGCGCTCGGCCTGCACGTAGATAGACGCCGCTTCGCGAATTTCTTCTTCGGAAAGGCCAGACTGCTCGACGATTTTCTCCCAAGAGGTAGCATCCACCACCGCCAGATACTCATCCACGCCCGCGGTGTTCTGGGCGATAAAGTCTGCGTCGAAAATGGTGCTCAGGCCGTTGGACACGCGGTCGCGATCGGCTTCCAAGAGGGCTTTAACAATGCCGCGAACCGCCGCCATGTCGCCGCCAAGGTTTGGCTGATAGTAGGCGGAGCTGATGCGTCCAGACTTGGTGGTCACCACTTCCAGCGGTTTTTGCGGGTCAGCAAAACGCTCAAGACCGCGCTCGCGCAGGGTGTTGAAACTGACTACTTTCGCGCCGCGATCGGCGGCGTGGCGCAGGCTGTGCAGCATGCGCGGGTGGTTAGTGCCGGGGTTCTGACCGAAGACGAAAATGGCATCGGCCTTTTCGAAGTCGTCGAGACGAATGGTGCCTTTACCCACCCCGATACTCTGCTTCAGGCCGACGCCGCTGGCTTCGTGGCACATATTGGAGCAGTCAGGGAAGTTGTTGGTGCCGAACATGCGGCCAAACACTTGATACAGATAAGAAGCTTCGTTGCTGGCGCGGCCGGAGGTGTAGAAATCAGCCTGATCCGGGCTTTCCAGACCTTTTAAATGGCTGGCGATCAGCGAGAAGGCGTCGTCCCAGCTAATAGGCTCATAGTGGTCAGTGGTGCGGTTGTAGCGCAGCGGCTGAGTCAAACGGCCCTGGTACTCAAGGAAATAGTCGCTCTGTTCGCGCAGTTTGCTCACGCTGTGCTGAGCAAAGAACTCAGGCTCCAAGGCTTTACGTGTGGCTTCCCAGCTGACGGCTTTGGCGCCGTTTTCACAGAAGCTGAAGGTGCTGTGGTTGTCGTCGCCCCAGGCACACCCCGGGCAGTCGAAGCCGCGACCCTTGTTCACGCGCATCAGGTTGCGCAGGTTAGAAAGGACTTTTTTGCTGTCGAAGACGTAACGGGTGGTGGCTTCTAATGATCCCCAACCACCGGCAGCACCGGTATAAGGTTTGATCTCAGTTTTGAATTTCATATTTTCGCTTCGCAGGTGTCATTCGAAAAGCCGAATGTGATAAGTGACATGCAATCGGCGGCGCTGAATTGTTAAACCGATTGTTAATTTTATGTCACAAGTTTAGGACTGAAGAGGGGATTTCGTCTAATCGAATGGCGCAATCGTGAGATAGAGCGCGTTTATCGCGGGAAATATCAACAAATTGTAACTAAGCCGTTTCATTATGAAACGCTTAGAAAAATAAACAGGGTTTAGTCGTGCGTCTTTATAGTGCACCCTATGCGCCAATCCGTTTTCTCCTGCAAATTTCGCTGTTTTAGCCTTCATGGAACAAGGTTTGGGGAGTATTGAATCTATTTTAGCCACATGCCGAGCTAAATGCGGCCTGTGGCGTTTGGCGTTATAAAGGAACAAGCCGTGAAACGTAGCGTATTGAGTGTATTAACTGGCGTATTAATGTTATCAGCAGGCGCGGCGAAAGCCGTTGCGCCATTAGATTTCCCAGTGGCTCCGCCAAGTATTGACGCAGAATCCTTTGTATTGATGGATTACGGCAGTGGTGATGTGCTGGCGGCGGGCAACCCGGACGAGCGCCGTAACCCGGCCAGCCTGACCAAACTGATGACCGGTTATGTTATCGACCGCGCGCTGGATAAACACAAAATCACCATGGATGACGTGGTCACCGTGCCGCAAGAAGCCTGGGTGGCAGGTAACAAAAGTCTGGCCGGTTCTTCCCTGATGTTCCTCAAGCCGGGCGACCGCGTCACAGTGCGCGACCTGATCCGCGGCATTATCGTGACCTCCGGTAACGACGCCTGTGTGGCAATGGCCGACTACGTGGCCGGCAGCCAGGACGCGTTCGTAGGCATGATGAACCAGTACGTCACCTCTATGGGGCTGACCAACAGCCACTTTGAAACCGTTCACGGCCTTGACGCGCCGGGCCAGTACACCACCTCTTATGACTTAGCCAAGCTTTCTCGCGCCATTATTGGCGGCGAACCTGAGGAATATCATATGTATAGCGAAAAATCGCTGACCTATGACAACATCACTCAGCAGAACCGTAACGGCCTACTGTGGGACAAAAACCTGCAAGTTGATGGCCTGAAAACCGGCCACACCGAAAGCGCTGGCTTCAACATTATTGCTTCTGCGACCGAGGGCAACCGCCGCCTGATCGCCGTGGTGATGGGCGGTAAAAGCTCAAAAGGGCGCGAAGAGCAGGCGCGCAAGCTGCTGACCTGGGGCTTCCGCGAATACACCAGCAAGCAGATTTTCAAAGCGGGACAAACCGTTTCGACAGAGAAAGTTTGGTTCGGCGACCATCAGGACGTCAAGGTCGGCTCGCTGGATGACGTGTTCATCAGCGTGCCGCAGTCCGACGCCGACAAGCTGAAAGCCCAATACGTGCTGACCAATCCGCAGATCGACGCGCCGCTGAAGAAAGGCCAAGAGCTGGGCAGCATCAACATTGTTGATAACGGCAAAACCATTAAAACCATTCCGCTGGTGGCACTGGAAGATGTCGCTAAAGGCGGGATGTTTAGCCGTTTAGTGGATTATGTGAAGTTAAAGATCTAGTTCAGCGCTTGGGGCTGAATGACGTGGGGGAGGCGCGAAAACGCCTCCCTTTTTGTTTAAGTTCAGAGGGTAGCTGGGATATCTACTCTTTAACCAAACGACTTGAGACTTGTAACATGCCGCCGTGGCTGGCACTGCCGGTGAATTGCAACGCAGAGTGCCCGGCAAGATTATCGAAAAGTCTGACACCCTCTGCGAGCAGAACCGGGATGTAGGTCAGGGTCATTTCATCCACCAATGACGCCGTTAAAGCCTGCTGAATCATATTCCCGCCATCAATATAAACGTCTTTGCCATTCGCCAGAGTTTTAGCTTGACCAATCAACGCATGGATATCACCAGACACCGCCTTGATGGTCGGAGAAGCAGGGCGGGTAATAGCCCGCGAGGTGGCGACCAGTACCGGGACATCGCCGTAAACCCACTGGCCCATAGCCTCCAGAACATCATAAGTGTTGCGGCCCATCAGCATGCATCCCACTTGTTCCATAAATGGATCAAATTGCAGGAAGTTGGCGTCGTCCGCTAAATCCCCCGCGCGGGAGTGATCTTTGTTCAACCACGCTAAGTCGTGGTTTGGCCCTGCGATATAGCCGTCCAGCGAGCTGGCCATATACACTCTTACTTTGGTATGCCTCTGATTAGCCATATTTTCCTCCTTAAATGTTGCGGCTAAGAATAATCCGGTTTTACAAAATGTCACACTTTTTTGTGCAGCCACTATTCACCACCGTTATCTATAACAATGGTCCCTTCACGACTTTCATCCGCCGCGCCGTTATACTCTCTACCATTACTCCTATCTATCACGCGGCTTCTTTACGACCCTATGGACATCAAGCAACTCATTTACCTCTGCAATCTTGAACGCGAGCGGCACTTTGGCCGTGCGGCAGAGGCCAGTTTTGTCAGCCAGCCGACGCTTTCTATGCGATTGAAAAATCTTGAGAAAGAGCTAGATCTCAACTTGATCAATCGCGGTAATAATTTCGAAGGTTTTACGGCGGAAGGCCTGCGGGTACTGAGCTGGGCGCGTGAGATTGTTGCGGTCTATGAAGGGCTCAAGCTGGAAGTGGAGTCGCTAAAGCAGGGGCTGAGCGGTACCTTGCGCATTGGCGTGATGCCGCAGTGCAGCATCTCTCTAGCGCGATTGATAAAGGCGGTGAATGATACCCATCCGGGGCTGGATTATCGCGTGGCGGAAGTCAGCGCCGATCAGCTGATCGAAGCCCTGAGTAGTCACGCGGTGGACGTCGGTATCGGCTTCTTTGAGTTTTCCACCCTCAATGAGCTGCGTTTCCAAGTTGCGCCGATTGACGATGGCGGCGTTGACGTGGTGTATCACCCCGACCACTTCCCGCAGTTGCAAAACGCCACACTGCTTACCGCCGAGCAGGCCGTGGAGTTGCCTCTGTGCCTGTCTGAGCCGAGCCGCTATTTCCGCCGATATCTGGATAATCACTTCCGTCAGGCCGGTTTAGTGCTGCACCCGACCCTTGAAAGCACCTCGATTTTCCAACTGATGCAGGGCGTTTTTGTCGGGCTGGGCTGCGCGCTGGTTCCCCGTGGTCATTTGATTGATGAGATGCATCCGGCGCTGAAACGCTGCCCGTTGGATATTGCGCCAATGAGTCGCCACGCCGCGCTGGTGGTAGCTGAAGCAGGGCGCGCCACGCCGCTGGCCCAGCACTTTTTCAACGCCGCCGCGCTATGGATAGCACAACAGCCTAACCTTCAACCCTGAAGCTTTTCGTTCTGTAACATTACGAGACGTTTTCCTATTGATGAAATGAATGTTTAAGACCAAGCTTTACGGGCTTATTTTGCATAAAAGCGGCAATCAAAGCCCGTAAGAGAAATTAATGGAGTTACACATGAAAGCATTAAAAACAGTGTTGTTAGCCATCGCGGCAAGTGGTGTGTTAGTTGCCGGCGGTGCGCAGGCAAATAATCTGTTGAGTTCATTGCAGGACGCAGCCAATCAGCAATTAAACGGCAGTAACGGTGCCACGGCGGGCAACGGGGCCAATTCAGGGGCTTCTTTGATGTCGCTGCTCAACGGCGGTGATAGCGCGCTGACCTCGAAAAGCGCCACCAACGTTGCGGGCGTTTTGCAGTATTGCGTGAAGAATAACGTGTTGTCGCAAGCCAGCACCGAGAATGTGAAAGACAAGCTGTTAAGCAAGCTGGGCATTGAAAGTGCCGCAGGCGCGCAGAGCCAGGATTACCAAAACGGCCTCGGCGGCTTATTGCAAACCGGCAAAGGGCAGAACGTTGACCTCAACAATCTGGGGAACGGCCTGTCGCAGGTGAAAGAGAAAGTGAAACAAAAAGCCTGTGATGTGGTGTTGAAGCAGGCGAAATCCTTTATTTGATTTTTGGGTGTGCGGCCCAATTCCGCTAAGGTCTTGGGCGGCTGCCCAAACCCGCTTTTAAAATCTTTAAATTCAAATTCAAATTCAAATTCAAATTCAAATTCAAATTCAAGGTCGTGGGCGTCGGCCCACACCGACCAAGGGAGGCGTAAACGCGCCTCCCTTGGAACCCTGCGTTTTTTCTGCTGTGCGATCGAGGCTTCGCAGGGTTGGAACGGACGTGTTTCAGCGGCCTCAGTGCTCGTCGCGAAGTGCCGCCGCTTAGGCGGTTCCCTCGCTGCGGGATTCCAACCCGCGAAAAAAGACTCGCGGTTTTCCACCTCTTGCTCGGCGTCACTTCTGAACACGACCTACTGGCATTTACACCGAACCGTTTCATTCAATTCGTAAAAAAACTAAACCCAAAGCAAAGCCCACTGAAACGGCTCGGTTGAAATGCCTCAAAACCGCAGTCAAAAATGGCGCTGAGCGAATGGTTCGAGACCTTAGGCTCGAAGCCTGAAGCGAAGGCACCGCCTAAGCGGCGACATTTTGCGGTGAAGAACGGAAGCCGCTGCAACACGTCCATTCGGCCAGCGACAGCGCGCAGTAAAGAGCCGGAGATTCTTAAGAGGCGCGGCGATAGGCGCCTCTTAAGGCCAGTTTGCGTGGCAACGCAAGGTCTTGAACTTGACCTTAAAAGTTTCCTCAGCTTTCCCAAAGCCCCAAAAACTTATTCAACCTTTTCTTTAAACTCGCATAAGTCCTCAATCACACAGGACCCGCACCGTGGTTTACGTGCGATACAGGTATAGCGCCCGTGCAAGATAAACCAATGGTGGCAATCGAGTTTGAACTCGGCGGGGACCACTTTCAGCAGCTTATCTTCGACATTCTCGACGGTCTTGCCGGGGGCGAAATTGGTGCGATTACAGACGCGGTAAATATGGGTGTCGACGGCGATGGTCGGCCAGCCAAAGGCGGTGTTGAGCACCACGTTGGCGGTTTTACGGCCGACGCCGGGCAGGGCTTCTAAGGCTTCGCGGTTTTCGGGGACTTCGCCGCCGTGCTTTTCCAGCAACAGGCGGCAGGTCTTGATCACGTTCTCAGCCTTGGAATTAAACAGGCCGATGGTTTTGATGTACTCCTTCACGCCGTCCACGCCCAGCTCCAGAATTTCGGCAGGGGTGTTGGCAATCGGATACAGCTTGGCGGTGGCTTTATTGACGCTCACGTCAGTGGCCTGCGCCGAAAGCAGAACCGCAATCAGCAGCTCGAATGGCGTGGTGTACACCAGCTCGGTGGTCGGGTGCGGGTTATTCTCCCGCAGCCGGCTGAGAATACTGATGCGCTTCTCTTTATTCATGACGCGTTACCCGCGCTGCCTTTCGGCAAGGTTGACTGCTGGGATGCGTGTGCTTTGGCGGCCTGACGCGCTTTTTGGCGTTGGTCAATCAGGTACTTACCTGCTAACAGCAGGCCCAAACCAATAAACGCGCCCGGCGGAAGCATGGCGAGCAGGAATGGGTTATCGAGGTGGATCACTTCGACGCGCAGCACCTTGGCCCAGCTGCCGAGCAGCAAATCTGCGCCGTTAAACAGTACGCCGCTGCCGAGAATTTCACGGATCGAGCCTAATACGAACATCGCGGCGGTGGCACCCAGGCCGGTCATCATGCCGTCGAGGGCGGCCAGATGCACCGGGCTACTGGCGGCGCAGGCTTCGGCGCGGCCCACCACAATACAGTTGGTGACGATCAGCGGGATGAAGATCCCCAGCGCCATATACAGGCCGAAAGCGTAGGCGTTGATTAGCATCTGCACGGTACTGACCACTGAGGCGATGATCAGCACGTAAATCGGAATACGGATCTCATTCGGCACCCAGCGGCGGAAAGCCGAGATCATGGCGTTGGTGCAGGTCAGTACCAGCGTGGTTGCCAGACCCAACCCCAGCGCGTTAGTCGCCGTGGAGGTCACCGCCAGCAGCGGGCAGAGGCCCAGCAGCTGTACCAGCGAGGAGTTATTGGTCCACAGACCCTGAACAATTATCTTCTTGGCTTCACTCATCACGGGCTCCACAAGGGGTGAGGTTTGAAAGCTGAGACGGTACCGTCTCGATAAACAGTGCCGTGCGTTTTACTGAACGCACCACGGCGCGCGGGGTAATGGTCGCGCCAGTAAATTGGTCGTACATGCCGCCATCTTTCTTGACTGCCCAACGCGGGTCGTCAGGGCCATTAATCACCTGATTAGCAAAGCTTTTGATCCAGTCAGAGATGCGAACTTCGATTTTGTCGCCGAGACCGGGCGTTTCATGGTGTTCAAGAACCCTCGAGCCATAAACTTTGCCATGAAAATCAGCGGCAACCAACAGTTGGATCGCGCCGGAATAGCCATCAGGGGCGGTAGTTTCAATTGCAGCGGCCACCGGTTTGCCATCCATGCGCGCCAGATAGAGGCGGTGCGGTGTGGCAGTCCCCAGTGATTCGTCCGTGACGTTGTAACATTCGTTCTGCATGTCATTGTTATAGACACTGGAAGGGATCACTTCGTCAAACAAGCTTTTTTGCTGTAACAGCGCCTGATGGGCAATGGTTGGCTTAGTAAGCAAGTTAACCATCGCGGTCATGCCGGTCATCAGCGCGCCAAACACCGCCAGCGTGACACCGTGGCGGCGCATGGTTTGAAGCATTTTACCTTTTTCCATACTGTCCTCAGCGATGCCCGTAAACGCGCGGTTGGGTGTAGTGGTCAATCAGCGGCACGGTGATGTTGGCCAGCAAGACGGCGAAGGCGATACCGTCCGGATAACCGCCGTAGGTGCGAATAAGCCACACCAGCAGGCCAATCAGCGCGCCAAAGATCAGGCGGCCTTTCGGCGTGGTGGAAGCCGTCACCGGGTCAGTGGCGATAAAGAACGCGCCCAGCATGGTGGCCCCGGAGAACAGGCCAATCAGCGGCGAGGGGTGAGCCTCTGGTGAGAGTCCCCAGGCAACGCTGGCGCAGAAGGTCAGCATGGCCAGCATGCTCAGCGGGATGTGCCAGCTAATGATTTTGCGCCACATCAGGAACAGGCCGCCGACCAGAAAACCGAAATTGATCCACTGCCAGCCCAGACCTGCCAGAACGCCACCAAACAGCGGCTCGGCCAATACCTGATCGGTGCTGTGGCCGGAGCGCAGTCCGGTTTTAAAGGCGTCCAGCGGCGTCGCCTGAGTAATGCCGTCGACGTTCATCTGCAATTGATAAGCCGTCAGCCCCTGACTGTTATGGCCGCCAAAGATGGTCAGCAGCGTGTCGGTAAAGCCCACAGGGTGATGCTGCAAGGCGCCCGGCGGCATCCAGGTTGTCATCTGCACCGGGAAAGAGATCAGCAGTACTACATAGCCGACCATCGCCGGATTGAAGGGGTTCTGGCCGAGGCCGCCGTACAGCTGTTTGGCGATCACAATGGCGAAAATCGTGCCAATCACCACCATCCACCACGGGCCGAGCGGCGGCAGGCTGACGCCTAGCAGCACGGCGGTGAGCAGCGCGGTGTTATCTCCCAAACGTTTTTTGACCGGCATTTTGCGCAGTTGCAGCACCGCGCCTTCGGTCAGCAGGGCAATCACAATAGCCAGTGCCAGCTGGACCAGCGTGCCGTAACCAAAGAACCAGACCTGCGCCAGCAGGCCGGGAATACAAGCCACCACCACCATCAGCATGATGGCGCTGGTGCTTTGCCGGTTATGGGTGAAAGGAGAACTCGCGATTCTAAAAGCCATTTATTCCTCGTTCGACATAGTCTGAGCAGCCGCTTTACGCGCCTTAACTCGAGCGATCGCAGCAGCCACGGCGGCTTTGCGTGGATCGCTTTCTTGTTGTGTTGGTTCTGATGCAGCCTGTTCAGACGCGTCTTCCTGCGCGGCGGCCTTCTTGGCTTTGGCGCGGGCAATGGCGGCGGCGACGGCCGCTTTACGCTTGTCCTCTACCGACGGTTCAGTCGGTGACGGTGTCACGGAAAGCGTGCTGTCAGTGGCTTCAACCACCACGCCGCTGTTACCGGCTTTCTTAGCTTTCACGCGGGCGATAGCGGCAGCCACCGCGGCTTTACGCGCGGCGTCGTCATCGCTGCTGACTGGAGCAGAAGGCGTGGTGACGGTTTCGGAGGCCACAGGTGTTTCCTGCGTGGCAGCCGCTTTTTTAGCTTTGGCGCGGGCCACGGCGGCAGCGACGGCGGCCTTGCGGGCATCATCGTTGTCGGTTTTTTCGGCGGCTGGAGCAGCAGGAGCAGCTTCTGGTGCTGCAACTTCAGCACCTTCGGCCGCGGCCTTTTTAGCTTTAGCACGAGCAATCGCCGCGGCCAGAGCCGCCTGACGCGGATCGGCTTCCGCCGCTTTCTCTTGAGATGCAGTAGGGACAGGAGCCTCGGCGCTTTTCTCTGCCGTGGCTTTGTCAGCGACTGGGGTATCCAGCTTCACGGCGGCTTTTTGATGTTTCTCTTCGCGCGCCAGCTTCTCGCGCTCCATGCGCGCCTGTTTGGCCTCAAAACGCGCCTTGGCTTCGGTGGCTTTGGCGGTTTCTAAATCGACGGCGCGGATCTCAGCTTTTTCCTGACGGTAGTACTGCACCAGCGGAATATTGCTCGGGCAGACATAGGCGCAGGCACCGCATTCGATGCAGTCGAACAGGTTATGGTTGCGCGCTTTTTCATGCTCCTGCCCCCGGCTGAACCAGTAAAGCTGCTGCGGCAGCAGGCCCGCCGGGCAAGCGTCGGCACACAGGCTACAGCGGATACAGGCTTCTTCCGGCTCGGGCTGGCCCATTTCGCTTTCAGAAGGTGCCAGCAGGCAGTTGGAGATTTTCACTACCGGCACGTCGAGAGATGGCAGGGTGAAGCCCATCAGCGGACCGCCCATAATCACCATCTTCTGTGGGCTTTGGGGGCGCAGCGCGCCTTCAACCATCAGATGAGAAATTGGCATGCCGATACGCGCCCAGACGTTGCCCGGCTTTTCCATCGCTTCGCCGGTCAGCGTCACCACGCGCTCAATCAACGGCTCGCCGTCGATAATGGCGCGCTTGATGGCGAATACCGTGCCGACGTTTTGCATCAACACGCCGATATGCGAGGAGTGATGGCCTTTCGGCACTTCGAGTCCGGTCAAAATCTTAGTGAGCTGCTTGGCACCGCCGGAAGGGTATTTGGTCGGCACTACGCGCAGCTCGAACTTCACGCCGTCAGCTTGTTCAGCTTTAATCGCCTGCTTCAGGGCGCTAATGGCTTCGGGCTTATTGTCTTCAATGCCAATCAGCACGCGCTCTGGCTTAAGCATGTGGCAGAGAATGCGCGTGCCTTCGAGGATCTCAGCCGCGTGTTCTTGCATCAGCCGGTCATCGGCGGTGATGTAAGGCTCGCACTCGGCGGCATTGAGGATCAGCGTGCGGGTAGAGGTCAGTCCGCCCTGAAGCTTGCTGGCAGTAGGGAAACCCGCGCCGCCCAGCCCGGCTATACCGGCCTGATGGATACGCGCATTCAACTCGGCGGCGTCCAATTGGCGATAATCAGTGACAACGTCACGCTCGCACCAACGGTCTTCTCCGTCGGCAGAAATCAGGATGCACAGCTCTTTCAGGCCCGACGGATGGGCGGTGATGTGTGGCTCGATGGCGGTAATAACGCCAGAGGTCGGGGCGTGAACCGGCACGGTGCGGCCGCGACCGGTGGTCAGCGGCTGGCCTTTTAATACCCGATCACCGGATTTCACGCACAGCTCGCCCTCAGGGCCGAGGTGCTGTTGCAGAGGAATAATATAGCGCTCGGACAGCGGCACGCGGCGCAGGGGCACGTGGCTCGACTGGGTCTTCATTTCTGGCGGATGGATGCCGCCGTCGAAGTCCCACAGTTTGTCTTTCTTGAGCGCAGAAAACAGATTAAACATGGCGTTCCGCTTACTCCGCATGAATGACTTGCACCGGAATGGATTTCATATCCCATTTCCAGTTTGCGGTGGTGGTTTTAATCGGCAGCATTTCAATGCAGTCCGTCGGACAAGGCGCGACGCACAGATCGCAGCCGGTACATAAATCGGTGATCACAGTGTGGACGGCGCGGGTCGCGCCGACGATGGCGTCAACCGGGCAGGCCTGAATGCACTTGGTGCAGCCGATGCAGTTGCTTTCGTCGATATAGGCTACGGAGCGCACGGGCACGGCTGGCGCGGCGTCATCGCCCAGTGGCTGCGGCTCAACGTTCAGCAGGGCAGCCAGTTTCAGCATCACGGCTTCACCGCCGGGGACGCATTTGTTGATGTTGTCACCGTTGGCGACGGCCTCGGCGTAAGGCTTACAGCCCGGATAACCGCACTGTGCGCACTGGCTTTGCGGCAGAATATCGTCAATCTGATCGACAACCGGATTGCCTTCAACGGCAAAACGGCGCGACGCATAGCCCAGCAGCAGCCCGAAAACCAGTGCCAACGCCGTGAGCGCGCCAATCGCAACCCATAATTCAAACATTAGAATTTCACCAGACCGGTAAAGCCCATAAAGGCCAGAGACATCAAACCGGCGGTGACCAGTGCAATTGAAGAGCCTTTAAAGGGCGCGGGGACATCCGCCACCACCAGGCGTTCGCGGATAGCGGCAAACAGCACCATCACCAGTGAGAAGCCAAGAGACGCGGCGAAGCCGTACAGCGCGGACTGCATGAAGTTGTGCGCCTGGTTGATGTTCAGCAGCGCCACGCCCAGTACCGCGCAGTTGGTGGTGATCAGCGGCAGGAAGATGCCGAGCAGGCGATAAAGCGACGGACTGGTTTTGCGCACCACCATTTCGGTGAACTGCACCACCACGGCGATCACCAAAATGAAGGCCATGGTGCGTAGATAGACCAGCCCCAAAGGCATTAATACGAAGGTGTTTACGATCCACGAGCAGATATTCGACAACGTGATAACGAATGTTGTGGCCAATCCCATGCCGATCGCGGATTCCAGCTTTTTCGACACGCCCATGAACGGGCAGAGGCCGAGAAACTTAACCAAAACAAAGTTGTTCACCAGTACGGTACCGACGAACAGTAACAAGTATGAAGTCATAACATTGCCTGAAGATTACTGTTAATTACTGTAGAGAGATCCGCGCATGATGGGCAGGCGCGACAACCGCTAAAGCTAAAAATATTGTCTGAAATAACCTCTCCACAGACAACGGAGTCATTGTAGGGTTATTCCGTGAACGTCTCTTTAACGCGACGAGAACGTTTGAAATAGGGCACTAATAGCGCCGCTGGCAGCAGTGACAGCAACAGATTGCGCACCGCCATATCGTCATTGATTGGCGAAAACGCGAAGGCTTTGATAGCCAGCAGCACGGTACACAGCAGCCAGATGGTGAATACCTTCGGCACCACTCGGCGACGTTTACAGAACTGCATCAGCAGCACGATGGTAAAGGCACCCATGGCCAGCGCAGTCACTACGGAGAAATACCATTGCAAAGTAAAGGCTTGCGAATTAGTTATCAGATATTCGCGCGACTCGGGCACAAACAGCGCCATCGAGAACAGGACCAAGGTCAGCGCGACGCTCAACAGCGTAACAATCAGATAAGCCAGAGGAGCGAGTAACCAGCCGCCAATGCGTTTATATTCCGTTTCACGGGAGATCGGTTGTTGAGACATAATCAGCCTTTAGTTACTTGGAATGCCGAATAAACGGGCAATAGAGCCTTATTCAAGGCGCAGAAGTTTACCCTGAGATGTAAACCAGCTCTATCGTATTCATGTGATTGATACCCGAGAGCCTGAGGGATGAGCAATATTGGTTAATCCCTGACAATCAAATGACGCGAAAACGTTCAACAACCGACGCCATAAAAAACGCCTGAGCTTGCTCAGGCGTTATTGTTTGCGGGGAAGGCAAATATCATCAGTGCAGGGGAACAAAAATCTCGGTGGCGACCACCACCACAATCAGGCCCGCCAGTACCGGCACCGAGGTGCGCTTCACTACTTCAAATGGCGAGATTTTTGCCATACCCGCCACGGCGACCACCACGCCGGAAACCGGGGAGATGGTGCGGCCAAGGTTTGAGGCTTGCAGCATCGGTATCACCAAATACTCTGGATTGATGCCCATTTTGGTGGCCAGTTTCGGGATCAGCTCGACGAAAGCGTAAAACGACGCGTTGCCCGAGCCGGTGGTCATCGCCGCCAGCACCGTGATGATCACCAACACCAGCATCATCACCAGCCCGCCGGAACCTACATTTTGCGCCAAACCAATCAGGCTGCTGATAAAGCCCACGGTGCTTAAGCCTTGGGCGAATACCCCGGCGGCGACCAGCAGCATCACCACGTTGGCGAAAGCGTCCGCCATGCCGCGATAGGCGACGTCCAGCCCGGCGAATACGGCTTTGCCGCTACGATTGCGGAAGGTTTCGATAATCGCCGTCAGCGCCATGCAGATAACCAAAATGGTGATGATGTGCAGGTTCGGCCCCCATTTGCCGTCGAATACCAGCACGCCGACAATCGGGGTAAATGGCAGGATGGCGTAAAACCAAGGGGCATTGGTTTCCACGGTGGTGACGGGTGTTTCTTCAATAATCTGCGCCGTGCCGGCTTCGCGTTTGTCGAGGAAACGCTGCCAGAAGAAGTGGGCAATCGCCATCACCACGATGGCGGCGATAGAGATTGGCAGGGTGACTTTAAAAGCGAAATCGACCAGCGGCATGTTGGAAGCTTGCGCGGCCAGCACCACGTCGCCGGAGGTTGGCGAGAGAATGATCGCCGCCGGAGAGGCGCAGATGGCGGCTGCGGCACCGCGACTGATGCCGACGTTGACCATGATCGGGAACAGGGTTGCCATCAGCAGCACGCCAAGGCCGGTGGCCGAAGAGACGGCGAGCGACATCAGGCAAGCCAGAATATAGGCCGCCACCATCAGGATATAGGGGGAGTTGATCATCTGTAGCGGGCGCGAAGCCAGGCGCACCACCACGTCGTTGGCACCGATGTGGGTCATGTAAGCCGCAAAGCCGCATAGCATCATGATCATCATGCCGAGGTCGCCGCCGCGACTCATCAGCAGGATTTTGACATATTCGACGATATCGGTGCTGTTCCAGCCGGTGGATTTAGTGCCTTCCGGCAACACGTTGTGGCCCATTAGGGCGCTGATGATTAACAGCAGCAGCCCGCCCACCATGAGCACGCCGGTGGGCGAATAGCCTTTAATAATGTAGCGGCCTACGATAACGGTTATCACTAGCCCTATAAGCAAGTCCCACATAGATTCAGATCCCCAGAAATAAGAAATAATGATGCATAAATAACGACATGGATAAGCACTGTGCACAATCTGGGCACATAGCGTCTATGATGTTTATCAAGGTAATCATCCATGTTGTGAATAAAAACACCGGGTGATTTGTTTGTTACGAAGGAGATGAAGATGTCTGAAACGCTGCGCGTTGGGCTAGTCGGTTACGGCTTTGCCAGTAAAACTTTTCATTCCCCGCTGATTGCCGGTACGCCGGGCCTTGAGCTGGCAGTGGTCTCCAGCAGTGACGCCAGCAAAGTGCAGGCGGACTGGCCTTCGGTGCAGGTGGTGGATAGCCCGGAGAAAATCTTCGCCGATGCGACTATTGATCTGGTGGTGATCCCAACCCCCAATGCCACCCATTTCCCGCTGGCCCAGCAGGCGCTGGAGGCCGGGAAGCACGTGATTGTCGACAAGCCTTTTACCGTCACGCTGGGCGAGGCGCGCTCGCTGAACATTCTGGCGCAGGAGAAAGGCAAGGTGCTGTCGGTGTTCCACAACCGCCGCTGGGACTCGGATTTCCTCACCGTGCAGGCCTTAATCAATGAAGGGACGCTGGGGGAGATTGTCTATTTCGAATCCCATTACGATCGTCTCAAACCCCAGGTGCAGCAGCGCTGGCGGGAGAATGACGAGCTGGGCAGCGGCATTTGGTATGACTTAGGTTCACACCTGCTGGATCAGGCTTTGCGGCTGTTTGGCCTGCCGGACACCATCCAGTCCGATTTGGCCGTAGTCAGGCCGGGCGGCAAGGCGGTGGATTACTTCAACACCACGCTGACCTACGGCCGCCGCCGCGTGGTGCTGCACAGCACGGTGTACGCCTCGGCCGAGACGGCGCGCTTTATCGTGCAGGGGGAAAAGGGCAGTTTTGTGAAGTATGGCCTCGACACGCAGGAAGAGTGCCTGAAAGCCGGGCAGCGCCCGCCGCAGGCCAAGTGGGGAGAAGATCCGCGCGACGGCGTGCTGACACTGAGCTATGAAGGCGTGCTGGCGGATAAGCCTCTGCCCACCTTGCCCGGCGATTATCCGGCTTACTATGCCGGAGTGCGCGACGCTATTCTCGGGCTGGGGGAAAATCCGGTTCCGGCCAGCGATGCTATTCGCGTGATGGAGTTGATTGAGCTAGGTATTCACTCTTCCCATCAGCAAGCCACCTTGAAAGTACCGAAAAGTTGAGCGACATTGATGACTTAGACGCCGCGCATTGCGGCGATTTTTTTGCAAGGAACTCTACATGTCTTGGTTACAGCGACTGCGTATTGATAAATTTCTGCTGATTTTGGTCAGCGTGGTGGTCATCGCGTCATTCTTTCCCTGCGAAGGGATCTACAAAACGATTTTTGAACACCTGACCACCGCCGCCATTGCGCTGCTGTTCTTTATGCACGGCGCCAAGCTGTCGCGTGAAGCGATCATGGCCGGGATCAGTCACTGGAAGCTGCATCTGGTGGTGTTTCTCAGCACCTTTGCGCTGTTCCCGCTGCTCGGTTTAGGGATGAAATGGCTGGTGCCGCTGGGTATTTTAACCCCGACGCTGTACTACGGTTTCCTCTATCTCTGCGCGCTGCCTGCCACCGTGCAGTCTGCCATTGCTTACACTTCGGTGGCGGGCGGTAACATCGCGGCAGCTATCTGTAGTGCTTCTGCGTCGAGCATTCTCGGCGTGTTCCTCTCGCCGGTACTGGTTGGCCTGCTGATGCACACGCAGGGCGGCAGCAGCAACACCTTGCACGCCATTGGCTCGATTGTGCTGCAACTGATGGTGCCGTTTATTATTGGTCACCTGTGCCGCCCGCTGATTGCCGGCTGGGTACAGCGCCATAAGAAAATCGTCAATATCACTGACCGTTCTTCGATTCTGCTGGTGGTGTATGTCGCCTTCAGTGAAGCCGTGGTCGAGGGGATTTGGAGCCAAATCGACGGCTGGTCGCTGCTGGCGATTCTCGGTTGCTCATTGGTATTGCTGGCGATTGTGCTGATCATCAATACGCTGGTAGCGCGCTGGCTGAGCTTCAGCACTAAAGATGAAATCACCATTGTGTTCTGCGGCTCGAAGAAGAGTCTGGCGAACGGCATCCCGATGGCCAACGTGCTGTTCCCAGCCTCGGCGGTGGGCGCAATGGTGCTGCCGCTGATGATTTTCCACCAGGTTCAGCTGATGGTCTGCGCGGTATTGGCTCAGCGTTACGCTAAGAAAGTGGCGAAAGAAGACGTCGAGCGGGAAGGCAGTAAAGCGGCTTTAGAGCAGTAAAAATGTCAGTTAGAAAGAGGGGATGAGGCGTTTGCCGCCTCATCCCCGTCTCATTAGGCTTTCACTTTGGCGCGAATCGCCTCTTTCTCAGCCTCGCTGAGGAAGGCCATGGTCAAACCATTCTCCTGCGCCTGACGGATTTCATCGGACGTCAGTCCTGCTGCCGGAGCCGCAACGCGGTATTCGTGCTCAATCTCAATCCCCTGAACCGCCGGGTCATCGGTGTTAATTGACGCCAGAACGCCGTGACGCAGGAAGGTCGCCAGCGGGTGGCTGTCGAGCGCCGCCACGGTGCTGGTTTGGATATTCGACGTCAGGCAGGACTCGATACCAATCTGGTGCTTGGCTAAGAAGTCCATCAGCTCTGGATCTTCCGCCGCTTTCACGCCGTGACCGATACGCTCTGCGCCCAGCTCGCGAATCGCCTGCCAGATGCTCTCCGGACCTGCCGCTTCGCCCGCGTGGACGGTAATGCGCCAGCCCGCGTCGCGCGCACGGTTAAAGTGGCTGAGGAACAGGCTGCCGGGGAAGCCCAGCTCGTCACCGGCTAAGTCCAGCGCGGTGATGCCGTCGCGGTGGGCCAGAAGGCCATCCAGCTCTTGCAGACAGGCTTCTTCACCGAAGGTGCGGCTGAGAATACCAATCAGGCGCACGTCAATGTCATGCTCCTGACGACCACGACGGATACCGTCAATCACGGCTTCAACCACGCCCGCCACTGGCAGGTTGTGGGTCATCGCCATGTAATAAGGAGAGAAACGCAGCTCGGCGTAGTGCAGGCCCGCATTGGCGGCGTCGGCGACGTTTTCCTGCGCCACGCGGCGGCAGGCATCGAGATCGCCGAGCACTTTCACGCCCCAGTCGAGTTTCTGTAAGAAGCTGACCAAATCTGGCTCAGTCTTGGTTACCTGAACGTGGGGACGCAGTGCGTCAAGCTCGGTAGCGGGCAGAGTAAGATTAAATTGGCGACCTAAGTCGAGGATGGTTTGAGCGCGAATATTGCCATCAAGGTGGCGATGAATGTCAGTCAGAGGGAGGCGTGTATCAATCATAGGGTGCACTCATTATCGTTTGAAAAGTGCGGGGCATTATAACCGTTAGGAGGGATTTGTGAAATTTTGTTGCGCAACAAAGTGAGAAATAGGCACTTTGTTGCGCGTAAATAGTGCAAAACGGAAGGATTGCAGTGGTTTACGCCTTAAGGGCGCGGATCCCAGCGATTAACTTCGCCACGCCCATTTCGACTTTGGCGCGCGGGCAGCCGACGTTCAAACGCAAGAAACCTTCGCCTTCCGCGCCATAGGTGTAACCCGGCATGATGGCGACTTTCTGGTTATCTATCAGTTCGCGCTGCAAGGCTTTGTCATCCAGCTTCAGCGGGCGCAGGTCAATCCACGCCAGATAGGTCGATTGCGGCGGCTGCCAGTTTAGCTCCTCAAAGGCCGCATTCAGGGTGTCAGCGACATAGTGCAGGTTGCCTTCCAGATAGCCGCGCAGCGCGTCGAGCCAGACGTCGCCCTGGCGATAGGCCGTGACGTGAGCCAGTACGGCTAACACCGCCGGGGAGGAGAGGCCGTCGCAGGCTTTCAACTGATACAGGTAGGCGTCGCGCTGCGCCGGGTCGCTAATCAAGCCATAAGCCCCGGTCAGGGCCGGAATGTTGAAGCTTTTCGAGCCGGAGGTCAGCAGCGCCCACTGGCCGGTTGCCACTTCATTCCACGGCGTATGGCAGTTATTTCCCCAAATCATATCCATGTGAATTTCATCACTGATCACGCGCACATTGTGGCGCTGGCACAGCTCGGCAATCAGCGTCAGCTCGGCTCTGCTCCATACTTTACCGGTTGGGTTGTGCGGGCTGCACAGCAGCAGCAGGGTGCAATCCGGCGCGGCCAGCTGTTGCTCAAGCAAATCGCTATTGAGCAGCCAGTCGTTGCCCTGTTTCTCCAGCGGGCAGGCGATAAGCTTGCGCTGATTGCCGTCAATCACCTTGAAGAAGGCGTCATAGGCGGGAGTGAAGGTCAGAATGCCGTCGCCCGGCTGGGTCCACTGGCGAATCAGCTGCGCGACCATGTAAATCACCGAAGGGCCGTAGACCACCATGTTGCGGTCAATCTGGCTGTTAAAACGCTGCTGGTACCAATGCTCAATCGCGCTCAGAAAGTCATCATGCTGCCAGCGGCTATAGCCCAGTACGCCGTGCTGTAGGCGTTTTTGCAGCGCCTCGAGGATGCAGGGCGCGGTGGCAAAATCCATGTCGGAGATGGTGAACGGCAGCAAGTCAGCACTGCCAAAACGGTCAGCGACGTAATCCCACTGGGTACACCAGGTGCCGTGGCGGTCAACCGGGGTGGAGAAATCAAAAAGGCTTGTGGACATTTTCGCTCCCTGAAATCGGGTCATTCTAGAAGGTGAAAAGGGCGACCTGACGTCGCCCTGTAAGCTTGGATGATTATATGGTGGCCGGTTCCGGCGCGGCGCTATTTTTCGCGTCGCGGATCAGCCAGTCGAGTTCATCTTTCACTGACTGAACCTGCGGGCCGATCACCACTTGCAGGTTGTGCTCGTTGAGATGCACCACGCCGATAGCGCGATTGGCTTTCAGCGTCGCATCGTCAACCAGCGACATATCATGCACTGACATGCGCAGGCGGGTGATGCAGTTGTCGAGCGAGACAATGTTGTCCGCGCCGCCCAGCGCGCTAAGGATCACCGGCACGTTGTAGCCCGATTTACTGTTAGAGGCCACTGGCGCTGCGCTTGGCATAGATTCCGATTCACGGCCCGGCGTTTTGATATTAAAGCGCAGGATAGAGAAGCGGAAAATCGCGTAGTAAGCGGCGAACCAGATAGCTGCCACCACCGGCACCAGATACCACTTGGTGGCCGTACCGTGCAGGATACCAAACACTACGAAGTCGATGATGTTGCCGTCGGTGTTACCGATGGTCACGCCCAGCACGGACATAATGGTGAAGCCCAGACCGGTCAAAATAGCGTGGATGATGTAGAGCACTGGCGCGACAAACAGGAACAGGAACTCGATTGGCTCTGTAGTCCCACCGACCACGCAAGCCACCACGCCGGAAATCAACAAGCCTTTAATTTTATGACGGTTTTCAGGTTTAGCGCAGTGGTACATTGCCAACGCCGCACCCGGCAAGCCGCCGAGGAAGGCTGGCATTTTACCTTGAGACAGGAATTGGGTGGCGCTTTCAGAGAAGCCGTGGGTGGTCGGGCAAGAGAGCTGGGCTTGGAAGATAGTCAGCGCGCCGCTCACTTCACGACCACAAACGTCCATGGTGCCGCCCGCTTCGGTAAAGCGAATCAGGGCAACCAGAATGTGGTGCAGGCCAAACGGCAGTAACAGACGTTCGCCGGAACCGAAAATCATCGGCCCAAAGATACCGGCGTCGTGGATCAGGCGACCCAAACCGTTAATCCCGGCAGCAAAGAACGGCCAAATCAGAGGAATGACCAGACCAACCAGACCTAATACTACGGTCGTGACAATAGGTACAAAACGGGTACCGCCGAAGAACGCTAGCGCATCCGGCAGGCGGATAGTGTTGTAACGCTCATGCAGCACATAGACGATTACGCCGACAATTACCGCGCCAAGAATACCGGTATCGATAGACTGGATGCCGAGGATCATCTGGATGTTGTTGGCTTTGAGGATCAGCGGGTCCACCGTCGGCAGCACGCCGCTGGCGGTCAGGTAGAAGTTAGTCGCCAGATTCAACACGGCGTAACCCACAAAGCCGGAGAACGCCGCGACGCCTTTATTTTCACGCGCCATACCAAGTGGAATGGCAATTGCAAACATCACTGGCAGGAAGCTGAAGGCGAACGAACCGACTTTGCTCATCCACGTGAAGATCAGTTGCAGGATGGGATTACCTAAAGCCGGTAACAGGGTGGTGACATCATTGCTGCTTAATGAGCTACCGATCCCCAGCATAATGCCGCAGAAGGAGAGCAAGGCTACTGGCAACATGAAGGTTTTACCTAAACTTTGGAAAAACTCCCAAAGCGTGACGCGTTGTCTTTTATTGGCTGGCATACTTATTCCCCTGAAGCGAAAAAATGAACCGGATTAATCTTATGGCGGATAAGATAAAACGTTTTACCTAAATAAATCGTGCTTTGGTTCACATTACTCACGCATGCCCGCAAGATAAGCTTAGCGGCAGATTAAACGTTTAACCTAAAGTTGATTTATTCAGCATGCGGCGGGTGATGCAATAAACCCGCCACTCATGGAGTTTTAATGAAAGAAGTCACAGGATGAGCCAGAAAAAAGTCACCATAATTGATGTTGCCCAGCATGCAGGCACGTCCGTGACCACTGTTTCACTGGTGCTTAGTGGTAAAGGGCGTATCTCTCCAGCCACCGCCGAGCGGGTGAATCAGGCCGTCGAGCAGTTGGGGTTTGTGCGTAATCGGCAAGCCAGTACGCTACGCGGCGGGGAATCCGGCGTGGTGGGGCTGATCGTGCGTGATATCTGCGAGCCTTTCTATGCCGAGATGACCGCCGGTCTGAGCGAGATGTTTGAAGCTCAGGGTAAGGTGTTGTTTTTATTGCAAAGTGGTTCGTCAGGCAAAGGCTTAGCGCGCTGCTTCGAGACGCTGTTGACCCACGGCGTTGACGGCATAGTGATTGCTGGTGGAGAGCACGCCCCGGCAGGACTGAAGGAGAAAGCCTGCGAGCAGGGCGTGCCGCTGATTTGCGCCTCGCGCGCCAGCGGCATCGACGGGGTTGATTTAGTGCGACCCGACAATATGCTGGCGGCAAAAATGGCGACGGAATATTTAATTAAACGCGGCCATAAGCAGATTGCTTATCTCGGCGGGCTAAGTGACTCGCTCACCCGCGCGGAGCGTTTGGGCGGCTTTTGCGCCACGCTGGTGCAATACGGGTTGCCATTTCGCAGCGAATGGATCATCGAGTGTGACTATCAGCAGAAGTGCGCCGCCGACGCCGCCGAGACGTTATTGCGCCACTATCCCAAGATCAGCGCCATCGTCTGCCATAAGTCGTCGGTCGCCATGGGAGCCTATTTCGGCGTGATGCGCACCGGCAATCTCATCGGTGGCGGCGCGGTAGATAACTTCTTCCAGCAGCAAATCGCGTTAATCGCCATGGAAGATGCCCCGGAGGCTGAACTCACCGAACCCCCGTTAACCTCCATCGCCAGCTCTGCCCGCGAGATAGGCCACGCCGCCGCTCGAAGATTGCTGCAGAGAATAGGGGGCCAGAACCTCGAAACGCAGAATATTATTGTGGCACCGGGGTTGATCGAGAGGGCCTCAGCGTAAGTGTTTTCAATTGCATCTTTAAATTTAAGGTCAAGGTCGTGGGCACCGGCCCACACCGGCAAGGGGGCGGCCAGTCGCCGCCGCCCCCTTGACCCCCGGGCTTTTAACTGCGCGCTGTCGCTAGCTTGGCGGACGTGTTTCAGGGGCTTCAGTTCTCCACCGCAAAATGTCGCCGCTTAGGCGGTGCCTTCGCTTCAGACTTACTCGGCCTCTGGCCTCGCCCTTCGGGTCGTTGCTTTGCAACGCTGTCTCGCTTCGCTCGGCTCGAGCCTTGGGTCTCGAACCGTTCGCTCAGCGCCATTTTTGAGCGCGGTTTTGAGGCTTTTCAACCGTGCCATTTCAGTGAGTTTTGCCTTACTCCCTCACCCTTATAAGTGGTAGGAGCAAAGCAAGTCAAACCACCTGAAACGGCACGGTGTAAATGCCAGTAGGTCGCGTTCAGAAGTGACGCCGAGGGAGTGGTTCGAGACCTTAGGCTCGAAGCCCGAACTGAGGGAACCGCCTAAGCGGCGACACTTCGCGGCAAACACCATGGCCGCTGAAACACGTCCATTCCGACCCTGCGCAGCCTCGATCTCACAACAAAAAAACGCAGGGTTCCAAGGGAGGCGCGTTTACGCCTCCCTTGGTCGGTGTGGGCCGACGCCCACGACCTTGACCTTGAAGTTGATTTAAAAAGATGCAATTGAATTAAAAGATACAATAAAAAAAGCCCACCAAAGTGGGCTTTTCACTAAACAAACGCAATTATTACGGTGTATTAGGCGCTACAGGGGCAACTGGTGGAGCCAGCGGGGAGGCTGCTGGAGCCTGGGTTTGTGGCTGAACCGCGTTGCCGCCGAAGATCCCAAACAGACCGGCGAACTCTTGCAGGGTCATCTTCTGGCCGTTCAAATCAACCTGATTGTCGGCGTAGTGGAAGCTGCTGGAGATAGCGTCGTCTTTCAGCGTGGTGATCTTGAACATCTGACCCATAGCTGCCAGACCTTGAACCTGCTGTTTAGCCAGTTTCTCTGCGTCATCGCCGGTATAACCTTCGATTTTCGCCGTCTGGGTGGTCAGCTCGGTGGCCATTGCCAGTGGAATGTTCAGTTTCGCGTCAAGCTTGCTCACCAACTGGGAAATCAGCTGATCTTCAGACTGTGCCTGAGAACCGGCCGCCGGATCTTTCAGATCTAATTGCAAGGTGAAAGTACTTTCACCTTTGCTGTTTTTCCAGCTCAGCGGGTCGATGCTGATGCTTGGGTTGCCTTTCAACAACAGTGGCAGGTTAGCGGCTAACAGCTCGGTCGCCTGCTGCTGGTAGACAGCCGGGTCAATATCGCCAGCCTGTGACAGCAACTGCTGTGACTGCTGGTTGTAGCTGTCGGAGAAGGCTTTCAGCGCGGCGGCGTCCAGTTTGTCGATTTTCACCGTCAACTTACCTGAGCCAAAATCGGTATTCTGAATCTTCAGCGCATCAATGGTGTAATCCTGCTGACCTTTGATATTGCTGCCTTCTTCGCTGAATTTACTGACCAGCTTGAAGTTATCCAAAGAAGCCGCGTCTTTGCCATCAACATTGACAGCCACTTGCTTAATGGTCAGGTTTTGATCGCCGATGCCCACTTTAGACGCGCCCTGATTGGTGTCGCTATCCAAAGAGAAGCCGTTCAGGGTCACTTTTTCTTGCTGGCCGAACTGGTTCTGAGAAGTGATGGCGATACTGTCGCTCTTCGCATCCAACTTCATCTTGGTCAGCTCTTTATCCACTGCGACATTGATGTCCGCGCCGCCGAACTGCAACTTGCTGTTGTTCTTATCGTAATCAACCGGGATGAAGTTGATTGCTGAAGAGCTGTCGCCGTTATAGGAAACGCGCGTATCGGCCGTCACCAGAGACTTGCCCTTAGTCACGTCAAACAGCGGTTTCAGCGTGGCGGTGTTTTCCAGTTCGCTGTGCACTGACGCCATGCTTGGGATCAGATTGAATTTTTTCAGCTGAGCTGCCGGGAAGGGACCGTGATCGATAGTTTCGATAAAGGAGATTTCATCACCGGTTTTCAGCGCGCTGGTGCCAGCAGCGGCGGCCGCGGCATCAGGTTTCAGAATGATGCGCACCTGGCTGCTGAACAACCCACGGTGGTAGTCTTGATAGGAGACGTTAACCCCGGCTTTTGGGAAAGAGGATTGGATCTGGCTATTCGCGTTGGTCGCCACTTCAGCCATATGTTGTTCAATCATTTTGCCCGTATACCACGAGACGCCTGTCCAGGCCGCGCCAAGTACCACAATGACGCTTACAGCGACTAACGATTTTTTCATAGTTCTGTTCATCCTTAGATAATGTCCCGAAATAAAAAACGCCTTACGGCGCGATTTATTGTGGTGTAAGTGGGGCGTCAATGGCAAATTTTTCACAAAAATGAAGCATTTCGCCTCAACACCCACTTATATTTACTGCTTGATTACATCACGTTCAGCATCAAAGCTTATTAAACACGCGTGCAATTCGGCCGTTGCCGCTCACTTCAACCGGCGATTCGCTGGCGGAAAGATAACCAGATTCCCCCGGCTTCAGCACCAGCGTCTCTTCACCTTTTTCCAACACCGTTTGACCTTCAATACAGAAGATAATCGCCGCGCTGTTTTGCGCCAGCGTTTGTGGCTCAGGTGACAAGCTGTGAATCGAGAAAGCAAAGTCTTCGACCGGGATCGGGAAGCTCAGCTCAGCGCCTTTTTCCACCGGCGAGGTTAAAAGCTCCCCAGCAGGTTTAGCAGTGAATTTCAGATTGTCCAGCAGCTCGGCGATATCAATGTATTTCGGCGTCAAACCTGCGCGTAACACGTTGTCCGAGTTCGCCATGACTTCCAGCGCCACGCCGTTGAGATAGGCGTGCGGCGTTTCGGCATACAGGAACATGCCTTCGCCCGGCTTGAGAGTGATGACATTGAGCAGCAGAGGGGAGAACAGGCCGCTGTCGTCCGGATAGAATTCGCTGATACTGCGGATGGTGTCCCAAGGCTGGCCTTTCTGGTTATTCAGTGCCGATTTCAACACGCCCAGCGCCAGAGACTTTGCCTCGCCTTCAAGGCTCAGCAGGCTGGCGAACAGGGTGCGCAGATGCTCTACATCGGGGTGCGTCAGGAATTCAGCAATATGCGGGTTAGCGCCAGAAACCGGCTGCAACAGCGACACAATTTCACGCAGCTCGCGGAAACCATTCATCGCCTGGAAAGGCGTCAAGGCATAGACCAGCTCAGGCTTATGGTTGGCGTCTTTATAGTTACGTTCGGCGGCATCAATCGGGATACCGGCGGCGTTCTCTTTGGCAAAGCCACACTCCGCCGCACGCTTGCTTGGGTGAACCTGAATGGACAGCGGCTGATCGGCGCAAAGCACTTTAAACAGGAAAGGCAGCTCGCCGAAACGCGCGGCGACTTTCGCCCCCAGCTCTTGCTCCAGGTTGGCGCTAATTTGGCTGCGCAGGGCGATTTCCTGACCGTCGCTTCCTTTAACGTAGGAGCTGCTTTTTGGGTGAGCACCCATCCAAAGTTCAGCCATCGGCTTACCTTCAGGATTGGCAATGCCATAAAGGTGGGTTAATGCGTCGGTGCTGCCCCAGGCGTAGTTTTGTACACCGTTGTTCATTTTTTGCATATTTCGTCCTGAAATCCCCGTTATGCAGGGGATGATGTGAAGAAAATTACTGTGGCGTAGTAAACAATGAGCGCGGGCGGTTAAGCAACTCCTGATGATGAAAAAGTGCTGTAAATGCGAGAAATTATCAATTAGCGATTCTGAAACGCGATGCCTGACCTATACTCGACGAGTCGCCTAAAGAAGATCTGCGTGGCAGTTCCTGGCGGTAAACCTTTGCAAAGCATAAATATTAAATTTCACCAGAAACGTAATTAGGAGAAATATTATGGCGGCAACACGCACTGAAAAGGACTCAATGGGGCCTATCGATGTACCGGCTGATAAACTCTGGGGGGCACAGACTCAGCGCTCTCTCGAGCACTTCCGTATTTCCTCCGAAAAGATGCCTGAGGCACTGATCCACGCACTGGCGCAGACCAAACGCGCAGCGGCCAGCGTCAATCTGGATTTGGGCCTGCTGCCGAAAGAGCGCGCTGATGCGATCATTGCCGCCGCCGACGAAGTGCTGGCTGGCAAGCATCCTACCGAATTCCCGCTGGCTATCTGGCAGACAGGTTCCGGCACCCAAACCAACATGAACATGAATGAAGTGCTGGCTAACCGGGCAAGCGAGATCCTCGGCGGCGAGCGTGGAGAAGGGCGCAAGGTTCACCCGAACGATGATGTGAACAAGAGCCAAAGCTCGAATGACGTCTTCCCGACGGCGATGCACGTCGCCGCCGTCATTGAGCTGCGCGAAACGCTGCTGCCCGAGTTGAAAGAGCTGCACAAGACGCTGGCGGCGAAATCCGAAGCTTTCAAAGATATCGTCAAGATTGGCCGTACCCACCTGCAAGACGCCACGCCGCTGACGCTCGGCCAAGAGATCTCTGGCTGGGTGGCAATGCTGGCCCACAGCATGGTGCATATCGAAGCCAGTATCCCGCACATTGCAGAATTAGCCTTGGGCGGCACGGCGGTTGGTACAGGGTTGAACACCCATCCTGAGTACGCGGTGCGCGTCGCCAAAGCCTTGGCCGAAGAGACTAAACAGCCGTTCGTCACCGCGCCGAATAAGTTTGAAGCGCTGGCGACCTGCGACGCTCTGGTGCAAGGCCACGGCGCGTTGAAAGGCTTGGCGGCGTCGCTGATGAAAATCGCCAATGATGTGCGTTGGTTGTCTTCCGGCCCGCGCTGCGGCATAGGCGAGATTTCCATCCCTGAAAATGAGCCGGGCAGCTCCATCATGCCGGGTAAAGTGAACCCAACCCAGTGCGAAGCCATGACCATGCTGTGCGCACAGGTGCTGGGTAACGACGTGGCGATCAACATCGGCGGCGCGTCGGGCAACTTCGAGCTGAACGTCTTCCGACCAATGGTCATTCACAACTTCCTGCAATCCATTCGCCTGCTGGCCGACGGCATGCGCGGCTTTAACGAGCACTGCGCCGTAGGCATCGAACCCGTCCGCGACCGTATTACCCAGCTACTCAACGAGTCGCTGATGCTGGTTACCGCGCTCAACACCCATATCGGTTACGACAAAGCGGCTGAAATCGCCAAAAAAGCGCACAAAGAGGGGCTAACCTTGAAAGGCTCTGCGCTGAAACTGGGTTATTTGACCGAAGCCGAGTTCGACGAGTGGGTTAAGCCGGAGGATATGGTGGGGAGCATGAAGTAGGTTGTAAACTTGGGGCAGTTTTGGGGCCCCTTTTTAAATTCAACTTCAAATTCAAGGTCGTGGGCGTCGGCCCACACCGACCAAGGGAGGCGTAAACGCGCCTCCCTTGGAACCCTGCGTTTTTTCTTTTGTGAGATCGAGGCTGCGCAGGGTTGGAATGGACGTGTTTCAGGCACTTTAGTGATCGTCGCGAAATGCCGCCGCTTAGGCGGTTCCCTCGCTGCGGGATTCCAACCCGCGTAAAATAACACGCGGTTTTCCACCTCTTGCTCGGCGTCACTTCTGAACGCGACTTACAGGCTTCTCAACCGTGCCTTTTCAGTGGGTTTGACTTTGCTCCCTCTCATTTTTAAGGAGAGGGCTGGGGTGAGGTTTGCTGCAACCGAACTGTTCCAGTAATTTTTTCTCAGGTTTGGTTTTTGCTCCTCCCCCTGAAAAGGGAGAGGCTGGGAGGGGGTATTGCAGCAAACTCAGCTCTCAACAACTTGATCAGCCGACCAATCCGTATATAAATGCAGCCGCTTTATTAGCAAGTTCAGCGACTGCGCTTCGGGCTTATATTTGTGCTTCACGGCACTCACATCGTAATCATGCAGCTCGCCAAGCTTGGGCACTTGCACATTGGGTGACTTCAAACAGAGGGCGATGAGGGGCAGTGGGCAGGGGTGCTGAACTTGCTTCTGGCTATTGCGATACCACACGCGGGCGATGGGCTGGACCTTTACCGGGCGCTTAATCTTCAAAATAGCATGTTCCGGAATGCGCTTTACGTCATTGATTTCACGAGTGACGTTATCCATCCACTGCTCACGGCTGTAAGGCGGCACCGAGCGACCGGCTTTCAGGCTTTTGTCTAACTGGGCCAGAACATCATCGCGGCTGACATTCTTGATGATGTGCTTATTCGCCCAACCGAAGCGCACTGAATCCGGGTCATTCAAATAAGAAATGGTGCGGTAGGCATTCAAGGTAATCAGACCGCGCAGGTGAGTGTGCACAAATTCAAAACGCTGCTCGCGGGCAAGACCGGATTCCACGGTAACAATATGTTCCAGCTCGGCTTTCAGCTTATTCACTTCCTCTATCAACAGCAGGGCGGCCTGATGTTCTGCAGCATCAACGGCATAGCACAGCACGCCGGGCAGGCGGACGGCGGACTTACTGCTAACATTCTCCCCCTGATGGTGAATAAACAGATTCTGGAAATGCTGCAGCGCCAGCTGCTGCGCGGCTTCACCGACGTAAGGCGTCACCTGAATACGGTCGGCAGGGTTGTGCTCCTCGCCTTTGGCGATCTCCGGCAGGCTGAAAACCCGCGCCTGGATAAGCTCCAACTGCTTTAACAAACGGCTGAGATCGCCAAGTGCCAGTTCTAACTCATTGAAACAACTGTTCATTCGCCCAATTAGGTCGTAATTCGCCATACCGCCTCCATTTAGTTACAACATACAATATAGTCGAAAACTAAAAAGGTGCATAACTCATCTTCTGTGTCGTTTTTAAGATTGGGGAAATTTTGTCTGGCAGAAAGAAAAGGGCGCGGACGCCCTTAGATTGAGGAAGTTACTTAACAGCGACTTGTCTAGATTCGGCGAGATGCATCAGACGTAAACCGACCAGCACGGCGACGGCAAGCATCAGGCAGATAAAGGTGGTGATGCCATTCCAGCCGAAGCTGTGCCAGAAATATCCGCCCAAGGTCCCGGCCACGCTGGAACCGGCGTAGTAGGAGAATAAATAGAGTGATGAAGCCTGACCTTTGGCGCGGCGCGCGCGGCGGCCGATCCAGCCACTGGCAACCGAGTGGGCCGCGAAGAACCCGCCGGTGAACAGCACCATGCCGATGAAAATGCTCCAGACAGCGGGCAAAGCGGTGATCAGAATGCCGACCAGCATCAGGCCGATTGACCCTAGCAGGACAGGGCCGCGACCATAAACCCCGGTCAACGCGCCCGCTTTCGGTGAGCTATAGGTTCCCATCAAGTACACCACTGACAGCACGCCAACCACCGCCTGACTCAGATGATAAGGGGTGCCGAGCAGGCGATAACCAATGTAGTTAAACATGGTCACGAAGCTACCCATGATCAGAAAACCTTCGAGGAACAGCAGCGGCAGGCCGCTATCGCGCCAATGCAGTTTGAAATTGATCGCCAGTTTGCGAGGCTTCAGCGAGCTGGCCCTAAAGTGTTTGGAAGGGGGCAGAATGCGCCAGAACATGATGGCGGAGCACAACGCAAACACCCCAATCACCGCTACTGCCACCCGCCAGGAGAAGAAATCGGTCAAGACGCCGGTCACCAGTCGGCCACTCATGCCGCCAATAGAGTTACCGCTGATATACAGGCCCATCGAAAAAGCCACCACGCTCGGGTGAATCTCTTCGCTTAAATAGGTCATGGCGACGGCGGCCACGCCGCTGAGGGAGAGGCCAATCAGTGCCCGCATCACCAAGATGCCGTTCCAGCTCTGCATAAAGGCACAAATCAGGGTACATCCTGCGGCAAGCATCAGCGCCACCACCATCACCGATTTACGCCCCACGGCATCAGACACCGGGCCAGTGAACAACAGGCCAATGGCCATTAATCCGGTTGAAGCCGACAAAGACAGGCTGCTGGCCGCCGGTGACACACCAAACTCTTGCGATAACACGGGCAAAATCGGCTGAACGCAGTAGAGAAGGGCAAAAGTTGCCAGACCGGCGGAGAACAGCGCCAGCGTCACGCGGATAAACTGCGGCGTACCACGTTTAATAAAAGGTGTTTTGCTTAAAGGAGTGGTCGGCGTGGCGGGCATTAAGTCGTCATCGTTAACTGAGAGCCGATCTTCATTGGGAGTGGCGGTTTTTCGCCCTGCGATGTTCACTGAGTTTCCTTAGCGAGAGCCAAATTAATACAAAAAAGATGTAAAAATTTTATCAGTGGGACATCTTTTGTCTAATATATTAATCTCTGTTGATTAAGACGTTAAACCTCTCAATGGCTAATTATGAATAACATTGAACTTCGCCATTTACGCTATTTTATTGCTGTTGCCGACGAGCTGCATTTTGGCCGCGCGGCGGAGCGCCTGCATATTTCGCAACCGCCGCTAAGTCAGCAGATTCAATCACTTGAAGCCACGATTGGGGCTAAGCTGCTTAATCGCAATAATCGGAATGTCAGCCTGACCCAAGCCGGTGAGGCGTTCTTAAAAGAGGCGCGCCAGATCATCAGCCGGGTGCAAGACGCTTCGCTGCAAGCGTCGAAAATCCATCAGGGGATTGCCGGGAATTTGCGGCTGGGCTTGACCTCTTCCGCGCCGTTTCTGCGTCGCGTTCAGCGCACCATTCAACGCTTTCACCTGCAATATCCCGAAGTGAACATTCGGATCGAAGAGATGAACAGCACCCAGCAAATCGAACCATTATTAGAAGGAAGGATCGACCTTGGGATCATGCGTAATCGCCAACTGCCGGAGGTTTTGCACCATCAACTGCTGCTCTCCGAGTCGCTGGTAGCCGTGGTGCATGAGGACAATCCGCTGGTGAACCTTCCTGAAGGTGAGCTGACTTTTCAGCACCTGGCTGACCAGCCTTTTGTGTTTTTCTCCAAGGATTCGGGAACATCGATGTATGACGATATTCGCGCCTTGCTCGGTTCCCACGGCATCACGCCCTTTATTACTCAGGAAGTGGGCGAGCCGTTAACCATTATTGGTCTGGTGTCGGCGGGGCTGGGCGTGTCGATTTTACCTGCGGCTTATTTGCGCATTCAGGTGGACGGCGTGCGCTATTTGCGTTTCGGCAAGCAGCAGGGAAACACGCAGGTTTGGATGGTCAATCACCGTCATCGCGAGCTCAGTGCGCCAGCGACCGCTTTTATGAAACTTATGATGCAGGATAAAAATCCGTGAAACCGCTGTTTTTACAGTCAATTCTTAAAGGGTTTTAATTCAATATGTGCACCAAATCACATAACGAATCAAATAGTTGACGACATATAGCAAAAACCCCACCATAGCCATTAATCTTTATTTTGAAGCGCGAAAAATAACGGAGTTTTTTCTGTGATCCCTGATGGGCAGCCTGGGCATATTGATCAAATAAAGCAAACGAACGTCGGTGCCGTATACCGGCTGATAGATCAGTTTGGACCCGTTTCGCGTATCGAGCTGTCGAAAAAAGCGCAGCTTGCCCCCGCCAGTATTACCAAGATTGTTCGTGAACTGTTACAAGCTCATTTGGTGCAAGAAACTGAGTTTCAGGAGCCAGGCAGCCGCGGGCGTCCCGCCATCGGTTTGGTGCTCGACACTAATGCCTGGCACTACCTTTCTGCGCGCATCAGCTTAGGGGCAATTACCCTCGGACTGCGTGATCTGAGCAGTAAACTGGTAGTAGAAGAGGAATTGCCTCTGCCCGCAGCCGCGGATAAACCTCTGCTTGAGCGCATCGTCGCTGAAATCGACCAGTTCTTTATTCGCCATCAGCGCAAACTCGAACGCCTCACCGCCATCGCTATTACCTTACCGGGGATGATTAACGCCCGCGAAGGGGTGGTGCATCGCATGCCGTTTTACGCAGACGTCGATGAAATGCCGCTCGGCGCAGCGCTTGAAGCCCATACCGGCCTGCCGGTTTTCGTGCAGCATGATATTGGCGCCTGGACCATGGCCGAAGCCTTATATGGTGCCTCTCGCGGCAGTCAAAACGTGATTCAGGTGGTTATTGACCACAATGTCGGCGCAGGGGTGATCACCGGCGGCCGCGTGCTACACAGCGGCAGCAGCAGCGTGGTGGAAATGGGCCATACGCAGGTCGATCCTTACGGTAAACGCTGCTATTGCGGCAATCACGGCTGTCTCGAAACCGTCGCTAGCACTGATAATATTCTTGAGTTGGTTCGCCAGCGATTAACTCAGGCGGTCAACTCCAGCCTGCAGGGCATTCCGCTGACAATTGAGGCGGTATGCGACGCGGCAAATCGCGGCGACCAGCTGGCCCGCGATGTAATTATTAATGTCGGCCACAGCGTAGGGCGGATCCTCGCCATCATGGTTAACTTGTTTAATCCTGAGAAAATATTGATCGGCTCGCCGCTTAATTTCGCCAAAGAAATTCTCCATCCGGCAATAATGTCCTGCATTCAACAGCAGTCTCTGCCGGCTTATAGCGAAAATATAAAAATCGAATCCACTGAGTTTTATAACAAAGGCACCATGCCGGGCGCGGCATTAGTCAAAGACGCGCTGTATAACGGCTCTCTGTTAATTAAACTGCTACAAGGTTAATTATTGGTATGAATTAACCTTGTAGTTTTCCCGCCAATATAATAAAAATCCTAAATTCAAACTTCTGTTTGCCAGTGGACAAAACATTGCGCTAACGCAAATCGTTATCGATTGGTATCGCCTAGACTTTCCCCTGTACATTGTCTCAGGCGCACTCGCCGGAGATAAATCCTCAGTTAAACGGAAGATCCTGGAGCCAACATTCCATGTTAACGCACTTTTTCGTCACGGGTACGGACGCTCGCGTAGGTAAAACCATCGTGACGCGTGCTTTGCTACAGGCTTTAGCCGCGCAGGGGCACTGCGCATTGGGCTATAAACCGATTGCGACAGGGAGTCAGGAACTGGCAGATGGCATTCGAAATAAAGATGCCGTGATACTGCAAAATTCATCCTCTATTTCTTACCCTTATGACAAAATAACGCCGCTAGCCCTGCTCGATGAAGATATTTACGCCAGCGATGTGCCCGATAATGTGTTTGAAATAATGACCTCTGGCCTGAAATTTATGCGCCAAGGAAGTGATATCGTCGTGGTCGAGGGCTGTGATGGCTGGAGAACGCTGATCACGCCAGACTGTTTTTATTCCGATTGGGTTCGTTTGGAAAATATCCCGGTTATTTTAGTTGTCGGTATTCAAGAAGGTTGCGTAAGCCACGCCTTATTAAGTGCTCAGGCTATTAATGCCGATGGGTTATCATTAGCGGGCTGGGTGGCGAACCGTATTAATCCTTGCCTTGCGCATTATCAGCAAACCATTGACGCCATTAGTCATAATATTTCAGCGCCATTATTAGGCGAAATTCCCTATTTGCCGCGTGCTGAATCTCGCGATATGGCGAAATATATCGATTTATCCCTGTTACCTATTGGTCACAGCAAAACGGCCTGATCCATTGAAAAGAAGTTGACTACCTTTAGCCCCGTCAGACGCATACCATCTGGCGGGGCTTTTTCATTTTGCTTAGCACGTGACCGATAAACCTTCTGCCAATCCCGCTGATATACTGAAAAATTCCTCATCGCCTGAAACATAAGAACAACAGATTAAACCCTATGAATCAGACTGCTTTCGTCCCTTTAGTTAGCCACAAACGCCGCCCCCTTATCCTGATCGCCTGCATGCTGTCGATGTTTATGGCGGCAGTCGAAGCCACCATTGTGGCGACCGCCATGCCCACAATCATTGCCGATTTGGGCGGGTTCTCGCTGCTCGGCTGGGTGTTTGCGGTCTATCTGCTGACTCAGGCGATCACCGTGCCGATTTATGGCCGACTGGCGGATTTATACGGCTGCCGAAAGGTGTTTTTCATTGGTACTACGCTGTTTTTGATTGGCTCGGTGCTCTGTGGCTTCTCGCCGTCTTTGCCGTGGATGATTGGCTTCCGCGCCTTACAGGGGCTGGGCGCCGGAGCGATCACCCCGATTGCCACCACGCTGATAGCTAATGTATATGGCCCGCAGGAGCGCGCCAAGGCGCAGGGCTACCTTGCTAGCGTGTGGGGCGTTTCAGCGATTGCCGGTCCGCTGCTCGGCGCGTTTATCGTTTCGCATTTCCACTGGGCGGTCATTTTCTGGGTCAACGTGCCTTTAGGGCTGTTAGCCATGGCGATCCTGTGGCGCTTTTTACCGGCGGAAAGCCAGCGCAAGCAGCACATTCTGGACTTGGCCGGAACCACTTATCTGACCTTGTCGGTCGCCGCGCTGTTACTTGCCATGCTGCAAGCTGAGGCTTTTGGCTACTGGGCCTTAGCGCTGGTTGCCTTCGCACTGTTCACCGGCTGGCTGCTGGTTCGCCAAGAGCGCAAAGCTCCTGAGCCCCTTTTCCCCCTGGCCCTGTGGCAGAGCAAAGTGATTATCGCCGGGAATATTGGCGGGCTGGTGATTGGTGCCACTATGATGGGCATTAGCGCCTTTTTGCCAACCTTCGTGCAGGGGGTGATGGGCGGAACGCCACTAGAGGCGGGCACCACGCTGGCGCTGATGTCTATCGGCTGGCCGTTGGCCAGTATGCTGAGTGGCAGAATTATGCACGCGACGTCATACCGCGCTACGGCGATGATCGGCGGTCTGCTATTGGTCAGCGGCAGCCTGATTTTACTGCTGTTATCGCCATCTTCCGGCCTGTGGTGGGCGCGATTAGCGGCCCTGACCATCGGCGCGGGAATGGGGCTGTGTAACACCACATTTTTGGTTTCGGTGCAAAACGCCGCCGAGCCGGCGATCCGCGGCATTGCCACGGCCTCCACGGTATTTACCCGCATGCTCGGGTCGGCCATTGGCACCGCGCTGCTTGGCGCGACCTTGAACCTCAATCTGGAAAAACGCCTGCCGAATATCAGCGATCCGGTGCAGCAGCTGATGGAAAAAAGCCAGCGAGCCAATATCGACTCCACCCAGCTCGGCATTATTACCGACAGCGTGGCGGCGTCACTGCATTGGGTGTTTATCGTCGCGGCGGTGATTTCGGTGTTTGCGCTCGCCGCCGGAAGATTAATTCCGGCGGGAGAACGCCCGGTGGGCGCAGCGCAGCGGGAAGGGCAGTGATTAAGGCTGTTTGACCTTAAAGCTTTCGTCGAAGGTGTTCTTCACCTCCAGCTTGACCGGCAGTAAGCCCTGATCATGGTAGAAATCAGCGGTTTGTTGCTGCTGGGTTTGAGTCTCTTCATCGATGGATTGCCAGTAAGATTTACGGCGTTCGAAGGAGAGACGAGCCGCAGGCAGCGGGAAGCCGATGATTTTTGCCAACTGCTGGCTGTACTCATCCAGATGCTGATAGGCCCACACTTGCGAATCGCTCAGGCGCTGCAAGTAGTCAGTAATGGCTTGGCGCTTGGCGTTATCTTTCAGCGCTGAATCGGTGGCGGCCAGGAAGCTGTTGCCAGACCACAGTCCGCGCCCATTCACCACTACCCGCAGATGATCCTGCGTTTCGGCGAAGGCGGTGTAAGGTTCCCACGTCGCCCAAACATCTACTGAACCCTGCGTCAGCGCCAGCTTGGCGTCGCTCGGCGGTAAGAAGCGGAAGGTAACATCTTTGGCGGAAAGCCCGGCCGAGGCCAATGCCTTCAGCGCCACAAAGTGACCAATAGAACCACGGTTAGTGGCGATGCTTTTACCTTTTAAATCCGCCGCTGTTTTGATTAGGCTGTCAGGCTTGACCAGCAGCGCCGTGCCGTAGGCGTCTGATTTATCCACCGCAATGGCTTTCACCTGCGCCCCGGCGGCTTCGGCAAACAGCAGCGGCGCGTCGCCAATGATCCCTACGTCCACGGCCTGCGCGTTGAGCGCTTCGGCGAGAGGCGCGGCGGCGGGGAATTCCGACCATTCGATTTTGTACGGCAGGTTATCCAGCTTTCCCGCCGCTTCCAGCTGGGCGCGCATATTGCCTTTCTGGTCGGCGACGCGCAGCGTCACTTGATCGGCCCACGCCAGATTCACACTGCCCATCAGCGTGGTGGCAACCAGCAATTTTCCCAATGATTTCATTATGGTCATTTTTATACCGTCGATTCGTGTTGAGGGTGTTTTTGAGCCAAACGTGCGGCGATTTTTTTGCGCGTCAGCGGGATCAGCTCTTTGCCATATTCCACTGCGTCGTTGAGTGGGTCGAAGCCGCGAATTAAGAAGGTGTGGATCCCTAAATCGTAATATTTCAGCAGCGCGTCGGAAACTTGCTCCGGCGTACCGACCAGCGCGGTGGAGTTTGAACCGCCGCCAATCAGCCCGGCAATGCCGGTCCATAGACGCTCGTCGAGGCGATCCCCCTGAGCCACGGCGTTGAGCAGCCGCTCGGCGCCGACGCTTTGCGGTTTTGGCGCCTGAGACTGGCCATTGCGGGCAATCAGCGCGGCGGCTTTTTCGCGAATAGTTTCGGCCTTGGCCCAGGCTTCTTCTTCGGTACGGCCGAGAATAGGGCGGAAGGAGATGCTGAATTCAATCTCGCGCTGATGGCGCGCGGCGGAGGCTTTCACCGCCTGTACCGTTTCGGCTGCGCTGGCCAGCGGCTCGCCCCACAGGGCAAACACATCGGCCTGCTTGCCCGCCACGCGGATGGCGTCTTCCGAAGAACCGCCGAAGAACACCGGCAAATGCTGATTGAAAGGTTTGATGGCCGAGAAGGCGTTTTCCGCCTGATAAAACTCCCCGTGATGGTCAAAGCCTTTGACCGAATACCACTCGTTTTTCAGCACATCGATATACTCGTCGGTGCGTGCGTAACGGCCGGACTTCGGCACAAAGTCGCCGTCGCGGCGCTGCTCGGCATCGCTGCCGCCGCTGATGATATGCACCGCTAAACGGCCGTCGAGCAGGTGATCGAGGGTCGCCAGCTTTCGCGCCGCAAGTGTCGGGGCTACGAACCCGGGGCGATGGGCTAACAGGAAGTGAATGCGGGAAGTGTTAGCTCCCGCGTGCGCGGTGACTAAAAAGGCATCAGGTTGGTCGGAGGCGTAAGCCACCAGAATGCGGTCGAAACCCGCGTCCTCGTGGGCTTTGGCGAAGTCGGCGATATATTTCTTATCGAATATTGGCCCCGTCGCGGGAATTATTTCGGAGGCCAAACGATGGCCGATCATACCAATGAATTGCACGCTCATGGGCTGTCACTCCTGGTTGCATAAGTTGCCAGCGCATAGGCGATGGCAGGAGCGTATTACCTTAGACAGCCTTTTACTATGTTAGAAATTAATTTTTATCATAAGTTAATATAAAAATTGTGCATTAAAGAGTTTGAACATTATGCCTGCGGCTGATCGACAGCCAGAGGGGCGAGATCCAGCCCTTGGGCGATGGCCGCCGCGAAGGCGTCAATGGCCGGAATTTGGCTGGCGGGCACGTTCGGGTACACCAGCCACAGCTGGCTGCGCGGCGCGAAGTCCTGCAAACTGTAAATTTGCAGCTGCGGACGCAGGGCGTGGCGCTCGACCAAGGCGCGAGGCATCAGCCCTAATCCGCGACCTTCGGCAATCAGCGACAGCTGCAAGGTGACGCCAAACGCCTCGAGATTCAGCAGCAGCGGCAACCCCTGTTCCGTCAGGGCGCGTTGCAGCGCGGCGCGAAAACCACAACCTTCCGGATTCAAAATCCAGCCACGCTGATAGCCTTCTTCCAGTTTGCGCAGCGGCGGCACCTTGGGGTCATTCGGCCCAACCACCACTAAATCCACCGAACCTAACGCCTGACTTTCCAAGCCGGAAGGGAACTGCTTACTGGCGGGGAACAGCACCACTGCGGCTTCCAGCTCTTGGCGCTGAACTCGGAGCAATAGCTCTTCACCCCAGCCGCTGGAGAGGCGCGGCTGCACCTGCGGGAAGTCGGAAGACAACATTTTCAGCGCCGGCAGCAGGCTGGTCTCACTCAAACTTTGCGGCACGGCCAGTCGCAGCAGGCCAGACGGCGGGTGATCCGCCGCCACCAAATCGCTCAGGGCTTCTACTTCACGAAGAATGTTGCGGCACTGCTGGAAGACGCGTTTACCCATTAATGTCGGCTTGAGAGGTTTGGTCTGGCGATTAAGCAGCGCGATGCCCAGAGACTCTTCGAAGTTTTGCACCCGGCGGGTGATGGCGGGCTGGGTCAGCCCTAATTCCTCGGCGGCGAGGCGAGTAGATTGCAGACGGATCACTGCGACGAATGCCGTCAGATCTTCAATTTTCATAGGTGGAGCAGTCCCTTTAAGTCGCGTCTTGGCAGACGACAATCAGTCCAGCATAAAGCAAATCGGGCGCCTAAGTCGGCACTCATCGCACATTTTTATGTGTGATTTGCATATTAGCTTATCCATAAAATGAATTTTGCTTGGTCAGCGGCGGTGCTAGCCTGCAAAAAGGGCTTATCTTAAGGGGCAATTATGACAACTCGACATTACGCGCCGCTACGCGAGTTTTTGGCGTCACTCACTAGACTGGTGAGCGAGCCGCACGGGGAGCAGGAAGTGTTGGCTCAGGGCGCGGAACTTCTGGGCCAGTTGGTCGCCAATGACGTCTGGCTGGATGATGAATTTGCCGTGCCGCATCCCGACCATTATCAGCAATATCTTCTGTATGCCGATCCGCTGTCGCGCTTTTCGGTGGTGAGCTTTGTCTGGGGACCGGGGCAGGTGACGCCAATCCACGATCACCGCGTCTGGGGGCTGATTGGCATGCTGCGCGGAGAAGAGATCAGCCAAAACTATGTACGAAACGGGCTGGGTGAGCTGGTCGCAGAAGGCCAGCCGGTGCGATTAACGCCGGGATCGGTCGAGAAGATCTCGCCATCCGAGTTAGATATTCATCAGGTCAGCAATGCTTTCAGCGATCGGGTTTCGGTCAGTATTCACGTCTATGGCGGCAACATTGGCGCGGTGTCACGCGCGGTTTACCTGCCGGACGGCCAGCAAAAAACCTTCATCTCCGGTTACTCCAATCGCACATTGCCCAACCTCTGGGACCTGTCGAAAGAGCAACATCTATTGAAAGAGAAACAACATGACTAAAACTTCGTCCACGCCTTTACGTCATTTCGCCGAACTGCGCGACGCGCTGCTCAATCAACAAGAAGTTGCTCTGATCGATTTGCGCGAAGAGGCCGCCTTTGCCACCGGGCATCCGCTGTTTGCCGTCAATCTGCCACTGTCCAAACTCGAGATTGAAGCATTGGATCGCCTGCCGCGCCGCAACACGCCCATCACCTTGTATGACAATGGCGAGTTTTGGGACGAAGAGCAGGGCATTCGCAAAACCACCCGCGCCATCGCGACCTTCAAGGCGCTGGGCTATCGCGACATCGCGCTGCTGGCCGGGGATTTGGCAGGCTGGCGCGAAGCGGGCGGCGAAATTTTTATTGATGTGAATGCGCCGGGTAAAGCCTTCGGCGAGTGGGTTGAACACCATTACCACACGCCATCGTTCAGCGCCGAGCAGGTGCAGGCGCTGCAACAGCAAGGGGCTGACATCGCAATTTTGGATGTCCGCCGTTTCGATGAATTCAACACCATGAGCATTCCTGACGGCGTCAGCGTGCCGGGCGGCGAGCTGGTGCTGCGCCTGCGCGACGCAGTGCCGAACCCGCAAACGCAGGTGATTATCAACTGCGCCGGGCGCACCCGCAGCATTATTGGTACCCAGTCGCTGATCAACGCGGGCATTCCCAATCCGGTAGCAGCGCTGCGCAACGGCACTATCGGCTGGACGCTGGCAGGGCAGACTTTGGCACATCAGCAGCAGGCCAGCTTCCCGCCGCTGAGTTTCTCTTCAAAACAGGCGGCGGCAGAGAGTGCCCAAAACGTAGCCCGTCGCGCCGGGGTGAAATACATTTCAGCCGAAACGCTGGCCGAATGGCAGCAAGACAGTTCCCGCACGCTGTATCTGTTCGACGTGCGCACGGCTGAAGAGTACGCGGCGGGGCATTTTCCCGGCGCGCGCCACGTGCCCGGCGGGCAATTAGTGCAAGAAACTGACCACTACGCCAGCGTGCGCGGCGCAAGGATTGTGCTGACCGATGATCAGCAGGTGCGCGCCGAGCTGGCGGCCTCTTGGCTGGCACAGATGAACTGGGAGGTGGCGGTGCTTGACGCCCCGGCGGCGGATTTCACCGAGCAGGGTCACTGGCAGGCGAAAACGGCGGCGGCTCCGGCTGTCGAAGAAGTGCTGCCCGCCCAGCTACAGCAGTGGCTGGAGGAGGGGAGTACGGGCGTGATTGACCTGACAACCAGCGCCAACTTCCGCAATCGCCGCATTCCGGGCGCGTTGTGGACCACTCGCGCCAATATCGCTCAGGCGGTTCGCCGCCATCCGGCGGTGTCACGCTGGGTAGTCACCTGCACCAGCGGGCTGTTAGCACGTTACGCTGTCACCGAAGTGGCGGCGCTCACTGGCTCTCCCGCCTATTTATTGCAAAAAGGCACGGTGGGCTGGATTGACGCGGGCCTGCCGCTGGAGCACGGCGACTCTGTGTGGATTGTGAATGCGCAAGATCGCTACCGTCGCCCCTATGAGGGCACCGACGTCAGCCCGCAGGCGATGCAGGATTATCTGGACTGGGAGTATGGTTTAGTGGCGCAGTTGGAGAAGGACGGGACTCACGGCTTTAAATTATTACAGGCTTAGCGGGGAAGAATCAGGGCTCAATCACTGAGCCCTGTAAACAAAATGTCAATCAACGACGGCCGCGTGGATGCGTTCTGGCGGTCCAGTCGTAGGTTGCCGTCGAGCTGGGTACAGCTTTCAGACGACGCTTCTCGGCGCGCGCTTTAGCGGCAACTTTCTCTTTCTCTTCCATCAATTTATCAATGTAATTGTCTTTGATGCGGTTGGTTTCTGAATTGGTCAGATCACGACCTTGAGCTTTACGGCTCTGGTCAAGCAGCGTTTTAAGTTCGCGCTGTTCGCTTTCCGTCATATCTTGCTGGGTAAGTCTTTTCATTGTGCTGCATCCGTGTGAGGAAAGTGACCTTCAGTGTAGCGCCTTTTCGGCCCCTTTCATCTATAAGATTTACTTATTATCCAATTCGTCACTGCAGGCATATTCTTTTGTTTAACAATGAAAATGTTAGCTTCTGAGAGAACAAAACATGTCTGTTTTAATGCGCGATACCATCACTCTGCATGATGCAACCATAGCCGACATGGTTCAGGTTCAGGCGATTTACGCTCACCACGTGATCCATGGCATTGCCTCTTTTGAAACTGAGCCGCCGACGCTTGACGAAATGCTCACTCGCCGCGAAAAAGTGCTCAGCCAAAATATGTGCTATCTGGTCGCCAAACGGGATAAGCAGGTTTTGGGTTACTGCTATCTGGCACCTTATCGCCCGCGCTATGCTTACCGTTTTACCTGTGAAAGTTCGGTCTATATCGCCGAAGGGCAACAGGGGCTGGGCATTGGTAAAAGGCTGATGCAGGAAGCTATCCGCCGCGCCACCGAGGGCGGCTGGCGACAGATGATTGCCAACGTCGGCAATAGCGAGAATTTAGGGTCTATTGGCCTGCATCAATCGCTGGGATTCCAGACCATCGGTACATTAAAAAGCGTCGGCTTTAAGCATGGTCGCTGGGTGGACACCGTGCTGCTTCAGCTGGAATTAGGGGAGGGCGATGTGACCCTTCCCACCTCGAATTCGTAAATCGCCAACGGCGCCTTCTACTCATACATGCCTGCGAAGAATAGGTTTTATTCACCGCGGGCGTCTACCTCGCCTTGCCGCAATCGCTGAGTATCTCCTTCAGACGAATCTTGTTGATTCGAACTCGTTATCACTGGAGATACACCATGTCACTTCAAGACAAACTCGATGCCTTTAAAGCAGATTTTCTTGCCGGAATACCGCCTTACAACGCGCCGCCGGAAATTCACCCGATTATGGCGCGGGCGACGGCGGAACTGATTGCCAGCGGGCAAGCGGAAAGGGCAGTTAAGGTTGGCGATCGCGCTCCTGCTTTCTTATTGCAGGATGAAAATAACCAGCCCATTTCCTCTGCCGAATTACTGGCCAAAGGCCCGCTGGTTGTGACCTTCTATCGCGGGGCTTGGTGCCCGTATTGCAATATGGAGTTACAGGCTATCAATGAGGTGCTGCCAGAGATTCAGGCGCTGAATGGTAGCGTGGTGGCGATTTCGCCGCAGACACAGCCCAATAGCCGCAAAGCGGTGCGTAATAACCAGCTGAGTTTCCCCGTTTTGAGCGACGTTAACGGCGAGATTGCTGCGGCATTTGGCCTGCGTTTCCGCCTGCCGGACTACTTGATTGAGCTTTACGCCAATCTGAAAAACGATCTGCCACTGATCAATGATGATCCGAGCTGGACGCTGCCGATGCCCGCGCGCTACGTCATTGGGCAAGACGGCGTGGTGCTGTATGCCGAGGTGAACCCGGATTACACCCAGCGCCCGGATCCAAGCGAGCTTCTGCCGGTCCTTAAGCAGGTTGCCAACTAATATAACTCGCGCCGGAGTCGGTTTAGTCGGGCGGGTTTAACACGCTTTCGACGAAAGCTACAAAGGCGCGGGCCTTGGCGGAAACCAGTCTGCCCGAGGGGAAAACCGCCCACAGATCAACCGGCGGCAACTGCCAGTCGCTCAACACGGCCTGCACCTCTCCCTGAGCCAATTCCGGCGAGAACATCCATTCTGACGTCACCGCCAAGCCGAGATGAGCCAGCAGGGTAGTGCGCATGCCCTCGGCGGCGCTAACTCGCACTCGCCCCGAAAGTGTCACTTCAACTTCTTGATCTCTCAGACGAAAACGCCAGTTTTCGCCACCGCCGCGTTGTGAATAGATAATGGCCTGATGCTGGCTGAGTTCCTGCGGGGTTTGCGGAACTCCGGCGCGAGCGAAATAGGTAGAAGTACCCACCACCCGGCGCGGACTTTGCGCGATGCGTCGCGCGGTCATGCCAGAATCCTGCAACGCGCCCATTCGCAGTGCGACGTCCATCCCTTCGACAATCAAATCAATGTTGCTGTCACTCAGGCGCAGATCGATATTCAAATCGGGGTGCTGCTCTAGAAAACCGGGTAGCTTTGGCAGGATGTGCATACGCGCGAAAGTCACCGCCGCGCTAACGCGCAGAGTGCCAGACAGCCCGGCAGAGGCATCACGCACTGCCTGTTCGGCCTCGTCGGCTTCTATCACCGCGCGCTTGGCGTGTTCGTAAAATCGCTGGCCGACGTCGCTGGGTGTTAGCCCTCGGGTCGAGCGCAACAACAGGCGAACGCCCAGCCGCTCTTCCAGTCGGGCAATGGTTTTGGATATCGCCGGTTGCCCAAGATTGAGCTGCTTGGCCGCCATAGAAAATGACCCCGCTTCAACCACGCGAATGTAGGTTTCCATCTCAATTAATCTGTCCACTGCGCCGCTGTCCTTCAGTTCACATGCCGGGGAATAGAGTTACCGCACCTTAATACCAGCACAAGCCAGCGGGGCGCAATAGCATTTATTCCTCACAGGAATAAATGCCGGAAATGCCCCCAGATGAGAGTCAATTGCGGAATTTAACGATAATCATTATCATCTTTTCCCTGCCCATTTGATCCCGAGATGTTATGCGTATCACCTGCCGAATGTTGTTGCTTGCCAGCCTGTTAGCCCCCGCGCTGGCCAGTGCTAAAACTGTTGTAGATATCTCTAACCGAACTGTAGAAGTGCCCGACAACCCGCAGCGCATCGTGGTGGGGGAAAGCCGCATGCTCTATACGCTGGCGCTGGTCGAGGATGGCAATCCGGCTAAAAATATTATCGGCTGGCCGGGGGATATGCAGAATCTTGACCCGCAAAGCTGGCAGCTGTATGTCAAAGCCTTCCCGCAAATCGCCCAAATTTCACAAATGGGCAAAAACAACTTCACTCAGTTCAACGCGGAAAAAGTGATTGCGCTAAAGCCTGACTTGGTGATTTTGCCGCGCTACGCCAAAACGCCGACTGACGAAGACCAAATGCTTGGCCGCCTGACGCAGGCAGGCATTCCGGTGATTTACGTCGATCTGCGCATCGACCAGCTCAACAACACCATTCCGAGCATCAAACTGCTGGGTGACGTGCTGAACAACCCGCAGAAAGCGGCGCGTTTTATCGCCTTCTACCAGCAGCATATGAACCGGATTAAAGAGCGCATCGCGGGGTATCACGGCAAAAAAGCCACGGTGATGTTGCAGCTCCAGCTTGGCCGCCGCCAGACCTGCTGCACCACGGTTTCACATGGCAATCTGGCTGATTTGCTGGCCTTCGCCGGTGGCGACAATATTGCCGGAGGAATTTTTAAAAGCGTTTATGGTCAGATGAACCCGGAAGCGGTGATCGCCGCAAATCCTGATGTCTATATCAGTACCGGAATGGGCACGCCGGACGGCAAGTCGCAAGGGAATATCCAGCTCGGGCCTTTGGTGTCGCAGGAGCAGGCCGAAAGCAGCTTCCGGCAGGTGATGGACCAGCAGCCGCTGCTTGCCAATTTACAAGCAGTCAAAAATGGCCGCGCTTACAGCGTCTGGCATAATTTCTACCTTAGCCCTTATCATATGGTCGATGTGGAAGTGTTCGCCAAAACGCTCTATCCGCAACTGTTTGCTGACATAGACCCACAAAAAACCGTCAAAGCGATCTATGATCAGTTCTTGCCGATCCCGTTTAGCGGCACCTACTGGAGCCAGCTTCCGGCTAAGTAGAAGTTAATTTACAAGGAGTTACTATGAAGTCTTTATCATTGGTGCTGTTGACTGGCGCACTTTTACTCTCAACTCAGGCTTTGGCCTCAAGCTCGGATGCCTGGGCGCAGCATGACGCCGATGTCAAAGCCGCCTGCATCAAAGCCAGCGGGTTGAAGAATGTGAAACCCTTGGGAGATATCGTGCTTTTTGAGGACAACGTCGGTTCGGCGCTGTTGTTGGAAGGAACTATTCCGAGCAAAAACAATAAGGTGCAGCGTGAGCGAAAACTCTGTCTTTATGAGCGCACTGGCGAACATAAAGTACACATCACTAACGCTGACACCTTAATTGCAGCAACTAAGAAGAAATAATCTTTAGAAATCGACCACCGCGGACAGCACCACGTTGCGCGGTTCGCCCTCGATAACCCGTAAATTCCCCGCGCTGGACGTGTAATATTCCTTATTAAACAGGTTATTAACGTTCAGCTTAAGTTGAGTATGTTTACCCAACAGCGGGGTATCCCAAGCGACAAACGCATCCGCCACGGTATAAGACGGCATAGTGAAGCTGTTTTCCGGATCACCCGCGCGGCTGCCCACGTAGCGCGCACCGCCGCCCACCCGCACATCCCCTTGTAACGGCACCCAGCGCAGGGTGTGGCTCAAATACAGCCCGCCCATTTGCGTCGGCGCGTTCACCAGACGGTTGCCTACGTTGGCCGAGTTAATATCTTCGGTGATCTCCGTTTTGTCATAGCTGTAGTTGGCGCTCAGGTTCCAGTCCTTTGCCACTTCGCCATTCACTTCCAGCTCCACGCCGCTAGAACGCGCTTTCGGAATGCTGCGCGTCACGCCGTTGATAAACACCGACATGTCTTTTTCATCAATACGGTACAGCGCCAGCGTAGCGTCAACCCGAGGTGACACCTGCCATTTGGTGCCGACTTCATAGGTCGTGCCAGTTTCCGGCTGGGCGACATTGCCGTCATCGTCGGTGTCGGTCGACGGAGTGAAGGAGCGGCTGTAGCTGCCGTAGAAGGATAAATCGTCGGTCAGCTTATACACCAGCCCCAGCTGCGGCAGGAATTTGTTATCGCTGTTATCCAGCGTTTCGGTCGGATTGATAAAGCCGCTGGAGGCTTTCTGGTTGTAATGCTGATAGCGCCCGCCGAGCACGCCGATCCACTGGTCTGTCAGATGGATACTGTCTTTGACGTAGACCGATTTGTTAAACAAAGTGTTGCGCAGGTTGCTCTGCGCGTCGCTGTAGGTGCTGGCGTTGGTGATAGGTTCAACGCCATACGCCGGGTCGTACATGTTCAGCGGATTATTGCCTTTGCCGCGATAGGAGTACTGTTTGTAGGTTTCGTCCTTCTCGTAATCCACCCCGAACAGCACGTCATGGGTCATGCCGAAAATTTCCGGGGTGCCAATCCAGTCCCACGCGGTGTAATCCGTTTGATGGTTGAAGCCCCGGTTGGCGTCGGCGCGGCGCGACACAATGCCGGTATCCACATTGACGGCGGTGGCGCGAACTTCGTTACTGTCGTAGCGGCGCTGCATCCAGCCGTAGGTTAGGCGCGTTTTCCAGTCGGAATTCAACTCATATTCCCACGTAGTGTTCAGCCGTTTGTTGGTGCCCCAGGCGTGGTTAGCGAGTTCATCCAGACGGCGCTCATAGGGGATATCCAGCGGCTTGCCGTTAATAAAGGCGGTGCCACGGTCATAAGGGATATCATATTTGTACTGCTGATAGCTGATATTGAAACTGGCTTTTTCGCCATACCAGCTCAGGGAAGGGGCCAGCAGGCTATGCTGGTCTTTGCCGAAGTTTCGCCAGTAGTCTTCCGACTGGCGCTCGGCAATCATGCGGAAAGCAAAGCCGTTGCCCAACGGGCCAGTGACATCAATCCCGCCCGTTCCTCCCCCAAATCCACCGGTGCTGCCGCTGAGGCGCGTGTTCCAGTCATATTGTGGCTTTTTGCTCACCACGTTAATGATCCCGCCGGGGTTTTGGATGCCGTAGAGCAGGGAGGCTGAGCCTTTCAGCACTTCGACATGGTCGGTGGTGGCGTTAAATCCCAGCCCCTGATTGCTGCGCACGCCGTCGAGGAAGATTGAGCCATCGCTGTTAGAGCCAAATCCGCGTTTAACAAACCCGTCTTCAATTCCCCCCAACGTGTTGCCCTGCGCCACACCGCTGACGAATTTCATCGCCTCGTCCAGCGAAGTGATTTGGTAATCATTAATCATCGACGGCGTGACGACGCTTACCGACTGCGGAATATCGTTGATTGGCGTTTTGCTTTTGCCAGCAACAGAAGCCTCGCTGGTACTGTAGTTCGTGGAGTAGGCCGGGTTATCGGCGGTGACGGTAAGGGTATCCTCTTTTGGCGCAGCGCTGTCAGTCGCCGCCAGCAGTGGAGAGCAGTGCAATACAGCCAGCGCTAGTACGGATTTTTTAAACCCGCTTGTAGCGAAGTGGTTCTTTTTATGAGTAGACACGTGATTTTCCCTGAAATGCAAATGATAACGGTTTGCATTCTAATTAACATTTGTGTGATGTGCATCAGGAAAATGTTGTGAAGAGGCGTGTTGACGGGGGGCTTGGGGTTGCGACCCTTAAGGTCAAAACCGTGCGCTGCCGCCACACCGGCCTTAAGGTCAAAACCGTGGGCTCGCCGCCCACACTGGCCCAAAGGGTTTTGAACGAAACCCTTTGGAATCCTGCGTTTTTTGCTGCTGGTAGATCGAGGCTGCGCAGGGTTGGAATGAACATGTTTCAGCAACCACAGAGTTCGTCGCGAAGTGCCGCCGCTTAGGCGGTTCCCTCACTGCGGGATTCCAACCCGCGAAAAAAGACTCGCGGTTTTCCACCTCTTGCTCGGCGTCACTTCTGAACGCGACCTACTAGCATTTACACCGTACCGTTTCATATAGTTTTTGGTTCGGTTTGAACTTGCTCACTCCCCTAGTTAGGGAAGGAACTGAACAGAGTTCTCACTGAAACGGCACGGTCTAGATGCCTCAAAACCGCAGTCAAAAATGGCGCTTAGCAAGAGGTTCAAGACCCAAGGCTCGAGCCGAGCGAAGCGAGACTGCGTTGCAAAGCAACGACCCGAAGGGCGAGGCCAGAGGCCGAGTAATCCCGCAGCGAAGGCACCGCCTAAGCGGCGACATTCTTTATTGATAGGGAGGGCGGTGGAGAACAGGAGTAGCTGAAACACGTCCGCCCAACCAGCGAAGCGCGCAGTGAAAGAGCCTGGGGGTCCAGGGGGCGGTGGCGATAAGCCGCCCCCTGGTCGGTGTGGGCCGACGCCCACGGTTTTGAATTTGAATTTGCGGGATTGGGCTGCAAGCCCAAACTCAATCTACGCTCTCATACTTAATGTAATGATTCGTGCAGTTAAAATGCCCCACATACTTCAGCTCGCCGCTCGCGCCTTTAGCCGTGAAGGGTACGCGGTAAGTGCCTTTCTCATCCTTCACATTATCGCTGACAAACGACAGAACAGGCACGGCGGTGCCGATATAGTCTTTATCGTTGCCCCAGTTCGGGATGCGGTTTTGCATAAAATCGCGGGTTACGCTGTCAATGGCGTTCTGCGCGGTGATGTCTTTACAGGCTTCTGGCGTGGTGCGCTGCATCCACATTGGGTACAGGTATACCGTGCCGAGCATCACCACCATGATAATAAACACGGCTGAAATCATGCCGATTAACACCACTTTGCTTTTATTTCCTACCACGTTCTCTCCTGAGCAGTCTGTGCATAGATATCATGCGATTTATAGACTACGTTCATAATCCGATGTAAATCATAACGTCACAACCGGGCATGTTACGATAGAACGCCCAGTGCTGGGACCCTTTTTTGTTGCCAAGATTGTCTCGCCGGGCAGGAAATAACCTCACCCAAGACGTTATTTGACGCATTCCGTTACAGAACCTGTGAGCTTTGGGCTACGGGGCAGTGCTAGCATTTTTTTCATTGCGATCACCACAAGCGTGATCTTGTTTCACATTATCAGGAGAAAGAATGATGAGTCAGAAACCCTCTGTAGCCGTACTGGGTCTGGGCGCGATGGGCCACGCGTTTGCGGCTAACCTGCTGAAAAATGGCTTTGAAACTCACGTTTGGAACCGTACCGCCTCGCGCGGCGAAGCGCTGGTGAAGGCCGGCGCCAAGCAGGGCAAAACCGTGCGCGAAACCGTCGAGGGTGTGGATGTAGTTATCGCCATGCTGGCCGATGGCCCAACCACCCAGTCAGTGTTTTCTGGTGATGACGGCCTGCTGGCAGGCTTGAAGCAGGGTGGCATTATTGCCCAAATGGGTACCATTGGCGTGGAGGCGAATGAAGCTCTGATGGCGCTGGTTAAACAGCAGCGCCCTGACGCGGTGTTCTTCGATGCGCCGGTATCTGGCACCAAAACCCCGGCGGAAAACGCGCAAATCGTGGTGCTTGCCAGTGGCGACCGTGAAGCCGGTCCGGCAGTTGAACCGGTATTTGCTGCCATTTCCAAAGGGGTGAAATGGCTGGGCGAAGCCGGGCGCGCCTCCAAAATGAAACTGGTGATTAACGCCTGGCTTATCTCCATGATGGAAGGCATCGCCGAGAGCGCCCAGCTGGCCGACGAGTTTGGTTTTACCACCGATGACCTGTGGAACGTGCTGGAAGGCGGCCCGCTGGCGGCACCTTATATTAAAATGAAAATGGACATGTTCAAAAGCGGCGATTACACCCCGCAGATGCATCTCACTTGGGCATTAAAAGATATTAATCTGGCGCTGAAAGCCGGTGAAAAATTGCAATTGCCGCTGATGAAAAGCATTAGTCAAACATGGCAAAACGCGGTGGATGCCGGATATGGCGAGCAAGACCTCAGCGTGGTTTACCGTTATTTAGGCGATAAGAAATAATATTGATTAATTATTGAGTTATAAAACTCGCCGCCCCCTCGACTTAAATAGAAGAGGGGGCATTCCCCTTTAGCAATTAAATGCAAAACCTCTCCCGCCGCCCGGCTTAAGTTAAATTTTTCATATCACTGAAAATAAAATACTACGTAGATTCATAGAGATAACCACCATTCACTTTCGGTTAGGTGGTGATTTATCATGCAATAAATTCAGGTCATAACTTAGACTTTTTAAATATTAGAGCCAGCAACATCGCCGGTGTTAGCGTTATTACAACCCGCTATATCGGAGAAAATGATGAGCACTATTCCATTAATTGATTTTTCCCAATTCGACGAATCTGGGGGATCTCGCGAAAAATTCCTCGCTCAGTTGCGCCACGCCGCGCGCGATATTGGCTTCTTTTATTTAAAAGGCCACGGCATCGATAAACAGTTATTAAGCAACGTCCAGCAAGCTGCGCGCGACTTCTTTGCCCTGCCGGAAGAGCAAAAACTGGCCGTCGGCATGATCAACTCCCCGCATTTTCGCGGCTATAACCGTGCGGCGTCGGAGATCACTCGCGGCCAGCCTGACTGGCGTGAACAGTTTGACTTGGGGGCCGAACGCCCCGCGCTGAGCATAGATGCCAAGACGCCGGGTTGGGCCAGATTGCAGGGGCCGAATCAGTGGCCGGCATCCTTGCCGGAGCTGCGTCCGCTGCTGCTGCGCTGGCAAAAAGAGATGACCCAGATGTCGCTGCGTCTGCTGCGCGCCTTCGCGCTAGCGCTGCACCTGCCGGAGAAAACCTTCGATCCGCTGTACGGTGAGAAGCCTAACGAACATATCAAACTGATTCGCTATCCGGGCCACAGCGCAGGCCAAAGCGGACAGGGCGTCGGCGCGCACAAAGACTCCGGCTTCCTCAGCTTTCTGCTGCAAGACCACCAGCGCGGACTTCAGGTGGAAGTGGAAGAAGGCCAGTGGGTAGATGCCTTGCCGATTGAAGATACGCTGGTTGTAAATATCGGCGAACTGCTTGAGCTGGCTACCAATGGCTATCTGCGCGCCACGGTTCACCGCGTAGTTTCTCCGCCGTCGGGTCAAGATCGCCTGTCATTGGCCTTCTTTCTTGGCGCGCAGCTCGACGCCGTGGTGCCGCTGTTCCCGCTCCCGGCTGAGTTAGCCAAGGATGCGCGCGGCCCGGCCAGCGATCCGCTGAATCCGCTGTTCCGCGACGTCGGTTTCAACTACCTCAAGGGGCGTCTGCGTTCGCACCCTGACGTGGCCCAGCGTTTTTATGCTGACATTTTGGCGGCCACTGCCTGATTTTTGCTTTCAAACGGATCGAAATTTTCTACACACCATCAATAACAATAAGGGTCACAACATGCTCAAAACTCTGGTTATTAAAACATTGGTCACACGTATTTCTGCGGCAGCATTATTGGTCGCGTCAGTTTCTGCCTTTGCCGCTGAGCCACTGCGCGTGGCGGCGGACCCGATTCCGCACGCTGAAATCCTGGCGTATGTGAAAAAAATCGATCCGAGTCTGGATCTGAAAATCATCGAAATCACCAACGGGGTGAACTCCAACGAGCTGCTGGCCCACGGCGATGTCGATGCCAACTATTTCCAGCACGTGCCTTATTTGCATTCGCAAGAGCAGGCGCTGGGAGTGAAGTTTGCCGTGGCCGCCACCGTGCACATTGAGCCCTTGGGGATTTATTCCAGCAAATACAAGAGCTTCAAGGATGTGCCGGACAACGCTAAGGTCGCCGTGCCGAATAACGTGACTAACCTCAGCCGCGCGCTCTATTTACTGCGCGATCAGGGTCTGATCACTCTGAAACCGGGCTTTAACGATCCGGCGAAAGATCAGGCCACGCCAAAAGACATCGCCGATAACCCGAAGCACCTAAAAATCCTCGAAATCGAGTCACCGCAAATCCCGCGCTCGCTGGATGATGTCGACCTGGCGGTGATTAACGGTAACTACGCCCTTGAAGCGGGCCTCAGCCCGGCGAAAGACGCGCTGGGCCTGGAGAAAGCCCAAGGCAACCCTTACGCCAACATTCTGGTGACCACCGAGAAACTGGCTTCTGACCCGCGTATCAAGCAGTTGGCGAAAGATCTCGAATCGCCAGAGGTGGCGAAGTTTATCGCTGATAAGTACAGCGGTTCAGTGATCCCAGTGGCGGCGGCAGGCGATAAATCATGATAGTCGCCGAACATCTGACCAAACAGTACGCCGGACAGGGCGTCGCCGCGCTACAGGACGTCTCCCTGACCATCAACGACGGGGCAGTGTTCGGCATTATTGGCCGCAGCGGCGCGGGGAAAAGCACCCTGATCCGTTGCCTGAATTTACTTGAGCGGCCCGATTCGGGCCGTATTCTTGTGGATGGCCATGACCTGACTACCCTGAATGACGCCGATCTGCGCCGCCAGCGCCAGCGTATTGGCATGATTTTCCAGAACTTCAATCTGCTGCACGCCCGTAACGTCAGCGACAACGTGGCGGTGCCGCTGCAAATCGCCGGCGTGGGTCGCGCTGAACGCAAAAAGCGCGTGGCGGAATTGCTCGATTTAGTCGGACTTAGCGACAAAGCGCAGGCTTTCCCGTCACAGCTCTCCGGCGGTCAGAAGCAGCGCGTGGGCATCGCCCGCGCCTTGGCGGCACGGCCAAACTATTTGTTGTCCGATGAAGCAACCAGCGCATTGGACCCGGAAACCACGGACTCCATCCTCACGCTGCTGCGCAGCATCAATAAGCAGCTCGGGCTGACCATTGTGATGATCACCCACGAGCTGAATGTGGTGAAATCCATCTGTGACCACGCCGCGCTGCTCTCAGGAGGAAAAGTACTGGAGTCGGGTGCCATTTCTCAACTGCTGGCTGACCCGCAATCGCTACTCGGCAAGGCGCTGATGCCGGACTGCGGGCTGCCCGAAGCCGCGCCAAATCCGCTGTTGCCGGTCGCCGAACTCACTTTCTATGACACCCTGCTGGCGTCGCCGGTGCTCAGCTCGCTGGCCCAGCAGCACGGCGTCGGTGTGACCCTGTTTGGCGGCGGCGTGGAGTCGATTGCCGGGCAGAGAGTCGGGCGTTTGCGCGTCGGCTTCCAGCCGCCAACCGGCGGGGTAGATTTGAGTGAAGTGATGCTGTTCCTCAACCAACGTGGAGTAAAAGCCGAATGGGTGTAAGAAACAGCATGGCGTGGGATGACCTCTATGATTTAGTGCTCAACGCCACCGGAGAAACTCTGTACATGGTGGCATTAGCGACACTTTTTACCCTGCTGGTTGGCCTGCCGCTGGGCGTGCTGCTGTTTATTACCCGCCGCCAGGGGTTAACGCCGTCGCCAAAACTCAGCGCGGTGCTGGGCACCATCGTCAATATTGGCCGTTCGCTGCCGTTTGTGGTGCTGCTGATTGCCCTTATCCCGCTAACGCGCTGGGTGGTGGGCACGACGCTGGGCAGTACGGCGGCGGTAGTGCCTATTACTCTTGGCGCTATTCCGTTCTTTGCGCGCATTGTCGAAAATGCCTTGGATGAAGTGGATAAAGGCCGGATTGAAGCCATTCAGGCGATGGGCGGCGGGCTGCGTTATGTGATTTTTACCGTGCTGTTGCCCGAGGCGCTCCCCGCGCTGCTGGCGGGGGTGACGCTGACTATCGTGATGCTGATTGGTTTCTCATCTATGGCTGGAGTGATCGGCGGCGGCGGGCTAGGGGACTTAGCCATTCGCTACGGCTACCAGCGTTTTAACAATCAGGTGATGGTCGCCACCATCGTCATATTGGTGCTGATGGTACAAATCATCCAAATGCTCGGCGACCGGATCGTGCGCTCGCTGGCTCACCGCCGCTAATCGCGCGCCTGCACCGCAGTATCAATATTCACCACCGTCGACATGCCCGGCCGCAGCTGATTGCCGCCGGGCTGGTTGTCATCAATCGCCACTCTGACGGTAATTCGCTGGGAGATTTTGGTGAAATTACCGGTGGCGTTATCGGCCTTCAATACGCTGAATTCAGAACCTGTCGCCGGAGCAATATAGGCAATATGGCCTTTGAATTGCCGATCCTTTAAGGCATCGACGGTAAAACTCACCGGCATGCCGACCCGCATCTCCGCCAGCTGGCGCTCCTTGAAATTAGCATTGACCCACACATGCTCCGGGGTGACGGAGGTCAACAGGCTGCCTGCCGAGACATACTGGCCGACCCGCGCGCTGACTTCACCCAGCTGGCCGTCAGTGGGGGCCACAATCTGCGTGTGTTGTAAGTTGATACGCGCCACCGCCACTTTAGCCTGAGCCGACTTTAATGCGGCCTGCAACGAGGCTTTACCGGCATCAATCAATCCCAGCTCCTGGCGAGCAATGTTCACCGAGGCCTTGGCCTTCGCCACGTCGGCCTGCGCCTTGAGCAGCGCGGCCTGCACTTCGTCCCCGGTGGTTTTAGACACCACGCCGCTGGTGAGCAGCGGGGCATTGCGCCGAGAATCTTGCGCCGCTTTGTTGGCGGCGGCCTGCGCACTTTGTAACTCAGCCTGCGCCAGTTGCAGGCTGGCCTCCGCCGAGCCGCGATTTTGCCCAAAGTTATCCAGCGCCACCTGCTGCTGGGCCTCGGCAGCTTCGGCCTGTAACAGCTCCTGCCGATAGGTGCTGTCGTCAATGCTGAACAGCACTTGCCCCTGTTTCACCGCCATAAAATCCTGCACCTTTGCCGCCGTGATATAGCCTGAAACCTGCGGGCTGATAAGGGTCACGTTGCCGCGCACATAGGCGTTATCGGTGGTTTCCACCTTTGAGGTGAAGGGGAAAAGCTGCCAGCTGTAGAGCACGACAAAAACGCCAACGATGCCCAGACACAGCACAACCAAAATCGACGGATAGCGGAAAATATTCTTCATGGATTTTACGAGTTCTCTTTAGAGTAAAAACTGGCCACCCAGCGATGCAGCAACAGCACGGCGAAGCAGCCCAGCGCCATATAAAACACCACCATAAACACATCGTTGTAGGCCAAAATCCCGGCCTGCTGGGTAGCACTTTGGCTAAGGCGCGCAAGGCTCTGGGCCTGTAACTGGACATCATCGCCAAGGGCGGCTTTCAGCGCCTGGCGGTAGTGCGCCACGCGTTCGGCAATCAGCGGATTTTGCAGCTGGATGCTGTCGGTCATCACGCTGGAATGGAATTTCTCGCGCAGGATCTGGATAGTGCCGAGAAAGGCGCTGCCTAGTTGAGCACCAATGTTCTGCGTGCTGAGGAACACCAGAATAAAGCTGATGATCTGGCTATGGCCGAATTGTAAGGCGCGAACAAATCCCAGCCACAGGGCGGTCGGCAGGAAAATCGCTCCCGCGAAGGCAATCATGCCCTGACTGAGATAGAACTGTTCGGGATGGGTATCAATGGTCGAGTGGGCGTCCATCCATGCACCGCCGGCGATCAGCAACATGGCAAACAGGTGGATGTAAACAATGCGCTCGGACTTATGAATGATGCTGATAAACACCAGTCCGGCAAAAGTCATCACCAGCACCACCCAAAATAGAGTGATCAGCTGGTCATTTTGCAGGCCAACCAGCGTCAGAAAGCCCACCATGCCGGTGGTTTGTTCACTCAGTAGCATACGGACAAACAGCATTGAGCCGGTAAACATCAGCATTTCCGGGGTCATCAGCCAGCGTAAATCGATAATGGGATTTTTACGTTTTAACTCCACCATAAAGGCCAGCGTTAAGGTCACGATGCCGACCACGAGCACTTCGCCCAGCCAGGGTTTTTCAAACCACCAGTAGTAACGCCCCATGGTCAGCACCACTGAAATACAGGCAATGGCGATACCAATCAGCGGGTAACTCAGCCAGTCGATACGCTCGAAAACCTTGACTCGCGGCGGGTGGGTCAATGGCAAAACCCAGATGATGGCCAGACAGATCAGCGCCAGCCCTGACTCCAAAAATGCCAGTTGATGCCAGTGCCCGAGGTCCAGTAAATAGGGGGAGATAATGCGCGAAATCGGCAAGGCGATTTGGCTCCCCGCCAGCCCCAGGCACAAACCGGCAGTCAGTTTTTTGGCCGGTGGAAAGATTTCAAACATATAGAAAATCGCCAGCGGGCCGAGAGAAGCCATGGCAAAGCCCATCACGGCGCGAACCGCCACGGCAGTTTGAAAATCATGGGTGAAAACCTGCGCCAGAGAGACGGCGGCGAAAAACAGCAGGCCATATTCCCCGAAGCGGCGAATACCAAACTGGGTGCGAACCTTGTACAGCAGCAGCGTCCCGCTAATGCTGGTCGCGGTATAGGCGGCAACCAGCCAGTAACTTTCCGTGGCGGTAATTCCCAACGAGCCTTGAATGCCCGGCAGATTGGAGGCGACCAGATTAATGCCCAGCCCCTGCGTCATGCCGATAATAAAAGAGGCCATGGCATACACCATGATGCGCCAGCGCGGGTATTGGCTAAGCCATTGGCTCACCTGTTCAGCGAAAGGATGGTGGGGCGAGGCTGGGGCATTTTGCGGGGTTGGGGAAGAAACGGCTGTCATGATGCTGGGCTAAACCTCTTAACTTCTGCCTCAGTCGAGTGATTACCCGGCTAATATGTATCAAGCTACATGTTTAAAATAATGTAAACAGAAGTCACAGATGTGTCTAGCTGAATTATTCAATTTGTGGATATTTACAAGTGTGAATAGCTGAAATATGAATGGTTCAAACTGTCAGATAACCGCAAGCTGTCAAAGCTGACTACATAGCCGCCAGCTTGGCGCTAATGCTGGCCATCACTTTGCGCGCCACGGACACCTCTTCCTCGGGGATCTCCTGCATCACGTTCATGATGATTTCATCAGTCATAACGCGGACTTCATTGGCGAGGGCGGTGCCCGCTTCGGTCAGCACCACGTCTTTTGAGCGGCGATCCAGCTCGCCCGGACTGCGCTGTAGATAGCCCAGGGCCTGCAGGCTGTCGATCAGGCGAATGGCCGTGGGATGCTCGACGTCCAGCAGGGTGGTTAACTCAGATTGCGGCAGTCGCCCCTGTGCGGCCTCGAGATGCAGCAACACCTGACCACGCGCCAGCGTCAGCCCAATCGTCTTAAACCGCGCGTCACAGTAAGTGCGCAATTGGCGGCCGACGTGCATGGTTTCAGGTAAAAAACGCAGTGCTGGGGAGCGAGATTCAGGGCTGTTTGAGCGGGTCACGGGAGCTTCTCGGCAAAAGGTCATGGGATAACAATGTGCATGAGAATAGCACGAAAGGCCCCTCGGCGTGGAGCCAGCCCGCAGTGAAAAGTCTATGTGCTACAGTTAATGTTCCATGTGAAACATGACGCAAACCACCAAGGGAGTATTTATGACCAAGGTCGCAATAGTCGGAGCACACGGTCAAATTGGCCAGCTACTTATCAAACATCTGGTCGCACAAGGGCTGGGCGCTATAGGTATCGTTCGCAAAGAAGAGCAGGTTCCCACCATGAAGAAGCTGGGTGCCGAAGCCGTGCTGTTAGATATTGAAAACGCCACCGCCGATCAGCTGGCAACTTGCCTACAGGGCGCAGATGTTGACGCGGTGGTCTTCGCGGCAGGCGCAGGCGGGGGCTCTTCCGCCGAGCGTAAGCGCACCGTAGATTTCGCCGGGTCGGTACTGCTGGCAGAGGCGGCCAATCTGGCAGGCGTTCGCCGCTATGTGCAAATCTCAGCGATTGGCGTCGATAACCCAATCAAGCCAGACACCGATCCGGTTTGGAAAGCTTATATAGAAGCCAAACGCGACGCGGATATCGAGCTGAAAAAAACCGGCCTCGACTGGACTATTATTCGTCCTGGCCCGCTGACTGACGATCCGGCCACTGGGCTGGTCACACTCTCCCCAGACGCCGGGCGCGGTGAAGTGACCCGCGAAGACGTGGCATTGGTGGTCGCCGCCGTCTTACAGGCACCAAGTTCAATCGGCAAACAGTGGGAGTTACGCGGCGGTGAAACGCCAATTAGGGATGCGGTGAGTCAGTAATTTTTGGTTAACGCCTTCTCCTCTCTGAGGAGAAGGTTGGAATGAGGAGTGGTTTAACTCTTTGTATTATGGAACAAACCTCACCCCAGCCCTCTCCTTAAAAAGGAGAGGGAGCAGACTTCATTGGCTTAAGGTCTAATTTTTATCATTCCCTATGTTTATTTTAAAATAAGAGATGACAAAGCCCACAACTAAAGAAAGAGAAATAAGCCATAAAAAGTAATAATTGTTATTGTCAATGCTGGTAGTTAAATAGTTAACAACGCAAGGGATTGAAAAAATATAAAAGGCATCACCGAATGCTTTTTTAAAAAAATCTTTGCCGAAACGGTTATTAGCCATATCAAGAACCCCCTCATTAATTCAACCGTATTAACCCCTTGCCAATAAATTAGCAGCACCTAGCTCATGCTAAAATGATAACCATTATCATTTGTTATTAAGTGATGCTTAATGATTAACAAAGCGTTTGAAGTGAATTGGCGAGTAAACGGTTTTTCGCTCCTCCCCCTGTTAAGGGGGAGGCTGGGAGGGGGTATTACAGCAAACTCAGTGGCTTATGTGAGAAATAGCCCACTGTTCTAGGCGTTGGCGCTTAAGGTTTTCAACGGTTCCTGACGGCGGAAGAAGGCGATGGCCGCGCCGAGACACAGCACGTAACCCATAAACTCTGTTCCTTCCTCGACGATGTTTTTCACCGTGCGGACATAGTCATCCTGCATCACCGCTCGCCACACTTCATTCATGCCGAACAGCCGTGAGAACACCAGAATCAGCACCAGACCGCAGACAATATAGTGACAGGCCGGATGGGCGAGAAACGCCGACAGCCCGCGGACGCTGGTCTTTGGCGTAATGGCCGCCCAAATCACACAGTACACGGCGAGCAGACTGGCGAAATAGACCCAGGCCCCTAAGTGGATCAGGTCAAACAGCGCGTCCAGTTCGCGAATAAACATACAGCCGAAGAATCCGCCAATAAGCACCATTCCGCCGCGCAGCGCGGGGTGGTGTTTAGCCTGTAAGAAGAACAGGGCGGAAGTACTCAGCAGCGCCGCTTCCTGCAAGATTTCCGTGGCGGAAATTTCGCCCAGTTGATTCTTGAAAATTGCCACGTCGAGATAGATCACCCCGACCACAAGAAAAGCCCCTGCACTGAGCAGTAAAAAGTTGACGACATGCCGCAAAATGACTTGGTTCATTTATAGTTTTCCCGTTTCTGTTCAATGAATCTTCTCCTCGCTACGGGCGCGACGAAAAGTCTGAAAAGGATACGGATGAGAACTATTATCTGCTGGGCAAACCGTGCTGCAATGATAAACTGAGGTGACAATATGTGCCTTTTTACGGCGAGTATTGGGTTTTCACCCGCACCATGCGATCACAGTCAGTAATAGAACACGAGGCATCCGGTTTTAATGAGCAATCAACCTACTACCGCAAAACAGCTGGAAGTTCAGCGTATTGTCGACGTCCTTTCCAAAGCCATTGCTCAACACCGATTGCGCCCCGGCGCTCGCCTGATAGAAGCCCAGATCGTCGAGGCACTGAATGCCAACCGTAACCACGTCCAGGTGGCACTACAGCGTCTGGCGATGCAGCGTATAGTCACGATTGAACCCAATCGTGGCGCCATGGTGGCCCAGCCGACCGCCAAAGAGGCGCGAGAAGTGTTCACCGCCCGCCGCGCCATTGAACGCGCCATTGTCGAAACCATTACCCCTGACTTGATGCGCCGCCATCGCCACCGCATCGCCAGCCACTTAAAGGGCGAGCGCGAAGCGACTAACTCTAGCGATCGCCGCGCCATCGTGCGCGAACTCAGCGAATTCCACCTGATGCTGGGCGAGATTTGTGGCAATGAAGTGCTGAGCGAAATCCTCAATAATCTGATGGTGCGCAGCTCGCTGATTGTCGCGCTCTACCAGCGTAACGACGTGCCTTCCTGCCAGTCAGACGAGCATCAGGCGATTATCACCGCGCTGGAAGCGGGGGATAACGAACAGGCCGCCGCCGTGATGATTGAGCATCTGGATGAGCTGGAGCAGCAGCTGGCGCTGGAAGAGAGTTCGTCGAGTGAGGTGAATTTGCGCCAGGCTCTGGCCGATCTTTGAACTAAGGATAAAGCCAGAATTAACTTTAGCTATCCTTATCATGGATAGCTAAGTTGATAAAATAAAACAGAAATATAATAAATTCCGAATGAGTTAAGGCTTATCGAGCAAAGCCAGAAAATTCGCTAGCGTCGCAGCAACCGGCAGAGTGTCGGCCTGTAGCATAAACAGCGGGACTTCGGCCTGCGGCGTAGGTTCACTGAGTGGCAAGAACCGCACTTTATCATTCAAGGTAATCCCCCTTACCGATTCAGGTACCAGCGCCAACCCAAATCCGCAGGAAACCAGCGCAATCAGGGTGCTGATTTGTGCGGCATGCTGCACAATGCGCGGGTAAAAACCGGCGCTTTGACACAACTGAATCAGCTGCTGGTAGTAGCCTTCGCCGAGCTGCGGCGGGGTGAAGACAAAGGCTTCCTCGGCCAGCGCGGCGAGATCAATCTCCCGCTGCGCCGCCAATGGATGCTCGGCAGGCAGGGCGACGACAATCTTTTCGCTCAGAAAGGGCGTCAGCAGGCCGTGTCGCAACTGCATGGCGGGCTGGCGGATAAAGGCTAAGTCACTCTCGCCCTGTTGCACTGCCTGAATTTGCATCGCCGACGGCATCTCTTTAATCACCAGCTCAACCTGCGGATAGTCTTGCCTGAACTGCCGCAGGGCGTTGAGCAACTGGGGGTAGGCCGCGAGAGACACCGAGCTAATGGTCAGCTTTCCCGCCAGCCCCTGAGCCACATTGCGCACGTGGTTCACCTGCGCGTCGAGGGATTGCAGCAGGCCGCGCGCGCTGTGCAAAAAGGCCGTTCCCGCCGGGGTCAGTGCCACACCGCCGCGATCGCGAATCAACAGCCTGACGCCCAGCTTCTCCTCCAACTGCCGCACGGCCACGCTCAACGGCGGCTGTGACATATGCAGCAACTCAGCGGCGCGGTGGAAGTTAAGAGTTTCCGCCACCGTGACGAACTGCTTCAACACTCGGGTTTCAATCATTTTTACTCTCGGACAGCACATTGCGCAGATACATGATGAGTAAGTGTAACCCATCACTTGATATTAATTTTGTATCAATGTCGCGGGCCATCGGTATTCAACTTTTGTTCACCAACTCGCTAGGCTTGGGTTTCAACACTTAACTCAGGGAGTATCAGGATGGATTTCACCAACAGAGTGGCCGTGATCACCGGCGGGGCGCGCGGATTAGGGCTGGCTTACGCCACGGCACTGGCAGAACGCGGGGCGCGGGTGGTGTTAGGGGACGCGGGGGCCGACAATTCGGGCCAGGGCAGCGACGAAAGTGTGGTACAACAGGCGGCGCAGGCTCTTCAGCGGCGGGGCTATCAGGCGCGGGCGCATCAGGGGGACTATGCGCAGGAGGCGGCTTGTAAATCGCTGATTGAGAGGGCGGTCAGTGAGTTTGGCGGCATCGATATCCTTATCCATAACGCCGGATGGGTGGACTATCAGCCCATTGAGCAGACGGACGGCGCATTCCTACAGCGAGCACTGGGCATCAATGTTTATGCGCCGCTGTGGTTATGCAAATACGGCTGGCCACACCTGAAAAAATCCGCCTGTCCTCGCGTGGTGCTCACCACCTCGGACAGGGCGATGTTCGCCGACTATGCGCAGGTCGGGCTGGCGGGCTATGCGGCAGGCAAAATGGCACAGATTGGCATCATGAACGCGCTGGCGTTGGAGGGAAAACCGCAGGGCATCCTCATTAACGCGGTGTCTCCGGTAGCAAAAACGCGCATGTGGGGCGTGCAGGGCGCGCCGACAGATCTCACCCCCGAGTCCGTGGTGCCGGGCGTGCTCTATCTGGCGTCGGCTGAGTGTCGCGACAGCGGATATATCCTGCGCGCCAGCAACGGCCAGTTCACCGCCACGCGTTTTCTCGAGAATAAAGGGGTGGATTACCCGCGGGATTTGGCGCGCATCGCCGTGAATAACGCCGAAGACTTTGCCGAACGTTGGCCGCAGATAAGGGAGCAGTAAAATGGACGTTACCCAGTCAGCTCGCCATTTTGCCGGGGTTCAGGCCACTCTGGGGGAAAGCCCGGTATGGGATGCCGCGCGGCAAACGCTGTTTTATATCGACATTACCGCCGGTTCGATTTTCGCCATTCAGCCGGGCGATGCGCCGCAAGAGATTTATCGCTCAGCCCGGCGAGTGGGGGCACTGGCGCTGACAAGGGCCGGAAATCTGATTTTTACCGAAGATGCCCAAGTCGCCATGCTCGATCTTCCCACCAGACGGGTGGTGGTACGCAGCGCCGAGGCCAGCGTCAACCCGTCTTATCGCTATAATGACGGGGCCTGTAGCCCAGAAGGGCAATTTATTACCGGACTGATGGATGAACAGCACTCCGCCCGTTCTGGCAGTTTGCACTGCTACGGGGCTGAAGGGGAAAAGTGCGATTTGCTCACTGGAGTGTGGCTTCCCAACGGTATTGCCTGGTCGGCCGATGGCGGCACAATCTACTTTGTCGATTCCGTCGCGCAGGCGATTTATCAGGCCCCGTGGCCGCTATCCAAAGGCCAGCCGCTACAACCGCGCGTATTTGCCCACACGCCCGCTGAACTTGGCAGACCCGATGGTATCGCCCTCGACGTAGACGGCAATCTGTGGGTTTGCCAGTTCAACGGCGGCTGCCTGCTTTATTACAGCGCCAGCGGCCAACTGCTGCGCAAAGTCGAGCTGCCGGTTCCACGCCCGACCAGCTGCTGTTTCGGCGGCGAAGATTTAATGACGCTGTATATCACCAGCGCCCGATTTGGCATGAGCCAAGAGGAGCTGCGGCGTTACCCGCTGGCTGGCGATATTTTTCAGCTCAAAGTGGACAGCCCTGGGCTTACGCCACATTGCTTCGACGACGGCCTTTGGCTCAAGGCCGCACCTTAATCCCTTAGCTCATCCCAACCTTCTCCTCTGAGAGGAGAAGCCGCTAGAACCTTAAATCATTCACTTTCCAGCCGTATCCCGGACTTGGCATCAAACAGATGAATGTTCCCGCTATTCGCTTCTAACCAAACTGGCTTACCGGCGGTGGCGGTTGCGCGGCCCGCGCACTGGACGTGCATCGGGAAGCCGCTCCAGGTGACGTGCAGCAGGCTGCTTTCGCCGGTGACTTCTAACAGGCGCAGCTCGGCCGGGGTTTGCAGGCTGCTTTCGACAATTTTCACATCATGCGGCCGCAGGCCTACCGTCACCGGCTGGCCTTCGGAATGACGAGCCTGGGCCCACCACTTCTCGGGAAGAGGGAACCACAGCTGGCCGCAGGCCACGCCCGGCGTGCCACTCATATTCATAAAAGAACCGGCCAGAAGATTCATCGGCGGAGAACCGATAAACCGCGCCACAAAGGTGTTGGCGGGCTGATCGTAAATCGACAGCGGCGAGCCTTGCTGCACAATATAGCCATCTTTCATCACCACGATATTGTCAGCCAGCGTCATGGCTTCCACCTGATCGTGAGTTACATACACCGTGGTGGTGCGGAACTGCTGATGTACGGATTTGATTTCGGCGCGCAGCTCCATTCGCAGCTGGGCGTCGAGGTTGGATAACGGCTCGTCGAACAGAAATACCTTCGGATTGCGCACCAGCGCGCGGCCCATGGCGACGCGCTGGCGCTGGCCGCCGGAGAGATCTTTCGGCAGACGCTGCAACAGATGATCAATCCCCAGTACCTTGGCGGCCTGCGCCACTTTGGCCTGCTGCTCGGCCTTCGGCACCTTTTTCACCTGCATGTGAAACGCCATATTCTCCGCGACGGTTAAATGCGGATAGAGCGCGTAAGACTGAAACACCATGGCGATATCGCGGTCGGCGGGATCGAAATTGTTGATCTTCACCTTATCCAGCAAAATATCGCCGTCGGACAGCGACTCAAGTCCTGCCAACAGGCGCAAAAGGGTGGATTTACCACAGCCGGACGGCCCGACCAGTACAGTGAAACTGCCATCTTTGATGGTCAGGTCCAGCGGCTTTAACACCTGCTGCTTGCCATAGTTTTTGGCAACTTTTACTAATTCAACCAATGCCATCGATTATTTCTCCACCGAATTTTTTTCTGCCGAAACTGAAAGTAAAACCTGCCAATCTGGATACTGACGCGGGTTACTGCTGATGGCGCTTCCCGCCACGCGCACGCCCCATTGCAGCGCCTGCTGCGGCTCTTGGCCATACACCAGCGCCGACAAGAATCCGGCGTTGAAGCTGTCGCCCGCGCCGATGGTGTCAACCACCTGCACCGGATCCGCCGCCTGATGCAGCTGCCCATGGGCCGACCATAACCGCGCGCCGTCAGGGCCACACTTGGCGACCACAAAGGCATTCTTTGCCATCTGCGACAGCAGGTAGGCTGCGGCGTCATCCAAGGTATCGCGGGCCGACATGCCCAGCGTTTCTACTTCGTTGAGCAGCAGCGCGTCGCAATAGCCCAGCCACGGAGTAATTTGCTGGCGCAGGGTGTCGCTCCAGTCCTGCGGCGGCCAGCCGCTATCCACTACCACCTGATAACCGCGCTGCTTGAGGGCCGACAGCAGTTGCGGATACTGCTCGAACAGCCGGGTGCAGAGGAAGGTGCCGCACAGCAACACCCAGTCGCCGGGTTGGGCCTGGGAAGGCAGTTGCAGCAGCACGTCGTCGAGATTCAGCCGGACGATGTGCCCCTGATTGCTAAAGAAAGTGCGTTCGTGGTCGGGGTGGGTTACGCCAAAAGTCAGCGAAGTTTCACAGTCCACGGTCGGCCAGTGCGGCGCGCTTTGCGGGAACAGGCTGGCCAGCCAGTCGGTGAACTGGTCATTGCCCTGATTAGCCACCAGACGGTGCGGGGTCCCCAGCGCCGCCAGCGCTAATGCACAGTTTCCCGCCGAGCCGCCGGGGCGAATCGAGCTGGTTTCCAGCATGGTTTCAGTGCCTTTTTGCGGCCACTGGTGCAGGGTGCTCATGATCAAATCAACGTTCAGATTACCCACCACGTACAGGGTGGACTGGGTTTCTGGCTTATTCATGTTGTCGAGGTTTCCCATCATGCTGACATTCATCCCTTGCTGCCGCCGCTGGTTAAGCCGCTAACCAGCGTTTTTTGCAGCCACAGAGCAATAAACAGAGGCGGAATAGCCGCCAGAATACCGACGGCGGCGATCAGGCCATCGTCGGTGGCGCGCCCGGCGGTGAAACCGGCAATAGTCACGGGGAGCGTTTGGGCATCAATGTTGTTGGTAAACAGCAGCGCGTAGAAGAACTCATCCCACGCCAGCAGCCAGCCAAACATCGCCGACGCGCCCAGCGCGGGCTTGGCCAGAGGCAACGTGATGCGCAGCAGTACTTGCCAATAGCGTAAACCGTCGAGGCGCGAGGCCTGTTCGATATCCACCGGCAGGGCGTCAAACTGGTTTTTCAGCATCCACGTCAGGAAGGGCAAAATCATCGAGCAATAAACCAGCACCAGCCCCAAATGGGTGTTGAGCAGGGTGAGCTTTTGCAAAATGAAGTACAGCGGCAACACGAAAGCCACCGGCGGCACCATGTAAATCGCCAGACTGCCGAACAGCCAGCCGTTGCGCCCCGGATAGCGCGAGAAGCTGTACGCCGCCGGGATCGCCAGCAGCAGCGAAATAATGGTCGCGCCGCAGGCAACCAGCAGGCTGTTGCCGAGCGCGTGCAGGAACAGCGCCCCCGGCTGCCCGGCTTGCAGGGTCAGCAGGCTGACGTAGCGGCTAAAATCCCAGTGGCGCGGCAGCCATTCCAGCGGAATGCGGGTGAGATCTTCCGCCGAACTGACGCTCATCAAGAACATCCACAGCAGCGGAGCCAGAATCGACACGGCCAGCAGCAGGGCGAAGGTGTAACGCAGAACCAGACGAATTTTCGATTTCATTCCACGCTCCCTGAACGGCGCTGGCGTAATAACATCAGCATGTAAATCAAGATTAAAATCCCGCAAATCAGGGTCATCAGAATGGCGTAAGCCGCGCCGCTGCCGGCTCTCAGGTAGCTAAACGACTCTTGATAGACGAAGAAACTCACCGTTTTGGTGCTATCGAGCGGGCCGCCACGGGTCATCACGTAGATGATATCGAACACTTTAAAGGCGTCGATGGTGCGCAGAACCAGCGCCACCGCCAGCGGAGCCGCAATCGCCGGGAAGGTGATTTTGCAAAAGCGTCGCCATGGCGAAGCACCGTCCAACCGCGCCGCTTCGAACAGGTCTTCGGGAATGGTTTGCAGCGCCGCCAGCGTCAGCAAGGTGATCAGCGGGTAGTTCTTCCAAATATCGGCGAACATCACCGCGTTCAGGGCTGAGCTGGTATCGCCCAGCCAGCTACGGTAGCTATCCAGCACGCCGAGTTGGGTCAGCAGGGCGTTGATGCTGCCGTAATCCGGGTTGAAGTTGAGTCGCCACATGGTGGCGTTAACGATGGTCGGCAGCGCCCAAGGCAGGATAACCAGCACCCGCAGGGCGCTGCGCCCCCAGAACTGTTGATTGAGCAGCAGGGCAACCAGCACGCCAATAATGCCTTCGAACAGCACCGACACCAGCGTGAAATAGAGGGTGCGCCACAGCGCGGCGCGGAAATCCGGGTCGGTCAGGGCATAAATAAAGTTGTCGCTGCCCACCCAGTTAGGCGCGGTGCCGTCGCCAATCAGCCCGGCATCGGTAAAACTCAGCCAAAGCGTGCGGGCCAGCGGCCATGCGGTGAGCAGAAACATCATCAGCAGCATCGGCGCCAGCAGCAGCCAAGCCTGACGTCGTTCTCGTTGCGGTAAAGTAAGCATGTTCTAAGTTCCGTGGTGTTGATTTGCCCCGCATATCGCTATGTGGGGCATTGGTTTCGCTAATAAAGTGGAACTTAACGCAGACGGTCTGCGGCTTCGGTCGCCGTGGTCATGCCATCTTTGGCGCTCACTTTGCCTTGCAGCACGCCTTGCAGGTTCTGCTGCAAGATGTTGGACAGGCGAGAGTAATCAGGGGTGACCGGGCGAGAAAGCATCACGTTGAGTGAGGTCTTCGCGGCGGCGATCAGCGCTTCCTGATCTTTCTGCACGGCCGGGTCATCATAAGCCGATTTCCAGATTGGCAGGCTCAGCTTGGCGTATTTGTCCTGTACCGGCTGGGAGGTCATATAGGTGATGTACTGCCATGCCTGATCCGGATGCGTACTGGCCTTGGCGATGCCTAAACCCATGGATCCGTTGACGCCAGACGCCTGACCCGCCACCGTACCCGGCGCCGGAATAACCCCAACCTGGCCCGCCACTTTGCTCTGTTTCGGGTCATTCGCCATGTTGTACATATAGGTCCAGTTCAGCGCGAAGGCCGCGTCACCGTTGGAGAAGGACTTACGCACGTCTTCTTCCAGATACTCGCGGGAGTTCGGGTTTGTCAGACCTTTATCCAGCGTCTCTTTCATGAAGTCGACGGCTTTCAGCGCGCCCGAATTGTTGAAATTCAGCTTGCCGTCTTTATAGAAGTCACCTTTAAACGCCGAGACCAGCGTGGTGTAGTCACACAGCAAGGCTTCTGACTGCGACCAGCTCCACACCAGTGGGAACTTGACGATGCCTTTCTCTTTCAGAATTTCAGACTGCTTCTCCACTTCGGCCCAGGTGGTTGGCGGGGTAGTGATCCCGGCCTTCGCCAGCATGGCTTTGTTGTAATAGAGATATTTAGTGTCGAGGATCCACGGCATGCCCCAGCGTTTGTCTTTGTAGGTCACGGTGGAGATAGCGCCGTCGAAGATTTTGCTGCTTTCGTCAGCGCTGATGCGTGAGGTCACATCTTGCAGCAGGCCGTATTTGTTGAATTCGGCAGGCCAGATGGCGTCGAACAGCACCACGTCATAGCCATTGGCCCCGGCACCGCGCGCGGCGACGATTTTGTCATGCAGGGCTTCGTAAGGGACGAATTCGAGATTGACCTTGATATCAGGATGCTGCTTGGTGAAGTCGGCGGTCATGGCGCGAATGTCAGCTTCGCTATAGGCCGCCTGAGTCATAAACAGGGCGCTGAGCTGGGTTTCAGCCAGCGCATTTGCGGAATAACTGAACGCTAAAGCGGATAGGGCGCAAAGGGTGGCGGCAGGGGTTAATCGCATATCTTCATCTCCAATAACTCGGTAATGGGTGGGTGGATAATTAAATCAATTTGATTGCTTTAATGGGCGAAAAAAAAGTTCCGCCCCTTGCCCCTTTTGGGGCAGCATCCATGCCGAATTTCCATCGCTGCTACACGTGGTTTTAAAGATGACGATGAAGATAATGACGAATTTGTATTATCATCACGCAAAATTATAATAAAAACTTAACATGCTCATAACACTGAAAGCTGTGATAGCGGCGTCATTCTCAACACTTAGATCAGAGCAGGGTGATTAATAAAATCAATTTGATTGCTCAATTATCTATCAGCATACTGGTTTCAAGCTTTCCCTTGGTGCATAGGCAGTTATGACAACTTCTGGTACTAACCTTGAGCATGCTCGTGCTCACAATCGCCGCGTAGTTATCGAGGCGATTCGCCTTAATGGTGAACTCACTCGCGCCGAAATTGCCCGTATGACGGCCTTAACGCCGCAAACCGTCTCCAACATTGCCACCGAGCTTGAGCAAGCTGGCGTGCTCTCATCCCATCTGCCGCGTAAAGCGGGAGGAAGAGGGCAACCGGCCACGCCGTTGACGCTCAATCCAGACAGCGCCTACTCCATCGGCATCCATCTTGATCACCAGTCATTGCTCATCGTGCTGGTTGATCTCACCGGCACCGTGCGTTTTCGCCACTGGCTGGCGGTGCAAAAACCGCAGCCGGAACCGACGCTGGCCCTGATAGAGCAGATACTGCAAGAAATGCGCCAACAGGTGAAAATCGACTGGAGAAAAATGCTGGGAATTGGCATCGTGATGCCGGGGCCTTTTGGCGTCGAAGGCATCTCTTCCGAAGGCCCAACCACCTTGCACGGCTGGGATAACGTCGACGTCGAAGAGCGACTGCGCAGCAGTACCGGCTGGCCAGTCACGCTGGAAAACGATGCCACCGTAGCGGCCATCGGCGAGCGTTTTCACGGCGTCGCTAAGCAACTCACCTCCTTCATTTACCTCTATATCGGCACCGGGCTGGGTGCTGGCATCTTTATGGACGGGCGAATTTACACCGGCCATGCACACAATGCGGGCGAGGTCGGTCACATAGTGGTGCAACCCGGTGGACGAGAATGCTATTGCGGCAACAAGGGTTGCCTCGAGCGCTATCTGTCACTGCAGGCCGCCTATGAAGCCTGTGGGTTGGATCCGATGTCCGCTAAGCCGGAAGATCTGTTAGAAGTGGGTGACGACGCCTTCGAGCGTTGGCTAGATACCACCGTCGAACCCGCCTGCCAGGCTATCAATATTATGGAGTGCGTGTTCGACGCCGAATGCGTGATCATCGGCGGCATGATGCCGCAACCCCTGCTCGAAAAGCTGATGAAACGCCTGACGCCGCTCTATAGCTCAGTAAGAAGCCGCTATCCGCGCGGCATGCGCGTCAGAATGGGCATGTCCGGCACCGATACCGCCGCGCTGGGTGCTGCCGCACTGCCGATTTTTGATGAGTTTAATCCGCAATATGAGGTGTTGTTGAAGTAGAGCGACTTCTGGGCGCTTTCTTTTCAATTTCATCTTAAGGTCAAAACCTTGCGTTACCACGCAAACTGGCCTTTAAGGTCAAGGTCGTGCGCTGCCGCCACACCGGCCTTAAGGTCAAAACCTTGCGCTGCCACGCAAACTGGCCCAAAGGGTTTTAAACGAAACCCTTTGGAATCCTGCGTTTTTTTGCTGCTGAAAGATCGAGGCTTCGCAGGGTCGGAATGGACGTGTTCCAGCGGCCAAAAATGATCGCCGCGAAGTGCCGCCGCTTAGGCGGTTCCCTCGCGGCGGGATTCCAACCCGTGAAAAAAGACTCGCGGTTTTCCACCTCTTGCTCGGCGTCACTTCTGAATGCGGCCTACTGGCATTTCAACCGTGCCTTTTAAGGGGAGTGCTGTTCTGCATCAGTGGGTTAATGACAAAAACTCACTTTTCACTGAAAGGCTGAAAGACAAACATGCCGCCGACGGCTTGGGCGTAGCGGGCCACGGTTTCTAAGTTGGGGGAGACCACGCCGTTTTCCATGCGGCTGATGTTTTGCTTTTTCATCCCGGTTTTTTCCGCAATGTCTTCTTGGGTGAGGTTGAGCGCCTGCCGGGCCTGTTTGAGCTGTGCCAGCATCGCTTGGCGAATTTCAATGGCGTCGAAGGCCGCGCGAACCTGCGGATTTTTTAGTGCTTCATCCATGACCTGCTGAAGTGGCAACAGATCGTTCTCGTTTTTAATCGCCATGCTATGACCTCCGTTTTATCGCCTTCATTCGCTGAACGGCTAATTTCAATGATTGCCGTGGTGTCTTTTGTGTTTTCTTGTGCAGCACATGCACCACGTTAATCTGACGTCTTTCCATGAAAAAATAGAAAGCGCGACCTTGCCCATCAAGGCTGGTGACCCGAAGCTCTCAAATGCCTTCTCCTACATACCTCACCTGCGGCTCCTGCAAGAAAGGCCCAAACTCTGTCAGTTGCGTAAAACCAAAAAGCATTGCGGCAACCATTGAAGGGGGTAACTGCTCCAACTCTTTTTGAGCACTGCGGGTTAAAGCGACTTGATACATTCCGCCATCCTTGGAGTAATCAATTATGATGTTTTTAACCAATAAGTAAAGTCACCATTTATGATTACTTTCCTTTATTGGAATGAATGTCGCATTAGGAGTGTAAACAGCATGTATGGCTGCAAAACACTCCTTTTGAGCATTCTAAAGTGTCAGGATTTTGGCGCGAGTGCTTAAAGTGAAGGTGCCGAGACAACTCGCAAAAATGGCGGGGATATAGCTATTACAGGTCACGCCAACTTGCGATTCTGCAATTTCACCGCGATCAGCATCAGCGTGACGCCTATCAGCACGGCAATCGACGCCATCGCCATGCCGTCGCCAACCGAACCTTGCTCAAACTGCCGCCAGACAAACACCGACACGGTTTGTACACCTGCGGGAGCCAGCAGCAGCGAAGTGACCAGCTCGCGCGACGCCACCGCGAACACCATCATCATGGCGGCCAGCAGGCTTGGGCGAACCAGCGGTAGTAGGATCCGCCACAGCGCCTGACCCGCGCTGGCGCCGTGCACCCGGGCCGCGGCGTCGAGATTGCCACCAATCTGCTTCAGGGCGGCGCTGGCGTAGCGCACCGGATAAGGCAGCAGCAGACAGCAGTAGGCCAGCAGCAAAATCGCCCAGCTGTTGTAAGGCGTGACCGGCCAGAAGGTCCGGTTCCACGCCAGTATTAGCCCGACGCCCACCACAATGCCCGGCAGCGCGGCGGGGAGCAGAGATAACCCGTCAATTGCCGCCGAGCCGCGAGTCTTGCGCACCACAACCAGCCACGACGCCAACAGGCCGACGGCCCCGGTGATCAGCGCCGTGCCCAAGGCCAAGCCGAGGCTAGTGCTGAGCGCGCCCAGCGCATCGCCGTCAATTTCAAACAGCGCCGCATAGTGGCGAAGTGAGAGGTTTTGCCACGAAATGCCGCCGGACAGCGTGTTTGAGAATGCCGTCAGTGCCATAGAGCACAGCGGCATTACCACCGTGACCAAGCCAACCAGCGAGAACAGGGCTAACACCGGCCATTTCGCCGCGCCCAGAGGTTTCGCCACCACGTCCGCCGGTTTGCCGGTCAGGGTTTCCACATTGCGCCCGGCCAGCACCGCGCGCTGCACGCAGTAGGCGCAAAGCGCCAGAGACACCAGCACCAAAGACAGCACGGCGGCACCGGGCATGTCCACTGGCCAGTCGGCCAGCTTCTGCTCAATGCCGGTAGTCAGCAGGTTCACGCCGCTGCGCGCACCCAACGCGCCGGGCACGCCATACTCTTCAATCGTCAGGGTGAAGGCCAGCAGCAGGCTGGAGGCCATGGCGGGTAGAGCTAAAGGCAGGGTGACGCGGAAAAATGCCCGCCACGGCCCCGCGCCGTGAATGCGCGCGACGTCGGCCAGTCTGCTGCCACTGGCGGCCATGCTGCGCGACACTGCGAAGTAGACCACTGGGAAGATGTTGAGGGTCATCACCGCAATCATTCCCGGCACTGAGAACAAAAACGCATTGAGACGCACGGCCAGAAGCTGTTCCAGATAGCCATTGGTTTGCAACGCCAGCATCCACGATAGGGCGGCGATGTAGGGCGGCACCATGAAGGGGATCAGAAACACTAAGTCCCACAGCGCCGCGCCGGGCAAGGCGAATAACCCGCGCAGCGCGCCGAGAGGAATGCCAATAATGGCGCTGCACAGCGCCACGCCAAGCCCGACTTTCAGCGTGCTAATGACCATTTCCCGCAGCTGGGCATCACTAAAAAGTCGGCCAAAAGGGGCAAATGCGTATCTAAAAGCGCCGCCGTCGAGATGTGGAAAGATAGCCTGTAATACGACAAAACTAACCGGCAGTCCCACCAGAAGCAGCAGCGCAGCGCCTGTGAGCGCGGGTAACAAGAGCGTCTTATTCATCAGAAGAGTGTCTGTTGGTGTAAACAGGGAAGATAACGTCAGGGCCGGCTTGCGGCCCTGAACATGGATGACTCAGCGTTGACCAAACAGAGCGGCAAATCGGTCAAGAACCTCTTTGCGCGATGCCGAGGCTTGAGCCTCTTCTGGAAGCAGTTTCAAAGATTTAAACAGCGGGCGCTTGGCGTCGATATCGGTGCGCGCTGGCATCAGCCAGGCTTCGGCAACCAGCTTCTGGCCTTCTTCCGAAAGGGCGTAATCGATAAAGGCTTTGGCCTCTTTTTGCTCTTTGCTCGACTTAAGGATCATCATCGGGCGCGGCGCGATCACCGTGCCGGTAGACGGGAAAATCACTTTAATCGCCTCACCGTCCTGCACGCTGCTGTAAGAAACATAATCTACCGCGCCGAACACCGCGGCTTTCGCACCTTGCAGCACCGGCGTCAGGGCCTGTGCGTTAGGTCCGGCAATCACCATGCCGTTGGCTTTGAGCTGGTCAAAGAGCTTCCACGCCTGCTCGTGCTGGGCATTTTGTAACCCGATCAGCAAATCCAGCGAAGCCCCGGACAGCGCCGGGTCAGGCGTGGTGACTTTATCTTTAAATTCAGGCTTGGCGAGATCAGTCCACTCTTTTGGCTCCGGCGTGCCGCTTTTGGTATTCCAGACAATCCCCAACGCCGAAATGCCCTGAGCCACGTAATAAGGCGTTTTGAACTGCGCCGGAACCTGCGCCGCGTTAGGGCTTTGGTAAGGCAGCAGCCAGTCGCGTTTTTGCAGGTCTTCGGCGGTATCCCACGAGGCGGAAATCAGAATGTCCGCGCGCGGATTGGCTTGTTCGGCGTCAAGGCGTGCCATCACTTTGCCGGTGGTGGCCTGAAATACGTCGACTTTGACGCCAGTCTGCTTTTCATAACCTGCGGCCAATTTTTTAGCCAGAGAGCCTGGCCCGGCGGTGTAGAGCGTCAGGGCATTTGCGCTGCCCGCCATTGCGAGAGAAAGAGTCATTGCAGTGATCAAACCTGTTTTCGATATAAAAGGAGTGCGTTTCATCATCAGTTATCCATCAGAGGTTAAAGAGCAAAAGGAACAACGCGGGAAGGTTCAATATGGTCAAGTCGCGCGATCTGGCCGTGCTCCATGCGAGCCACGCAGTGCGCCAAAGCTTGGGCTTCTTGCGGGTCATGGGTGACGTAAACCGCCGTAGTGCCCAGCTGACGCAGGAGCACCGCCATTTCTTCACACAGGGTTTCGCGCAGGTGACGGTCGAGGTTGGAGAGAGGTTCGTCGAACAGCAGGATTTGCGGCTCGGCGACAATCGCCCGCGCCAGCGCCACGCGCTGCTGCTGCCCGCCAGAAAGCTCAGCAGGGCGGCGTGCGGCGAAATCCGCTAACCCCACGCGCTCGAGGGTTGCCATCACCCGCTGCTTTTGCTCCGCTCCGCGCACGCCGCGCATCTGCAAGGGAAACGCGACGTTCTGCATCACGCTCATGTGCGGCCAAAGCGCGTAATCCTGAAACGCCATGCCCAACGAGCGTTTTTCCGGCGGCAAGCTAAAGCGACCGGCAGCCACGCGAGTGGCACCAAAGTGGATCTCACCCGATGACGGATGCAGCAGTCCGGCTAACAGTTTCAGCAGCGTACTTTTCCCACAGCCCGAAGGGCCGAGCAGGGCGATGATGGTACCTTTCGGCACCTCGAGATTGACGTGATTGAGTACCCGATTTGCCCCAAATTGGTAACAAACCTGATGAACAGCGATTGCGGGCAAGGAAGACGCGCAGGGGCGCGATCCCAGAGCCGCAAGGTCTGGAGTGGTCATGGGAACTATCCTCTTTGGGATTTAATGTATCGCTGGAGCTTAAAGGGGATTGATGACGGATTTATGACTGTTGGGGGAAACAGTCGGCGTCGCTTTTTAGCCTTGGGCAGCGGCCCAAACGCGCTTTTATATTCAAATTCAACTTCAAGGTCGTGGGCGTCGGCCCACACCGTTTTAAGGTCAAGGTCGTGCGCTGCCGCCACACAGGCCTCAAGGGGCGCCTATCGCCGCGCCCCTCAAGACTCCCAGGCTCTTTACTGCGCGCTTCGCTCGTGAGGCGGACGTGTTTCAGGGACTTCCGTTATCCACCGCAAAATGTCGCCGCTTAGGCGGTGCCTTCGCCACGGGATTCGAGCCTTTGGTCTCGAACCTCTCGCTCAGCGCCATTTTTGACTGCGGTTTTGAGGCATTTCGACCGTGCCGTTTCAGTGAAGTTCTATTCGGCTCCTCCCCCTGACAAGAGGGAGGAGCAAGGCAATAACAAACAGAAAACCTGAAAAGGCACGGTGTAAAAGCCAGTAGGTCGCGTTCAGAAGTGACGCCGAGCAAGAGGTGGAAAACCGCGAGTCTTTTTTCGCGGGTTCTAATCCCGCAGCGAGGGAACCGCCTAAGCGGCGGCACTTCGCGGCGATCATTTTGGCGGCTGGAACACGTCCATTCCGACCCTGCGCAGCCTCGATCTCACAAAAGAAAAAACGCAGGGTTCCAAGGGAGGCGCGTTTACGCCTCCCTTGGTCGGTGTGGGCCGACGCCCACGACCTTGACCTTAAAGCAGCTCAAAGGGCTGCCCCTTATTCACTGTGGATAGGGAACCCAGCTCCCGCCATTCAACCGGATGTAGAACTTCCCTTGATACTCCATGACCACGGCGTTCTCGTTTTCTGACACCCTTGGGGTTTCAGGCAGGTTGCCGCTGAGGGTTGGCCAGTCGACGGTGGGAGAGGTGAACAGCTTGCCGTCCACGGCGCGGGAGACCAGCTCGGAGAGGGCCAGATAGCTACTGGGTTGATCGATTTTCAGCGGCGTGGCTGGGTGCGGGGACTGCATACCGAAGAACTTCACGCCGACGGGAATATGGGTGATGCTCGGGCTTGGGATATCGCGCAGGCCGGAGATCTGCATCTTATCTCCTGCTAAGGCTGCGCCATGCTCGGGTACCACCACCAGCATCACTTTACGGCCGGATTTCTCCAGCTGATCCATAAAAGTATCCAGCTGCGCGAACAACGTCTCGGCGCGGGTGCGGTAATCCGCCGGTTTATTGGTGCCAACGTAACGGTTGCCGTCGTGTAGCGGCACGAGGTTGAAGAAAGTCGCGGTGCGATTACTGCCGGCTTTCTGCTGATTCTCCAGCCAGCGGGTGAATAACTGACCGTCGTTGTAGATTGGCGAACCGTCGAAAGAGGTCAGATTATGGCCCAGCCCGGCTTGCGACATCAGTGGTGCCTGCAACCCAGCATCTTTGCGTAAGTCTTTAATATAGTTGCCAAACTCACCGGTGTGATCCATCGCCAACTGGGAGCCAAAACCCAGGCGCGCGAGATCGTCAAACAGGTAACATTTCTGGCCTGAGGTTTGATACAAATCGTGGTGCGACGTCTGGCCACAGCTGGCGCGCAGCAGGCGAATCGAGGCCGGGCCGCTGTAGGAGGTGGCGGAGTTAAAATTGCTGAACACCATGTCGAAGCGCGACCAGAGCGGAGAATTCGCCAGATTGGCGGCATCCAGATCCGACCACGCCAGCGAACAAATGTTGATCACTAACAGATCAAACGGCTGGGCGTCGGCGGGCAGAGCTTCAGGGAATAGCGTCTGACGAGTGCGCTCGCGCTGATAGAACTGCTCTAAATAGGCATTCAGATTTTCATTAGTTGGCGGCCCGCTGACGGTATTGGGCAGGGATTCGCCACTGCGCGGTTGAGCCACCGGCTGGCTGACTGGGGTGGAAATGTTCGCCACGGCTTTCGCTTCGGGCGATGACCAGCCCGGTAGCACCAACAGGCTGACATTCAGCCAGACCAGTACCGCCACGGTTAGCGTAGTGATGCGGATCCACTGCGCCACAAACAGATAAGCCACCAGCAGCACGAAGGCTACGCCAACCCACTGCCAGTTAATAAAGCGGTCGGTCAACTCGAGCAGGTAGTCGAGGCTAAATCCGCTGACGTCGCCGCCCTGACTGACGATGGTGCGCCAGCCCGGTAGCCAGGTGTCGTGATAAAACAGCCCTAAACCAAACGGCAGGGCCAGCCAGTGTCGCCAGCGATGCAGGCGCAGAGACGGCAGGGGGAACAGCAGGCAGGCGGCAAAAATCAGGTTGCCGATGGCGTCGAAATTGAGATAACCCTGCCACAGCAGAATAAATTTCAGCAGAAAATAGTAATTCCATGCCCCAAGACCACGCCAGGATTGCCACAGGGGAAGGCGAGATGTGTTTAATTTGTTGTTATTCATGATGATCTATTCGATGAGTCTGGCGCTGAATCAGCCGCGGCGAAGGCTTGCTCCGCGCGGCGGGCCTCTTTGGCGGTGATCGGTTTAAGGTAGCGAGGGGACAAAAAGCGCGCCTCGAAGCTCAGTTTCCACCGTGTCAAACGGCGGCCGATGAACATTCCAAAGGGGATAAAAATTATCGCCGCCAGAATGAATATTTCGATAATGTCGCTGATATTCATGGTTATTGCTGATCCTTAGCGCGATAAGGCGTGGCGCTTAAAAGCAAATTGATTGGCTGCGGGTGCGTCGGTTCAGGCGCGTTGGCGGCGTCACGCGGCGGCACGGTCATCTGCTGCGGCTCGGCGACAGGGTCCGGCAGAGCAGGTTTGGCGGCCAAACGGCGAATTTCCGACTGAATATCATCAGCTTGATGCCAAACCGTGCGGCTGGCGAACACTTCATCCACCGGCAGGCTGAACAGCGAACGCAGCACCTGCTCCACATCGCCGGCCTGGCAGTTGGAGAGAAACAGCAGCAGATGACGCTCTGTCAGGGACAAAATATCGCCGTCGCGGCGCAAATGACACAGCGACATAGACTGCGCCGGATTGATGCCCGTCACCGGGCGCAGGGAAATCAGCACGCCCGGTGCGTCGGTCTGCTGCTCGGCGTGGCTCCAGATGGACTGCATCACTTTGCAGAAGGCCGGCAGCGGCAGGTAGCCTTTGTGATGGGTCGGCAGGCGGCCTTGCAGCAGTTGCTCAATATCGTCCGACACCTGACGGGTGAAGCTCAGAGGCTGAATATCCTCCAGCAGGGTGAGGAAGCTGGAAAGACGCGCCGCCTGTGGCACCACCAAATTGGCACCGCAGGCCTGCAATAGGCGCTGGTCGGCGTAGCGCAGAGCAGCGCCCAGTTCGCGCACTACAATTTTCAATCCGCCGCCGCGCTGGGTGCGCAGCAGGTGGATTTGCCGGGCGAGGGTTTCAACCTGCTCATTGCTATTAAGGGCGAAAATCAGCGTAGCCGAGCGAGCACGCATACCACTTTCGGCCAGTGCCGCGTTGTCTTCAAACAGCTGCCAGTTGCCGGAGAGAGGCGGCGCGCCTTCCAGCACGCCGCGCTCGGCCAAAAAGGCCCACTGATCGTCACTGAGCGCGGCCGGGCCAGCGTCGGCGGCGGCTTTGGGCATTACCGACCAGCCAAGCGGGCGCTTTTGTAGCGCGTAAGTGGTATTGGCCTCCGCGGTCACTTGGTTATGCCACCAGGAAATAACCCACTGCGCTGGCTCAATATCACTGCGCAAATGGCAAAGACCATATAAAGCACGATGATAAGTATGGAGTTTTAATTTAAGGTTCTGCTCAGATTTGCCATGGGCAATAATAAGTAGCGCAATCTTCTTAGATTTCGCCAACGCGCTGATTTCATGCAGCCAATGGGCAAACTCTTGCTCGCTGAACCCCTGCCAAACGCCGTTGGGAAACAATAAAACCACCAGTTTATTTTGTTCACCAATCACACGATTGAGATCACGCGACAGAGATTTGAACGCCTTTTTATCCGTCGGCATCGCATATTGCTTGACCGAGGGGGCGGACGAAATAAGGCGCGAAATGAGCACGTGGTCCGGGGAAAGAGGGCGTTGCTTGTTACTCGTAATGAGATTTTCTTGAGGATAAATAATCGTCGTTATTATTTTAATTTCTTGTGCATCAAGCACCTGACCCGCCAGCTCGTAAGCCGCATTTTGGCTATCTGCGTTGACCCAGTAAAGCCCGCTGGACTGCATTTCAGCCAATTCATTCCAGAATTGCTTGGTGCCAAAAGAAAGGGAAAGAGCCATTATTTGTATAGCCTAAATAAGTTTGCCGGAATAAGTCTGACTGACTTGCTGGCATAAGGTGTAACATCATTTTAATTGAAAGTATGCTTTGGAGACAATTAGAAATATGATTATAATAACCGAAATTTCTTAATCTAAATATTTCGGGCATTGCCCCATCCCATATCCAGTAAAGAACATCCTAATACCACAACTTATTTTTAGTCGGCGGTGTTGTTTTTATATCTCAGGAAATGTGAGGGAAGCGGAGTGAAAAAGAGATGCGACCTGATAGCCCAGTAGTCAATAGCGAAAAAGATAATGAAAACGATGATTTACTGGCGTTAAGTCACCTTTTTTCCTTACCTGAATTACATTATATCGATATAGCCCGTAAAGAAAAAATTCCGCAGGTATTAAAACGCTGGCCACTGCTGGCTGAATTATCTCCGAAAGCGGATTTTCATCCCGACCACGAATTAACTCACAACCAAGGGTGATCTCATGCCTGTTATTGCCCTTCAGGGGATCCGGGGAGGAACCGGCGTCACCTCAGTCACTGCGTCTTTAGCCTGGGCGCTGTCTCAGGCCGGTGAGAAGGTGTTGGCTATCGATTTTTCGCCCGCTAATCTCTTACGTTTACACTTTAATATGCCTTACGACTCGCCGCGTGGCTGGGCCACGGCGGTGCGCGCAGGCGAGGGCTGGGAGCAGGGCGCGATGCGCTATCATTCCCATCTCGATTTCTTGCCTTTCGGCCAACTGCCTGCCATCGAGCAAACGCAGGTTTACTGCGACTGGCAAGATAACCTGACAAAAATTGACAATACTGGCGTCTATGATTGGGTGCTGCTCGACACGCCCGTTGACCAACCGGCGCTGGCGGCGCAGGCACTCTCTATTGCCGACCACGCTTTCACCTTGCTGCACGCCGACAGCCAGTCGCACGTTCGTTTGCATCAGCAGCCGGTGCCCGCCAATAGCCATTATCTGGTGAATCAGTTCATGCCTGGCAGCCAGTTGCAGCAAGACATTCTGCTGCTATGGCAACAGAGCCTGCCGCGCCTGCTGCCGCTGATCCTGCACCGTGACGAAGCCATGGCGGAGTCTCTGGCTGCTAAGCGTCCGGTGGGCGAAATGGCCCCACTGAGCAAAAGCTGCCAAGAGATGCAGGCTCTCGCCAGCTGGTGCCAAATCCACCTGCGCGCGGGGCAGAAGTAATGAGTCACCTGCTTCGCGCCTTGCTGGTGCCTCCGGTCGCCAGCGCCTTACAACAGCGTTATCGCAATTATCGCCAGCAGGGCGCGTCGCTTGTCGCCAGTCTGCTGATGGTGATGTGCGTCACGCTGGGTTGGCTGTTGCTGCGCTTTGAGTCTCCAGCGTGGCAGCGCGTGCGTCAGCGCCGCGCCCAGTGGTTCCCCCATATTTCTGCCCAACGCCCGCGCCCGGCGGACCCCATCCGCTACCTGCTGCAAACCTGCTGGCTACTGCTGTTTATTCCGGCAGGCGGCCTGCGCGGGCGGGTAAAAGTCAGTGACTGGCCGCAGCGTTTACGCGCCAAGATGCACAACTGGCTGGACGCGATGCCCGCGCGCATCACCCATAGCCCCTTGTCAGAGAAGGTGATGCATCCGATGCGTGGCCTGAGCAAGCTGGCAAGAAGGGCGCTGATCGTCATCGGTTCGCTGGTCGCCGCCGTGCTGGTGATGTTCTGCATCTCGCAGCCCTTCGGCTATCTGGCGCAGTTCATATTTGTGGTGCTGCTGTGGAGCCTCGCCATGCTGGTGCGCCGCATTCCGGGGCGCTTCCCGACGCTGATGCTGATCGTCCTCTCGCTGACCGTCTCCTGTCGCTATCTGTGGTGGCGCTACACCTCAACCCTCAACTGGGATGACCCGGTGAGCCTGATTTGCGGCCTGCTGCTGTTAGCGGCGGAAACCTACTCATGGGTGGTACTGGTGCTGGGCTACTTCCAGACCATTTGGCCGCTGAACCGCAAACCGGTGCCAATGCCCACGGACATCGCCGTCTGGCCGCAGGTGGATCTGCTGATCCCCACGTATAATGAACCTCTTAGCGTGGTGAAACCGGCGATGTACGCCGCGCTGGGGCTGGACTGGCCGAAAGAGAAGCTGACCATTTGGCTGCTCGACGACGGCAATCGCCCCGAGTTTGCTGATTTCGCCAAGGAAATCGGCGTGCAATATATTGCGCGGCCGACCCACGAACACGCCAAGGCGGGCAACATCAACAATGCCTTGAAGCAGTGTAAAGGGGAGTTGGTGGCGATTTTCGACTGCGACCACGTGCCGACGCGCTCCTTCTTGCAGCTCACCGTCGGCTGGTTCTTCAAAGACAGCAAGCTCGGCATGTTGCAGACCCCGCATCACTTCTTCTCGCCGGATCCGTTCGAACGCAATCTGGGCCGAGTGCGCCGCACGCCAAACGAGGGCGAGCTGTTCTATGGCTTAGTGCAGGACGGCAACGACCTGTGGGACGCCAGCTTCTTCTGCGGCTCTTGCGCCGTGCTGCGCCGCAGCGTGCTGGATGAAATCGGCGGTATTGCGGTGGAAACCGTCACCGAAGACGCCCACACCTCACTGCGCATGCACCGCCACGGCCACACCTCTGCCTATATTCGCATTCCACAAGCAGCCGGATTGGCGACTGAAAGTCTGTCAGCCCACGTCAACCAGCGTATTCGCTGGGCGCGCGGCATGGTGCAGATTTTCCGCCTCGACAACCCGCTGTGGGGCAAAGGGCTGAAGCTGGCGCAGCGTCTGTGCTACGCCAATGCCATGTTGCACTTCTTGGCGGGCATCCCGCGCCTGATCTTCCTGACGGCGCCTTTGGCTTTTCTGCTGCTTAACGCCTACATCATCTATGCCCCGGCGCTGGCTATCGCGCTGTACGTGCTGCCGCACATGGTTCATGCCAGCCTGGCGACCTCACGGGTGCAGGGGAAATATCGCCATTCTTTCTGGAGTGAAATCTATGAAACCGTGCTGGCGTGGTATATCGCCCGGCCAACCACGGTGGCGCTGTTTAACCCGCGCGCCGGGAGCTTTAACGTCACGGCGAAAGGGGGGATGCACGACAAATCCTACGTCGACTGGAAAATCACCCGGCCTTATCAGTTCCTGATGTTGCTCAATCTGCTGGGCTTTGGCGTGGGGATCTGGCGTCTGTTCCATACGCATTCCGACGAGTTTTATACCGTGCTGATAAGCCTCGCGTGGGTGACCTACAACATGATTATTCTGGGCGGCGCCATCGCCGTGGCCTTTGAAGCCAAGCAGGTCAGGCAGGCGCACCGCGTGGAAGTCTCCATGCCCGCCGCGCTGGCCCGCGAAGATGGCCATATCTATGTCGCCACCATGCAGGACTTCTCGGACAGCGGCGCAGGTATCGCCACGGCCGGTGCCGCGCACTTCAGCAAAGGTGACAATGTCACTTTATTATTGCCTCGCGGCCAGCAGGAATATGCTTTCCCGTGCCGCATAAGCCGAGTATTTGGTGAAAACATTGGCGTGCAGCTGTTGCCAATGACCACCGCGCAGCACGTCGATTTTATTCAATGTACCTTCGCCCGCGCCGACAGCTGGGTAGTACGCAGCGACAGCTTCCCTGAGGACAAGCCTCTGGAAAGCCTGCGCGAAGTGCTAGGGCTGGGCATTCGTGGCTATCTGCGCATGCTGGATATTGCGCCTTACCGCTTCCGGCCGCTGGTCGCGCGCGGCAACACTTTTGGCCGCTGGGCGGTCTCCTTCCTGCCTCGCAATCCGTCGCTGTCCGTGCAGCCTGATGAATCAACCTTAACGATGATAAAAAAATGAAACTACTTCCTTTACTCACTTTGATGACTGCGGCATGGGGTGCGGCAGCTCCGGCGTTGCATGCCGAAACCGCGCCGCTGGATTCGCCGCAGGCCACCGCCATTCCGCTGGTTGCTCCGGCGGCGGTGCCGATGATTATTCCCGGCGCGCCGGTGCGTGAGGTAAATCTGCCGTTTCAGGCGATGGTGCCTGAGCCGGGCGCCATGACCCTGCGCGGCTTCAAGCCCTCGGGCGTGATTGAGTTTGGTGTGCGTAGTGATGAAGTAGTGACCCAGTCCACCCTGAATCTGCAATACACGCCGTCGCCGTCGCTGATCCCGGTGCAGTCGCACCTGAAGGTGTTTCTCAATGACCAACTGATGGGCGTGCAAACCATCGAGAAAGACCAGCTCGGCAAGCCGAATCAGTTAAAGATGGCTATCGACCCGCGCTATATTTCCGACTTCAACCGCATCCGGCTGGAGTTTGTCGGCCATTATCAGAATGTCTGTGAAAACCCGGCCAACAGCACGCTGTGGCTGGAAGTGGGCAAGGGCAGCTCGCTGTCGCTGACCGTGCAGAAGCTGCCGTTGAGCAACGACTTGGCCCACTTCCCGGTGCCATTCTTTGATGCCCGCGATAGCCGCCCGCTGACGTTGCCGATGGTGTTCTCCGCCGCCCCGGACGCCGGTGAGCAGCAGGCCGCCGCCATTTTGGCCTCGTGGTTTGGGGTTAAAGCCCAGTGGCGCGGCCAGACCTTCCCGGTGCTCTATAACCAACTGCCGGACAGCCACGCCGTGGTATTCGCCACCAATGACCATCGCCCGGACTTCCTGCGTGACCTGCCGCCGGTGAAAGGGCCGACGGTGCAGATGGTCAGCCAGCCGGACAATCCTTACGTCAAAATGCTGCTGGTACTGGGGCGTGACGATAAAGATCTGGTGACCGCCGCTAAGGGCATTGCGCAGGGGAATCTACTGTTCCGTGGGTCAAATGTCAGCGTGGATAATGTCGAACAGCTCAACCCGCGCCAGCCTTACGACGCGCCAAACTGGGTGCGCACCGACCGCCCGATGCACTTTGGCGAGCTGAAGCAGTACGCCGAACAGTTACAGGGTAACGGCATTGAGCCCAACCCTATCACCCTGAATATGAACCTGCCGCCGGACCTGTTCCTGATCAACAGCAACGGCATCGATATGCGGCTGAAGTACCGTTACACCTCGCCGCAGGTGAAGAATACTTCGCGCCTGAGCATCAGCCTGAACAATCAGTTCCTGCAAGATTTCACTCTGGTGCCGGGCAGCGAGCAGGGTTCGCAACTGCTGCACTTGACCATGCTGCAGGGGCTGCTGGATGACCATAAAGACCTGATGATCCCCGCTTTAAAACTGGGTGCGGTGAACCAGCTACGTTTTGATTTTGACTACAGTTCGCTGCTGGCGGGCACCGCCGAAGGGCGCTGTGAGACTTACACTACGGTGCAAAACCACGTGGTGATTGATGACAGCTCCACCATCGACTTCTCCGGTTATCGCCACTATATGTCGATGCCGGACCTGCGCGCCTTTACCAACGCCGGTTTCCCGTTCAGCCGTCTTGCAGACCTGTCACAGACGCTGGTGCTGGTGAAAGCTCAGCCACAGCCGGTGCAGCTCACCACCATGCTGGATCAGCTGGGCAACATAGGCTCCCTTACCGGCTATCCGGCAACCGGCGTGGCGGTCAGCAATGACTGGTCGCAGGCCAAAAATGCCGATGCCGATATTCTGATGATTGGCGCGCTGCCGGAGGATTTGCGCGACGCCTCAATCCGTGATGATAAGAAGGCCAATCTGCTGCTCGACGCCACCCGCGCCGCCGTTAATATGCCCAACCGTCAGGTGGCTTTGCCGGAGAACACCGCGCCAGCCAGCGATGCCACGCCGGATGCCGATGTGCAGGTCAGCGCCCAAGGGCCGATTTCCGCCATTGTCGGCCTACAGTCGCCTTACCACGCTCAGCGCAGTGTCGTGGCGCTGCTGGCCGACAGCCCGCAAGGCTTCGCATTGCTCAATCATTCACTGCAGGACAGCAAGCAGAAGGCGCTGGTGTATGGCTCGGTGGCGATTTTCCGCGATTCCGGCGTTAACAGCCTGAAAGTGGGCGATGTCTACTATGTCGGCCACCTGCCTTGGTGGGAGCGCGTGTGGAACAAGTTAGCGACGCACCCGGTGCTGCTGGCCTTTATGGCGGTGGTGGCGGTGGTGCTGACCGCCGTATTGCTGTGGAATGGGCTACGCGCGCTGGGCCGTCGCCGTCTCTCATCCGACGATCAGGATTAATCCCGTGAGGCAGATTTCTCGAGGAGTGCCTTTGTCACTGAGCGCCCTGGCGCTGGCGCTGGAGCTTTGTTTGACTCCCACGGCGCTGTTTGCCGCCGAGCAAGTGGCCCCTGAAGAGTGGCTGCTGGAGCAGGTGCGCATTGGTGAAGCCAGCCATCGCGATGATTTGGTGCGCCAGTCTTTGTATCGGCTGGAGCTGATGGCCCCGGAAAATCCGCAGGTGTTATCTGCCCGTATGCGTCTCGCGCTGCGGGAAGATAATCAAGCGCTGGCCCAGCAGCAGTTGGATAAAATTCAGCAGGTTGCGCCCAACTCGGCGATTTACCGTCAGGCGAAGCTAAGTCTGGAACTGACCTCGCCGGACAAGCAGGCTTTAGTGCAACAGGCGCGCCTGTTCGCCGTGGCTGGCCGTCTGCCAGAGGCCAAGGCGCTGTACGATCAGGCCTTGCAAGGGCAGCCGCCGCCGCGTGAACTGGCGCTGGAGTATTGGCAGCTGGTTGCCCGCATGCCGGGGCAAAGCGCAATGGCCGAACGCCAATTGCAGGCGCTCAATCAGCATTACCCCGGTGATGTGAATGTGCTTCTACAGCTGGCGAAAATGGCCTTTGCCCAGCAGCAAAATGTCCGCGCCATTGCGCTGGTCACCGAGCTTTCCAATTCCGATGAAGGCCGCGAACAGGCGGCGGCCCTGTGGTTAACCGAGATAAAATCCCAGCCGGTGAGCAATCAGTCGGTCGCGGAATTGCAGCATTTTGGCCAAGTGTTCCCCAGTGGCGACTCGGCGATTGAGGCCCAGCAGGAACTACAGCGCCAGCAGGCCTTATTGGCCGATCCTCGCTATCAGGCGCGGGTCAGCGGGCTGCAAAAAGTGGCCAGAGGGGCCTCGACCGCCGCCATCGCGCCGCTGAAAGAAGCCCTGCAACAAACCCCCAATGACGCCGACGTGCTGGGCGCGCTGGGTCAGGCCTATTCCCGCGCGGGCAACCGCCAGCAGGCACTGTCGTACTACCGGCAGGCCAAAAAAGCCGACCTCAACGCGGCTTATGGCAATAAGTGGGACAGCCTGATTAAAGCCGACAGTTACTGGCTGGAAATCGAGCAGGGCGATAAGGCGCTGAAGGCCCAAAATGTCAATCAGGCCAGCCAGCACTATCAGCGGGCAAGGCAGATTGACAGCCGCGACCCGTGGGCTTGGGTTGGGCTGGGGGATATCGCCGTGGCGCGCCACGACGATACGCAGGCGCAGCAGGCGTATCTCAGCGCCCTGAGCCTTGAGCCTGGGAACAGCAGCGCCCAGCGCGGGCTGGCGAATATCTATCAGCGCCAGTCGCCGCGAAAAGCGCTGGAGTACATCCAGACGCTCCCCGCGGCGCAGCGCGCCAAGCTCGAGGATATGCAGCGCGGCATTGAAAATAGCCAACTGGCTGACGAGGCCGAGCGCCTGGCCAACCAAAAACAGTGGGCCGCAGCGGCGCAGCGCTACCAGCAGTTGCTCAAACTGGATCCGGATAACGTTTGGGCCACTTATCACTACGCCAATGCGCTACGCGAGACGGGGCGCAACGCCGAGGCCGACGCGGCTTTCACGCCTCTCATCGCCAAGCATCCGGACGATCCGCAGCAGGTCTACGCCTACGCGCTGTATCTTTCCGGCACAGATCGCGACGCCGCCGCCGTGCAGCACCTCAACTCAGTGCCGCAGGCGCGCTGGGACAGCAATATGCGCGAACTGGCGCAGCGCATCACCCTCGACAAGACCTTGAGTGAGATTGACCAGCTGATTGCCCGCGGCGAAAAACCGCAGGCGCGGGAGAAACTGGCCGCCAGCCAGCTGCCGGTGAGCACGTTGAGCCTCAACCAGCAGCGCCGCGTGGCGATGGCCTGGCATGATGTGGGAGAGACAGCGCAGGCCGCTCGTCTGCTTCAGCCAGTGAAAACCGCGGCCCGCGATTTGCCCATCGGCCAAGACAAGGCGCTGATTTACCGCGATTCGGCGCGCCTTGAGCAGCAGACAGGCCAGCCTGAGGCGGCGCGTGAAGATTACCAGCAGGCGATGCTCGCCAGCGGCATGACCACCCAAATGCCTGCCGACAATGACAGTTACACCCGGCTGACGCGCAATCAGGCCGGGGATGACTGGCTCAATCGCAGTATTCGTGCCGATGCCCATGACCTTTACCGCCAGCAGGACGTCAATTTCACTCTCGATCAGGATATGTCCACCAACAGCGGCACACCGGGCAAATCCGACCTTAAAGCCAGCACCACCATGCTACAGGCCGATATGCCTTGGGATCAGGGGCGCGCCTTCCTGCGTTCCGACATTGTGCGCATGGATAACGGCTCCTTTGAGAATGTCACCAACGATGAAGGCCAGTATGACGGGTACAGCACCTTGTTTGGCACCTGTAGCAGTCAGGTGAAATGTGACAGCGATTATGGTCAGCGGGCCAGCGGCGTGAGTCTCGGCGCGGGCTATAAAGACCAAACCTGGGAGGGCGATCTGGGCACCACGCCGCTCGGCTTCCCGGTGGTGGATTGGGTTGGCGGGCTGGCCTACAGCAGTGACTGGCAGGATATTGGCTGGACGGCGATGGCGTCGCGCAGGCCAATCTCCAGCTCCATGCTCTCCTACGCCGGGGCGAAAGATCCGCATACCGGCATCAAATGGGGCGGCGTGCGTGCCACGGGTGTCAGTCTCGGCGTCAGTTACGATCAAGGCAAAGCGCACGGGCTGTGGGGCGACATCAGCGCTCATCAGCTGACCGGCAAAAACGTCGCCGACAACAGCCGCGAACGCCTGATGGGTGGCTACTACTATAAAGTCATCAATGAGGATAACCGCCGCGCCACAGTGGGACTGAACTCCATGCTGTGGCACTACCAGAAAGACCTCAGCGGCTACACGCTGGGACAGGGCGGCTATTACAGTCCGCAGCAGTATTTCTCGCTGGCGGTGCCGGTGAACTATCGCCAGCGGTCGGACAACTGGTCATGGGAAGTGGGCGGGTCGGTCTCTTGGTCGCGCTCCTCCACCAAAGACCAGAAGCGCTATCCGCTGCCGGGACTGATCCCTGACGGATTGGTGGACAAAGACGCGATAGAACAGGGCAGCAGCAGCTCCGGTTTTGGTTATACGGCGCAGGCGCTGGTTGAAAAACGCGTCAGCTCGCACTGGACGGTCGGCGCGGCGATTGATATTCAGCAGGCCAAGGACTACACCCCGAGCCACTATCTGCTCTATGTCCGCTACTCGCTGGCGGGCTGGCAGGGGGATCTGGATATGCCACCGCGCCCGCTGGTGCCTTACGCCGACTTTAAGTAACGGCTTCAATCACTTCCTCTCCTTTATCGGGATGGGAAGTTAAGCTTTCACCTCGCCATTAGCATAAAACCTCTTATACTGTGACGGTGTCACTTTAAGCTGGCGCAAAAACGCTCGCCGCAGGATATCCACGCTGGAAAAGCCACACTCATCGGCGATTTGCTTAATCGCCAGCTCGTCGTTTTCCAACAAGGTTCTGGCTTGGGAAATGCGCTGTTGCTCCAGCCATTCTGCCGGAGTCTGGCCAATTTCCTGATTGAATAGCCGAGTTAGGTGCCTGACGCTAACCCCCATATGCTGCGCCATGGTCTGCACATTGTGCGGCGACGCCAGAGAGCTCAGCACCCAGCGCTGCACATCCTGTAACGCAGAACGGCCGCTGACCGAGGCTTTGCCGTGACGGCTAAACTGCAACTGGCCGCCGGGACGTTTGAAGAACATCACCAGTTGGGCAGCCACCTGCATGGCAACCTCCCGCCCGACGTCTTCCTCCACCATATTCAACGCTAAGTCTAGGCCGGAGGTCACGCCCGCCGCCGTGCGCAGCGGGCCGTCGCATAGGAAGATGGCATCGGCGTCAACTTGCACCTGCGGGTAGTCCCGCGCCAGCTGTTCGGCTACCGCCCAATGAGTGGTGATGCGCCGGTTATCCAGCAAGCCGCTGGCGGCTAATAGCAGCGCGCCGCTGCACACTGAGCCATAACGGCTGCTTTGCAAGGCTAGGCGACGAATGGAAGCAAGCACCGAGGCATCGGAGACAAAGGTGTCGAGCACTGGCGCCCCGGCCAGTAAAAAGGTATCGATAGGCTGGGTTGGCTCATCAGAAAGCTTTAAGTCTGGCAACAGCCGCGCGCCGGAAGAGGAGACGATCGGCTGGTCATCCAGCGCCATCACGCGAAGCTTATACAGCTCGCGGCCCAGTTGGGCGTTGGCTTCGGCAAAGACGTCGAGTGGCCCTGAGACGTCGAGCAGCTGCACCCCCGGCACCGCCAAAATAATCACCTGTTTTACCATCTGAGCACTTTCCTCTGTTTTCCTGTCGCGTAACAACGCAATGTCGCTTTTAGTCGTACTGCGACGTTTGAAGACATTTATCATCCCCCTTATTCTCTGCTCATGCAACTCACTGCATCACTGCTTACCAACGAGGAACAATCATGAGTCTAAACATTAACGGTATTCGCATTCCCGACAGCAAGATGGCCCGCGAGGCGACAGAACTGGTGCGCGACACCGAGTCATCATTGCTGTTTAACCACTCCAGCCGCGTGTACTACTGGGCAGCATTAGCCGGGCAACAGCGCAATCTGACCGTCGACCAGGAGCTGCTGTATATCGGCTGTATGTTCCACGACATGGGTCTGACCCACGAGCACTGTAGCTGCGATAAACGCTTCGAAGTGGATGGCGCCAACACCGCCCGTGACTTTATGCAGCAGTACGGCGTTTCAGCTCAGGATATCGACAAGGTGTGGACCGCCATCGCGCTGCACACCACGCCGGGCATCCCGGAGTTTATGGACCCAGTGATTGCGCTGGTCACCGCCGGGGTAGAGATGGACGTGCTCGGCATTAACTACGGCGGCTATGAGGATAAAGTTCGCGAAGACGTGGTGGCGGCTTTCCCACGCACCGCGCAATTTAAAGAAGACATTATTCAGGCATTTTACGACGGCATTAAACACAAGCCGGATACCACTTTCGGTAACGTGAAAGCCGACGTCATTGCTGATAAAGAGCCAGATTTTATGAAAGGTAATTTCTGCCAGGTTATCCGCGCTTCACGTTGGAAGGCGTAATTAAGAGGGATTGACCCGCGCCGCAGGCTGTGACGCGGGGTTTTGGCTTAATCCTGTTTGATATTGTGGCTGGCCACGGCGGTTTCTTCTGCGGAGAAACGCGCGCTGATGGCGTCACGCTCGTAGCCCTGCGGCTCAGCCAGAATCTGATACAACGCTGGGCGACGGCCGTAAATCCAACGCCGCCCGGTACTCAGAGGGATAAGCGTCAGATCCAGCTCGGCTGTAACCATGGTATCCGCCGCCGCCCAAGTTTCATTGATGATCCGCCCATAGGGGTCGAGGATCATCGCGTTGCCCGTTCGCACCTCATCGTCATCAGCCCCCACGCCATTGCTAAACAGAATAAACAATCCATTGTCGTGCGCCCGTGAAGGCAACCAGCGCATCAGCCATTCACGGCCATTCGGGCCTAGGAAGGCGGCGGTAATTTCCTCTTTCTTTTCATGCCGCTGTTGCCATAAATCCAGTGGAATCGGCTTCATACCGTGCGGGCTGCGGGAGTTCGTTCCTCCCGTTTGGTGCGGCGCAAGCAGAATGTCAGCGCCCAACAGGGTAGTCGCCCGGACGTTTTCCACCAGATTGTTATCCCAGCAGATCAAAATGCCGACCTTAACGCCCCAAGGGGTATCAAACACGGTATAAGCATCGCCGCTGCTAATGGCCTGATGCTCGAAGGCGTGAAGTTTACGATGAGTGTGGAAGCTGCCGTCCGGCATGCAGGCCGCATAAGCATTGAACAGACGCCCGTCGTCGGCCAGCTCGATTAACCCAACGCCAATCAGCATATTGTGGCGCATAGCCAGCGAGCGAATTAGCGCCAGAGAAGGGCTGTCGGACAGCGGCTCAGCCAGCTGCCGCACCTCATCCGCGCTGAGTTTCGGCACGTGCCAATAGCCGGTAATGCACATCTCCGGGAAGGCGAGGATCTGGATGCCCTGCAGCGCGGCTTGTTCTATGTACTTTTCAATCACCATCAAATTGTATTTCTTGTCGCCCGCCTGGTGCTGAAACTGCACCACGGCGCTTTTAATCAGATTGCTACCAGTCATGTCATTCTCCCGTTCACTTCGGTTCACTGGCTGGTATTACAGCAACTTCACTGATAACTTTATAATGAAGTATTTTCTAATATTGATTACTAAATGGAATGCAAAACCATGAATATCAAGCTGCTGAAAGCCTTTGCGATGCTGGCTGAGAAGGGCAATTACGCCGAAGCAGCCTCAGCGCTGTCAATGACCCAACCCGCGCTGACCAAACAGATCAATCTGCTCGAGGCGAAGCTTAACGTGCGGCTGTTTAGCCGTGGCAGGCAAGGGACGCAGCTTACGCCCGGCGGCGCGCGGCTGCTGCCCGAAGCGCAGAAAGTCTTGAAGCAGTCCGCCCTGTTTATGCAGCACGCCGGGCTGGTGGCTCAGGGAATGGAGGGCAAAATCGCCATAGGATTTGGCTTATCGAGCTTTGTCTATGCACCGCAAAGCGTGGCTAAGTTTGGCAAACGTTTTCCGGCCATCAATATCACTTTGCAGGATCTGCCTTCAAGCCAGCAGATACAGATGTTGCAGCAGGGCGAATTGCAGATTGGTTTCGTGCGCGTTCCGCCACCCAGCCCGCTGGCGCATTTGCCGCTGTTTGAGGACCGTCTGGTGCTGATCACCCCGGAGAGCCATTTCCTGTCAGTAGAAGAGTGGCTGGCAAAACATCCGCTGCTGCGGTTACAGTCCGGGCGCGGGCAGGGGCTGAATCGGCAGATTGATCTGTTTATGCATGAGCAGTATTATCAGGCGAGGAGTGAACAATATGCTGCTGATATTCATACGCTTTTGGCTATGGTGCTCGCCGGGCTGGGCGTGGCTTTGCTGCCACAAAGCATTGTGCATATTGCGCCGTCGGACCTGAATATAGTGCCACTCAAAGGGCGCAGCTTAAGCTGGCAGACGGGGATTGCCTGGGACCCAAGAATAGAGGATAGGGCGCGGGATAAATTCATTGAAATGGTGCGGCAGGAGGACCCCGCCGCAGGCAAATAGGCTTTATTTAAGCAGGCGGAACTCAATCATAAACAGCTCATTTAGCCCCGGATTAATCTCTGAAATCACCTGTTTGAGCTGCTCTAAAGTCATGTTTTCCTGATCCGCGTGGCGCTGGTTTAACTCTGAAAACAGCACCGGCGTCACCGCAATCACTTCAATGTTGCAGAAAAACACCCCATCCTCGTAGCGCGAAACCCGGACTTTATCACCCGCTGAGAACTGGGCGTCGCTGGCTTCGCGCAGGGTAATGGTTTTGCGCTCGGCCAGAATGTCGGTTTCGAATCGCGAGAAGAAAGTGATGTTTTTCATTGCTGTTCCTATTATTTGGCCGGAAAATTATTGCCTGATCATCTGATTGGCGAAAAGTCCCACATAGGTGTCGCCAGCCGTTTTACACCCATTGTATGAAGCGCCGGGAGAATGTAAACGACTGGCGATCATTAAGCGCGGCTATTGGCTGTCAGTTGAGCAAGTCAGGCTTTCCCATTGATCAATTTCCTCACTCCAGCTGGCCAGTTTTTGTCGAACCAGTTGCAGGGCATCGCTGCCTAATAGCAGGTGAGCGGGTGGATTTTCACTGGCAATCAGCGTCAACATGGCGCGAGCGGCCTTCTGCGGATCGCCAAGCTGCTTGCCACTTTTGGCCTCGCGCGCCTGACGAATTGGGTCGAACAGGGCGTCGTAATCAGTGAGCGAGCGCGGGCTGCGAACCATCGAGCGGCCCGCCCAGTCAGTGCGGAATGAGCCTGGCTCGACAGCGGTGACGAAGATGTTGAAAGGGGCCAGCTCTTTGCTCAACACTTCAGAAATCCCTTCTAAAGCAAACTTGCTGCCGCAGTAGTAGGCAATCCCCGGCATGGTGATGAAGCCGCCCATGGAGGTGATATTCAAAATATGGCCCCGGCGGCGTTGGCGCATAAAGGGCACCACGGCCTTGGTGACGGCTACCGCGCCGAACACGTTGACGTCAAACTGGCGGCGCATCTCTTCCAACGGCGACTCTTCGAACACCCCTTCGTGGCCGTAGCCCGCATTATTCACCAGCACGTCAATTGGCCCGACGTTGTCTTCAATTTCAACAATGGTTTCGTCAATATAGGCAAAGTCGGTGACATCTAAAATGCGCGCAATGGCGTGAGTCGGGTGCAGCGCGGTAAATTCTTCAGCCGCCTTGGCGTTGCGCACGGTGCCTATCACGCGATGGCCGTCAGACAGCGCCTCTTGCGCCAGAGCGCGGCCAAAGCCGCTGCTTACACCGGTGATCAAAATGTTTTTAGTATCAGACATGGTTATTTCTCCAAAAGCATTGATAAAGCCAACGCGGCTTTTCACGGCGCTCAGAATAGCGCCGATATGTCATTCGCAAGAGACCTGAAACTCGGAGTTTATTGCCTAAAACTATGAGTGTTGTTTTTATCACCATCGCAACTTGTTACACTGCATCAGAGTTATCTTTGAGGTGATTGACATGAACAGCGAAAACGTGGGGCAGGTTGGGGCAGTGCAGCAGGAGATGGTCAAGCTGCTGGAAACACTGGCGCCGGTCGAAGGTTATAACCTGTCGCGGGTGCCCGATGTGCGCTTTTTACGCTCAAACCGCCCCTTGAAACGCATGCCGGTGCTCTATGACCCGGGCATTGTGATTGTCTGCCAGGGGACAAAACGCGGCTATTTTGGTGACCGGGTGTACGTTTATGACGCACAGCATTTCCTCGCCGTGGCGCTGCCAGTGCCTTTTACTATGGAAACCGACGCCAGCGCAGAACAGCCGCTGTTAGCCATTTATATGCATCTCGATTTTTCTGTCGCCGCTGAACTGATCATGAAGATTGACCAAAACTCTGCGCAAGAGTCACCAAGGCCGCAAAGCATGGTGTCGACACCCATGGGCGAAGCTATGCAGCACTCGGTTTTGCGTTTTCTTCAGGTAATGAGTGAGCCACAGGAGGCCGCCATCCTAGGCCCGGCGCTGGTTCGCGAGATCTACTACCGCGTATTAACCAGCGAGCAGGGGGCTGGGATCCGCACCGCGTTACAGCTGCAAGGCCAGTTTGGCCGTATCTATAACGTGATTCGCCACATTCATAGCGCGTATAGCGAAAACTTAGATATCAATCAGTTAGCCCAAATGGCCAATATGAGTCCGGCGACTTTCCACAGCCACTTCAAACTGATCACTGAGACATCGCCAATGCAATATCTGAAGTCTTTGCGGCTGCACCAAGCCAGACTGTTGATGGTCAGAAAGGAGATCACGGCGCTAACGGCGTCGCTGCAAGTCGGTTATGAAAGTGCTTCGCAGTTTAGCCGTGAATTCAAACGCTTATTTGGCCGCACGCCGGTCGAAGAAGTGAAACGTATGAAAGAGAACTTCGCCGTGCCGCCTGAGCATCAGGCCACCGAGTTTATTTCTTCCCACTGAGATGGCTGACGAGCACATGACAAATGACGCAGATTTAATGCAGCACATCATCGAGCTAGAAACGCGTTTGCATCAACGCAATTCACGCCGCGATGATCAAACACTCGAGCATTTGCTGCATAGTGAGTTTGCAGAGATTGGCCGCTCGGGGCAGCTGTACAGCAGGAAGGATGTTGTCGAGGCGTTATTGGCTGAAACCCATCAATCGAAGATAGCAGCCGAAAACTTTGCGCTGGGCAAAATCAGCGAAGGCGTGGTCATTCTGACTTATCAAAGTTTCGAGTTAACGCCAGACAACGTGATAGTGCGGCGCACATTGCGCAGTTCAATTTGGCAATGGTCAGAGCCTTACGGCTGGCAGATGAGATTTCATCAAGGGACAGTAAGAAAGGAGTGAATGTAAGAAAAATAGGTTTAGATAAAAAAAGACTAATTCTTTTTTTACTACGCCACTTCCAACGTATTCCGCTTAAGCTACCTCAAAGTTTAATATACAAGAATATTCCGACACGGCTTAAATTAATGTGGGTTCTATTTTTAGTATTTATTTCAATTTTTTCTTAGCAAACGAAATTAGCTAAAAGCCTCATATGTGAGATGCGCTTGTCAGCGGTGGGTAAAGATCCTAAACGCACCAGAGCATATAAAACAGGCAAATCATACATAATAATAATACCAGCGAAAAAATCATCACTAAAACGCATTCATAACGCAGGGTTATAATTTAAAAACAGGCTTAGCCCTACTTAATTTGTCATAAAGCAAAACTTCACGTTGACTTAGTTCTGTAATCAGATAAATTCACACTCCTGGTAAATTTCTTTTTACCGCAAATGAACTTATTCAGTGATTCGATTTTCTGCAAAAACACTCTCAAATGTTTAGGAACGCAGAATTGAAATCAATAACATTCACAGAGTGAATGTTAAAAACCTGAGTTATTCATCATCCTATTATTACTAAGATTAATTGTCTGTCATAAAGAAAGGATTTCTTATATGAAAATGCAAATGAAAGCATTGTCCGTGTGTATTACTCTCGCCTTAGGTATTCCCCAAAGTTATGCCGCCGGGGCCACATGTCCTAAAGACATCTCAAAACTCAGCAAAGCTGAAAAAAGTGCGCTGCCAGCAGACTGTCAGAAAACCGGTTTCACCGATCAGCAACTATGGATCACTGGAGGTGCGATTGCCGGTGTTGCAGCAGTAGTAGGTATTGCAATGGCTGCGGGTGGCGGCGGCGGTGGCGGCGGTAATTCGGAGGGTGGTAAACCCGTTCCGCCAAGCGACGGCGGTGATAAACCCGTTCCGCCAAGCGACGGCGGTGATAAACCCGTTCCACCAAGCGACGGCGGTGATAAACCCGTTCCGCCAAGCGACGGCGGTGATAAACCCGTTCCGCCAAGCGACGGCGGTGATACACCCGTTCCGCCAAGCGACGGCGGTGATACACCCGTTCCGCCAAGCGACGGCGGTGATAAACCCGTTCCGCCAAGCGACGGCGGTGATAAACCCGTTCCACCAAGCGATGGTGATACACCCGTTCCGCCAAGCGACGGCGGTGATAAACCCGTTCCGCCAGTCGATCCGGTCGCGCAAACCACGACTTATCCGAACGGCTTATCCGTCACCATGATTAAAGGGGCCAGCACCGCCACGCTGACCTTAAATGGCGTATCGATGGAAGCAACCAAGCAGTCCGACGGCACGTGGTTGATCACCGACCCGGCGACCGGGAAAACGTATGTTGCCCAGACGCTCGATCGGACCACCGGCGAGATAAAAGGCTACAGCATTGTCGATCGTAAATTATGGACGCTGGATGGCACTACGCCAATCGGTATTAAGAAGTGGACATCGAATTACAATCTGCTGAACCCTAAGGGTACATCGCTGGCGCTAACTGATGGACAATTTCTAAATTACAATGCGTCAGCCTCAGAACCTCTGGTTATCGAAAATGCGGGCACGTTGACGGGTTTCAACAGTTTTTACAGGAGCGGCACAGGTGAGAAATGGCATATCTCGCAAACAAAGGTTGGAGAAAACGCTCTATTCTTAAATACGGGCACGATGAAATTCACGAGAAGTCTGGGAGCATCTTCCGACAATGCGGTTTCTCAAATTCTCATTACCAATAAAGGTACACTGTTCAATGCCAAAGGCGCTGAAATTAAATTTGGCGATCTGACCCAGGGTGACCAATATGCAACCCCTATGGGCGGGAGCATAGGCATGCTGGATAACTCGACCATGGTGAATCACGGTCAGATTAATGCAGCCGGGAGGATAATTATTCCTGAATCAGGAAGTCCTTTGAACATATATGAAAGTATCTTTACCTTGGGTGGAAGCGGCACTTCTAACTCTATTTATTGGGAAAATGCCACGGACGGCGTTATCACCGCCAGCCACGGCTACAACGTTATTACAGATGATACGAGGTGGCGTTGGGTAGATGGTTCCACAGGTGGATTTTTGTCAAATGCAGAAACTAAAAGCGGGGTGACAATTAATGCGGTTAATAACGGGCTAATAGATTTTACCGTGCCACTTCAGCCAAATAATTTCTATCATCCATCGGCCGCGATTTCATTGGGTATGGCAAGTAATGGTGCTCCAAAAAATTCAAATATCAGCACATTCATCAATAACGGCACGATGACGGTCAAAGGCAATGATGCTACCGCATTATACGGTGAAGGAAACTCCACCTTAGTCAATAACGGCACCATTAATTTAGGGTCAAAGGAGAATTCCATTGCTGATAATGGGACGGGATTAACCGCCTTTAAAGCCGTGGGGGAAAAGGTTACCGCCTATAATCAGGGCACGGTGAACATTAACGCCAACCAGTCTTACGTCTTTGACCGTAACGGCACCACGACGGCACACCTGGTCAATACCGGCACGGTGAACGTCCGCGATGGCGTAACCGAATGGGGCCTGGTGAGAGGGGAAAATGCCAGCGTTGTGGATACCACATCGGTGTACCGCAGCACGATCAAAAACTACACCGTGGGCACCAAGGCAAACGGCACTGCCGGTACCATGAACGTGTCTCATGCGAACCTAAAAGACGTTTCCGTGGATACCACATTCACCGAAGGAACGGATGCGAAAACCAAAACTTTCGATAACGTCTTCACCGGCAAGGACATTCAGGGCACGCAGAACGTTAAGTCAACCAGTGCAGTATGGAATGCCCGCGCGCAAACCGATACTAACGGTAACGTCGACGTGACCATGACCAAAAGAAGCTATCAGGACGTAGTGAAAGACAGCGCCGGGCTGCAAAACATGGCGAGCAAGCTGGAAAACAACTACACCAATAACGCCTTATACAACAGCCTCAATCTGAAAACGTCTGCTGACGTAGAAAGTGCGATGCGTCAGCTATCCGGCGCGAACGCCACTTCCGCGTTTAAAGAGGCCCGCGTGTTAAGCCAGCGTTTTAATATGCTGGCGGATAACGCGATTGTGATGCCTTCCGGATTCGGTTTCAATCTGGTGGACAAAAACGATAAGCGTGCGGAGCTGGGCAACGACACCCGCTACGATATGATGGCCTTAAGTCAGAGTTTTGACCTGAGCGCCAGCCAGAAAATGCAGATGCAGTACGGTATCGCGCGCCTGGACGGGAACGGCGTGAACGGCAAGCAGAAAGCGGGTGACAACGGGATTATCGGCGGGTACAGCCAGTTCTTCGGGCTGAATCACAGCGTGGATATGGGCCGCGGCCTGACGCTGACCAACGCCCTGCGTTATGATGTGCACCAGTTGGAAAGCAACCGCAGCATCCGTTACTCCGGCGCTAATCAGACGGCGAAATCAGACAATAGCCAGCAATATATGGAATGGCGCAGCGGTTTCAGCAAAGGTTTTGACGTTGCCGAAGGCCTGAGCCTGACGCCAAGTGCGGGCCTCAAACTGCGCCACACGGCGAACAACGGCTACAGCGAGCGCGGGGCAGGTGACTTCAACCTGACCATGGATGACAGTAACGAAACGGCGGTGGACGCGCTGGTTGGTTTGAAACTGAAATTCGCCACCTCTAACGGCTGGTCTGTCAATGCCTTAGCCGAAGGCGGACCGAACGTCAGTTACAAACAGTCCGCGCAGACTGCTTCGTTACAGGGTGCCGGTAACTCGCGCTTTATGGTCGACAACGATCAGAAAGGTGGCGGTATTAACGGCGTGGTTTCCACGGGTGTTAGTTACGGCGGTGAGGCGGGTCGTCTGGCATTCGATGCCTACCAGTGGAAAGAAGACAGCGTGAGCGACAAAGGTATTCTGATGAATTACCAATACAATTTCTAACGGATCACTGCTGATATGTTTTTTCTTTTCTGATGCCACGTCGCGTTATGACATGCCATTAGTTTAAGAAATACTTGAAGGATCCGCTGTTATTGAAAAGGGCTCATAATCTTTTATGAGCTCTTTTTTTATGCGTCGACACGTTCCAATAGGTCAGAGCCTTATGACTGGCAAATTAGATTTCATCAAGGAACAGCAATGAAGGAGTGAATGTAAGCGAGACAGGTGAAATGGCGCAAAACCGCAGATCCGCGAGCAGCACAATGACAGCGCCAAAGCCCCAGATTCTACGTACCCTTATCTAGGTGCGCATAATGTATATTATGTTAAATTGAATATCATAGCGTACCAAGCCTGACTGGCTTACCTCATCCCCTGTTGTTTTCCATGGCTTATTTTATGATTCGGTCCTTTTTATTTAGCATAAAAATTGCGACCTTTCGGCCGCAACTCTTTTTAACTCTTAACCGGCGGCGTTGGCGGAACTGGCAGAATAATTTCTGAAGCGATCTTCCATTCTTTGTTAACTTTCAACCAGTTATGAATCAACAGGAAAGGTTTCGGCTTACCGTCTTGCCCAGCGTAGGACACGGTAATGGTCACCGGCGCGTAGCTTTGGGCCACATCTTTGGTTAATCCCACCACTTTTAACTTACTCAGATCCGGGGTCAAAACTACCGGGCCGGAGTGCGCGATGTCTGACAATTTCTGATCGATAGCCGCATTTCCCCACACTGCCGACCAATTGCCCTCCACTGCCGGATTGGCGCTTTTCGCTACCAACATGGCTGACGACGATTGCCAGAACATATTGTGAATCCCCGTAATATCGTGCTTGTTCGCCAAATCCGCCAAATGAATAAAATCATTCCTGATGGTTTCTCGGGTTTGTGCTGATAAGGGATCCTGATCCGCAGCCACTGCCTTTGGCAAGCTGGCCAATGTCGAAAGCGTCACAACCAGCCCGACGACTACATTTTTCATCGCTTCATATCCTGCTATTAAGTAAAAGACACGCGGTGTAGCCAAAACCCACGACACTTCTCAGTTCATAGAGACATTGGCCTTAATTCATTAATGACCGATCATCTTGAAATAATCAAGGCAACGCTGTGGCAAAATTGTAACTGTCTGCCTACTCTGCCCATGCAGAATTCGCCAGATCGCGTCATTTCACCATGGCATAAAAAGAGGGTTTCATGTCATTTGTTAAAGTGGTTTAAAGATTAATACTGGGTTTCCTTACTGAGACACTATTGGACTTTAAAAATGACAACATCTACTGCTCGCCCTGTTGCTCTGATCACCGGCGCTTCTACTGGCATCGGCGCTATCTATGCAGACCGTTTAGCTCGTCGTGGCTATGACCTAATTCTGGTGGCGCGTAACCAGTCTCGCTTAGAGAAAGTGGCTGATATTATTAAGGAAAGCACGGGCGCTGGCGTTACCGCGGTGGCCGCGGATCTCGGTCAGCCTGAGCAATTACGTCAGGTGGAAGCCCTGTTACGCCGTGAAGATAGCCCGATAAGTTTGCTGGTCAACAACGCGGGGTTTGGCTCAGTGTTCCCACTTTTGAATGCCAATGTCGATGAAATGGAACAGATGATCGACCTGAACGTTACCGCCCTGACCCGCCTGACCTACGCCGCCGTACCGGGATTTGTGGCACTCGGCAACGGCGCCATCATCAATATCTCATCCATCGTGGCGATCAGTACCAATGTGCTGAACGATGTCTATAACGCCAGCAAAGCTTATGTACTGAACTTCACTCAGTCGCTGCATCACCAGTTGGCGGATAAAGGCATTAAAGTCCAAGTGGTTCTTCCAGGCGCGACGGCCACCGAATTTTGGGACGTGGCCGGAACTCACGCCTCCAACTTGCCGCAGGACTGGGTAATGAGTGCCGAAGCGATGGTGGACGCGTCGTTGCGCGGTTTTGATCAGGGCGAAGTTGTCACCATCCCGCCGTTGCAGGACGGTGACAAATGGCTGGCTTATGATGCAGCGCGCGTTGAGCTTTCCGGGTTGTTTGCTAATAAAACCCCAGGCCCGCGCTATTTATAACCGCTTGAAAATGCAGGTATTACTCGACTGCGGGTGCCTGTTCCACATAGGCCTGGCGGGAACGGATCTCCCGCAATAACGCCTGCGGCGGCTGCCCGAGCGTGCGTAAAAAGGCGCGCCGCATGCGTTCTTCATCACCAAATCCCGTTTTTAAAGCAATCTGCGCAATAGAAGAATGCCCAGCTTCAATCATCGATTTTGCGGCTTCAATGCGTAATTTTTCTACCGCTTTGGCTGGTGAATGGCCGGTCTGATGCTGAAATGCGCGGCTGAAATGTCTTGGGCTCCAGTGAACCTGCTCGGCGAGTTGCTCAACGTTTAAGGGTTCACACAAATTCTCTTTGGCGAATTCCAATGCTTTGCGAACGCGATCGGAATCTGGCTCCATTTCGGCCACGGTTGAAAACTGCGACTGGCCGCCAATCCGGCGATGATAAACCACCAGTTTTCGCGCCACGCTTTTGACCAGTTCTGCGCCTAAATCCTGCTTCACCATGGCGAGAGCCAAGTCAATGCAGGCCGTCATACCCGCAGAGGTCCAGATTTGGCCTTCATTAATATAGATTTTGTCCTGATCGACGCGCACTTTGGGGAATCTTTGTTGCAGCGCGGCCGCCTGTCCCCAGTGCGTGGTGGCGATGTGGCCGTCTAAAAGCCCCGCCTCCGCCAAGATAAATGCGCCGCTACAGATGCTGGAAACGCGCCGCGTTTGCAACGCAACATGTTGAATTTGGCTGATTAATAGCGGGCCGACGTGTGGAATATCCGTACTGCCGCCGACCATAACGGTGTCGAACTCGAGCTGCTCAATCGGCTGGCTATCAATTTTGACCCCAGCCGAACTGCTGATCAGGCCACCCTGACTCGAGACAATGTCGAACTGATAATATGGCTCTTCATGGCCGCGCATGGCCATTTCCAGATTGGCAATTTCAAAAACAGAGAGAGCCGCCAGATCCAACATTTGAAATCCGGGGAAAATTACCAGTCCGATACGCAGCGCCATGATGTCCTCTTTTGAGGGAAGTAATATTTAATAGACTTTGCCATGGACGCCGTATTCAGGTCAATCAGCCTTTAACCATGACAGCATCGACTATCAGCCGGAGCCTGATCGCGCTCCTTCAGGCCATAATCTCGCACGACCTCGGCTACGCGCAGCCGGTAATCCGCCAGAATATTCTCCCGTCCTTTGGTCTGCGCCAGCCGGTGCGGCTCGAGGTTTCGCCACTGCTTTACCGCCTCTTCATCGCGCCAAAAAGAGAGAGAAAGCAGCTTGTTGGGATCGGCAAGGCTTTGGAAACGCTCGATGGAAATGAAGCCGTCGATTTCTTCAAGCAAGGGCTTAAGCGCGGCAGCCATCGCCAGATAACTTTCACGCTGGCCATCTACGGGTTGTAGTTCAAAAATGACAGCAATCATGGGCATTCTCCTGATGTGTTTACAGGTTGCGAGTTTACGACTGGCGCGAACGCCATACTTCGCTTAACCTCGAAGTATGGATAACATTGATATTGAAGAACGGCTGGCAGCCCTCGCGGCGGCCATGGCCGACAAAACCCGAACCCGCATGCTGTGCCTGTTAATGGACGGTCGGGCTTACACTGCCACGGAAATGAGCGCGGCGGTGGATGTCGCGGCATCCACAACCAGCGCACATCTGGCAAAACTGATGGAGCAGAACCTGATTAGCTGCGTCAAACAGGGGCGCTATCGCTACTTTCGACTGGCCGGTTTAGAGGTCGCCCAGCTGCTGGAATCGCTGATGGCGATGGTCGGCGTCGAACGCCCGGTGGTGAAAAGCTCGACTCCTGGCGCATTGCAATTTGCCCGCACCTGTTATGACCACATGGCCGGTGACGTGGCGGTGAGGCTGCATGACGGCCTGTTCCGCGCGGGCTGGTTGAGTGGCGATCAGCTCTACCAGCTAAGCGAGGAAGGTCGTGAAAAGCTGACCGCCGTGGGCGTGGATTGCTCCCAGCCCGCTTCACGTCGCCATTTTGCCTGTAGCTGCCTTGACTGGAGCGAGCGCAAAGCTCACCTTGGCGGTGCTTTAGGCGCGGCAATATTGGCTACTTTTGAACGAAAAGAGTGGGTGTTACGCCACCTCGACAGCCGCCAGTTGTCGTTCACCGCTAAGGGGAAAATCGCCTTAGCTCGCCATTTTTCACTTCATCTGGATTAAGTCGATTGCCCGCTCGATCCTGCTGCTTTTTATTACATTTCAGTAACATTCCCTGTGACAGCCTCCTTGCGAAAAGGTAGTCTGAACGTAAATGAGTGTCATCGTCAGTCGCCTTTTCGGAGTGGTTCATGTCGTTCAAATTCAGCCTCCCTGCTGGTTCCGCCTTGCCTTTATTAGTGGCGGGCGCATTCTTCATGGAGAACCTAGATGCTACGGTGATTGTCACCGCGCTGCCGCAAATGGCGCAGGCGTTTGGCGTACACCCGGTCGATATGAATATCGGTGTATCGGCCTATATTCTGACTACGACGGTGTTTATTCCGGCCAGCGGCTGGATTGCCAATCGCTTCGGCACGCGTAAAGTTTTCTCGATGGCCATCGTGCTTTTTGCACTAGCGTCGATCCTCTGCTCGGTCAGTACCAGCCTCGCCACCTTTACCGCAGCCCGCATGTTACAAGGCTTTTCCGGCGCACTGATGGTGCCGGTTGGGCGACTGGTAGTACTGAGAAATACCTCCAAGTCTGATTTGATCCGCGCCATCGCCACTATCACCTGGCCGGGGCTGGTTGCGCCGATTATCGGCCCGCCGCTGGGTGGCTTTATTACCACTTTTGCCTCCTGGCACTGGATTTTCATCATTAACGTGCCGCTCTCTCTGGTGGCGCTTTATTTCAGCCAGAAGCTGGTTCCCGCGCTGCCCGGTGAAAAAGGGGTGCCATTCGACTGGCTGGGATTTGTGCTGACCGGCGCGGCCTGTCTGGGCCTGATGTTTGGTCTGGATCTGTTTAATCAGCAAGGGGTGAGCTGGTTGCCAATCACCTGCGTGGCGGCAAGCATCCTGCTGGGAGTCTTAACGGTGCTGCACTCCATCCGCGCACCTTTCCCACTGCTGCCGATGGTGGCGATGAAGATAAAAAGTTACGCCGTCACTATTTATGGCGGTTCGCTGTTCCGTATCGCCATCGGCGCCCTGCCTTTTCTGCTGCCTTTGATGTTCCAGCTGGGCTATGGCATGAGTGCTTTTGATGCCGGTCTGCTGGTGCTGGCGGTGTTTGCCGGAAATCTGGCGATGAAGCCTTTTACCTCGGCCATTCTGCATCGCTTTAAGTTTCGCTCGGTCATGTTGGTCAACGGGGTGCTTAACAGCCTGACTATTTTTGCCTGCGCGCTGCTGACTCCTGAGGTGCCGACCTCACTGACATTATTGCTACTCTTCGCCAGCGGCATGACGCGTTCAATGCAGTTCACCGCGTTGAATACCCTAACATTTTCTCAGGTGCCGAGGGAGCAAATGGGCGGCGCGAACACCCTGGCAAACACTGTGCAGCAGCTTTCCACCGGGTTGGGCATTACCATTGGCGCCCTTTCACTGCGCGTGGCGGAGCATTTCCAGACCGACGCCGGAAGTTCGGTGCACCTCGAGCAGTTCCACGTGGCCTTCATTATTATCGGGCTGTTTTCGCTGGTCGGCACCTTGAATAACCTGTCCCTTAGCCCGACCGCCGGGGATGAAATCCGCCGTAAAAAAGCCCCGTCGGCCCCTGCTGCCTCGGGCGGAAAATAATGGGTTAAGCACACTGCCGATTTGCCTTCATTTATGCTAATACTGTGTGCAGCTTCACATTTTAATGCGTGATAACTATTGAGGATTCTTGGGATGATTATTTTTGTAACAGGCGCAACCGCTGGTTTTGGCGCTGAAATTGCCCGTAAATTTGTTAAAGCAGGTCATCAGGTTATCGCCTCTGGACGCCGAAAAGAGCGTCTGGCCGATTTGAAATCTGAGCTGGGCGATGCGCTGTACGTGGTGCAGCTAGATGTGACCAATCGCGCATCGGTTGGCGAAGCGATCGCCGCGCTGCCTGCCGAATGGCGCAATATCGACGTGCTGGTCAACAACGCGGGCTTGGCCCTGGGTCTGGAAAAAGCGGACAAAGCCGATCTGGATGACTGGGAAAACATGATTGATACCAACGCCAAAGGCTTGGTGTACATGACCCGTGCCGTTCTGCCGGGCATGGTTGAGCGCAACGTGGGCCACATCATTAACATCGGCTCAACGGCCGGTAACTGGCCATATGCCGGCGGCAACGTTTATGGCGCGACCAAGGCTTTCGTTCGCCAGTTCAGCTACAACCTGCGTTCCGACCTGCACGGCACTCACGTTCGCGTGACCAATATTGAGCCGGGCCTGTGCGGCGGCACTGAGTTCTCCAACGTACGCTTCAAAGGCGATGACGAAAAGGTCAGCAAAACCTATGACAACACCAACCCACTGACCGCGGCCGACGTGGCTGAGTCTGTGTTCTGGGTGTCAACGCTGCCAGCTCACGTCAACATCAATAGCATTGAAATGATGCCAGTCAGCCAGTCTTTGGCGGGCTTGCAGGTGCATCGCGAAGAGTAATTTTTGCGAACTGGAAAGCAAAAAAGCGCCGCTGGGCGCTTTTTTTATGGCTGAATCATGAGATAAGGCTTAACTCGCTTTCCAGCCAGAGACGATGATCAGCATTCCAGCCAGAGCCACGCAGGCTCCCAGCCAGTCGGTATGACTTAATTTCACGCCATCGACAAAACGTAACCACAAAAGCGCGGTCATAATATAGACTCCGCCGTAGGCCGCATAAACACGGCCACTGGCTGCCGGATGCAGGGTAAGCAACCAGGCAAACGCCGCGAGGCTCAGCGCCGCGGGAAACAGCAGCCAAACGCTTCCTCCCTTTCTCAACCACAGATAAGGCAAGAAGCAGCCGATGATTTCAGCCAGCGCGGTGACAAAAAACAGTATGGTAGTTTTGAGCATGGCGGAAGTTTACAGTCCATAATTCAATCAGGAATAAACCACTCGTCCGTCAAAGAGTGACGTTCGTGGTCGCAATGGTATAATTTATTTATTCGCCTGAGCGATGTGTAAACCTATAAGGAAGAGCTAATGAATACAATGTTTATGACCCAAATGACCCGCCGGTTGTTACCGGTTGCCCTGTTGGTCATGGCGGCAAGTTGGCAGGTTTCTGCACAGGCCGCAAATACCAACTGTTCCGGCGGTACCTGCGTGTTCAGCGGTACCGGTAATGACGCGGTGAATAACGAAGCCGCGCGCCAGAGCAAAGAGCAGTGGAATGACACCGAGCAGCTGCGCCATTCAATCAACCAGCGGGCGACCAAGAGCTTCAATAAGTTCGACAAAGCCGTGGATGCGCGCGATGCCTGCGAAGCCAGCCAAAACCTGAATGCCTACTGGGAACCTAACACTGAGCGCTGTCTTGACCGCCGCACCGGCCGCGCCCTGTTAGCACCGTAACGCAGAGTTAACAGCCAACGAGCGTAAAGGCCCCCCTTTGCGCTCAGGCTGCTAAACTTAAGTAGAAGACCTTCTTTTACTTAATAATCATAAAAGGATTAGATGATGAAAAAAACCATGTTAGCCGGACTGGCCATTCTCGCCCTCGCACCCTTAGCAGCTCAAGCATCATGCGACAGCGTGAAAGCCGATATCACCCAAAAAATCGTTGCTAACGGCTTGCCTGAAGCCAATTTCAAGTTAGATATCGTGCCAAATGATCAAGCCGATCAGGCTGGCGGTCAGGTAGTGGGTCACTGCGAAAACGACACGCAGAAAATCGTCTACACCAAGACTTCCGATCGCATCGATGACAGTGCCAAGACTGGGACGAGTCAGGATGCACCAGCACAGTAATTTGCGCTTTTAAAAGCTGGTCAAGTTCAAGGTCGTGGGCTCGCCGCCCACGACCTTGAACTTGAAGTTGAATTTGAATTTGAATTTGAATTTAAAGATTTAACAAGCAGGTCAGGGATGCAGCCCTCAGATCTGATAATCAATAACCACTTCTTCCTCTTGTGGCTGTGCGAAAGCCTTCTCTTTAATCTCATTAACTGACAGCCGTGGGTTGCACAGCTCGATAAATCGCCAAACATAGTTACGTTGTAACTGCGCCCTTTTCAACCCTAGCCAGACGGTGTTGGCTTCGAACAGGTGTTCGGCGTTGATGAGCGTCAGGCCGCTGTCGCGCTCTGCTTCAAAGGCTTTGTCGGCGACGATACCCACGCCCAGACCTAACTCGACATAAGTTTTAATCACGTCGGAGTCCTGCGCGCTCAGCACGATGTCCGGGCTGAGGCCCGCGCGGTTAAAGGCTTCGTCAATGCGCGAACGGCCTGTGATGCCCTGACGATAAGTGATTAACGGTTGCTCGCTCAGGTGTTGCAAGGTTAACGGTTGCTGGTTAATTAGCGGATGATCGTTAGGCACTACCACCGAGTGATGCCAACGGTAATAAGGGAAAGCGGCGACGGCCGGATCGTTGATCAGCCTTTCGCTGGCGATACCAATGTCCGCCTGGCCGCCTAACAGCATGGCCAGCACTTCCTGCGGCGAACCCTGTTGCAGCTCGAGGCGCACGCCCGGATAAATAGCGCGGAACGCCTTGATCACCTTCGGCAAGCTATAGCGCGCCTGAGTGTGGGTGGTGGCGATAGTCAGAACCCCGGCGTCTTCCTTAGAAAACACATCGGCCAGACGGCGAATATTTTGCGCCTCATTCAGAATTCGCTCGGCGACGGCCAGCAGCTCTTTACCCGGCTCGGTCAATCCCAGCAGACGCTTGCCGCGACGGATGAATATCTCCACGCCCAGCTCATCTTCCAGCTCACGGATATGGCGGCTCACGCCCGACTGAGAAGTAAACAGGATGTTGGAAACTTCCGTCAGGTTGTAGTTGCATCTCGCCGACTCGCGAATGATTTTTAGCTGTTGGAAATTCACCGTTTTCTGCCTCTTGAAGTTCGTAAATGTGCGTAAATCTTTTGTGCGTAGCACTATTGTTACGGCCTGTTGCTGCGCAGGACAAATACGAAAAAACGGTTACTTATGCTTTTTCCGACTAAAGAAAAGAAAAACGCCGGAAACCGGCGTTAAGAGATGGCGACTGATCTCAGTCAGGCACGGACGGGAGTCAGCACCGGCGCGCCGCCAAAATGGGCCAGCAGGTTGTCGATCACCAACGTCATCATGTTGTTCATCGCCTCGGGAGAGCGCCCGCCGATGTGCGGAGTGATCACCAGATTGGTCAGCGGGATGATCTCCTCCGGGACTTTTGGCTCGCCGTCAATGACGTCCAGCGCTGCGCCAGCGATGTCACCCTGCGTCAGGCTGGCAACCAAGGCTTGGGTGTCGACCACGCTGCCGCGGGAGATGTTGATTAAGAAGCCCTTCTCGCCCAAGGCGCGCAATACTGACGCATCTACCAGTTTGGCGGTGCCCTGACCGCCCGGCGTCGCGACGACTAAATAATCGGCCCACTCTGCCAAGGCGTGCAGGCTGTCAAAATAGCGCCACAGGCTGTCAGTGAGTGGATTGCGATTATGGTAGCCGACCGCCATGTCGAAGCCACCGGCGCAGCGGCGTGCAATTTGTTCGCCGATATTGCCTAGCCCGAGAATGCCGAGTTTTTTGCCAAACATGCCGCCGACGTCAGTACCGGCGCGGGTCCAGTCGCTGCGGCGCACCTTGGCGTCCATCTGCGGGATTTGGCGCGTGATCGCCAGCATCAGCGCCAGCGTATGGTCTGCCATCGACGAGCTATTAGTGCCGGGACCGTGAGTCACCACAATGCCGCGCTGCTTGGCGGCGGCCACGTCAACTAACTCATAGCCCACGCCCTGCGCACAGATAATGGCCAGATTCGGCAGCTTATCCATCTCTTCGCCCGTCAGCCCGATAGTGCCAATGGTCAATACGGCGCGGATGCTCTCGGCCACGGCAGGGTCGAGATTCACCCGGCTTTCCGGAGTTATGGCGTAATGCAGCTGGAAGCCTGCGGCTGTAAAACGTTCTGGATAACCGGCTTCGAGGGGGACATGACTTAGCAGCGGGACATTCATGATAGCTCCTGATTAAACAACGAATATTGGCTTAAAGAGGTTTTGATTATGGTTTTGACTATCGGCGAATGGCACAGCCTTGTACAGCCAATAAGCGCATTATCAGAGGCTTAAAAGGTAAAAAATTGCATCAAGGTCTACACTCAATCGAGGCTTCGTGCACACGGCTTTATCTGCCGCTGATGTTCTTCGCTCAATGTTCCTTCAGGTTTTATTCTGATTTCCCTGTTCAGGAGTGACGTTAAGAATGGCAAAAAAAGCATCCCCTAAATCCACAACTTCCGCCGAAACCCCAGCCGCCAAGCCCTCCACCGCGCCTCACAAGCAAGTGAATGTCGCCGTGGATGAGGGTGGCGTCAGGATCATTCATCCCTACAGCGATGGTGAAATCGTCAAAAGCTTCGACTCGGGGCACCAAACGCGGGTCCGGGAAGGTTTACCCGTGCCTTTGGGTGCAACTTGGGACGGTTTGGGGGTCAACTTCGCCCTATTCTCTGCCAATGCCACCAAAGTCGAGCTGTGCCTGTTCAACGATCAGGGCGAGCAGTATGACGTCATTGAGCTGCCGGAATACACCGACGAAGTCTGGCACGGCTATTTGCCCGACGCCCGCCCCGGCCTGCTGTATGCCTACCGGGTACATGGGCCTTATGACCCGCATAACGGCCACCGTTTTAACCCGGCCAAATTGCTGCTCGACCCTTATGCCAAGCAGATTGTCGGCGAGTTGAAATGGGACGATGCGCTGTTCGCCTACGACATGCAGAGCGACAAAAAGGACCTCCACCTCGACAATCGCGACAGCGCCGAATTTTTGCCGAAGTGCCGCGTGATTGACCCGGCCTTCTCCTGGGCCAGATCGCGCAAGAACCATATTCCGTGGGAAGAGACGCTGATTTATGAAACGCACGTGCGCGGCTACACCATGCGTCATCCGGCGGTGCCAGAACATCTGCGCGGTACCTTCTCAGGCTTGAGCACCCCGCAAATCGTTGATTACATTAAGTCGCTGGGCGTGACTTCGGTAGAGCTGATGCCGATCCACGCCTTTACCGACGACCGCCACTTGCAGGAGAAAGGGCTGCACAACTTCTGGGGCTACAACACCCTGAGTTTCTTCGCGCCGCACCCGCAATACATGGCGACCCACACGGTGAACGAATTCAAACAGATGATCGCCACCCTGCACGCGGCGGGCATTGAGGTGATCCTCGACGTGGTTTACAACCACACGGCGGAAGGCAACGAGCTTGGCCCGACCCTTTCTTTCAAAGGGATTGATAACGCCAGCTACTATCGCCTGATGCCGGACAATAAGCGTTATTACATCAATGACACCGGCACCGGCAACACCCTGAATCTGAGCCATCCGCGCGTGCTGCAAATGGTGACTGACTCCCTGCGCTACTGGGCGACCGAGATGCAGGTTGACGGTTTCCGCTTCGACCTGGCAACTATTCTGGGGCGTGAAAGTTATGGTTTTGATGAAGGCTGCGGCTTCCTCGACACCTGTCGTCAGGACCCGGTGCTCAGCCAGTGCAAACTGATAGCAGAGCCTTGGGACTGCGGCCCCGGCGGCTATCAGGTAGGCGGCTTCCCTCCCGGCTGGACCGAGTGGAATGACCGTTTCCGCGACTCCGTGCGCAAGTTCTGGCGTGGCGACGAAAGCCAGCTGGCGCAGTTCGCCACCCGGCTCTCTGGTTCTGCCGACCTATTTAACCATCGCGGCCGTAAGCCTTACGCCTCGGTGAACTTTATTACCGCCCACGACGGTTTCACCCTCAACGATTTAGTCTCTTATGAGAACAAACACAATGAGGCCAATGGTGAAGATGGTCAGGACGGCAGCGATAACAATATTTCCGCCAACTACGGGGTTGAAGGACCGACTGACGATCCGGCGATTAATGAGCTAAGGCTGCGGCAAATGCGCAATATGCTGGCGACGCTGCTGTTCTCACAGGGCACGCCGATGCTGCTGGCGGGCGATGAATTCGCCCGCTCGCAAAACGGCAACAACAACGCCTACTGTCAGGATACCGACATCGCCTGGGTAAACTGGAACATCGAGGATAAAGGCAAGTCGATGATCCTCTTTACCTATCGCCTGATTGCCCTGAGAAAGCGTTTCCCCATTCTGCACCGTGGGCGTTTCCTGACGGGTGCCGTGCATGAAAAGCTGAATGTGAAGGATGTGAGCTGGTTCCAGCCACGCGGCGAGGAGATGACCGACGAGGCTTGGGCCGATCCTCACGCCAAAAGCATCGCCATGCTGCTCGATGGCCGCGCACAGCCTACCGGGTTACTGCGCTACGGCTCGCTAAGTACCGTGCTGCTGTTGTTTAACGCCTCACATGAAGAGGTGGTGTTCACCTTACCGTCGGTGGCTCACGGCGAGAGCTGGCGGCACATTTTTGACACCTTCCAGCCGGATGATGTCAATGAGCACAACTTTGATTTTGGCCGGGAATACATCTGCCCGTCGCGCACCGTGGCGCTGTTCGAGCTAATAAGCGCCGGTAAGCACTCGGCGTAAAACGTTACGTCACAACATCAGGGCGCGAGTCAGACGATTCGCGCCCTATTTTTTGCCTGTCATTCGCCACTGATAGCTTCGCGCAGCGAATGACGCGCCCTCTCCAGCGCGGTTTCCCGGCCAATGGCGCTCATGCTGACGCCTTCGGCGGTGATCACGCTGACGTCATTCATACCCATCAGCGCCAGAATAGAAACTAAATAAGGTTCCTGAAAATCGTGCAGCCGCCCGGCTTCTGAGGAGTAAATCCCGCCACGCGATGAAGCCATAAACACTTTTTTATCCGTGACTAGGCCCTTAACCCCGCCGTGGGTATAGGTGAAAGTGATGCCCTTTTGCGAAATCTGATCGATCCAGGCTTTGAGGTTGCTGGAAATAGAATGGTTGTACATCGGCGCGCCAATCACAATGACGTCGCTGGCCATCACCTCTTCGATGGATTGATAAATGCCGTCGATTTCCTGTTGCAGCTCAGGGGTGATCGCCGTCTCTTTGGCGTCATGGAAAATGGTCATGGCTGCTGCTGATAAGTGCGGCGGCGGCGTGGTACCTACATCGCGATAACGCACGGCGGCGTCCGGGTTGATCTTCAGCAGTTCAGCGACAATCCACGCCGATAACTCGCGGGTGACGGAGGTTTCAACAAAGGGGCTGGAATCAATATGTAAGATTTTCATGCTGCGGCCTTAATTCGGGAGGGTGAATGGGCGCAGTCTAGTCGTTGTCGTAAAGTTGATAAATGCACATAATGGCAACATATCGTTGTGAAATAAGGACGACACCGTGCAAGACGATCTGAATGACATGGCTTACTTCGCCGCCGTGGTGCAGCATCAGGGGTTCACCGCCGCGGGGCGGGTGATCGGCGTGTCGAAATCGGTACTGAGTCGACGCATTGAGGCGCTGGAGGCTCGTCTGGGCGTGCGGCTGTTAAATCGCACCTCGCGGCACTTTTCCGTGACGGACATTGGCCTGCGTTATGCCCAAGAGTGTCGAAAAATGCTCGAGCAGGCTCAGGCCGCCCGGCAGGTGATTGACCAATCGCGGCAGTTCCCGCAAGGCTTTTTGCGCGTCACTGCCCCGGTGATGATGGCAGAAATCGTCCTCGCGCCGATTATTAGCCAATTTCTCAAGCTTTATCCGCAAGTGACCTGTGAAGTGCTGGCGATGAATCGCACCGTGGATCTGCTGGAGGAGAACATTGATGTGGCGATTCTCTCGCACAACGCGCCGCTGGAGAGCTCCTCGCTCTACCGTCGCGCTCTGGGGCAATTGAAAAATCTGTTGGTCGCCAGCCCTGAATTTATCGCCCAATGCTCCGTTGCGCCGAGTATCGACACCCTTGAGCAGTTGCCGGTGCTGACTCGCCATGCCACCACGCCGCGCAGTGAATGGCAGCTCCATCACGCCGAATTGGGCAGCCGAAGCGTGCAGGTGCAGTCCCGTTTGCGCAGCAATAATCTGCTGGTCATCAAGCAGGCCGCCATTGAGGGGCTGGGGATTGCGCTGATTTCAGAACACGTCTGCGCGGACGCGCTGGCAGAGGGAAAACTCGAGGTGGTGATGCAAGAGTGGCACACCGCGCCGTCGTATATTTCGGCGCTGTATGCCAATAAGAAAGGGCAATCCTCCGCCCTGCGCGCCTTTCTCGACTATTTAAGTCAGGCGATGGGGCGAGAGTGATTGTTGCAGTCCCACTACCTTAGCTTACTCAGGATCGCGCAAATACGCCTTAAACTGCGGGGTCATGTGCACCTCAAAGCCGTCCGGGGTTTTGGTGATCAGGTACACCGCCAGATGCTCTTTCTCTGCCAATGCCATGGCTTTTTTGGTGCCGAGCACCATCAGCCCGGTGTCCCAACCATCGGCCTCCAGCGCGGTAGAAGCAATCACCGTGGCGGAAACCAGCTTGTGGGTGATCGGATGGCCGGTCGCCGGGTCAATGATGTGCGACAGGCGCTTGCCGTCCAGCTCATAATAGTTGCGATAACTGCCCGACGTGCTGATGCCCATGCCCTGTAGATCCACAATGGCCTGCACTTCATTATCTTTATCCGTCGGCTTCTGAATCGCCACCTGCCAAGGATTGCCCTTCGGGTTGTGCCCGCGAGACACCACGGCGCCGCCGACGGACACCAGATAGTTGCTAATGCCGTTAGCTTCCATCAAACGCGCCAAATGGTCGGTGGCGTAGCCTTCGCCCACGGTGGACAGGTCGACATACATGTTCGGCATATCTTTTTGCAGATACTGACCGTCACTCTGCTGGATCACTTTCAGATGCTGTAAACCAATCTCCTGACGCGCGGCGGCAATTTGCTCATCGGTCGGCGTTTTGGTTGGCTGTTTTTGAGGGCCAAAGCCCCACAAATTGACCAACGGGCCGACGGTGATATCCATTTCGCCACCGGTTTTCTGCCCGATACGCAGCGAGGTCACAATGGCGTCAGCCATCCCCGCGCTGATGGGCTGCGGCGCGGTACCCAGATATTGGTTAAAGCGTGAAAGCACCGAGTCTTCTTTGTAGGTCGACATCTCGTGGTCATCTTCCGCCAGCTGCGCCTCAATCAGCTTACGCAGCTCGGGTTCGCGGCTCTTATCCACGCCTTGCAGGCTAACCCGGTAGAAAGTCCCCATGGTTTTGCCGTCGATGACCAGCGCATCTTTCGAAGAATTAGTGACGTTGTCACAGGATGAGAGCAGGCTTGCCCCGGCAATAACCCCCGCCAGGCTTAATGCCAGCGAGATTGAGGAACGCTTAAATTGGAACATGTAGTTGGCTCGCTAAAAAAACAAACCGCCTGCGGAGCAAGCGGTAAAAGTGTTGGGACAGTACGACATGTCACTTAAACAAGGAATTAACGACTGCGTTTCGCATGGCGTTCCCAGTTTTCTTGTTTGGCCTGCGCGGTTTTCTTCAGCGCGACATAACAGGCCCCGGCCCCGCCGTCTCGCTGTAGCGCGACGCTGAACGCCTGCACTTCATCGAGCTGCTTCAGCCATTTGGCGACATAACTTCTGACAATGTTGGCGTGGCTGTCATCGTCACGACCACGGCCATGGATAATCAGCAGCGTGCGTAAACTGTGGGTTTGTGACTCGCAGAAGAAGTTAAACAGCTCCTGACGACAGGTTTCGACCGGCTTTCTGAGCAGATTCAAACTGGCTTCTAACGGATATTTCCCCGCCCGCAGTTTATCCAACACGCCCTGCTGCACGCCGCTCTGTTTGTACTCCAACGGCTCATCAAAAGGCAGAATATCAAGAAAGCCGGTGGTGAAGGTGTTCTCTGGCCGCTCAGGTTCGGTTTCCACGCTATTCTTTGCCGCCGGATGCCCGCCGCTTTTGAGGTAAACCACGCGTTTATCGCTAGCCAGCGGCCTGACGTCGGCCATTTCCTGACTGAAGAGTTGCTCATCATCTTTCATCTAAACGCCCTCCGTTTACTCACTTAGTTTACCTAATTTTGCCCTTAGTAACAGTCCCGTGCTGTGGCCGCTAAGGGGCCGGTTTAGGCTGCTGAAACCTTTCTCCCTTGCTCTCGCAAGTCGCCCTTCGCCCAGTGAATCTGAATTTTCCGTATATACTGAATGATTAGGGAGCGAAATAATCATTCGTGATTGTATTCGGTTCCTTAATGAAATTGAGGAGAAATAATGCCGTACCTTGATGATTCCTTGATGGTTTTTACCGATCTCGATGGTTCTTTACTCGATCACGACAGCTACTCTTGGCAACCGGCACAAGGCTGGCTGGAGAAGTTAGCCCAGCACCAGATCCCGGTGATTATCACCACCAGTAAAACCTCGGCCGAAGTCTCCTCCTTGCAGCGTGATTTGCAGCTCAGTCACTTGCCTTTTATCGCGGAGAACGGGGCCTATATTCATCTCCCCGCCAGTGAGGGGCCGCAGCATCAGGTTATTGGTGCGGATTACCAGCGGGTGCGTGAAATTTTAGTTCAACTTCGCCAAAGGTACGATTTTGAGTTTCGCGGCTTTGGCGATGTCAGCCCGCAGCAAGTGGCGGACTGGACCGGACTGTCTCTCGACGATGCGAAGCTGGCTATGCAGCGCCAAGGCTCGGAGCCTTTAATGTGGTTTGGCAGTCAGCCGGATTTCGCCCATTTGGAAAAACTGCTGGCGGAGGAAGGCCTGGCGCTAACCCGCGGCGGTCGTTTCTGGCATGTCATGGGCCGCGAGGCGGGCAAAGGACAGGCGGTCAAGTGGCTGACTGAGCACTATCAGCAGCAGCGAAGTAAGCCGCTGGTGAGTCTGGGTCTGGGAGACGGCCCGAATGATATTTCCATGCTTGAAGCCGTTGATTTCGCGGTGGTTATCCGTGGAAAGCATGACCAAAAAATGCCGCTAAACAAGGCCGATAACAATATTTATCGCACCACTTTGTATGGTCCGGAAGGCTGGAAACAAGGGCTGGATCACTTTTTATCCTTTTGATTTTAATACTTTACTCATTTACGGGAGTGTTCTATGAGCGATTTTTATCAGGATGGCATCATTACCAATTTCCACAATCTGACTCGTCGCAAGACTGAAGAGCTGGAGTATGACCTGCAGGTCTTCTCCGGTCGTCGCTCAATGGGGCTTATTTTACCTTCGCTGTTCTCCGAGCTGGAAGGTCCGGCGCTGACCAAGATTGTTGATGAACTGACCCAAGTTCCCTATCTGGATGAGATTGTCATCGGCCTCGACCGAGCTGACCGCGAGCAATTTTTGTTTGCCCGTGAATTCTTCTCGCGCCTGCCGCAGCGGCATCGCATTTTGTGGAATGACGGCCCGCGCCTAAAAGCGCTGGATGAAGAGTTGCAACAGAAAGGCCTGTCGCCAATGGAGCCGGGCAAAGGCCGCAATGTCTGGTTCTGCGTCGGTTATACCCTCGCCTCGCGCCGTACCTCGGTGGTCGGGCTACACGATTGTGACATTGTCACTTATAATCGCGATATGCTGGCGCGCCTGATGTATCCGGTTGCCAACCCGAACTTCAACTATGACTTCTGCAAAGGCTATTATGCCCGCGTGGCGGACGGCAAATTTAACGGTCGCGTCGGCCGCCTGCTGGTCTTCCCGCTGCTCAAATCGCTGCAAAAGGTTTACGGCAACTCCGATTTCCTCGACTATCTGCGCACCTTCCGCTATCCGCTTTCTGGCGAGTTCGCTATGCGCACCCACGTGCTGAATGACCTGCGCATTCCGAGCGACTGGGGACTGGAGATTGGCGTGCTGTCAGAGATGCACCGCAATACCGCAACCAAGCGTATCTGTCAGGTGGATATCGCCGACAACTATGACCACAAACATCAGCCGATGTCGGAAGAAGATGCCAGCAACGGCTTGCAGCGTATGAGTATTGATATCACCAAGGCGCTGTATCGCAAGATGGCGGTGCTGGGGGTGAATATCACCAGCGAGTCCTTCCGTATTCTGAAAGCGACCTACTATCGCAACGCGCTGGATATGATTGACGGCTTTGAAAATGACGCACGGATGAACGGACTGTCCTTCGACCGCCATAACGAAGAGTCGGCCGTAGAGCTGTTCTCCAAAGCGATCATGGAGGCCGGTCAGGCCTTTGTGGATACGCCGAGTGAGAAACCCTTTATTCCGAGTTGGAGCCGCGTACAGTCGGCCTTCCCGGATATGCTCGATCGGCTGCATGACGCCGTTGAGTTAGATAATGAAGGTGATGTGTAAACCAAAAAGTCAGGGCGCCATAGCAGGCGCCCTTTTCAAGAGAATTTAACAAAAGAAAGTAACGGGACGCTTAGGCGTCCTGTTGTTTTTTACCGGGGAACAGGAAGCTGGCGACAATGCCCAGCGCCAACACGCCCAGCACCACGTACAGGCTGGTCATGGCGCTGATGTTGTAGCCGTGGTGCCACAGATGGTCGCTGGAGTTAAGCGCCAGTTTCACCGCCACGAAGAACAGCAGTGAAATTACCGATTTTTCCAGATGCACCAGATACTTGCGCAGCGCTTCCAGCACGAAATACATGGTGCGCAGGCCCAGCACGGCAAACATCATGGCCGAGTAGACAATCAGCGGCTCGCGGCTAACGGCAATTACCGCCGGCACGCTGTCAAAGGCGAACATTACGTCTGAGATCTCTACCACCGCAATACATAGCAGCAGCGGCGTGGCGTAACGCACCCCCTGCTTCACTTTAAAACTAAAATCTTTGTTCTCGGGCTTGGCCAGATCGGCTTCCACTTCCTGGCTGGTGACCAAAAATTTTGGACCAATCAACTTCGGATACACCGGGAAGAAACGACGCACCAGGCGGTTGGCGATGTGGTCGGAGTAGTCATCAGACTCTTCGTCGTCATTGCCCGCGCGCATCATCAAAATCGCGGTCCAGAGAATCACAATGGCGAAAACCATTTCAACCCAAGGTCCTAGCGCCAGCAGGCTGGTGCCAATCACCACGAAAATGCCACGGAAGACGATGGCGCCAATCACGCCCCAGTAGAGAATGCGATGGCGGTAGCCGTCCGGCACTTTGAACCATGCAAAAATCGCCATGATGACGAACAGATTGTCGACCGACAGCACCTGCTCTAAGGCATAGCCGGTGAGGAACAGGCTGGCGACCTCTTTACCGTGGTGATAATAGAGAAAACCGGCGAAAGAGAGTGAAACGGCGATCCAAAAGGTGGTCCACAGAGAGGCACTTTTCAGCCCGATAGGCTTGTGACTGCGATGAGCCAGAATATCAATAAGCAGCGCCGCGACGGCGACGACAACAAAAACGGCGGTGGTTTCCGGCGGGAATCCCAAAGAGACTGACTGCATTGCACTTCCTGATAAGTAAACAAAAGCTAAACGATTGTTGCATTGTAAGCGGTTGTGCTGATGTTGGGTATTGAAAGTCGAAAAATGCTATGGGTCATGCAATAATTCGCGACGCGTCTTGGTCTTTGTTGAAGAAACTGTCGGAAAACTGTCGGAGAAACCTATGTTGACGTTAAAGAGTGAGACTATCGCCACCCCGCTTGGTGAACTTGAGATCATCACCGATACCCAAGGCCAGCTGCGCGCTCTGGAGTGGGCGGATTTTCACTCGCGTTTGCTGCAACTGTTAGTACGCCATTATGGGCCTGACCATTCGTTAAATCCTTCCACAGCCTCAACCGCAAAATCTGCCGCTAAACCAGGTTTTTCCCTCCATCAAGATAATGTCGCGCAAAATATTCGCCAGCCAATCGAAGACTATTTCGCCGGAGACTTAGCCGCCATTGACACCCTGCCCGTTGCAACGGCCGGAACTGAATTCCAACGCACGGTGTGGAAGATGCTGCGCATAATTCCGTGCGGGCAAATTATGACTTATGGGCAGATGGCCGCACAGCTCGGCAACCCAGGCGCGTCAAGGGCCGTCGGGCTGGCAAATGGCTCCAATCCCATCAGCGTCGTGGTGCCTTGTCATCGGGTGATTGGCAGCAACGGAACGCTGACCGGCTATGCCGGTGGGGTGGAAAGAAAAAAATGGTTATTGGTGCATGAAGGTTATTTATTTGATCAACAAAATTCACTTTTTTAATACATTTAATCTAATTTAGATCTTATTGATTCTCGATTGACTTATTTTTTAGCAGTCGAGATCAAATAATAAGAAAAAAATCCCTTTAAAAATCGGGTATTTTAATAATTTAGCCCTTTTGGCCTATATTCCCCACTTATCAATTCTGGCAAAAGATGTTAAAATTGACCCATATCAATATTGCCAGAGTGAATCTATTATGATCCCGGAAAAACGTATTATTCGTCGTATCCAATCTGGTGGTTGTGCAATCCACTGCCAAGACTGCAGCATTAGTCAACTCTGCATTCCTTTCACGCTCAATGAGCACGAGTTGGATCAACTCGATAATATTATCGAAAGGAAGAAACCGATCCAGAAAGGCCAGGCGCTGTTCAAAGCAGGCGATGAGTTGAAATCCCTGTATGCCATCCGTTCCGGGACCATTAAGAGCTACACCATTACAGAACAAGGCGATGAGCAAATTACCGGCTTCCACCTCGCGGGTGATTTGGTTGGTTTTGACGCTATTGGCGGTTTAGAGCATCCGAGCTTCGCTCAGGCTTTAGAAACGTCCATGGTCTGTGAAATTCCTTTCGAAACCCTCGACGACCTGTCTGGCAAAATGCCTAATTTGCGTCAGCAAATGATGCGTTTAATGAGCGGCGAAATTAAGGGTGACCAGGATATGATCCTGCTGCTCTCGAAGAAAAATGCTGAAGAGCGTTTAGCGGCATTTATTTACAACCTGTCTCGTCGTTTTGCTGAACGTGGTTTTTCTCAGCGCGAATTCCGCCTGACCATGACCCGTGGTGATATTGGTAATTACCTTGGTTTAACGGTTGAAACTATCAGTCGTTTATTAGGCCGTTTCCAGAAATCGGAAATGCTTAGCGTGAAAGGTAAATATATCACTATTGAAAATCACGCGATGCTTTCCCAGCTGGCAGGTCACTCGGTACCCGTCACCGCGTAGCTCATAAGCTGCTCATAAATAAGTCCTCTCTCCGATCGGATCAGCAAAGGCAATAATTTGTTGATCCGACTCAATTTCTGCTCTGTCCGATTGCTTAATCTTGGTTTACTCTGTACTTAATACACTGAGCTATAACGCTGTTCAATCACAGGTGTTAAGGAGTTTCCTCATGGCTAAGTATCAGAACCTTCTGGTCGCAATTGACCCAAATCAGGATGACCAACCCGCCCTGCGACGCGCGGTTTATTTGGTCCAACGAAACGGCGGGCGCATTAAAGCCTTCCTGTCGATTTATGACTTCTCCTATGAAATGACCACCATGCTCTCTCCTGACGAGCGTTTAGCCATGCGTCAAAGCGTGATTAACGAACGTGCCGCGTGGATTGCAGAACAGGCCCACTACTACGTTGAAGCTGGCATTCCGATTGAAATCAAAGTGGTCTGGCACAACAAGCCATTCGAAGCCATTATTCAGGAAGTGATTGCCGGTGAGCACGACCTGCTGCTCAAGATGGCACATCAGCATGACCGCCTTGAGTCCGTAATTTTCACCCCGACGGACTGGAATCTGCTGCGAAAATGCCCTTGCCCGGTATGGATGGTGAAAGATCAGCCTTGGCCAGAAAGTGGCAAAGCGCTGGTGGCGGTCAACCTCTCCAGCGAAGAGCCTTACCACGACCCGCTCAACATCAAGCTGGTGAAAGAAACCATCGAGCTGGCGGACCACGTGAACCACACCGAAGTGCATCTGGTGGGCGCTTATCCGGTCACGCCAATTAATATCGCCATTGAGCTGCCTGATTTTGATCCGAGCGTTTACAACGACGCGATTCGCGGTCAGCACCTGATTGCGATGAAAGCTCTGCGGCAGAAATTCCAACTGGATGAGAAGTTCACCCACGTTGAAAAAGGCCTGCCGGAAGAAGTGATCCCAGATCTCGCTGAGCATCTACAAGCCGGCGTGGTGGTTATCGGCACTATCGGCCGCACCGGCCTGTCCGCCGCGTTTTTGGGGAATACCACCGAACAGGTGATCGACCATCTGAAATGCGATTTGCTGGCGATTAAGCCAGATGATTTTGAATGCCCTATTACTTCTGAAGATGTTGAAGAGCACGACGACGAATAACGGATTTTATTCACCGGGAAACGCCAAAGAAAAAGCCAGTTCATTACGAACTGGCTTTTTTGCTTTTACTGCGGGGAAACCGTCAAAGTGCGCGAAGAATATTCTCTACGCTCTCTTTCGCATCGCCAAACAGCATTTGGGTGTTGTCTTTGAAGAACAGCGGGTTCTGAACGCCAGCGTAGCCGGTATTCATTGAGCGTTTGAACACGATTACGTTCTGCGCTTTCCACACTTCCAGCACCGGCATACCGGCAATCGGGCTGCGCGGATCTTCCTGAGCCGCCGGGTTTACCGTGTCATTAGCACCAATGACCAGCACCACGTCGGTGTCGGTAAAGTCGTCGTTGATTTCGTCCATTTCCAGCACGATGTCATACGGCACTTTTGCCTCGGCCAGCAGCACGTTCATATGGCCCGGCAGACGCCCTGCCACCGGATGAATGCCAAAGCGAACTTTGATACCCAGGGCGCGCAGTTTGGCGGTGATATCCTGAACCGGATACTGCGCCTGCGCCACCGCCATACCATAGCCCGGTGTGATGATCACCGAGCTGGCGCTTTTCAGCATTTCCGCCACGTCTTCCGCACTGGCTTCGCGGTACTCGCCCATCTCTTCGGCATCGCCGGTAGAAGAGCCATCCGTACCAAAGCCGCCCGCGATCACGCTAATAAACGAACGGTTCATCGCTTTACACATGATAAATGACAGGATTGCACCGGAAGAACCCACCAAGGCACCCGTGACGATCAAAAGGTCATTGCTCAGCATAAAGCCGGCCGCCGCCGCTGCCCAACCTGAATAGGAGTTGAGCATGGAGACGACCACCGGCATGTCCGCGCCACCGATGGAAGAAACCAAATGCCAGCCGAACGCCAAGGCAATCAGTGTCATGATCAGCAGTGAGAACACCTGCAAACCGACGCTATCGGTGCGAACAAAAGTGACCATCAGCAGGAATGAAATCACCAATGCGGCCAGATTCAGCTTGTGGCGATGCGGCAAGGCGAGTGGCTTGGAAGAGATAATCCCGCGCAGTTTACCGAACGCAACGATGGAGCCGGTAAAGGTTACGGCCCCGATAAAGATACCTAAGAACACTTCGGTGAGATGGATGTTTTCCATTACCGAGTCCATGGCAACCGCGCCGTGGTCAAGGTAGCTGTTGAAGCCAACCAGCACCGCAGCAAGACCCACAAAGCTGTGAAGAATGGCAACTAGCTCCGGCATTTCGGTCATTTCGACTTTACGCGCCAGATAGATACCAATGGCCCCGCCAATCACCATCGCCACGATTATCCAGCCAACGTTGCCGGAATCAGGCCCAAGAATGGTGGCAATCAGCGCGATAGCCATCCCAGTGATGCCGTAGATATTGCCCTGTTTTGACGTTTCGTGTTTAGACAATCCAGCCAGGCTGAATATAAACAGAATAGCGGCAACGATATAGGCTGCTGTAACTAATCCCCCAGACATATGCTACCCCTTAATTCTTACGAAACATCTTCAGCATGCGCTGAGTGACGGTGAATCCGCCAAAAATATTGATACTGGCAATCAGAACCGCAACAAACGACAGGAAGCTAACCCAGCCTCCGTGACCAATTTGCAGCAGCGCGCCAACGACAATAATCCCTGAAATGGCATTGGTGACTGACATCAACGGCGTGTGCAGCGCGTGGCTAACGTTCCATACCACGTAATAACCCACCACGCAGGCCAGAGCGAACACGGTGAAGTGAGACAAGAACTCCTTCGGCGCGACGTTCGCCAGCCAGCCGAACAGGATGATTGCCACGGCCATGATGATGTATTTGGTGTAAGGCGACGCGGGCTTGGACTCGACTTTCTCCTGAGGCGCAGCCTGTTTGGCGGCCTGAGGCTGGGCGGAAACCTGAATCGGCGGTGCCGGCCAGGTGACTTCACCGGCTTTCACCACGGTCACGCCGCGCACCACGGTGTCTTCAAAATCGATCTCGATTTCACCGTTTTTCTCTTTGCACAGCAGCTTCAGCAAATTCACCAGGTTGGTGCCATACAGCTGGGAGGATTGCGTCGGTAAGCGGCTCGGTAAGTCGGTATAGCCAATGATTTTGACGCCGTTTGGCGTGGTAGTGATGGTGTCTGCGACCGTCAGCTCGCAGTTACCGCCGGTTTGCGCGGCAAGGTCAACGATGACGCTGCCCGGTTTCATTGACGCCACCATGTCGGCGGTGATCAATTTAGGTGCCGGACGGCCTGGGATCAGCGCGGTGGTGACGATGATATCCACTTCCGCCGCCTGCGCCGCGAACAGGGCCATTTCAGCTTTAATGAAGGCATCGGACATCACTTTGGCATAGCCGTCGCCGCTGCCCGCCTCTTCTTCGAAGTCCAGCTCGAGGAACTCCGCGCCCATACTTTGCACTTGCTCTTTCACTTCAGGACGGGTGTCGAAAGCGCGGACAATCGCGCCAAGGCTGCCCGCCGCGCCAATCGCCGCGAGGCCGGCGACGCCCGCACCGATGATCATCACTTTGGCAGGAGGCACTTTGCCTGCGGCGGTGATCTGCCCGGTGAAGAAACGGCCGAATTCGTGAGCGGCTTCAACAATCGCGCGGTAACCGGCGATATTGGCCATGGAACTCAGGGCATCCATGGATTGCGCACGGGAAATTCTCGGTACGGAGTCCATAGCCAGCGCGGTCACATTGCGCTCGGCCAGCTTCTGGATTAACTCGGCGTTTTGCGCAGGCCAGATAAAGCTGACCAGCGTTGAGCCGGGCTGCAGTTGGGTAATTTCATCGCCTTCTGGGGCATTAACCTTCAACACGATGTCGCTGTGCCAGACGTCAGCCGAACTGACAATTTGTGCCCCGGCCTGTATGTAGGCCGCGTCGTCAAAGCTTGCCAGTTTTCCGGCGTCTTGTTCAATGGCAACCGTAAAGCCGAGCTTTAGCAGCTGTTCCACCGTTTTCGGCGTTGCTGCGACTCGGGCCTCATTGGTCAACCGTTCTCTTGGTACACCAATACGCATAGTTATTCCCTTCACCCTTTTTATTGATGATTAACACGCCGACAGCGCTTTTTTATTGCTGAACCTGTCGAATTGTTACCGTACCGAAGTTAATATTTCCGACTGTTTATAACCTACTGAATTTGTGATTAATAATCTACGTATCGCAGTAATAGCCAGAGAATGAATGATTAATTCATGATGATGGGCAAGAAATTTGCCGCTAAGCGCTAAAAAATAGGGAGCCAATTAACGTTTTCGCAGCAGAACTGCCGCCGTTTGCCGAAAAGAAGAACATTCGGCTCCACGTCTAATCAGCCTTAAGGTTAGCAAAAGGTGAATAATTAACATTTATTTCACCTCTTGGAATATACCTAAAACTTATATAAGTTATGGGCTGAAAAAAAAGTGATGCAGGTAGCGGTTAGCAACATCATTAATGACATAAATTACTGAGACACTCGGTATTGTTACATGCAATAATCGGCCGCTAACCTGTTACACATCAAGAATTCAGCACGTTTCAACATTACTGCGCAAGGTGAAAGGATTTTTTATGAAGCTGACCAAAACGATCATCGCATCGGCTCTGTGTTTATCTTTAACGGCTATTTCCGCCTTGTCAGCAGCACAGGCAGCCCAGGAAATCGCTCCAGAAAAAGCAGCCGCCATCAAACCCTTTGATCGCATCGTAGTTTCCGGTCGTTTCAACACGCTGGGGGACGCGGCTGACGCCGTTTCTCGCCGTGCTGATGCACTGGGTGCAGATTATTTTTATATTCAAGACACAAACAGCTCAGGTAACAGCGGTAACTGGCGCGTCGTCGCGGACATCTATAAAAAAGATGCGGCCGAAGTCAGTAAGAAAACCACTTACCGTGAAATTAATGGCGTAAAAGAATTACCGAAAGAAGAGGCTTACCTGCTTGAGCCTTATGACACCGTGACCGTCAGCGGCTTCTACCGTAGCCAGCCAGACGTGAATGATGCCATCACCAAAGCCGCGAAAGAGAAAGGGGCTTACTCCTTCTTCATCGTGCGTCAGGTTGATGCCAACAGCGGTGGCAACCAGTACATTACGGCTTTCATCTACAAGAAAGATGCTGCAAAACGCGTCGTGCAGGATCCAGACGCTATCCCAGCTGATTCCGAAGCAGGTAAAGCCGCGCTGGCAGCTGGCGGTGCCGCGGCTAAGAAAGTGGAAATCCCAGGCGTCGCTTCTTCTGGTAGCCCAAGCCGTTCCGTGGGTCGCTTCTTCGAAACTCAATCTTCCACCGGGCAGCGTTATACCGTAACGGCGACCAACGGCGCGAAGATTCAGGAAGTGAACAACGTGACTGCAGCACAGATGGCTCCGTTTGATTCCATCACTTTCACCGGCCACTTCAACAGCATCACCGACGTCTCTCAAGAAGTGGCGAACCGTGCAGCAGCCAAAGGCGCGAAGTTCTATCACATCACTCGCCAGTGGCAAAACAAGAGTGGTGGTAACCTGACGGTTAGCGCTGACTTGTTCAAATAATTACCGCGTTAGAAATAACAAAAGGCAGCCTGCGGGCTGCCTTTTTGCTAACGCTCTTTTACTCAATATCTTTATATTGTTACGGCCAACATCAACCTAAACGACGTTTAATGCTGATGCACAGGCTGCAGAATTTCCACGCGCAAATGGTCATTACTTTGCACTAGCTGCAAGCTATGTTTGCATTCGCTTTTTATGGTATTCAACTGCTCATCGTTAAGCGCATAGGGCAAATTAATATCCACGCTATAAAGCCCCTGCTGTTCCGCCAATTCAATTAAACGCACAATATTGGTTTCATCGCTTACCTGCGTCGAAACCACTTGTAGCGCTAAACTTCTCAGGCGCTCCTGCTTAGATTTTTCTTGTGAGGTGCGGGATCGAAGTACCATGCCGAAGAAAGGCAGCACTCCATAAATCGCGTCGATAAAGCTCCACTGCTTTTTGCATGATGCAGAAAGGTATTCCATGTAATCGAAGGAAGCTTTTTCACTGCGCACATCGGGTATCAGGCGATTATCGCTCATCCCCTATTCCTCTCCTGGCCAGTGTTAGGACGGTTAAACGCACGAAGAATGAATCAGTTAATATAATGCAGCGTAATATATTTCGTTAAGTATATTCGCCTCTATAATGGCATATTTCACGAAGCGTGCGCTAGTCGGTTGAGCGGGCAAAACGCAATACTGTGTCGCATAATGTGAATGTTAAAATATTGTCAGTTTTTCTACGTTTGTCTCTACAAAAGGGTCGCAAACTCTGAAAAACTGTCACTTCCTATTACGCATGTCTTGTAGCCATAGCCTGTGTCTGCGGCTATGCTGACCATCGGATAATAATAAACAGCAATCCAATGAATAAAATCGTTTTTGTAGAAGATGATCCAGAAGTCGGTAACCTGATTGCGGCCTATTTAGGCAAACACGACATTGAAGTGTTAGTCGAACCCCGTGGTGACACCGCGCAGGATCGCATCGCGCGTGAAAAGCCCGATTTAGTTTTGCTAGATATCATGCTGCCCGGCAAAGATGGCATGACCCTCTGCCGCGACCTGCGCCCTACTTACAGCGGCCCCATCGTGCTGCTGACCTCCCTTGACAGCGACATGAACCACATTCTGTCGCTGGAAATGGGCGCTAACGATTACATCCTCAAAACCACGCCGCCTGCCGTATTACTGGCTCGCCTGCGCCTGCACTTGCGCCAGCATGCGCCGCAATCGGCGGGTGAAGAAAAACCGGCCAGCAAATCCTTGCAGGGTGGCAATGCGCTGCACTTCGGCCAACTCTGTATTGATCCTGTGAACCGCGAAGTGACGCTGGTCGATGAAGTGATTGTTCTCTCCACGTCTGACTTTGACTTGTTATGGGAATTGGCAACTCACGCCGGTCGCATTATGGACCGCGAGGCCCTGCTGCTAAACCTGCGCGGCGTCAGCTATGATGGCTTAGATCGCAGCATCGACGTGGCGATTTCGCGGTTACGCCGCAAGCTTTACGACAACGCCCTCGAGCCGTTCCGCATTAAAACCATTCGTAATAAAGGTTACCTTTTCGCCCCTAATGCCTGGGAGACAGGACAGGAATGAGAAAGCTTTTCATCCAGTTTTTCCTGCTGTTGCTGGTCTGTTTCCTGGTGATGACCATGCTGGTCGGTCTGGTTTATAAAGTCACCGCCGAGCGAACCGGGCGCCAGTCTCTCAACGACTTGATGAAAAGCTCGCTGTACTTAATGCGCAGCGAACTGCGCGAAATCCCCATTAAGGATTGGAATAAGACCATCAACACGCTGGATCTTAACCTCTCTTTTAAGCTGCACATTGAGCCTTTGGGCAAACGGGTTCTTAGCCCTGAACTGGATAAGCGCCTGAAAGATGGTGAAATTATCGCGCTCGATGACGAATATACCTTTATTCAACGCGTGCCGCGCAGTCACTACGTCTTGGTAGTCGGCCCTATTCCCTATCTGTTCTACATGCACGAGATGCGTATTCTGGATCTGGTGGTCATGATGCTGATCGGCCTGTCGCTCGCCCTGCCGGTCTTCTTGTGGATGAGCCCGCACTGGAAGGATTTGCTTAAGCTTGAAAAGTCGGCCCAAAGGCTGGGCAATGGCTATCTGGACGAGCGAACCAATTTTGATTCCACCTCAAGTTTGAATCGTTTAGGCATTGCCTTTAACCAGATGGCGGACAACATCAACACGCTGATCGCCAGTAAGAAGCAGCTGATTGACGGCATCGCCCACGAATTGCGTACCCCACTGGTGCGTCTGCGCTACCGTCTGGCGATCAGTGAAAACCTGCCAGAAGCCGAGCAGCAGGCCATTAACCGCGATATCGGCCAGCTCGAATCTCTCATCGACGAACTGCTGACCTACGCGCGTCTGGACCGACCGCAGGTTGCGCTTAATCTTGAGAAAGTAAATCTGGCAGACTGGCTGGCGGATAAGGTTGATGACTTCCGCCTGATCAACGCCGAGCGCGGCATCACCCTGTCGGTGCCAGAAGGCGTAGATTTCGGCGGGGTTGATTTACGTTTAATGGAGCGCGTGCTGGATAACCTGGTGAACAACGCCCTGCGCTATGCTAACGACAAAATCCACATCAGCCTGTGGCTGGACGGCGAGAACGCCAGTTTGCAGGTGGAAGATGACGGACCGGGCATCCCGGAGGAAGAGCGCATTCGCGTTTTCGAGCCGTTTGTGCGCCTGGACCCAAGTCGCGACCGCGCTACCGGCGGCTGTGGCTTAGGGCTGGCCATTGTTCACTCGATTGCCGTGGCGTACCAAGGCCGCGTCAGCGTGGAGTCCAGCCCATCATTCGGCGGGGCTTGCATACGTTTCAGCTGGCCTGCCAAAACCGTTTTTAATCTCAATACAGAACCACGCTAAAAATAATTTCGAAGGAAGTAAATAATGACAACAGCTTATTCACAACTGCGCAGTACCTTTGCCCGCCTGTCCCGCTTTAACCATCTTTCCGCCATCGCTGGCTGGGATATGGCCGCAATGATGCCGCCCGCCGGTAGCAAAGCGCGCTCTGAAGCATTGGCTGAGCTGAGCGTTTTGTCTCACCAGATTTTGACCGCAAAACAGGTTGGCGACTGGCTGGAACAGGCCGAAAGCGAAGACCTGAACGATCTCGAGCGTGCCGACCTGCGCGAGATGCGTCGTAAATATCAGCAATCCGCCGTGCTGCCTGAAAGCCTGGTTGAAGAGAAATCCTTGGCGGGCGCACGCTGCGAACACGCTTGGCGCGTGCAGCGCAAAGGCAATGACTGGGAAGGTTTTGCAGAGAACCTTCGTGAAGTCGTTCGCCTGAGCCGTCAGGAAGCGAAGTTGCGCTCAGAAGCGACGGGCGTCGGCCTGTATGACTCCCTGCTCGACATGTACGAGCCGGGAATGACTTCCGCCAAACTGGACGTGCTGTTCGGCGACCTGAAAACCTGGCTGCCAAATCTGCTAAAAACCGTGGTTGAGAAGCAGAAATCAGAAACGCGTATCACGCCAGTTGGTCCGTTTGATATTGAGAAACAGCGTCAACTGGGCCTGCAAGTAATGGCACGCCTGGGCTTCAACTTTGACGCCGGTCGTCTGGACGTCAGCGCTCACCCGTTCTGCGGCGGTGTGCCAGAGGACGTACGCATCACCACGCGCTACAACGAACACGAATTCCTCAGCGCCATGATGGGCGTCATCCATGAAACTGGCCACGCGCGCTACGAGCAGAACCTGCCGAAAGAGTGGCTTGGCCAGCCGGTATCCAACGCGCGCTCAATGGGCGTGCACGAGTCGCAAAGCCTGCTGTTTGAAATGCAATTGGGTTGCAGCGAACCTTTCCTGAAATCAATCTACCCTTTGGTTATCGAGCAGTTCGGTCAGCGCGAAGGCTTAGACGAGAGCAACTTCATCAAGCTTAATCAGCGCGTTGAGGCAGGCCTTATCCGCGTTGATGCCGATGAAGTGAGCTATCCGGCGCACGTGATCCTGCGTTATGAAATCGAAAAAGCGCTGATTGAAGGTGAGATCGAAGTCGAAGACATCCCTGCTCTTTGGAACAGCAAGATGAAGGAATATCTGGGCATCGACACCGTGGGCAACTACCGCGACGGCTGTATGCAGGATATTCACTGGACCGACGGCGGCTTCGGCTACTTCCCAACCTATACTTTGGGCGCCATGTACGCAGCACAGCTGTTCCAGTGCGCCAACCACGCGATCCCAACTCTGCAAGATGATATCGCCCGTGGCGACCTGACCGCCCTGTTCCAGTGGTTGCAGCAGAACATCTGGCAGCACGGCAGTCGTTTCACTACCGACCAGCTGATTCAGAATGCCACCGGCGAGACGTTGAATCCGGCGTATTTCCGCAAACATTTGGAAAATCGTTATTTGTAGGTTTTGCCTAAGCGAATAGCTTTGGAATTTGGCTTTGCTCCTCTGAGAGGAGAAGGCTAGGATGGGCGTGACTTAAATCACGCCCCATTCAGCAAACCTCGCCCCAGCCCTCTTCTTAAAAAGGAGAGGAAGTAAAACCACCCTTCCTGCTAAGAATCCTCTCAATAAATCTTCCAGATCCCATGATTTCTCAAGGATTTGCGGTGCCACAGAGTGTTCAAGTACATAAACAACATTGTATGTTGTAACTAAATACAGGTTTCTCTACGTACAGAAGTTGACAAAACCGAAGTAACCCATTGATTTTATTGCCGTATGGAGTTTGTACAAAGCGTTACACGCCGACACCAATCACTCACTTACAAAGCAGACTGCCGCGCCTACTATTCTCCTACCGGCCCCGCAGTGGGGTGGACATATAAACGAACATTCTGAGGAATTTAAGATGAAAAAAGTATTAGCTCTGGTTGTTGCCGCTGCAATGGGTCTGTCTTCTGTAGCTTTCGCTGCTGACACTACTGCTGCACCAGCTCCTGCTGCTGCTCCTGCTGCAACTACCGCTGCTCCAGCGGCTGCTGCTCCAGCTGCAAAAGCACCAACTAAGCATGCTGTAAAGCATAAGAAAGCACACAAGAAAGCTGCTCAGAAAGCGCAAGCTGCTAAGAAACACAAAAAAGCTAAGAAAGCTGCCCCAGCACAGAAAGCCCAGGCTGCTAAAAAACACGTGAAACATGCTAAGAAAGCCGCTCCAGCACAGAAAGCTCAGGCTGCTAAAAAGCACGTAAAACACGCTAAGAAAGCTGCTCCAGCGCAGAAAGCTCAGGCTGCTAAAAAACACGTGAAACACGCTAAGAAAGCTGCTCCAGCTGCTAAATAAGTAAGACTTTTGGTGAGTGATTCCACTCCCTTAGAGTAAGACTGAATATTAACACCCGGTTCGCCGGGTGTTTTTTTCTCCAGTTTTCAGATTGAGGTATTGATGGAAGATGCTGCGCCGATACCTGTTCGAAATCACCCTTAGCGCACTGATACTGTGCGGTTTAATTACCCTGTTCTTCTACTTGTGATATCACCTGAACAAAATCCCTCCGGTGATCACACCGCCAGTTGCAAGCGTCTATAATCACTCCATAATATACGATTCAAGGGATTTCCCTGCTTTCAAGGTCAGAATGTTATGCGCATCGCGTTACCTTTAGTTTTGAGCCTTTTTTGTTGCACCATTTCCTCTGTTCATGCGGACGTTCCTGAACCCGATTCAGATTCCGATGCGCCAACCATAAGTTTGAAAGAAAAGACTGCCCTGTTCTTTGGTCACGATCATCGCACCGCCGTCGCCAATACCAGCGAATGGCCGTGGCAAGCCATCGGACAGATTGAAACCGAAAGTGGCAATCTGTGTACGGCAACGCTGATATCCAAGCATCTGGTGTTAACCGCCGGGCACTGCGTGCTGGCTCCTCCGGGCAAGATTGATAAAGTCGTGGCACTGCGTTTTATTTCTCACAAGCAAAAATGGCGTTATCAGGTCACGGCGTTAGAAACGCTGGTTGACCCAAAGTTAGGCAAAAAGCTGAAAGCCGATGGCGAAGGTTGGATTGTGCCCTCTAAAGCCGCCGCGTTTGACTTTGCGCTGGTTCGCCTGACGGATGAGAATATCGCCCTGCCGATCACCCCGCTGCCGCTGTGGGAAGGCACCCGCGACCAGCTTACTGCCGCGCTGAAGCAGAATGGCCGTAAGATCACGCAGGCGGGTTATCCGGAAGATCATCTGGATGATTTATACAGCCATCAAAACTGCCTGATCACCGGCTGGGCGCAGCCTGGCGTGCTGTCGCACCGTTGTGACACCCTGCCCGGCGACAGTGGCTCGCCGTTGTTATTAAAAACCGGCGATAAATGGGCGCTGATTGGTATTCAAAGCTCGGCCCCGGCGGCGCAAGACCGCTATTTAGCGGACAACCGCGCACTGGCCGTTCCAGCCATCCGCGACGCCCTGAATAAGCTCTCGTCAGGTGCCGTCAGCGCCATGCCTGCTGCGCAATAATTGCCGGTAAAGGTGCAAAAAAAAACCTAAGTCACACAAGTGGCTTAGGTTTTTTTTATTGGCGCTGCGGCGAGTTAGGCGTCAGCTTTCAACATATAAATGCAGGAAGTCACCGTACTGCCGTCGGTGGTGGTCACTTCGACCAGCACGCGCTCGTAGCCCTCGCCTTCGAAATCATCCAGAATCTGCCAGTTTTCAGCGAGCTTTTCAGAGCTGAAGACAAAGCCATTGACCCGGTTGCCGCTGTCATCAAGCACAATCCCCGGAAAGCCCATTTCAGCCCCCCAGCCTTTGTGCAGCAGGGTTCCCCCTACGTGCCCTTCTTGCCAACTGCCGCCAATCCCCTCGAGTACGTGGGCGTTTGGGCGACCTGGGCCTAAAGTGCCATAAACGAATAACGTGGCCATCTTCACTCCTTACTCAACCGGTGACTAACTGTTCCATGGTTTGCAAAATACGCTTGTCGGAAATCGGGTACGGCGTGCCCAACTGCTGGGCGAAATAGCTCACGCGCAGCTCCTCAATCATCCAGCGAACTTCTTTGACTTCTTCGCTCTGTTGGCGAGCCGGTGGCAATTTGTTTAGCCACTGCTGCCACAGCTTCTCGACGTGCTCGACCTTCAACATCTGGGCGCGGTCGCGATGAGGATCCATCGCCAGCTTGTCCATACGTTTTTCAATCGCGTTGAGATAGCGTAGCGTATCTGGCAGGCGTTTCCAGCCGTTCTGCGTAACAAATCCACGGTAGATCAACCCTGACATTTGGCTCTTAATATCAGAGAGCGCCAGCGCCATGGTCATATCAATACGGCCTTTAAGGCGTTTGTTGATATTGAATACCGCCGTCAGGATCTGCTCCACCTGCACGGCAATCTGCACAACGGCGTCATTGAGATGAGCGCGAACGTGCTCGTGAAGACGGGCAAACTCCTCCTCTTTCCACACCAGACCGCCACTTTCGGCAATCAACTTATCAATGCCGCAGGAGATACAGTCGTCGATCAGGTCCAGCACTTTGCCATAAGGGTTGAAGTACAATCCCAGCTTGGCTTTGTTCGGCAGCTTTTCGTGTAAGTATTTAATTGGCGATGGAATATTAAGCAGCAGTAAACGGCGCACACCCGCCCACATCGCCTGCTGTTGCTCCAGCTCGCTGTCAAACAGGCGAATCGCGATGCTGTCTTTGGTATCGACCAGCGCCGGATAAGCCTTAACTTCGTAACCACCGCGCTTTTGTTCATAGCGCTCGGGCAACGTGCCAAAGCTCCAGACGTGCAAATCGCTCTGTTCGATGCCGTCATCGGCCACGGCAGACAGCGTCTGCTGCACCTGCTCTTTCAAACCTGCTTTCAGCGCCGTCAGGTCTTTGCCTTCGCGAAGGGTTTTGTTTTTGTCATCCAAAATACGGAAAGTCATTTTGAGATGGTCTGGAACCTGCTCCAACTGCCAGTCGTCGCGTGACACCGTCACGCCACTCATTTTGCGCAGTTCGCGCTCCATGGCATCCAGCAAAGGCTGTTCGAAAGGCTTGAGGCGGCCTAGCAGCGCGTCGGCGTAGTTCGGCGCAGGCACGAAGTTGCGGCGAATCGGCTTCGGCAGTGATTTAATCAGCGCCATAATTAGCTCGCGGCGAATCCCTGGGATCTGCCAGTCGAAGCCCTGCTCGTCAATCTGATTGAGCAGCGGCAGCGGAATGTGCACCGTCACGCCGTCGGCGTCGGTCCCCGGCTCAAACTGATAGGTCACGCGCAGCTTGATATTGCCCTGATGCCAGAAGTTCGGGTAGTCGTGGGCGCTGATGTTGCCCGCGCCCTCTTTGATCAACATGCTCTTTTCGAAGTTTAGGCTATCGGCGGGCTGGGTCTTCCACCAGCTATCAAAGTGGCGAGACGACACCACCTCCTGACCAATGCGCTGCTCGTAGAACAGAAACAGCGTCTCGTCGTCGACCAAAATATCGCGGCGGCGGGACTTGTGCTCCAGCTCTTCCACTTCGCCACGCAGTTTGAGGTTGGCGCGGAAGAACGCGTGCCGCGTCTGCCAGTCACCTTCCACCAGCGCATGGCGAATAAACAGCTCGCGGGATAGTACTGGGTCAATGCTGCCGTAGTTCACTTTGCGGGCTGCGACGATAGGCAGGCCGAACAGGGTGACTTTCTCAGACGCGATCACCGCGCCCTGCGCTTTCTCCCAGTGCGGCTCGCTGAAGCTGCTCTTCACCAGATGCTTGGCCAGCGGCTCAATCCATTCTGGCTCGATGCGCGCGGCGATACGGCCCCACAGGCGGCTGGTTTCCACCAGCTCGGCGACCATCACCCATTTCGGCGGCTTTTTGAATAGACCGGAACCGGGGAAGACGGCAAACCGGGCATTGCGCGCGCCGGTATATTCTTGTTTATCCGCGTCTTTCATGCCGATATGCGACAGCAGCCCGGTCAGCAAGGCGCAGTGAACGCTGCGATAATCGGCAGGTTCGCTGTTCACCGGCAGGCCCAGCTCTTTCACCACTTGGCGCAGCTGGGTATAGATATCCTGCCATTCGCGCACTCGCAGGTAGTTGAGGTAGTCGCTGCGGCACATTTTGCGGAACTGGGCCGAAGACAGCTCTTTTTGCTGCTCTTTCAGGTAGTCCCACAGATTCACAAAGGCCAGGAAGTCGGAGTCTTTGTCGGCAAAGCGGCGGTGCTTCTCATCCGACGCCTGTTTTTTGTCCATCGGCCGTTCGCGCGGGTCCTGAATCGACAGCGCGGCGGTTATGATCATCACTTCGCGCATACAGCTGTCTTTGCGCGCTTCAAGCACCATGCGGGCCAGACGCGGATCCACCGGCAGTTGGGCGAGCTGGCGACCGGACTGCGTCAGGGTATAACGCCCGTCTTGCGCGTTATTGATTGCCCCCAGCTCTTCCAGCAGGCGCACGCCGTCCTGAATATTGCGTTTATCCGGCGCTTCTACAAAAGGAAACGCGGCAATGTCGCCCAGCCCCAGAGAGGTCATTTGCAAGATGACCGAGGCAAGGTTAGTACGCAGAATCTCCGGATCGGTAAACTCCGGGCGCGACAGGAAGTCTTGCTCGGAATAAAGGCGAATACAGATACCTTCGGAAACACGCCCGCAGCGGCCTTTACGCTGATTCGCCGAAGCCTGTGAAATCGGCTCAATCGGCAAGCGCTGCACCTTAGTTCGGAAGCTGTAGCGACTAATGCGCGCCGTACCCGGGTCGATAACGTATTTAATCCCCGGCACGGTCAGCGAGGTTTCCGCCACGTTGGTGGCCAGCACGATGCGGCGACCGGCATGAGACTGGAACACACGGTTCTGCTCGCTATTGGAAAGGCGGGCATATAAAGGCAAGATTTCGGTATGCGGCAGATCCAGCTTATTCAGCGCGTCGGCGGTATCGCGGATCTCCCGCTCGCCGCTCATAAAGATCAGAATATCACCGGCACTTTCGCGGCCCAGCTCGTCTACGGCATCAAAAATCGCCTGAAGCTGGTCGCGGTCGGTGTCTTCCGCGTCATCCACCACCGGGCGATAGCGCACGTCCACCGGATAAGTGCGGCCCGACACTTCGATAATCGGCGCATGATTAAAATGCTTCGAGAAGCGCTGAGGGTCGATGGTCGCCGAAGTAATAATGACTTTTAGGTCCGGGCGCTTCGGCAGCAGCTGACGCAGATAGCCGAGGATAAAGTCGATATTCAGGCTGCGTTCGTGGGCCTCATCGATGATCAGCGTGTCGTATTGCATCAGCATGCGATCCTGTTGGATCTCCGCCAGCAAGATACCGTCCGTCATCAGCTTAACCAGCGTGTTATCCCCCACCTGGTCGTTGAAACGCACTTTATAGCCGACGGTGCCGCCCAGCGAGGTTTCCAGCTCGTCGGCAATACGGTTCGCCACGGTTCTGGCGGCCAGACGCCTTGGCTGAGTATGCCCAATCACGCCTTTAATGCCGCGCCCCAGCTCCATACAGATTTTCGGGATCTGCGTGGTTTTACCGGAACCTGTTTCCCCCGCCACAATCACCACCTGATGGTCGCGAATGGCTTTGAAGATGTCGTCTTTCTTTTGGCTAACCGGCAGATTGTCCGGATAGCTGATTTTAGGTCTTGAGGCTTCGCGGGCGCTGACTTTTTGCAGGCTCTGGGCGATAGCGTTTTCAATCTCATGGGTAATACCTTCGACCGCTTTCGGGTCGTCCTGCGCTTTATTCAATAGCGCCTTAGCGCCGTGCAAACGTCGTTGCAGGCGTTGGCGGTCACGAAGCATCAGCCCGTCTAATTGCGCTGACAGTGCCGCGAGCGGAGATTTCACGTTCGGCATTCCTTGTTGCTCGTCAGGCGACTCGAGGATAAACCGCGATATCGGCTGAATTTGAAAGGTTTAGTGTTGAAGTAGCAGCGGATGAACCTATGCCTGGTTAGCAATATGTTACCACAAGCTATTGAAGATGCTGAAAGCGGGCTGAATTTAGCGCCAAAGAGAAGTCATTCAGTAATATTGAACATAGCACTCGAAATATTACGCTATCACTGAATAACTTTTGTGAATAAAGTAACTTTCATTCCAGGGCGCCCGCCCTTGCAACGCACTCAGTTAAGGATTTACTCATGAGCAAAGTACTGGTTCTGAAATCAAGCATTCTGGCGAACTTCTCTCAGTCAAACCAACTGTCAGACTACTTCGTAGCGCAATATCAGGCTGCTCACAGCGGTTCACACGTTACCGTTCGTGACCTGGCTGCTGACCCAATCCCGGTTCTGGATGGTGAATTGGTAGGTGCTCTGCGCCCTTCCGACGCACCATTGACTCCACGTCAGGAAGAAGCGCTGGCGCTGTCAAATACGCTGATTGAAGAGCTGCAGGCCAATGACGTGATTGTTATCGCGGCACCTATGTATAACTTCAACATTCCGACTCAGTTGAAAAACTACTTTGACCTGGTAGCCCGTGCTGGCGTGACGTTCAAATACACTGAGAAAGGCCCAGAAGGTCTGATTAAAGGTAAGAAAGTTATCGTTCTGACCAGCCGTGGTGGCATCCATAAAGACACTGGCAGCGATCTGGTTGCGCCTTACCTGTCACTGTTCCTCGGTTTCCTGGGAATGAGCGACGTAGAATTCATCTTCGCTGAAGGTATTGCTTACGGTCCAGAAGTGGCGACCAAGGCACAGGCCGCTGCGAAAGAAGCTATCGATGCTGCTATCAAGCAAGTCGCCGCAGCTTAAGACTTAAGATTGCCAAGTATTATCACAATCTGGAAGGGTCAATTCCCCTCAGAATCGGTTGTTAAACCCCTCTCCTGATGATGTTGTGATAACACCATTGCGCGCTGAAAAGCGCGCTTTTTTTTGCCTATTTTTGCAGCCACTGACCATTAATCCCGCGCACATACTCCCCGGCTCCGGCCCGAGCTACCAGCTTCTGCCCCGCAAGCTTCGCCACGTCGCCGGTGGTCACCTGATTGTTTTGCGCCACTTGCTTATATTGCTCTTCGCGGCCCTGATTAATGCGTTTCACCAATGACAGGGTTTCCGCATCTTGCTTGACCGGCGCCAGATAGCCCGACAGGGTTTCGCCCACCCGACCTTGCTGCTTGGCCTCTTCCAGCGTCAGGGCAAAGGCCGTGCTGCTAAACAGCAGGGTTGAAACCAGCACCAGCAGCGCGGATTTCTTCACCGTGGCGGTTTTAAACATTTTGAAGGTTAACGCACGCATATCCATTCTCCACACCGGCTTGCCAGCCGCGCCAATTTAGAACAGGTCACTCTGGTTTTTCAGCAGATTTTCGACATCTTTATCGACCTTGATGTGGATCTCATGCTCAATCTTGACGTTCATATTGATGGTGATCGGCTCTTTCGGCGCAGAGAGTTCAATGCGCGGCACGCAGCCGTTAAGCATCACGACGGCCAGAGCGGTCGCCGTGCAGAGCGTGGTTCGGTAAGCGATAGCCAGCTTCATGGTAAAGTCCTCAAATTCTTATCCTTAGAGGGTGCATCCGGTTGCTGAGACAGGGAGTTCGCCGGCAGCGAGATCTCCTGTTGCAACCATTCTTGCAAGTTGTCGCCAAAGCGCAAACTGCGCCACAGCTGATAAATGTTTTCCTGATGGGTGTAATTCAGGTTCACTTCTCTGTCCTGCTTACCCGAGGTATTGGCTCCGGTAACGTGAGATTTCATGGTCAGCTCGCCGAGGTTATCCAGATTGACCTTGGCAATCATTTCGCGGATCTCCATATAGCGGATCCACTCAATCACCAGCCGGTTAGCCAGATTGCCCGCCGCCATGGCATCGGCAAACTGTGGGTCGAGGCGCAGCGTCAGCCAGCCATCATTTTGTATCCAGCCGTCGCGCACAATCCAGTGCGGGTCATTAACATAAAGTGGCAGCTCGCCGTTGATATTACCGGACATCGCCAACTGTTTGGGTTTCAGCGCGGTGAACAGTTCGCTGAGACTGATTTTTTGCAGTTTAAGCACCGCCGCGTCGTGTTGCGGCATGCGCAGCGCCGACATGCTGATGTGGCCGCGCAGGGTATCCACGCCGAGATTACTCAGGGTCAGCGGCGTGCTCTCCGACCAGGGATACGTCCCTTGCAGGTCGGCAGTAATGTTCTCCAGCTTAACGAGGTTATTCACTTCGCGGATCCGCAGCATTACCGGCTGTTTCACACCCAGCGTCCAAATCTGATTTTGCAGCCGATAAGAGAGGCTGAAGTCCATCCCACTGACGTCGCCGTCCGGCAACCACATGCCGCCGTCCTTCACCACCCAGTGACCGCCGCCGATAAATCCCTGCCCGCGCGCCATGGAGAAAGCCGCCTGCGCATAGAAAGTGCCCTCGCGCAGACGAATATTCAACTCCGGAGTCAGCAGCGACTGGAATACCGCCAGCTGCTGTTTCGGCCACCAGGCTTCACCGCGCAGACGTTCGCCATCCCAACGACCGTTGAGCTTGATCGGCCCTATCGGGTCGGCGTCCAGCGTGCCTTTCATGATGAAGCTCTGCGGGTCGCTACCACTGAGGTGCAGCATTAGCTCGCTGGGTGGCAGGTAGCCGCCGTTATCCAGCGCAATCTTCTTCGCCACCAGCTTGATGTCGCCCATAAACTGTGGCGGCAAATCCGGGAATTGTTTTTTGAAGCGTTCTGGTACCGGGCGACGCCAAGTCAGCGGTTTATCCAGCGTCAGGCGCGGCGCGTCCACATTAATCAAGCCGTAATGTAGCTTGTTAAAGCCGGTCGAGAGCGACGTCAGGGTGATGAGATTGTTATCCCAATTACCTTTACCGGCCATATCCCAACGTCCGGCCAGCGGCGGCAGTTTGCCATTGCCCCAGTATTTGAAATTCCACAGTCCCTGATCCGGCCAAAATTTCTCGGCCTTACCGTCAAGGTGCAGGTCGAAGCTACCCCAGTAGGTATCCCGAGCTTTAACAATCGCCTGTAGCGGGCCGCTCACCCCTTCGGCAGAAACCTTCACCCCCGCCAGCGGCCAGCGGGCGTCCTGTAACAGTAGCTCAGGAGTAGGTTTGCCCCACGCGCGCAGCAGAGCGCCGCTGCGCAGCGCCAGCGTCGGATTAAGCACCGAGCCGCTCAGCGTACCCGGCAGCGAGGCACTCAGTGAGGTAGCCACCAGGTTAGCTTGGCCAGTGAGCTGGAAAGCCAAATCGCTGTCCAGCAGCCCAACCTTGCCCGGCCCCATGGTCAGCACCACGTTGGCTTTACCATTATGCCCCTGAGTCAGCACGTTGAGCCGCGCCGCGAGCTGGGTCTGGTCGAAGGTATCCGCCCAATCGCTCAGCGTCAGGTTGATGCCACCGGCGAGCGGCTGCGCGGCATAGGGCCAGTGCCACTGCCCCTGGCTTATCTGTAAATTCTTACCGTGCAGAGTCCACGGCAGGGTCGCCAGAGGCTGCTGGCTGCCCTTTTCGGCAATCGTCAGCACGCCTGAGGTTTGCTGCCATTGCAGTAAAATATCCAGCGGATTCGGCACCTGTGCGGTTTGCATTTCGGCGCGCAGTTCGCCGATTTGCGGCAACTGGTCCAGAGTAGCGGGCAGCGTCAATTTGCCGCTCAGCGCAATGGGCTGTTGGCTGCCCGGCGGGGTCAGGCGCAGGGAGTTAATGGCGAGTTGTTGATTGTCGAGCGTGGCGTCCAGATCGAGATCTTCGCCCTGTAGCGTCAGGTGCTGGGTCGCGCCCTGATTGTCGAGACGCAGTTCACCGGCGTAACGCTGCCACGGCGTCACCACCAGACGGTGAATGATCATATTGCCCGCAGGCAGGCTCTGTTGGATATCAGCTAATGAAAGAGGTGAGCTATCGGCGCTTTTCGGCAGGTTGCTAAGACACAGGGTATCGACATTCAGGCTATCGGCCTCCAGCGCCCAGCGGCCACTGGCATGGCTCAGACGCGCATTGGTGGCCTGCGCCAGTTCGCATTCTCCCGCCATATAGCGCATTCCCGGCAGCTCGAGAGTACCATTAGACCAGCTAGGTGACGCGGAAAGGCGTAGACTGGTCCCTGCCGGTAGCCAATGTTGGGCAACCTGAGGCAACCAGCGAGGCACGGTTTTCCATAACACCCCGGCCAAAAACAGCAAGGTAAGCACGGTTCCCAGACACACCAGTGCAAAATATCTCAGTCCTTTCCTCATGATATGCCTTGTTTTTCACGAAACCGCTATAAGATACCATAATTAGCATAACAACTTATCGTGGAGAAATAGGATGAAACTCGCCGTTTACAGCACGAAGAATTACGATCGTAAATACCTCGAGTTGGTGAATCAGCATTATGGATATGAGCTGGAGTTTTTCGACTTCCTGCTGACCCCGCAGACGGCGAAAACCGCCATCGGCGCCGATGCCGTCTGTATCTTCGTCAATGACGATGGCAGCCGCGAAGTGTTGCAAGAGCTGAAATCGCTGGGCATTAAGACGCTGGCCCTGCGCTGTGCCGGTTTCAATAACGTGGATTTAGACGCCGCCAAAGAGCTGGGTATTTCGGTGGTGCGCGTTCCGGCTTATTCACCGGAAGCTGTGGCCGAGCACGCCGTGGGCATGATGATGTGTCTTAACCGCCACATTCACCGTGCCTATCAGCGCACCCGCGAGGCGAACTTCTCTCTGGAAGGGTTGATTGGTTTTAATATGCATCAGCGCACGGCGGGGATCATCGGCACGGGTAAAATCGGCGTCGCCGCGATGCGGATTCTGAAAGGTTTCGGCATGCATATTCTGGCTTATGACCCCTATCCAAGCCCATTGGCCCTTGAACTGGGTGCCGAGTATGTGGATCTCGATACGCTGTACGCTCAGTCGGACGTTATCTCCCTGCACTGCCCCTTAACGCCGGAAAACCACCACATGCTGAACGCCACGTCATTCGCCAAGATGAAAGACGGCGTGATGATTGTGAACACCAGCCGAGGCGCGCTGCTGGACGCCACTGCCGCCATTGACGCATTGAAGAAGCAGAAAATCGGCGCGCTGGGGATGGACGTGTATGAGAACGAGCGGGATCTGTTCTTCGAAGACAACTCCAACGAAGTGGTGCTGGACGACGTGTTCCGCCGCCTCTCATCCTGTCACAATGTGTTGTTCACTGGGCACCAGGCCTTCCTGACCAGCGACGCGCTGACCAGTATTTCGGAGACAACATTGTTGAATGTGGATCAGCTGGCGAAAGGGCAGCCATGCCCGAACATTTTATAGTTTTGCAGGATTGGCTCCTCCCGCTGTATGAGGAGGAGCGGCAAGCCTACTGCCAGCCCGCCTTACCCCGCCGTACATCTCCCTGCCATTAACGCGCTTTCCGAACACTGGCGGCCATTCGACATTGAACACATGCCTACGCGGCTGCCGTCTAACTGAGGTGCCATTCGCAACTGACCACCGGCCATGGAACATGCGGCGAAGGCCGGGCTGTCCATATTGACGCTGTGGTTAGAAAGGTTAACGCTGTTACCCTTCTGGGGAACCTCGTTGGAATCATCGTGGCTGCTACAGGCGGCCAACACCAGAACGGCTCCGGCCAATAATACGCGTAAGGCAGTGATCATCAGTCCTGCTCCTGAAGAATAACGGGGTGTCGGGGAATTAAGTGGAAATCATCATAGCCGAGCCATTCCGCCAGCGTCGAGTGTTAGCAAGAATTAATATCAACTTTTTCCTAAAAATAAACGATTAGATACACTTTATTTCGTTCCGTTATTTCTTTGGCTCATAAACTTAGGGCTCATTCACCGTTTTTGAGTATCAACTACTTAAAATAAGCACAACAGGGAGGCATTTTATAATGGTGACAGATTTTTTAATTCGTATTGCGCTGGCGGGCGTTTTGGGCGGGCTAATTGGTATTGAGCGCCAGCTGCGGGCGAAAGAAGCCGGTCTGCGAACCCACGTATTAGTGGGTATCGGCAGCGCGATGTTTATGATTGTGTCGAAATACGGTTTCGCCGATTTACTCAACCTCACCCACGTCAGTTTTGACCCCAGCCGCGTTGCAGCGCAGGTGGTGAGCGGCATGGGGTTCTTGGGTGCCGGGACCATCATCATCCAGAAACAGGTGGTCAAAGGCTTAACTACAGCCGCTGGATTATGGGTCACTGCGGCGATCGGTTTAGTTATCGGTAGCGGACTTTATGAGATTGGTATTTATGGCGCCTTCCTGACCTTAATTGTGCTGGAAGTATTCCGCCAAATTAGTAATAGGCTGATCGGCCATCATCATCTGATTGAAATACGCCTCGCGCCGCAAAGCGTTCCTTCGGTATTAATTGCATTGCAGAAAATGCGTATTCGTCCGGGCCATATTAAAGTCAATCAGCGCGACGATGGTGATGAAAGTAAGTGCGAATTAGTGATGGACGTGGTGTTAAAACCGAAACAAAGCGTTGATAAATTGTATGAAGCCATCATGACCGTTCAGGGTATTAAACGTATTGATATCAATTAACCTCTTACTGCGCTGACGCGTATTTTCTCAAGCTGCGAGGGGAATTGACCCTCGCAGAAGTAATAGAATTCCTACGACTTCCCCTCTTCCAGTAACCCTATCATTTCACTCAACTATTAACCCTGCACACAATCAGGATAAATCGATCGATGCCCCGCGTGTAAACTTTTTCATATTCGAACCGGTTCGGCATCGCTGTTTCCGGCAAGCATTAGGAAATGAAAAAGGGGTTTTCATGATCACCACTGACGGTAATAACGCAGTTGCTTCCGTGGCCTATCGCACCAATGAAGTAATTGCTATCTACCCTATTACGCCAAGTTCGACCATGGCCGAAATCGCCGGCGCGTGGTCCGGTGATGGTAAGAAAAATCTCTGGGGCGATGTCCCAACCGTGATGGAAATGCAGTCAGAGGCCGGGGCGATTTCTACCGTCCACGGTGCGCTGCAAACCGGCGCACTCTCCACCTCTTTCACCTCATCGCAGGGTTTGCTGCTGATGATCCCCACCCTCTACAAGCTGGCCGGTGAATTAACGCCGTTCGTGCTGCACGTCGCCGCCCGCACCGTGGCGACCCACGCCCTGTCTATTTTTGGCGATCACTCCGACGTGATGGCCGTTCGCCAGACAGGCTGCGCGCTGCTTAGCGCCGCCAGCGTGCAGGAAGCGCAGGACTTCGCGCTGATTTCTCAAGTTGCCAGCCTCAACAGCCGCGTGCCCTTTATTCATTTCTTCGACGGCTTCCGCACCTCCCATGAAATCAATAAAATCGCCCCGCTGAGTGATGACACCCTGCAACAGATGCTGCCGCAGGCCCAGATTGACGCCCACCGCGCTCGCGCCTTAACGCCGGACCGCCCGGTTATCCGCGGCACCTCGGCCAACCCGGACACCTATTTCCAGTCGCGCGAAGCCACCAACCCGTATTACGACGCTACCTGCCAGCACGTCATTGACGCCATGGAGGCCTTCTCCGCCCTCACCGGCCGCGCCTATAAGCCTTTCGAGTATGTCGGCCCCCCGGAGGCGGAGCGCGTGATTGTGCTGATGGGTTCCGGGATCGGGACGTGCGAAGAGGTGATTGAAACGCTGATTGAGCGCGGCGAAAAGGTCGGCGTGCTGAAAGTGCGCCTCTATCGCCCCTTCAGCGCCAAGCATATGTTGGACGTTCTGCCGCAGAGCGTCAAAACGCTTGCCGTCATGGATCGCACTAAAGAGCCGGGTTCCCTTGCCGAGCCGCTGTACCTCGACGTAATGACCGCGCTGGCGGAAGCCTACAGCCGCGGGGAACGCGACAGCTTGCCGAAAGTGATTGGCGGCCGCTACGGCCTCTCTTCCAAAGAGTTTGGCCCAGACTGCGTGCTGTCGATTTTCGACGAACTGGCCCTCAGCCAGCCGCGCCCGCGCTTTACCGTGGGGATCTATGACGACGTGACCGGCCTGTCGCTGCCGGTGAATGACGAGCAACTGCCGCAGCACGCCACGCTGGAAGCCCTGTTCTACGGGCTGGGCAGCGACGGCTCGGTTTCGGCCACCAAGAACAACATCAAAATCATTGGCAATAGCACGCCGCTGTTTGCGCAGGGCTATTTTGTCTATGACTCCAAGAAGGCCGGTGGCCTGACGGTGTCTCACCTGCGCGTTAGCCCGCAGCCGATTAAATCGGCCTACTTGGTCAGCCACGCGCACTTCGTTGCCTGCCACCAGTGGCAGTTTATCGACCTGTACCAGATGGCCGAGCGCCTGCGCCCCGGCGGCATTTTCCTGCTCAACACCCCTTTCTCGCCGCAAGAAGTGTGGGAACGCCTGCCGCTGGAAGTGCAGTCTTCGCTGCATAAGAACAGCGCCCGTTTCTACATTATCAATGCCGCGAAGATTGCCCGCGAATGCCAGCTAGGCGCGCGCATCAATACCGTGATGCAGATGGCGTTCTTCCACCTGACTCAAATTCTGCCGGGCGATCAGGCCCTGAAAGAGCTGCAAGGCGCGATTGCTCGCAGCTACAGCAGCAAAGGCGAAGAGCTGGTGATGCGCAACTGGCAGGCGCTGGGCGCGACTCTTGAACAGCTCATTGAGGTGCCGTTGCAGGCCATTCCACAGCAGCCGCGCAAGCGTCCGCCGATTGTGTCTGACGCCGCGCCTGATTTCGTTAAAACCGTCACCGCCGCGATGCTCGCCGGTCTGGGGGACGCCCTGCCGGTTTCCGCCTTCCCGCCGGACGGCACTTGGCCGACTGGCACTACCCAGTGGGAAAAACGCAACATTGCCGAAGAAGTGCCCATCTGGCAGCCAGATTTGTGTACCCAGTGCAACCACTGCGTCGCCGCCTGCCCGCACTCGGCTATCCGGGCCAAAGTGGTGCAACCCGAAGCCATGGAAGGCGCGCCGTCCGCCCTGCAATCTCTGGATGTGAAATCTCGCGATATGCGCGGCCAGAAATACGTGCTGCAAGTGGCCCCGGAAGACTGCACCGGCTGTAATTTGTGTGTGGAAGTCTGCCCGGCGAAAGATCGCCAGAATCCAGAAATCAAAGCCATCAACATGGCGGATCGCATTGAGCATTTAGAAGAGGAGAAGGCCAATTACGACTTCTTCCTTAAACTGCCGGAAATCGAGGCCAGCCAGCTTGAGCGTATCGACATTCGCACTTCGCAGCTGATCACCCCGCTGTTTGAGTACTCCGGTGCCTGCTCCGGCTGTGGCGAAACGCCTTACATTAAGCTGTTAACCCAGCTGTATGGCGACCGCCTGCTGATTGCCAACGCCACCGGTTGTTCATCTATTTACGGCGGCAACCTGCCTTCCACGCCTTACACCACTAACGCCGAAGGGCGCGGGCCGGCGTGGGCCAACTCGCTGTTTGAAGATAACGCCGAGTTCGGTCTGGGCTTCCGCCTGACGGTAGACCAGCACCGCCGCCGCGTCACGCGCCTGATTGACTCGCTTTCCGAGCATATTCCCGCCGAGCTGTTGGGCGGCCTGCGCGATGAAACCTCAACGCCAGAAGTGAAGCGCCAGCACGTCACCGAGCTGCGTAAGATTTTGGCCGAGATTGATTCTCCAGACGCCCGCCAGTTAGCCACCGACGCCGATTATCTGGTGGATAAATCCATCTGGCTGATTGGCGGCGACGGCTGGGCCTATGATATTGGTTTCGGCGGCTTGGACCACGTGCTGAGCCTGACGGAAAACGTCAATGTGCTGGTGCTCGACACCCAGTGTTATTCCAACACTGGCGGCCAGCAGTCGAAAGCCACCCCGCTGGGCGCCGTCACCAAATTTGCCGAACAGGGCAAGCGCAAGTCACGCAAAGATTTGGGTGTCAGCATGATGATGTATGGCCATGTCTACGTGGCCCAGATTTCCCTTGGCGCGCAGCTGAACCAGACGGTGAAAGCCATTCAGGAAGCCGAAGCCTATCCCGGCCCGTCGCTGATCATCGCCTACAGCCCATGCGAGGAGCACGGCTACGATCTGGCCCTGAGTCACGACCAGATGAAGCAGCTCACCGCCACCGGTTTCTGGCCGCTGTATCGCTTCGACCCGCGCCGTGTAGAGGAAGGTAAAGCCGCGCTGGCGCTGGATTCCCGCCCGCCAAACAGCAACCTGACGGAGACGCTGAACAACGAACAGCGCTTCAGAAGGCTCAACGCCCAGCAGCCGGAAGTCGCCACTCAGCTGTATGCGGCGGCAGAGAAGGAGTTACAGGAGAAATATGAGTTCTTGGAGCTGCTGGCGGGTAAGAGAACGAATGGGGAGTCGGAGTAAAGTTAAAGACGTTGTTTGCTCCTCCCCCTTGCCAGGGGGAGGAGCAAAACCAAACCCACTGAAAAGGCACGGCTGAGAAGCCAGTAGGCCGCGTTCAGAAATGACGCCGAGCAAGAGGTGAAAAACCGCGTGTCTCTTTACGCGGGTTGGAATCCCGCAGCGAGGGGACCGCCTTAGCGGCGGCTTTTCGCGGCGATAACCTCAGCCTCTGAAACATGTCCATTCCAACCCTGCGAAGCCTCGATCTCCCAGCAACAAAAAACGCAGGATTCCAAAGGGTTTCGTTTAAAACCCTTTGGGCCAGTGTGGGCGGCGAGCCCACGGTTTTGAATTTAAAGACCTACGTGTGGGCGGCGAGCCCCCGACCTTGACGTTGAATTTAAAAGCGGGCTTGGGCTGCCAGCCCAAAAATCACCCCCCAAGTCGATGTTTATGCCCTTTCATCAGACTCAGCGATGCCGAATAAGCTGCGCCCTCATCCCCGGCCATAATGGCCTCATAAATCAGTTTATGCTCTTGCAAACACATGCCGCCTTCCTTTGAGGAATACTCAAAGAACCATTTAAAAATGGTGGTCAGCACGTTGCCGAAAGGCACGTAAAAACAGTTGCCGGAGGAGATAAAAATCATGCGGTGAAACTGGGTGTCGATTTCCACCCACTGCGCCTGGTCAAACTGCTCGGCGACCTGACACATCTGCCGGTAAATGCGCGACAGCTCGATGCGCTGCTCCTTGCTGGCGTTGACCGCCGCCAGCGCGGTGGCGTGCGGCTCAATAGCTTTGCGAAACTCAAGAAACTGCTGATAAATCTCTTCGGTGGCTTCCATCCCCTGCATCCACTCCAGCAGCTGCGGGTCTAGCATGTTCCACTGGGCGCGATCTTTCACTCGGGTACCTACTTTCGGCCGTGATTCCAACAGTCCCTTTGAGGTCAGCAGCTTCAAGGCTTCGCGCAGCGCGGTGCGGCTGACACCAAACTGCTCGCCCAACTCGATTTCGCTCGGCAAAATGGCGCCAGAGGCCAGCTCGCCGGAGAGAATTTTTCGGGCGATGTCGCGAGCGATGTGGGTGTTCAAACCACGGGTTAACCCGGCGGCTGTTTCAAACTGCATCGTCATGCTATTCCCTTTTATTGGTGCAGATGGCCGTCATGATAGTTCAGGAAGCGGAGCGACGCATGTCCTCGTCGCCCCGAATGTGCTCAATCACCCGTTACGGCGCCATTTGGCCGCCGTTGACATCAAGGATCTGCCCGGTGATGTAGCCGCTACAGGCGTGAGAGGCGAAGAACAGATAGCTCGGTGCCAGCTCCTCGCTGGTGCCAAAACGCCCCATGGCGATGCCGCTGGAGATCTTGTCGCGCACTTCCTGCGTTTTGTCGGCGTGGAAAACCGTGTCGATGGTGCCCGGTGACACCACGTTGAAGCGAATATTGTCCTTGGTGAACTCCTTCACCCAGTGGCGGTTCATATTGTGCAGCCACGCCTTGGACGCAGCGTAAATCGAGGCTCCCGGCCCGCCGCCTTCGCGCCCGGCAATAGAACCGGTGCTGATAACCGAGGTGGTTTCGCCGGTCTGCTTGGCCGCGCTGCGCAGGTGCGGCACGGCGAACTTGGTGACCATGAGCGCCGAGCGGGCATTGAGATCCATCACCTGCTGGTAGAACTCATCGTCAATCTCTTGTAGAGGTTTGCGCCCCACCAGCCCGCCGGCGTTATTGATGAGCACGTCCAGCCCGCCGAAGCGCTCCACGAAGGCTGCCACCAGCTGCTGGCACTGGGCGGTGTCGGTCAGGTCGGCGGCGAAATACGCCACTTCGCCCCCCAGCGCCGCCACCTCTTGGGCCAAGCTTTGCAGGCTCGGGTCATTGCGATGCCCGTTCAGCCCCACTTTCGCGCCAGCGCGGGCAAAAGCCTGCGCCGTCGCCAAACCAATGCCTTTGGTGGAACCGGTGATTAGCACGCGTTTGTCTTTCAAGTCATTGAACATAAAAGCTCCTCGGTAAGTTGCTAGGGTACAGGGTCGGAAAATAGGTCAGCCTTGCCACGTGGCGCTAAACGCCGCGCCATGCGCAGGCCGATCCTGATTATTAATGGAAACGCGCAGGCGGCGGCCATCCACACAGTGGATCAGCAACTCGCTGCCGGTGGCGTCTTGGGAGAGCACTTCTACCCGGCTCACCTTGCCCCGCGCGTCGCGCGAGGTTTCAGTGGCTTCGTCAAAATAGCCGTGACTCTCAATCACGCTGGCAAATATTGCGTCGGCCCCCTGCTGGCGCAGCAGCAGCGCAGGCTCATTGCGCAGGTTGAAATGCGGATCGTCCGCGCCGGTTCGTGCCACGATAAGCTCGCCGCCGAAGGGTAATGCGCTGATAAGCGAGGTGTAGCCGTGGCCGTCGAGCCAGCTATAAAGGATAGAGTGCTGAGGAGTGACCTCCGCCCGCGCGCAGTCCCACAGGTGTTGGTAACCATGATCGGCACCCAGCGGGTTGAGCTGCTCCGCCACCCGCAGCGGGCTGTCGCTGCGCACAAACTGCCCGAGATGATGCAGGCAGTAGTCATACTGGTGCAGCTGCTGGCTGCTGATGCGCAGCACGTCCACCAGCAGCGGGTTTTCGAATTCGGCCAAATTGAGCATCAGCACCGTGCGCTGGAGGGTGACGCCGGGGTAGTAGTCGCGCAATCGCGCACTCATTCCCTGTCCGGCGGGATGCTCGCTGACAAAGAAGTGGCGCTCGCCGTGACGCTTTTCCGCCTCGGCGCTTTGGCCAAGGTTCTGACTCTGCTGATCCACCACCAGCGTGTTGTGCGCCACGGTCTGCTTACAATAACTGTTATTTTCCGCGATGTAGCGCCCGCCGAATTTGGGTTCGACATTCACCCAGCGGCCAAAACCGTAATCCCGCAAAGTCTCGCGGCCGTGGCTAAACAGGCTCAGGTGCAGCCCGTCAAAGTGGCCGTGGTTCAGCGCCGAGTGCAGTCGTGGAATGCTGCCATGCTGCCCATACCACATCAGCGCCATGGTCAGCTGGCCGTTTCGCGGCTGGCGAAGGATAGCCACTTCCCCCTGCTGGCCCTGCGGCCCGTCGGTAAGGGTCAAACTGCCCCAGTTCATCGGCTGGGCGGGCGTCTTCTGGGCCGCGTTGGAGAGAGCTAACCCAGCGGCGCTCACCCACAGGGAATCCTGCCAGTGGGCGGCGGCGATCCACTGCGGGTTGCCGTCGTAGCGATAGAAACAGACGCTGGCCGCCACCACCGCGCCGTCATCGCGCAGGCTGATGGTTTTCGAGGAATCATTCAGCGCCGGTAAAGTGCCGTCGGGGAAAGCCACCTGCATCAGGGCTTCGCAGGTTTTGCGCACCACCTGATTACGAAATTGATAAATGGCTAATTCCGGCTGGCGATGGTGAATCGCCTCGGCCAGCAGCAACAGCGGGCGCAGCGCAAATCGCTGATAGTACGGCCCTTCAATGTAGTAGCCGTCCGGTGAGAATAGCTGCGACAACTGGGCAAAGAAGCCGCCGCTCTCGCTATCCCCCTTTAGCCCGTACAGGGCTTTATCCACCAGCGACGGGTCGCCCAGCACGTAGCCGCAAATCCCCGCCGCCGCCACCGACCAGATGCCGTGGTTATGCACGATATCGAAATCCTTGGCGTGCAGCGTCAGTGCGTCATCCACCATCACGCGAAACAGCTGGCTTTCAATCTTCTGGCACTCGGCGGCGCTCAGGCTGGGCTGAATACAGTGGTACCCCTCGACGGCGTAAAGCAGCCACATATTCTCATTGAGGGTTTGATGAAACAGCCGCCCCGGCGCATTGCTGTCTTTACTTACCGCACTGCCCAAACCGGGATAAATCTCGGCGTAGCCGTTGAGCAGTTGCAGAGCGAAATCGCGATAATCCTGCCGCTGGAAAATCATCGACATGCGCCCCGCCAGATTGATGAAACGGTAATTCTGTTTGTGCTGCGCATGTTCCGGGCCGCCCGCCTCACCTTGGCCGGGGATCGCCACGGGCTGCGCCATAAATTCATCCAACTCGGCTATTTGCCTGCGCAGCACGCGGCCCATCAAGCTCTCCGCCGTTAGCTCTTCGCGTAACTCCTCGGCGTCGTCCGGGGTGATAAACAGCGGCTGCCAGTGATTCATGTTTTATCCTTCTGAAGACTTTAAGGCGGGCGTCGGCGCAACAAAGCCCTTGGCCCAGGTCGGCAGCGTCAATAGCCAGATTTCGCGCTGTGCCTCAAGGATCGCACCACGAGACACATCCTCGTGATAGCCCGATTTCTGCGACTTGGCGGCAGCGGGCAAGGTGAAGCTGGCGCTGCGGATCTGCTGCTGATAACGCGGCTGGCCGGTGGCGTTGTCCGCCCAGGAGAGCAAAGTCACCGGGCGCACGCTGATCCGGTCGAGGGATTTGTAAGGCCACGGCTGGCCGTCGTCGGTATATTTCGCCATGAAATCCAGCGACTTGAGAATACCGCCTCCCCTCGGTGTCTGGTAATGCCACAGGTCAATGCCCTCTTTCTGCGCCAGCACAGCCATCAGGCTAATGGCCTGCATATCAAAATAGCTGTAATGGAAAGAGCGCGTGCGGACCAGTTCGGCGGGCTGGGTACCGTCAGGCATCAGTTGCACGTCGAGCTTACTCTTCATCAGCTTGATCATCTTTTTCACCACCTCGGGCTGGTCGAGATACCAGGCGATGCCCGCCACCTGCGTGGCATACCAGTTGCCGTGGTTGTTCTTGGTACGGCTCTCTTTGAGCGCCAGCTTGTTGGTTTGCAGCCAGTCGAGATATTCGGACATCCACTGGCGCATCGCCTCCTGGTCTGGCTTTTTCCATGCTGCGTTGCCGTCAAGCAGCACCAGCGAGTCGACAATTCGGGTCGAGAAGTAGCGCCCGTCGAGCACGCCCGCGTTACGACCCGCCGCAATCCCCGGCACGCCTTGAGCAAAATTCAGGTTCGGGTTCATGCGGGTTTCTGGGTTGATGAACCACGTCCTTAGCAGACTGGCGGCCTTATCGGCATATTTCTGCTCGCCGGAGAAGTACCACGCCAGCGTCAGGTTCTGCACTCGCGCGGTAAAGTCGGCCAGGCGCACGCCGTCGCTCTGGTCATTTTTACTGGCCGGATTCACCTTGCCGTCTTTGCGCACCCACGGCAGGCCGTCCGGCTTGCTGCTGTCCGCCCACCAGTAGGCGCTCAGGCTGAGATAGTCATGCTTGGTGCCGCTCGGCGGCGTCATGCCTTTGTCCGTCACGCTGAGGTTCGGCTTCTCCAGCGCCTTGTCAGCCGCCGCGAGCAGTTGGCGGTAAGCCTCTTGGGTCTGCTGCGCCGCCTGATGTTGCGCCAGCTGCTGTTTCACCACGGCCAACTGCGCGGGTTGTAAAAATGCCGGTTCAGCCGCTAATAGCGATCCGCTAAACCCAAGGCTAATAGCCACCGCCAGTCGGGCAGATGGCCGAAAAATGGAGCTGAATAATGTCATGTCCTTCCCTTGTTCGCGCTGGTCTACCTTTCTTTTAGTAATACAAATAAAGCAGACTATTTTCGAATTTGCCACGTTTCGCTCCGCCTTTTCACTTCATTAATGCGATAAAAGGCTGACAAAGTGACACTCTTCACAACTTAGCAACAAATACCGCCTTTCTTATTTGTCCGACTTTTAATTTCAAATCCCTCTCCTACTATTGCTCACTGAGCATGCGCAAAAGATAACCAAAAGCAGCTTCTCGACAAACACTCACCCAACACCGAAGAGATTAACGACGATGGATATTAACGTTCTAGTGATGATCGGTTACTTCGTGTTAATGATTGCGATCAGTTACGCGTTCAAGAAGATGGCCTCCGGCTCGTCCAGCCACTACTTTCGTGGCGGCGGCCGTATGCTGTGGTGGATGGTCGGCGCGACGGCCTTCATGATTCAGTTTAGCGCCTGGACCTTCACCGGCGCCGCCGGGCAGGCCTACCGCTACGGGTTCAACGTGGTCAGCGTGTTCGCCGGTAACGTGTTTGGTTATCTGGTGGCATGGTGGTGGTTCGCCACCCGTTTTCGCCAACTGCGCGTCGATACCGCCACCGAGGCGATCAATCATCGCTTCGGCAAAGGCAATGAGCAGTTCTTCACTTGGATGATCATCCCGCTAAGCATCCTAAGCGCCGGGGTGTGGCTAAACAGCCTGGCAGTGTTTGCCAGCGCGGTGTTCCACCATGATGTCACCCTGACGCTGTGGGTTACCGGGCTGGTGGTGCTGGTGATCTCCCTGCTGAGCGGGGCGTGGGGCGTGGTCGCCAGTGACTTTGTGCAGACGCTGGTAGTGGCGATTATTTCTATTGCCTGCGCCGTGGTGGCCTTGATCAAGGTGGGCGGGCCGGTGAATTTAGTCACCGAATTCCCCTCGGGGTTCTTCACCGGGCCGGACGTCGGGCCGCACTACATCACGCTGCTGGTGGCCTGCTTCCTGTTCTTCTTCATCAAAAACGTGCAAAGCATTAATAATCTGCAAGATTCCTACCGATTTCTTAATGCCAAAGACAGTTTTAATGCCAAAAAAGCCGCGCTGTTTGCGCTGGTGCTGATGTTTATCGGCACGCTGATTTGGTTTATTCCGCCGTGGGCCGTGGCGGTGCTTTACCCCGACGCCGCCACGGCTCACCCAGAATTGGGCAAAAACGCCACTGACGCGGTGTATTTGATTTTCGCCGAGCGCGCCATGCCGTTGGGCACCGTCGGGCTGCTAATGGCGGGGCTGTTCGCCGCGACGATGTCGTCAATGGACTGCGCGCTGAATCGCAATTCAGGGATTTTCGTGCGCAGCTTCTGGACGCCTATCGTCAACCGCCACAGCGAGCGCAGCGATAAATACCAGCTGCGCGTGGGCCAGGCGGCCTGCGTGGTCAACGGCGTGTTGGTCATTCTGGTGGCGCAATACATGCACACCATGCACACCGTTAGCCTGTTTGATTTGATGATGAAAGTCGGCACGCTGATGCAGGCGCCGATCGTCGTGCCGCTGTTTCTTGGGGTATTTATTCGCAAAACCCCTGACTGGGCGGGCTGGGCCACGGTGCTGTTCGGCCTGCTCGTGTCTTACGTGGTGGCGAACGTGTTTACCGCGCCAGATCTGGTAAAACTGCTCGGGTTAACTTTCACCAACCGCGAGATGCTGGATATCGCCATCATGTGGAATATCTTCTCCCATCTGCTGTTCACCGGCGGCTTCTTCTGCCTGACCACCCTGTTCTATCGGGAGCAAACCAGCGAACGCTCGGCCATTCGCGACGCCTTCTTCCGCGACATGCAGCGTCCGGTGTATGCCGATGATGAGCAAGACGAGTTTGACCGCCTACAACGAGACAAGATTGGTAAGATTTCCATGTACATGGGGGCTGGGCTGCTGCTGATGGTGCTGGTGCCTAACCCGCTGTGGGGCCGGGGCTTATTCCTCTTATGCGCCCTGAGCATTTTGATTTTTGGCTGGGTGTTGCATCGCAGTGCAGAACGCGGCGCGGCGCTGGCGGCCAGACAACGACTTTCGGCGTCGCAAAGGTGATCTGAGTGCGAATTCTCAGCCAGAGGATTATTTCATAAAGACCTACATTTAATATTGTTTTCATGTCAATACAGACAAATGACATACGGCGTTAAATAAATACTTCAGTAGTATTTAACTATTTGCTTATTTAAATTTATGCACAGGGGCAACTACATGAACGCTGATGGCGCTGCCCTAACCTTATTAGCCCATCAGCCTTATCAAGGAAAAGATAATGAAACAACTGACAACTCAAGAAATGGAATCAGTACAAGGCGGATTCCTGTTTGATGCTTTGAAAGGTGCACTGACCGCGGGTAGCGATAAACCAGGTTATGATGTTGGACACGACGCTGGCAAAATGGTTAACGACGTAATCAACTGCACCCAAAACCTGACCTACAACGTGGCTCAGACCACAACTTCTATGGTGAAAGGTTTCTTCAGTGGCCTGTTCGGTCGCTAAGCCTTATCAGTAGAAGCAAGTAGTGCAATAAAGCCTCTGTTGAAACAGAGGCTTTTGCTTTTATGCCGCTTTAACGTGTTGCAGTACCGGATAGGTAAAGAACAGCAGTTGGCACAGGTTCAACCCAACGTGGAACAGCACCGCCACCCACAGTTTTCCACTCCACATCCACGCCAGCCCGTAAATCAGCCCGGCCAGGGTGGCAAAAATCACCAGCAAAGCCCCACCCGCAAAATGCAGAGCACCAAAGAGCAGCGAGGCAATCACCAATGCCAGCACCGGATGCATTACCCACGCTAAACGCTGCTGAATATAGCCGCGGAATAACGCCTCTTCCGCCAGCGAAACGAAGAAGATATTCGCCAGCACGAACTGGAACAACCACGCCGGATGGTGAAGTTCCACCTTCAACCCACCCATCGCCACCGCCACCATTAACAGCGCGGGTACCGCCACCACCAACGCCAGCCACTGCCAAGGCTTGGCCTGCGAATGGGTCGGGGCGGTGAATAGCGACTTCAGGCAGATAAGCAATACGAAAGGCACCAGCGCTTTGTCGAGGTTGTAATACATCGAGAACGGCGCGCTTTCCGACCCGGCTTTAACGCCATCCAGCACTTTGAGGTTATGAAATCCGGGGATCAGGTGCAGCATCAGCCCTACAGAGACCACCACCAGTAAAATCTCCAGCCCAGCGCGCAGCGCCCTGCCGTTGAATTTACAGTAAACCCCGGCAATCACCGCCAGCACGACCAAAAACGCCAGCGCGCGCCAGTCAAGAACATGGGTGACTGCCCCAATAGCGGCAGTCACCACCAGCAGAGCAACGGACAGTTTTTTATTAAATTGGAGTACGAGTAATGATGCAGCCAGTAAGAACCACATATGCTTCCCTTAATTATGTTTTAGAAAATCGGGACGAAACATAGCATTAGGAGGGGGAATGGGTGAATGGTTGCATTTAAAATAGTTTCTGATCTGGTCTGGTAATATTTGCGCTCTCTCCATTTCAAGGAGAAGGAGTAAGCCAGGCTGCAATCTACTGTAAGCCGCTGAATTTTTTGTAATACCCCCTCCCAGCCTCCCCCTTTTCAGGGGAGGAGCAAACACAACCCCAAGAAAAAAACCTGAAACGGCACGGTTGAAATGCCAGTAGGTCGCGTTCAGAAGTGACGCCGAATGAATGGTTCGAGACCATAGGCTCGAAGCCTGAAATTCGGGAACCGCCTAAGCGGCGGCACTTCGCGACGATCACAAAGGTGCCTGAAACACGTCCATTCAGACCCTGCGAAGCCTCGATCTTCCAACAGCCAAAAACGCAGGATTCCAAAGGGTTTCGTTTAAAACCCTTTGGGCCAGTGTGGGCGGCGAGCCCACGGTTTTGACCTTTGAGGTCGGTGTGGGCGGCCAGCCCAAAACAAACTCCTTGACCTTCCCCTGACTGGAAGGTCTAAGCTTCCTGCAACACATCATGTTCAAGGAGTAACATCATGGCTCTTCCATCTAGCTCCACCCTATCCACGCGTCTGAGTTTGCCGGTCGAAGGGATGACCTGCGCCTCCTGCGTTGGCCGCGTTGAGCGGGCATTAAAAGCCGTGCCCGGCGTGGAGACTGCGGCAGTAAATCTTGCCACTGAACGTGCTGATATTACTTTCAGCGAACAGGCTGACCCGCAGGCGGCGATTAAAGCGATTGAAAATGCGGGGTATGAGGTTCGCGAAGAAACTACCGAACTGGCTATCGAAGAGATGACCTGCGCGTCCTGCGTCGGTCGGGTGGAAAAGGCTTTCCGCAAACTGCCGGGAGTGCTGGAAGCGAGTGTCAATCTGGCGACCGAACGCGCGCAGGTACGCCATCTGGCGGGCGTGGTGACCATCCGCGACCTTGAAAATGCCGTCGAACAGGCGGGTTATAAATCCCATCGCTTATCGGAGAAAACGGCCGATTCGGCTGACCAGGACAGCGAACGCCGGGAAAACGAGGCCAAGTCGCTGCGTCGTTCGCTGCTGATTGCCTTCGTGCTCACCCTGCCGGTATTTATCCTTGAGATGGGGTCGCACCTGATCCCGCCAATGCATCACTGGGTGATGACCACTATTGGCGAGCAGAACAGCTGGTATCTGCAGTTTGTACTCGCCACGCTGGTGCTGTTTGGCCCCGGCCTGCGCTTCTTTCGCAAAGGGATCCCGGCGCTGTTGCGCGCTGGCCCTGATATGAACTCGCTGGTTTCGGTGGGGACGGCGGCGGCTTACGGCTACTCGGTGATTGCGACCTTTGTGCCACAAATTCTGCCGCAGGGCACGGCGAACGTCTATTTCGAAGCCGCCACGGTTATCGTCACGCTGATCCTGCTTGGCCGCACGCTAGAGGCCCGCGCTAAGGGCCGCACTTCACAAGCGATTAAACGTTTAGTTGGCCTGCAGGCCAAAACGGCACGCGTCGAGCGTCAGGGCGAAACCCTTGAAATCCCTCTCGATCGGGTCACCACCGGCGACATCGCGCTGGTGCGTCCCGGCGAGAAGATCCCGGTCGATGGCGAAGTGGTGGAAGGCTCCTCCTACGTAGATGAAAGCATGATCACCGGCGAGCCCGTACCGGTCTCGAAAAATGCCGGAGCCGAGGTGGTTGGCGGCACAATTAACAAAACGGGTGCCTTTAGTTTCCGCGTCACCAAGGTCAGTTCCAACACCGTGCTGGCGCAAATTATTCGTCTGGTAGAGGAAGCTCAAGGCTCGAAACTGCCGATCCAGGCGCTGGTCGATAAAGTCACCATGTGGTTCGTTCCGGCTGTCATGGCGGCGGCGCTGGTCACCTTCCTGCTCTGGCTGTTCCTCGGCCCGACGCCTGCCCTGACCTTCGCGCTGGTTAACGCCGTGGCGGTGCTGATCATCGCCTGCCCTTGCGCCATGGGATTGGCAACGCCGACCTCCATCATGGTCGGCACTGGCCGGGCGGCCGAACTGGGCGTACTGTTCCGCAAAGGGGAAGCCTTGCAGGCATTGCGCGACGTGAGCGTGATCGCCCTCGACAAAACCGGCACCCTGACCAAAGGCCGCCCTGAGCTGACCGACCTCGAGCCAGCCGCAGGTTTTGAGTATGACGAAGTTCTGTCACTGGTCGCCGCCGTGGAAACGCGCTCCGAGCACCCTATCGCCGAGGCTATCGTCGCCGCCGCCAAGCAGCGTGATATCAAACTTGCCGCCATAGAGAGCTTCGAGGCGACGCCGGGCTTTGGTGTCTCCGCCAAAGTAGATGGCCGCACCATTTCGGTCGGTGCCGACCGGTTTATGACCCAACTGGGGCTGGACGTGGCGGGCTTCCAGTCCACCGCAAAACGCCTTGGCGAGCAGGGAAAAAGTCCGCTGTATGCCGCCATTGATGGCCGTTTGGCGGCAGTTATCGCCGTCGCCGACCCTATCAAGGAGAGCACCCCGGAGGCCATAAAAGCTCTGCACGCGCTGGGTCTGAAAGTGGCGATGATCACCGGGGATAATGCGGCAACGGCAGCGGCCATTGCCAAACAACTGGGGATTGATGAAGTGGCCGCCGAAGTCCTGCCGGACGGCAAAGTCGCCGCCCTGAAGCAGTTCCGCACAGGAGGTGCACGCGTGGCCTTTGTCGGCGATGGTATCAATGACGCCCCGGCGCTAGCCGAGGCCGATGTCGGTTTGGCGATTGGCACCGGCACCGACGTCGCCATCGAGGCGGCCGACGTGGTGTTGATGTCCGGCGACCTGCGCGGCGTGCCGAATGCTATCGCGCTCAGTCAGGCCACCATTCGCAACATTAAGCAGAACCTGTTCTGGGCATTTGCCTATAACGTGGTGCTGATCCCGGTCGCGGCGGGCGCGCTCTATCCCGTCAATGGCACCCTGCTGTCGCCTATCTTTGCCGCTGCCGCGATGGCGCTTTCCAGCGTGTTTGTACTCGGCAACGCCCTGCGGCTGAAAGGCTTCCGGGCACCGATGGCGGTGGAAGGCTCGAAAGACGCGCGGTAAGGCAATTCAGCTTTAAAAAGGGCTTCTTCCTATTTTGCGGGAGAAGCCTGCTCCCTCATTTTCAGATCTTTATCCAACTGGATGCCCAGCGTGCGCATTAACTCTCGAGCACTCATCCCAACCTAACCCAAGGATTTGCCCCTAAGATTGATGTGGATAGCCCTTTAAACACGAAGACAAAATCCCGCCCCGCTCCCGCTCTTGGGCCCTGCTGCTACAAAACGCGCTGACATTCGTCGAGGTAATCCGTATTATACGCGGCACACTTATGCGTGATGCATAACCAGAATCTCGCGGGATAGGCGTTTGGCCTGTGCTGCCCATGAACGAATCGGTCACAAAATAAAATGTTAGATAACGCAACTGCCAACAAGAAAGAACAGTACAACCTCAACAAGCTGCAAAAGCGTCTGCGCCGCGATGTCGGTAAGGCGATTGCGGATTTCGGTATGATTGAGGAAGGCGATCGCATTATGGTTTGCCTGTCCGGCGGCAAGGACAGCTACACCATGCTGGATATTCTGCGCAATTTGCAGCAGAGCGCGCCGGTGAACTTTGAGCTGATCGCGGTGAACCTCGACCAGAAACAACCGGGCTTCCCGGCGCACATTCTGCCTGAGTACCTTGAGCAGCAGGGTGTGGAATATAAGATTGTCACCGAAGACACCTACTCCATCGTTAAGGATAAGATCCCAGAGGGCAAAACCACCTGCTCACTCTGCTCGCGTCTGCGTCGCGGAATTTTGTATCGCACCGCCACCGAGCTGGGCTGTACCAAGATTGCCCTTGGCCACCACCGCGATGACATCTTACAGACCCTGTTCCTCAATATGTTCTACGGCGGCAAGCTGAAAGGTATGCCACCAAAACTGATGAGCGACGACGGCAAACACATCGTTATTCGCCCGCTGGCCTACTGCCGCGAAAAAGATATCGAGCGTTTTGCCATTGCGCGCGAATACCCAATCATCCCTTGTAACCTGTGCGGCTCGCAGCCGAACCTGCAACGTCAGGTGATTGGCGATATGTTGAAGGACTGGGACAAGAAATATCCGGGCCGTATCGAAACCATGTTCAGCGCGATGCAAAACGTGGTGCCTTCACACCTCAACGACACCAGCCTGTTTGATTTTAAAGGCATTAAGCATGGTGACGAGGTGGTCGACGGCGGCGATTTAGCCTTTGACCGTGAAGACATCCCGATGCAGCCGGTTGGCTGGCAGCCGGAAGAAGATGACAATGCTGCGCCGATGGAGCGCCTGCAGGTGCTGGAAATTAAGTCATTCTAAGCCATAAAAATAGCCGTAACTCGAATTCGCCCGCCTCATCTTGATGCGGGCTTTTTTATCGCTGCCGCTAGGCCAGCGTGAACAGCCGCTGCCAGTTATAGCTGCACAGCACCAGTCGCACTGGAAGCTGGACTTGGCCAAAATCCAGGTGCTGGAAGCGTTTAAAGGTTTCGCGGATCTCCGGCGACACCACGTCGGCGCTGTAGCGCATCAGGGTACTGTGCCAAAACAGCTGCGGGATATCGCCAGAGGGATAACGCGCCCTGACCTTCTCGCGCCACGGGGAGTCCAGCAAAACATCGGCCAGACGCTGGCGTACTCGCAGGCTTTTCTCATCGGGGATGCCCGCCAGCAGGATCTGATTGGGCAGCGCCACCAGCCGCAGTTGGCTGATATGCATCACGTGGTCGGCACAGCACTGGGTGAAAATCGCCTGAAGCTGCTCAATGCTCTCGACCTCTTGCGGGCTATCGTAAATATCGCGGGTGATGGGGAAGAAGCTAAAATGCACCCCCTGCGGCGGATTGACGTCCACCAGCGGGTCACTCTGCGCCACCTGATTGAGCTCCATCAGCAGCTCTAACAGTGAATCACACAGATGCGGTCGGTTGCCGCTGGACACCGCCAGCCTGGTCGGATGGTAAAAAGGGGTCTCGATGGGGGTGCCGCGGCCAGCCGAGGTTTCCCACAATGCCAGCGAGTTATTAGTGACCTTCTCATATGCCTGATGAATAGCATCCTTCGACTGCATGGTATTTTCCTGCACAGTAATCGTTTTTCTTGCACGACAGGCGTCGCATAACCCACCGTCCGACTAACAAATCGTCAAACGCTGGCAAAAATCCCCAAAAGGTTGAGCGAAATCAACATAAGGCCCGCTCAACAGGTTCAGTATCTATTTCGCAGGTGAATGCAACGTCAAGCGATGGGCGTTGTGCTCCATATTGTCTTATTTACTTATTTTAGAATTAAGCGAGTACACTTTAATTCGAACAGCGCCGGTCTTATGACCGGCTTTTTTTTGTCTTTTTTCAGCCACTTCCCGCTATAACCACTTACTCTTCTTCAGCCACCAGGCCACGCCAAGTACCAGAATCAGCAGCGACAGGCAGAAGATGCCGAAGCCGTAAGGCGAGGTATTACCCGGGATGCCGCCGAGGTTGACCCCAAACAGCCCGGTGAGGAAAGTGGTAGGCAGAAACACCATCGCCAGCATCGACATGGTGTAGGTGCGGCGATTCAGCGCGTCGGCCATCAGCGAGCCAATTTCATCCGCCAGCACGGCGGTACGGGCGATGTTGGCGTCTAAATCGTCCAATCCGCGCCCCAGTCGGTCGGCAATCTCCTGCATGCGGCGGCGCTCGTCGTCATTCATCCACGGCAGGCGCTCACTGGCTAACCGGGCGAAAACGTCGCGCTGCGGAGACATGTAGCGGCGCAGCACAATCAGCTGTTTACGCAAGAGTGCCATCTGCCCACGCTCTGGCACCTGCTGGTCCATCAGGTCATCTTCGATATCGATAATTTTGTCATGCAGATCTTCAATGAAATCACTGGTGTGATCGGTCATCGCATCGCACATCTCCACCAGCCAGCTGCCGGTGTCGGTCGGCCCCGTGCCGTGCTGCATGTCGTTAATCAGCTCATCCATCGACAAAATTTTGCGATGGCGAGTGGAGACAATCATTTTGTCAGTAAGGTAAACGCGAATGGTCACCAACTGGTCGGGTCTGGAATTGGCGTTAAGATTGATGCCGCGCAGGGTGATCAGCGTCCCCTCGCCCATGCGCACCACTTTCGGGCGAATGCTTTCCCCCGCCAGCGCTTCACGCACGTTATCAGGCAGGACGGGCGTGCTGTTAATCCACTGTTCGCTGGCCGGGAGCGTGTAATCCAGATGTAGCCAGCAAGGCTGTTGGTCACTGGCAACGCATTGGGTATTGATTTCACTTACACCGCCTTTGCCGTCGAGCTGGTAGGCGTACACCGCATCAGAAACCTGGAGTTCTTTACCCTTAATCACTTCCACGACATTCCTCGCTGTTGTCTTTATTTACTTTTATGCTGTTAATTCTAGCGCTCGCCGCTGGGGATGGCTATTTCTGCAAACTTTGGCACCACCTCACGGATCATGGCGATGAAGGTGCGCAGCCTGGCGGGATAGTAGCTGGAATAGGGATAAACCAGATACACCGGCAGCGCCTCTGCTTCCCATTCCGGCAGGACATGCACCAATTCGCCGCAGGCCAAATCGTCGGCCACAATCCACGACGACACTATCGCCACGCCCAGCCCCGAGAGCGCCGACATGCGCAAGGCGTTGAGGCTATCTGTCGCCATTCTTGGCCGGATATTCAGATGATGCATCGAGCCGTCCGCGCCGTGACGCAATACCACTTCATTGCGGTAAAACAGGCTCAAGGCCACCCACGGTGCCTGAGCCAACTCCTGGAGCTGGCTCACCGGATGCTTCTCCAGCAGCGACGGCGCGGCTACCACAATGCGCGGGATTTCCGCCAACAGCACTTTGATGGTCGCAGGATCATTGTCATGCCCGACCTGAATAACACAATCCACGTCCTCGGCGATGAAATCTGGTCGGGTGTCATTCAGGATCCAGTCAACGGTGACGTGCGGATAGCGTTGCAGATAGCGCGTCAGAGGCTCAATCAGCTGGTTTTGTCCAAACGCATGAGGCGCGCGCACCCGCAGCCTGCCCACCGGCTCGGCGTCGCCCACCCGCAGTTCGTCCTCCAGCGCCGCCCAGCGCTCAAGCAGCTGTTTGGCCTGCTCGTAGCAGCGTTCGCCATCGTCGGTGAGTTTCATGGCGTGGGTGCTGCGCAGGATTAACGTCACCCCGAGCATGCGCTCCAGCGTCTGCAACCGGCGGCTCACCGTGGGTTGGCTGGTATTAAGCTGTAAGGCCGCGGCGGATAAGTTTCCACTCTCGACGATACGAACAAACGTTCGCATCAGGTCTATACGGTCTGTTCCGGAAGAATTCATCATGTTCATACGTTAAGTGTATAACAGTTTTACCTGTTAGCTGGCTACCACTTGCCTTTCTAATCATTAAGAATGCCGATCAAATTCACCGTTGAGAAAATAGCATGTCTGATACTTCGCTTATCGCGTCCTCGCCGAGTGCCGAATCTTTGCCACTTTCGGCCAAAATGATCTTCACCCTAGCCACGGCCGGTGGCCTGTCGGTGGCCTCGATCTATTACAGCCAGCCTATGCTGGGTCTGATGGGTAACGGCGTTGGCGCGTCGGAAGCCAGCATCGGCATGGTGCCGATGTTGACTCAGGCGGGCTACGCGCTGGGGATTTTATTGCTGCTGCCGCTGGGCGATCGATATGACCGTCGTGCGATTATCCTGCTGAAAAGCCTGTTTTTAACCTTGGCTTTGCTGCTGTGTAGCCTCGTGCCCTCCATTCACGGCCTGCTGTTTGCCAGTCTGGTGACCGGGGTTGCGGCCACCATGACGCAGGACATTGTCCCGGCCACGGCGGCGCTGGCTCCAGAGGCCCAGCGAGGGAAAACCGTGGGCACCGTGATGTCCGGCATCTTGATTGGGATTTTGCTATCGAGAGTAGTCAGCGGCTTTGTGGCGGAATATTACGGTTGGCGAGTGATGTACCAACTGGCGGCTTTCAGTATTGCGCTGATTGGCATTGCGCTATGGCGGATCCTGCCGCGCTTCACGCCGGGCGCGCGTCTGGGCTATGGCACCTTGCTGTTATCCATGTATCACCTGTGGCATCGCTACCCGACGCTGCGCCGCGCGGCGATTGCTCAGGGGTTGCTGTCGATGGCGTTCAGCGCCTTCTGGTCAACGCTGGCGATCATGCTGCATGACACTTATCACCTTGGCAGCGCGGTAGCCGGAGCCTTCGGCTTAGCCGGAGCAGCAGGCGCATTGGCCGCGCCGCTGGCCGGCGCCATTGCGGATAAATCGGGTCCGTCGCGGGTCACGCAGCTGGGTTCTGGAATTGTGATGCTGTCGTTCGCGGCGATGTTCCTACTGCCGCTGCTGTCGACAAATGCCCAACTGGTGCTGATCGTTCTCAGTGCGATCGGCTTTGACTTGGGCGTACAGGCCACGCTAGTTTCCCACCAAAGTATTGTGTTTGGGCTGGAACCGGCGGCGCGCGGCAGGCTCAACGCCGTGCTGTTCACCATCATGTTTATCGGCATGGCGGTGGGATCTTCGCTGGGCAGTATTGCGCTGCAAAGCGGCGGTTGGTCGGCCGTGGTGCTGGTCGCCACCCTCGCCGCCGCTGCCAGCCTCTGGGTGCGATTGAGAAGCCATCACCTGCACAACTAAATCTTCAAAAAACAGCGCTTTTATGCGCAAAACCTCCCAAGGCTATATATTTCGGTATATAGCCTTTTTTTGGCAATTCTTAGAACCATGATGGATTTGTGAATGCGATCGACTCTGCAATACTGCCCCGAATAGCGCACTGAAACTTAAGGGAAATCCCTGAGTTTTCAAGCACCGGCTGGGCAGTATGGGAAGTGAAAACGCATTATGATCCAACTCGAAAATATCAATAAGACCTATCCGGGCAACGCCCAGCACGCCATTCACTCGCTGAGTATCACCATTAATGATGGCGAGTTCTGCACCTTTGTTGGTCCCAGCGGCTGTGGCAAAACCACCACGCTGCGCATGATAAATCGTCTGGATATTCCCGACAGCGGCGAGGTCTATGTTCAGGGCCAGCCGCTGTCGACTGCCGATATTATTCAAGTACGGCGCAAAATCGGTTTTGTGATGCAAAGCCCGGCGCTGTTCCCCCATCGCACCGTGGCGGAGAACATTGCCACCGTGCCGCGCCTGCTCGGCTGGGACAAGCGCACTATCGCCCGCCGTATCGACGAGCTGGTGGCGCTGATGTCCCTCGACCCTTTTGTGCTCAAACGCTACCCCCACCAGCTCTCTGGCGGGCAGCAGAGCCGGGTGTCCATCGCCCGCGCGCTGGCCGCCGACCCGCCGGTGCTGTTGATGGATGAGCCTTTCGCCGCCATCGATCCCGTGGTCAGAGATAAGCTGCAAGGCGAGCTGCTAGAGCTTCAGGGGCGACTGCGTAAAACCATTATTCTGGTCACCCATGACATTAATGAAGCCATTCGTTTGGGGGACCGCATTGCCATCTTCCAACAGGGTGGGCGCCTGGCGCAGTTCGACACGCCGGACAATATTCTCTCCTTCCCGGCCAGCGATTTTGTCCGCGATTTCATCGGCCCGGAGCCGAATCTCAAACGCCTCGGCATGATGCGCGTCGGCGACTTGCCGCACCACGGCGTCTCTCTGTTAACCCAGGACGGGCAGCCGTTGACCGGGGAATATCCCCTGCTCGGCCATCCACGTGCTCTGGTGCTGGATAACAAGCGCCGACCACTCTACTGGCAGGAGAATGGCCAGCAAGTTGCGGTACAGGTCGCGGAGGAGCACCACTCATTGCGCAAAGCCTACAGCGATTTGCTGGAGGTGCCGCAGGGCGTGCTGGTGCGCGTGGCGGCCGACGGCACCTACGCCGGAGCCATCGACGCCAGTTTGCTGAGTCAGGCGTTAAGCCATCATCAGGAGCTGCATACCCATGATTGAATGGCAGTGGATATCCGATAACTCGGCAATGATTGGCGAACTGACGCTGCAACATCTGCAAATGGTGATGCTCTCTTTGGCGCTCGGCACCGGCATCACCGCGCTCATGCTGCTGGTTTCTATTGCCTGGCCCGCGGTGGCTGGCCCGCTGATTTCAGTCAGCGGCGTGCTGTTTACCATTCCCTCGCTGGCGCTGTTTATCCTGCTGCTGCCGTGGACCGGGCTGTCGATGACCACCTCGGTGATTGGCCTGACCCTCTATTCACTGCTGATCCTGCTGCGTAACGTGCTGGCGGGCATGCAGAAGCTCCCCGCTGAAGTGCTGGAGTCAGCCCGCGCCCTTGGCTACACGCGCTTTGGTCGCTTTATCGACATCGAAATCTTCCTGATCCTGCCTTCTCTGTTTGCCGGGCTGCGCGTGGCCTCGGTGACGCTGGTCGGGCTGGTGATCGTCACCGCGCTGATTGGGCAAGGTGGTCTGGGGCAGCTGATGATCCTCGGCTTCAACCAAAACTTCCTGACGCCCATTCTGGTCAGCCTGCTGCTCAGCCTGGTGCTGTCGCTGACTCTCGATTTTGCGATAACCCACCTCGGCTATCGCCTGACAGGGTGGACGCGCTGATGAACATCATTACTGAAACCTGGCACTGGTTCTTGCAGGCTGACCACTGGTCCGGCGATTTGGGTATCTGGCAACGCTTTGGGCAGCACCTCTATTACGTGCTGGTCAGTCTGGTGATAGCCGTGCTGATCGCCCAGCCGCTGGGCATTCTGTTTGGTTACTGGAAGCGCGGCGGTTTTCTGGTTATCAACCTGTTTAACATCGGCCAGGCCTTCCCCTCGCTGGGCATTATTCTGCTGTGCATCATGCTGTTTGGCTTTACCGACGTGCCGGTGTTTATCGCGCTGGTGGCGCTGGCTATTCCGCCGATGCTGACCAACACCTATGTGGGCATCAGCAATGCCGACCAAACCCTGTGCGACGCCGCCAAAGCTATGGGCATGACGCCGTTACAGAGCCTGCTGCAAGTGCGCATCCCGCTGGCGATGCCGCTAATTTTCGCCGGTATTCGCACTTCGCTGTTGCAGCTGATCGCTACGGCGGTCGTCGCCGCATACGCCGGGCTGGACGGGCTGGGGCGTTTTCTGATCGACGGGCTGGGCCAGCGCGACTTTCCTCAGGTCGTGGCGGGTTCTCTGGTGATTTCACTGCTGGCGATTATCTGCGAGCTGCTGATGTCTCTGGTGGCGAAACGCTGGCTGCACTTTTCGGTTTCAAACGCGGGCTAATTGCCCGCACGCATAGCCATAAAAACATCCACAACAACGCTCATAACAACATCCACCCATAAAAGAGAAACAATGATGATAAAAAATTGGTTGTCCGCAACAGGTAAAGGTTTCCGGCTGAGTCTGTTAGCCGCTGGGATGTCAAGCGCAGCCTTCGCGGCCCACGCCGAGACGGTGACTATCGGCGGTGCCAACTACTCCGAGCAAACCATTTTGGCTAACATCTATGCCAGCGCCCTAAAACAGCAAGGGATTGAGGTGAAAACGCGCCTGAACTTGGGTAACCGCGAAATCATTATTCCGGCGCTGAAATCTGGCGAGCTGGACGTGGTGCCGGAGTATCTCGGCGCGCTGCTCAACTACTACCACGGCGGCAGCAAGGCCACCACCGAGCAGGAAGTTTCTGACGAGCTGAAGCAAACGCTGCCAGCCGACTTGCAGCTGCTCAACGCCTCTCCGGCCGCTTCCATTACGGCGTGGGCAGTGCGGGCAGAAACCGCCAAGAAGTACAATCTGAAAACCCTGTCTGATTTGGCAAAAGTCGCCCCTGAGCTGGTGGTCGGCGGCCCGCCAGAAGTGGCCACCCGCGCCCTTGGTCTGCCGGGTCTGGAACGCGTTTATGGCATCAAATTTAAATCTTTCAAATCGCTGGATATCGCCGGGCCTCTGAGCCGTCTGGCGCTTAATTCGCGCAAAATTGACGTGGCGACCATCATCTCCACCCAAGGCGATTTGGCGAAAGAGAACTGGGTGGTGCTGGAAGACGATAAGCACGAGCAACCCGCGCAGAATCTGGTGCCGCTGATCCATAAAGGCGCGGTGTCGCCAAAAGTGGAAGAGGTGCTGAACAACGTTTCTGCGCACCTGACCACCCAAGACATTATCCAACTGAACAAGCAGGTGGACGTGGATCATAAAGATCCGGCCAAGGTCGCCGAGCAGTGGGTTAAAGACAAACTGGCGGCGAAATAGCGCCGTCCGCGGGCCAGGGAGGGTCCTCATCTTCACAGCGAGTAGCCGACATGTCGCAACAAACCGCCATATTCAATCTGTTTTTCTTCAATCCTCAGGGGGATTATCGTTTCTCATGGCGCCACCCCGACGCGCCGGGAAAAGAGATCTTCACGCTGAAATATTTCGCCGATCTGGCTCGCAAAGCCGAGGCGGCGACGCTGGACAACATTTTCATCGCCGACCACGTGGCCGTCTGGGACACCGTGCCAAGCGGCATGGCCCACTACGCCAATCCGCGCCTGGAGCCGATCACCCTGCTCGCCGCGCTCTCGGCCGTCACCGAGCACATTGGCCTGATGGCCACCGCGTCCACCTCCTACAACGAGCCTTACAATCTGTCCCGCTATTTTGCCTCGCTGGACTTTCTCAGCGAGGGCCGCGCCAGCTGGAACGTGGTCACCTCGTGGCTGCCAGAAGAAGCCGCTAACTACGGCTTAGAGCAGCTGCCGAAGCATGACACGCGCTATCAGCGCGCCGCCGAATTTATCGATGTCGTGCGCAAACTCTGGGACTCGTGGCAGGATGACGCGGTGCTGATTGACAAGCAGAGCGGCTATTTCACTGACCCGCAAAAAGTGCATCAGTTGAACCATGAAGGAGAATTCTTCAGGGTGCGCGGCCCGCTCAACCTGCCGCGCCCGCCGCAGGGCCACCCTATTGTGGTACAGGCCGGCTCTTCAGAATCCGGCAAACAGCTGGCCGCCGCGCAGGCTGACATTCACTTTGTATTTATGCGTGATATCGAAAAGGGGCTGATTTACCGCGCCGACATGGACCGCCGCCTGCGCGAAAACGGCCGCGATCCGGCGCATTTCAAAATCCTCGGCGGCGTGCTGCCGGTGGTGGTCAACAGTGAAGAAGAGAAACAGCAGCGCCAGGGGCTGATCGAATCGCTAATGAACGACCAGATGGCGCTCGACCTGCTCAGCACCTATCTGCGTATGAATCTGAGCGTGTACGATCCTCACGCCCCGCTGCCGCCGTTGCCGGATGAGCAGGACTTCGATGGCCTGCGCACCGCGCTCAGCATTATTCGCGGCTACGACAAGAAGCTGACGGTGCTGGAGCTGGGCCGCCTGCTGCTGCAAAGCTCCGACAGCTGGCTAGTGCTGGGAACTGCCGAAGAGGTAGCCGACAAGCTGACCGAGGCCTTCCACGCCGGTGCCGTCGACGGCTATAACCTGATGTTCCCCTTCCTGCCGGTGGATCTTGACAACTTTATCGAGCAGGTCGCGCCCCTGCTGAAAGCCCGTGGCGTGATGAAACAGGCCTACCAGCCCGGCACCCTACGTGAAAAGCTGGGACTGCCGCCGGTGGTTAATCAGTTTGCTAAACCTCAGTAAGTCTTCGAACAGAAAGCAAAAAGGCCCGACATGGGCCTTTTTTATCACCAGAGTGTAGTTCACTCCTTCTGCGCCTGTTCCTGCTGCTCAACCCGGCCGTGAGGGAAATAGGTATTGATCTCCACCTTGATGGGTTTAATCAGGTGTTCACGCATCAGCTCGCCATAGCCGTTGACCAGAAAGCCCTGATTGCGCGCCAGATAGTCAGCTTTATTGGCGCGGTAGACCTGCGGCAAGCCGTACCACGGCACGCGCGGCAGGTCGTGATGCACCGAGTGGTAGTTGAGATTAAGGAACAGCAGCCGCCAGAACCAGCCCGCCTCGTTGATCACCGTGCGGGCTTCGGGATCCTCCGCCGCGCGGTGCTCGAAGAAAGATCGCACTTTGGTCATCGCCAGCATCGGCCAGGTCACTGCCAGCAGATAGTAGATCACCCCAAAGTCGTGCTTCACCAGCCAGCCCAGCACCGGAATCAGTAACAGCAGATGCACCGACCACATCGCCATCGATGCCGGGCGGCGATAGCGAAAAGAGTGCCAAATATTGACGAAGGTAAAACGCATGGTTAGCAACGGCGTTAACAGCAGTCGCCCCGGAAAGGTATTGCGCAGTCGCACCAGCTGGCGCTGTAGGCCGTTAAAATGGTGCCATCGGCGCTCGGTAAAATAGTAACTCTCGGGGTCGGTTTCCGGCACGGTGAGATCTTCATCAAAATGGTGCTTAAGGTGCAGGTCGCGATAGGTGCCGTAAGGATACCAGATGGAAAATGGCAGCAGGCCGAACAGCTGGTTAAGCCGGGGGAAACGGGTCGGATGGCCGTGCAGCAGCTCGTGCTGTAGAGACATATACCAGGTGCTGAACCAGATAAGCAGCAGGGTCGCGGGTAGCCGCCCCAGTGTCTGCCAGTAGGCCACGGTAACAAACCAGCCGCTATAAATGGTGATGATCAGCAGCCAGGTTGGCAGCTCCGTGCGCCACAACCAGCTGCGATGCAGCGCCTGCACCGCCTCGCGCTGCTGCTCATTTATATAAACCGATGCCCTTCCACTCATGATGATCCACTGGCAAATGTGATGAATTAATCAGCCAGAGATTAATCAGCGAGGGGGAAACCACAAGTGATTTGAATTGCTAAGCTTAGTCACTGAATTGCTTAGAAGAATCCCCCGTAAATGCATGGTTTTACGGGGGTGAAAATAGCGGGGAAAATCCGTGCTGAATTCTCGACTACGCAGCTTTGAAAGCTTTGAGCTTTTTCGAGAAATAGAGATAAATAATGGTCAGAATATAGATCAGCTCGGCGCCCAGCATTTGCGGGTAGAACTCTTTGGGGATCGCCTTGCCGCTGAAGATGATGCCAATAATCGACATATCGAGCAGGATGACTATCGCCACCAGCCCCATCAGCAGGTTAATCGCTTTCACGCCCCCGCCGCGCGTGTTCATTTTAAATACCACGTACGCCACGATCAGCAGCTGTAGCGCCACGATATACACCGTCGGCCCCGATGCCTTCATGACAAAATCCCAGCCAGAAAGCATTTTTAAAACCAAGAATACCGCCAAAACCATCGCTAGTATCGGGCGCTTGGCTTTACTCACTTCTTCCATTTTCTAACTCCGTTTTATGGTTTTTTTTCATCGTCACTCTTTGTTCATCGCCACCAACAGAAAGAGCACCTCCGCGACAGGGTGCTCTTCTTTGCTGCGTTAGCCGCTATGAGCCAAATATCAGTGCTTTGTTATATACAGAGCATTTATATGATTGTATTTATTGATATTTATAAATAAACAACTTACTTATACCGTCTTCAATACCGTTGCTGGATGAAGTTAACCCGGCTTTGCCGTGGAACGGCAAGAATCAACACCAGCTTTGAGTTCTTTCTCATAACCAATGCGCTGGTGGCGTTCTGCTCGCAGAGCTTGCATCTGCTTATCAATGGAGGAACCGATCGGTAGCCGGTCAACGGCAAAGGCTGGCGCTGAGATTGCGCCGGGGTCACACGGTACCGCAACCGGGACTTTGACTTCAACATAAACCGGATCCATTTTCTTCACCTCTTTGCCGCATCCGACCAGGGCAAAAAGAATCACGACGATAAGCCATTTCATTTCGCACGCTCCCGCGCCAGTTCGGCGTCGAATGCTGATGCGGCAGCTGCGCAAACATCATGACCATCCACCCGCTCAGCCAGCACATCGTTGGCCTTACCATAGTCATCTTTGGCTGATATGCGGGCGGTGGCCACGGCGTTCTCAGCGGCAAGGCCGCGGGCTATGCCCGCCAGGCTTAAAGCCGTAATGGCATTATTCTGCGTGAGAATTCCCGCGTCGGCCTGGTCCTTCAGGCTCCGACATTTTGACAGCTTGGCATTAAGGCTATCAATAGTCGGCTGATAGTGGCGGGAGGCCATCCACGCGCCAGCGCCGATTACGGCAGACAGCGCCAGCAGTACGACCACGATATAGGCTAATGGCTTAAGCATAATGCCTTCTCCTTATCGCGCCGTGTCACCAGACCGGGCAACACCTTACCCCCAGCGTAAACCCAGCGCGGGAACTGGTTGCAACCATCGTCAATGCGGCCCTGCCGGAACATCCAGAACATTGTGGATTTCTGCATCGCCGGACAGCCCAAGTTAAAGGTTACACTGACAGCTGCGTCGAATGGCCCCTGTGTCAGCTTCTTGCCGTTCCCGTATCGGTCGACGCATTTCTCTGCCTCAAGGATGTTTTTCTCCCAGTCAGCAGCTACCTGCGCATCTGTCTTGCGAACGCCAGGCTTAACGCCGTGCGTGTTCCCTATGCCATCCGTCCAGACATCAGCCGGGCAGCGGTACGGATCGCGCTGGCATGACTCCGCGTTACCTATCAGTTCCAAACCCTTCTCGCTGGTCCTGACCTGTCCGCTGGCGACTACCATTGCGATTATTGCCGCAACAGAACAGACGGCTCCGGCTTTACCGGCTTTCCTGAGGGCGCTCATGCGTCGTTACTCGCACGTTGTAGCGCTTCGTTGACTATTTCTAGGGCTGCGGGAGGTTTAGACGGATCGTAGTTCTTGAGCCACTCGGCGTATAAATCAGTTCTTCTTTGCTTGTCTGCCATTGCGGCTAGCTGCGCGGCTTTGTTGATGCGATAGGTGCGGATTGTATAGATGGCACCGATGACGGTACCGATGATGAAGGTGTAATCCTGAAGCGATAATAGCGCTGTTCCTGCGGTGACAGTGGCCCATAGATACGTTATCCAGCTGCCGATAGTGTTTAATGCGTTGCTAAACCAGTTGTTTAATTGGCTCATGAGACAACCCCCTTAGTGTGGTTGGCCCATGATACACAATTATTCATATGTGGTTAAAAATTACCTTTCATTGTGCTTGATTCCTTTTCGATCCTTTTGAAAATAAAAAATAATAATTGTAAGAATCTAGCCTATTGATAATACATCACACCAGATCAAACTGGAGTACTGTCAATTAAAGACTCTTAAATGTTGCGCCGTTACTTAACCCCGGAACGTCTATTATAGAGCCTATATTAAATACATTTGTGTTTGCGCCAACTATTAGCCCTACAATCTGGTTTCCAAGGCTCACGTCTTTTTTAAGATTGCAGTTAATAAAGCTAACGCTACAGAACTTTACAGCACCTGTGCCATCAACACGATAAATTGGCGTGTTTGGAACAACAGGGTTCTCTTGCACGATCTGCCCCTGGTACGAGTTCACGGTCACAGTGCTATCATAAACCGCAAAACCATCCATGGTTATGCTCAAACGTTGCCCTGAAACCCCCTCTGAACCACAGCCGTTCATGGTAATACCATGCGGGTTATGGAAACTATATGCAGAGGCAAGAGTCTCACTAGTTCCAGACATAGGACGGATGCCATCAGCTGTACAAGAGTTAAGTGTGCAATATTGCATGGAATCCAATTTAAACCCAATTTGGTAACCCGCAACACCAACTAGAGTTAGTACGTTAGATGTGCCAGATAATCTATAGACACCTGAACGGTACCTGGATATTTGGAAACCGCAATATTGACCTACGCCTAATCCTAGGAATTGTAAACTCTCAAAAGTATTAGAGAATACATCCTCCCCCCAAAAACCAAAGTTACCGCACTCTATCCTAAGATCTGACAATCTAGAGGCCGCCAACTTAGAAGCCCAAATACCGTAATAAACTGCATCCTCTCTACCGGTAATACCTTTGCGCCTAGCTGTGAAACCGGATAGATTTACTAAGATCGCGTATGCACTAGCGTCTGTACCTTCTGGATCATATGTACTAGCAAGTATGCAAATGAAAGCATCAGCAGTAACACCTGTGGCAATTGTGTAAGGGTTATTAGTGGTTTTCTCAAAGATTGTTTTATCCCTGCCATCCCCCACAAGGCCAGATCTATCCCATACAGGTATTGTTGAGGAAGTTTCAAATATGCCAGGACCGGCATATATTGTCACCTTGTGGTGCTTCCCGTAATCCATGGCGGCCAATATGGCGGAAGTGCTATCCGTTACCCCATCGCCAATTGCCCCAAAATATTCAATGTAAACCCTCTCTACATTTATCCTCTTCCAAGCCATTGTTCCTGTAATTGGAACAATAGTCATCCCACCATCGTCAAGCAAACTTCCTTTGCTCACGGCCTGAAAATTCCCTCCGCCATAATGAATATCTGACGTTCCAGTGCTTGCTGCTGAGGCAACATAAACGACATCACCGATAGCCGCTGGTGGAAATGATCGTAACTCTGAAAGGTTAAGGAACCGGCCAACAGCGTTAAATCCATCCGGTGATTTGACACCCTTCAATGCCTCGCCCACTGTGCCTGATGGATATGATAATGATTTATCAAAACCAGAAAGGCCTGCACCTGAAGGTTTCGCCAGTTGAATAAGTACGTCTGCTGCGCTACCAGTTGTAGGGATTACTACAATTGCACGCCCTAAGCTGTCAAACGCAGGTACTTTATTTGCTCGTTCCTCGGCGGAAGGTAGTTCATTAATAGGCTCTGGAACGCGTAAGGTGTGTGTGAGGTTTGTATTTGCAACACTATCAACATAGCTTTTTGTTGTAGCATCCTGCGGGCTTACAGGGTTGGCCATGTTAGCAATGCGATAGCCCTTGGCGTCATAAAATTTTGATAGCGGTGTATTACGACGTAGCGATAAATTAAAGCGGCTCCATACCTGCTGGATCAGCATGGTTAGCTTATCGAACACGTCTTCGTGAACTTCAGCGAAAAACGTACCCTGATTTCGCAGGTCTGTTTCCTGAGTTAAAGGAATTTCTCGAACCAGGGTTAGGCCATAACCACTAGGTAGTGGCGTAGTCAGGATCACGTTACCGCCCGAATAACCTCCCACACCAGTGATGGTGTAATCAGTTCCTAAGGTCAATACAGTTTCAGCATCACTGAGATCAATACGTGTAACAACCATATTTGATGGTTGTAGGATTCTAAATCGATATGGAAATGTGGTAGTTACCCCATTACCGGTGAATTGTTCGCTGTCAATCTCGGTTGAAACAGTCATGGCGCGGCTCCGCGTTGGTTATTATCCACACATCTTACCGCCAAATAATCCTTATATGAATTTTATTACTTCAAATTAAATCCATAAATCACCCGTAGGGTAACGTTAAAGTAATGGAAAAATCTGTACCGCTTTGCTACTGTGTTTTTATACAGTGCTTTTATGAGAGGTAGGTTATGAATACGGGAGGCGAATATGACTATCACTATCCTTGCACGGATGCGTACTCAGAAAAGGTTCACACACCAAAGGGAGTGGCAGGACTAACATCAGGTTCAAACATCGAGAGATTGCTGCTCCAACTACATGAACGAGGTTATGACATATCAGGTGCAATGACAGAGCTGAAAGCCCTGCTCAACTACGTGACCAGCAATCAGGAAACTCTGCGGGATATTGAGACGCACCTCACTTATTTGCTGCAAAAGGCAAAAAAGGAAATCGGATAATTACCGAGTGTCGAGCACTGATTTATAAGGATCCACCTTAAATACAGGTAATCTTTATAAATTTAAATGGCGCAATTGTTACCTTTCCGGTAAGTTTACTTGCCGCAAATAATGCGCCATAGTGATTGCACATCAGCAAAATCTGATGTCGGGATTGAGACCCTGTTCACTACAAAGGCGCATTCACCGCGCAAGCGGTTTTTTTATGTGTAAAGCACAGCCACATCAGAATTATGGTGGGCTGGGCGGGGCAGCCGAAAGGTTGGCCGGGTCCTTTGTAGCCGGTAGTCTCAACCCCGTTCAGCTCACCACCAGCAAGATTGAGACCTTCGGTGGTGATTAACCTGACTACAAAGGTGATCACATGAATGCTAAACCCGCAGTTTTTTCATTCGAATCCAATACAAAAATCCGCGCTATTACTATTAACGGTTCTCCCTGGTTTGTTGCCATTGATGTCTGCGATGCTCTCGGGCTTACCAATAACAGAGACGCTCTTCTTAAACTGGATGATGACGAAAAAGATACCGTCGGTTTAACCGACAGTCAGCCCGGAATGGGCGCCCAGAGCATTTCCATCATTTCGGAATCAGGCCTTTACACCCTAATCCTACGCTGCCGAGACGCAGTAAGAAAAGGCACTATCCCCTACCGTTTCCGCAAGTGGGTCACTGCCGAGGTGCTGCCTGCCATCCACCAGACCGGTCAATACTCTGTTGGTAAACCTGAGATGCTTGGGGATCTGGTCGGCACATCGACCGCCACCACAATGACCGTTCGCGACAACCGCCGCGGCAAGAACGCCACTGCCAGCAAAGCGGCGCAGCGTATCGCCGACGAATGTGTCCCGATGATAATGAAGGCAGTGCAGAACCAATACCACTACAACAACACGGATGTCGGCCCGGCGGAGTTCATGGCCGCTATAGTGGCGGACAACAGCAAAACGCAGCTTGGCGCACTTCTGCGCGAGCTGGCAGAGAACGGGCACAACGTGGCGGGCGCGTATCGAGAGCTGGAGATCGTGAGGCACCTGATGGTGCAGCAGCATAAGTTGATGTTGGATATCGCCACGCATGCGGCGTACATCCAGCAGGCGACTAAAATCAGGTAAAGAAAAAGCCCCAAGGAAGGGGCTATTTTTTGGGGAATTTTAGATTAATTATTTCATCTCCACTGCGTTCATATTCCTTACCGAATTTTTTTAAGCAGAAATTATTCAATCTATCCAGATCCCTTTTTTCTCTGTCATAGCTAATTAGCCAAAATGCCACTGAAATTCCCGTTAAAAAGACCTCAAAACCCAGTGATATAGAATCCACATGTCTAAAGTAATTATCAGAAATCAATGCAACGATGAGTCCAATGGAAATGTAAAATGCCCATTTCTTTGCGCTGCGGTTCCTACTAGCGCTACTTTCTAATTCAGAGAATAATTCCTTATCCATTCAATCCCCTATCGCCTTTCCAAAATCTGGTGCGCGGCGCGGTGCAGTGTCGCCCGGCTCCCACCAACTGGTTACGTCATATTGACGCTCTGCTCTATCTTTCGCCCGGTCATTATAGCCTGGGTTCGCCATCTCTTGCAGTTGCTGCAATATCAAGTGGTTGAATGCCGCTTTGGTATACCACAGGTTTGCAAACGGGATAATCATTCTGGCAGTCTGGATAGCATCAGCGCCGACGCTGGTTTCCTCGCCTGACATAGCCTTTTGAAGATTGGTTAGGGTCAGTTTAGAGAACTGCTCTGCGAATCCTAGCACCGGCCCACCGAGAACGGCAGCCATACTTGAGCCGTACTGAGTGTGGTCCTGCAAAATGAAATCACCGTAAATACCGAATGACCCGCCTTTGAGCAGCGCCTGAATCCATGATGTAACGCCGCCTTCCTCAAGCGGGTTCATGTTTCGTGGGTCATTGCCAGTCAGAAGGGCATTCATTTGGTTAGCGAACATGCCTGCAATGGTGGTTCCTGCGACATAAGACGCCAAAAATTTAACCGCTGGCACAGTATCAAGATCCCTATAACGATTCACCATCTGGCGGAATCCGGCGAAAGGCGTTGTCTTGAACAGCATCGCAGACTTCAGCAGTTCCCCCGCGGTGGCACGCTCAAAGGTATCAATACCTGTGGCCGTTGTTATGGCACTGGTCATTTCGCCATGGGTGATGCCTAAAAGCTTCTGCGCGGCCTCTGCCTGCGCGTTTCTAACCATTCGGTTAACTGTCTGTTCTGTCTCAGCATTGAAAGCCTCAGTGAGCGCTTTGCGGCGCGTCTCTGGCATGTCTCCCATAGCGGATAGCGCATCGTCAGCCCCGGCGCGGATACTGGCAATCTTGTCAGCCAGAATCTCCCTGACCTTCTCCTCGGGAACGGCGTAGATACCATCAGGCGTCATTCCCATTGCGCCGCTGGTATTCAGCGGTCGAAGCTCTGCGGCGTTCATGATGGCCCAGTCTTCCTGAGTCCACCCCTTGTTGGCGAGAATGGTTTTATCGGAAGCTTTGAGGGAATCCAACGTTGGGAATTTTCGTGACATGTCACCAATGTTTTTATACATCAGCAAGCCGAAAGATGCCTTGTTTGCCCGGTCCATTGCGATCAGTCCTGACCATTTAAGGGTTTTCTCAGCGAACCAGCCGGTGATGCCGCGTGTTAAATCAAAGCCGCCCATCTTGCTGACTACCGCGGCATGCGAATCTACCAACAGGCCAAGGTCTGCATTGGCGCGCTTAGCGTCTCCGCTGAACAGATTTTTAATAGTGCTGGCCGACAGGCGGGCGCCCTTGTGATCGAAGCCAAGGGCCATAGCGTTGGCGCGCATAATCGCCTGGTCACTGACCGCCGTCCAAACTGACGTGCCGAGCATGGCCGACGTCATCAAGTTGCGCAGGCCGCCTATGGCTGAAGAGAACACCCCGGAGTTCTGTACCCCATTCAGTCCCGCCATTGAGTTGAACATGCGGTCAACCATGCTTCTCTGCGCCTGCATATCCGATACCGGCTTGCCGCCGCCGTCACTGGCTACCGACTTGGTGTAAAGCCTGTCTGCAATCAGCTTGAAGTTGGTGGCGCTGTCCGGCCCGAACGCTTTAACAACGCCTAAATCGCGGGAAGCAGATTGCAGGTGCGACATCATCACGCCGACTACCGGCTGCCCTGTGTATCGCTCCATGTAGTTAAAATGGCTGGTGGCGTCTTTGAACGCCATGACGCGGCTTTGTGAGCCACGGTTTTTAATCCCGCCGCTACCCATGTGCGCACCAGGCTCTATCTTGTTGGCCCCGTCCGTAGATTTAGTTTCGTAGATGGCGGCCAGCGCGTCGCGATACTCTGCGTCATTCATTGGCGAACCGTCTTGGTTCACGTACTGGCTGCGGTCCTGTGTGTCGTAAACATCGTCAATCCATTTGCGGCGGGCAAACTCCGCCGGAGGCATGCGACCAGCAAGACGGGCTGCTGTTCGTTCTGTAACAGGCAGTGTTGCCAGCCACTCATCACGCCCGGCGGCCCTGATCAAATCAGCGTCATCGACATAAGGCAGGTTCCAGTCATCTCGTAGGCCTATGTCGAAGCCGTTATCGTTCATCTCCTGCCGCGACCGGCTGGTTACATCTCCCCATATCTTGGCGATCTTCTTGGCTGCCGGATTTCCGGTATCTTCACCATAGATTTCTTTCAGCAGGTGCAGCTGGCTGGACTTGGCGACCTGCATGTCGAACAGGTTGCGGAATCTCTGCTCACCCAGCGCCTGAGACTGCTGGAAGAACTTCTGCACCTCTGGCCCCGCGTTAGTCATCTCAGCGCTGAGTTGGCGGCTCCAGTCCTGATAAGCACCGGTCGCTAACTCTTCGGCGGATGTGATGTCAACGTGCTGGCCGTCCAGCGTCTTGCGACCGGAAAAAATAAACTGCGACAAGTTGATCGGCGATTGCTCATTCTCCGGGAACGCTTCATTGAGCTTTTTGGTGATATTGGTAATTGCTATGGCGTTCTGTGCCAGCCTCTGCCGCTTCTTGTAGATATCGTGGATAACGCGCTGTGCCGCTAGATCTGCGGCGTCTTTGTAGGTCTGCGCATCTGGCATGCCTGACCGTCCCTCGCGGGCATTGTTGCGGCTTATCTGGCGCACCGATTCCTTGATACGGTCTTCAATGTTCTTCAGCTCGTCTGCCTTTGGCATGCGACCCAGTGTGTTGGCAATGGCCTCTACGCAAGCTTGTTTCATTACGGGTTCCTCAGGAAGCATGAAGCGGCAACGGAATACACATTCGATTCTTTCTGCGCGGTGGCAATCTGCTCATCGAGATCTGCCAGCGCCTTAGCTAGCGTAACCTCTTGGCCGGTGTCCGGATGAAGTATTTTTGCATCGGCATCGGCGGCCAAGTCGCGGGCTGTCATTAGGTCGAAGCTGTTCGCGGAAAGAACCTCGCCAGTGTCGGGATCAGTGCTCACCTTTCCTGCATCTTCACGCCCACCAGCAAAGGCACTGTCTTCACGGAAAGATGCCTCAGCCACGCCTGCATCTGCACGCGGCGCCGCAGTTGAAACGCCAGACTCACGCATGGCTGATTCCATACCATCGCGATAGGCAATGCCCTGTGCTTCTGTCGTTGGTTTGGCAACGCCTTCCAGTCCGCGAATCTGCTGTGAAACGTTGACCGGCTCACCATTCATCAAGCTGCGGGTGGCCGCGTCCATGGCTTTGACGTGCGCATTGACGCTTTCGTTTGATCCATGCACCACCGGCGCTGACTCAATGTCATAGTGCAGCCCCTCATTCATCACGTGCGCCGCGTCTACGTCGCTTGGCTTTATCGGTGCTTCATCGACTAAGCCGCGCATACTCTCTGGGATGATCCCCTGATCAATTCTCGAAAGGTCTGCCTTTGCCTCGAAGAACTGCCCGCCTCTGCTGCTGTCTGCCAGTGTGGCGGACTTGCTCTCTAACTGCTGGCGCAGGTCAGTGACCTGTGCGTCGAGGGTTTGCACTGACTCAGTTCGGCGGGCCCGCGCAACAGACAGCGCCTTTCCGCTGCCGACTACCGGCGAATCCTTAATTTGCTGAAGTTTCTGCACCGCCTGGTCATGACGATATTGCAAATCGTTAACCTCAGCGGCCAGAGCCTTGCGCTCGCCGAGCGGCAAAAGGTTGCTCGCTAAATCCCGCAACTCACTGACCCGTGATTCGTAGGTTGGCGCTGGTGCACCATCACTTACAGGTGCTTCACTCGATGGGGTGGCCGCTGCATCCCCTGCCGCTGCGCTAACTGCTTCCTGCTGCACGGTTGTACCGTCATTTGGCGCTGAGGTCAGCGTAGCGTCGGTGCTAGATGCTGGCGAAGGTTCAACCTCTGGCGCCGCGTTGCGCGATGCAGTCCAGTGATGAAGGCCGCCGAAGGATGCGCCAAGCACGGCATCAACAGCGATCGCCTGCGCATCCCATACGCGGTACTGCTTCGCCATATCGGAATAGCCGTTATCTTCCAGCGTTTCGCCCATCGCAAAGCGGTTAATGCCACCGAATGAAGTGTTGATCCCTATCCCGGAGGCTAGCCGCGTGAGTAACTTCCCGCCGACAGCGGCGGGCAGCCCCATACCCAGGGCATTGAAAGATGCTTGCTCGGTAGCCAGCGTGGCAGCCGTCTCCGGGCTGACTCCCTTCTTCAGGAAGTCCTGACGTGTTGATTCGAATGTGCTGCCGAACGCGACACCACCGCCCACGGCAGGCCCAGCAACCACAGTCGCACCAATGGCGGGAACAAACTTCCCGAACTCGTTAAGTACCTGAGCAGACATTCCCTGTGTCGTTGCATCCGGCTTAACATACTGCCGTGCTGCCTCAAGTGATTTCGAAGTGCTGTCATAGGCGCTATTCAGGGCATCATCAGCACCAGGGAACATTGACTTGAATATCCCGTAGGTTGGCGCCCACTCCAGCATTGTTTGCTGGTCACTAACCACCTCTTTTCCCGCAGCAGTAAGGGTTTGAGCCAGTCCTATCGCCCCCTCTGCGGCGCCGCGCGGGAACGCAGACAGCGAGCCAGCGAAGAATGAAGGATCGTAATCATCTGGCTTGGCTGCCTTATCCTTGGAAAGGTTATCAGTCCAAGCCTGCCCTTCTGGCGCCAGGTCGAAAATGTCAGCCATCAGTTAGCCCTCACGGTTACGGTAACTTCCTTGCCTGTGCGCGGGTCAACGGCCCAGCGACCACTACCAGACAGCAGGCGATACTGGCCACTGCCGATATTAACCGGCGTAAAGTTCGACTGGCCGGCAGGGTTAAGCCCAGCTTCTTTTAGCGCGTCCTGTGCGGCCGTTGTGTAACGGTCCTTGAAGGTGCTTTTATCCATGCCAAACGGCATCACCACGTCACCGCCTTGGAACCCTTTGTAAACACCGCCGGTTGCCATCTTGGCAGCCGTCTCTGCCGCATCACTTTTCACGGAAGCCGTGGTGGTATCTCCCGCGTCACCAGAGCGATAAACGATTCCGGCATAGGCTGATTTGAACAAGCCAAAAGCCATCTGCCGCGCCTGCGGATTGTTAGCAAAAGCATTGCCCACTTCATCATCAAACTTACGGGTTAGCTTATCGTCACTCGGAAGGCTTACAGCAGAGATCCCCGCCTTCTTCTGTTCGGCGGTTGGATTGATTAGCTGATCACCCTGCAAAATAGTTTTGGCCGCGTCGTACTTATCCATGGTTGGCTTGTACGGAATGAAGTCGCTGTAGGCAATGGTGCCGGAACGGTTGTCATATTGGTTGTCAGGCTTGCCAAGCAGCAGGGATGAGTAGGCCACCGCCGCGCTGTTAGGTGCAACTGCACCAGCAACCTGCCGTAACGCAGCTGCCGGAAGCTTCTGCCCCATTGACTGGAGCAGGCCAAGGGTTTGGTCAATGTTGGTTGAGCCGCGTATCAGTTGCGAGAATCCAGCCGCCTCCTGCTGTGACAGGATCGGGGCATTAATTCCCAGCGCCTTTAGGTCACCACTATTTGAGAACCTGCTGTTTATCTCAGTCGCCACGTCATCGGGATTGCTGGTGCTGAGAGGGTGATAAGCGCCAAGCTCAATGGCCGAACCATAGGGATCGGTCTGTCGCTTGTTGATTACAGCCGCCGCCGCGGTCTTGACATGATCGTATGCGCTGGCGCGGGATGCGTATCCCTCCCCATCACCAACTTGTGGGGTGAGGTTTTTTACGGCCGCGTTGATGCTTTCGGTTGGCAGCGTGCGGAATGACCCAATGTACTGCCCGGCGATACGCTGATTATTCAGGTCATCAAATCGCTGCATGCCCTCACGGTATCCGTAGGCGCTAACGAATTCGCTCTGGCTTGGCATGCTCGGGTAGTCAACGCCGCGCAGGTAGGCAGCAGAAGCATCACGCACAGTGCTATCCAACTGCGTGCGGTATTGCGTTTGCTGCTGCTTGCGCAGCGCGTCGGCCTGTCGGATGACAGTTCCCTGTGTAGCGGGGTCAAGCTCATTGAAGTATGGCGTCTTGGTTACTCGCGCCACGCTGTCCAACTGAGAAAACCCAAGGGCAGCCTGTACGCCTTTGCTAACCTGATCGCCGGTATACGGCACTTTGCCATTTTCCTTTTTCATGATGGCGTTGCACAAACTGGTCAGTGTGTCTGCATTGGTCAGATCAAGCGGGTCATTGGCCTTAACACCCAGTTGCGCACAAACGCTATCAATATAGGCTTGCGTGTCATTCTCTTTCCCGTCTTTACCCGGCGGCGCCCAGCGCCCGATAATGGTTGCTGGAGTGTCATACCCCTGCCGTGCATATGACAGCAGATTTTTACCTAGTGCACGGATCCCATGTTCGGGCGTTTCGAACTGAGCGAATCGACCATCGCTTCCGGTCTGGCCCTGCCAACTGTTGTTGTCATTAAATTCGATGTTGCCGGGGTTGTTATTGCGGATGCCGCGAGTTCCATCGACAACCTGAGTTGATGAAACGCGAGTAGTTCCGCCTACGTCCGATGGCTCGCCGTTCTGGCTGATGACGGTTACATAGTCAGAACCAATCTGAGAATTAGCCGCAGCCAGTGCAGCGCGCTGGGTAAATTTGGATTGCTCCGCTTGAATCTGTTCCGGCGACCAGCCCTGAGCTAAGCCGTATGTCTCAATGGAATTTTTGGTGCGGGCATTATTCAGCTGATACGCAGCAGGATCGGAGTAAAGACCCGCTGCCGAAGTTACGCCAGTTTCAATGATGGCCTGCTGCTGCCCGGCGCGATATTGCTGCATCTGCCCGTATTCATGCCGCTCTGCTGCGCCTGATAGCTGGATTGCACCAGATTCCATTTGGCGCTGCCAGTCTCGCTGTCGTGATGCTGGAACCGAAGAAGCAAGTTGGCTAGCCAACTCATGGTATTGGCCCACGGCCTTTGGCGCGCTCCCGAGGGCGTTGCTCCCCTCGAGTTGAGTCTGTGCTGTCTGGATCCCCTGCATGCCAGCATTCAGCTTTAAAACAGCATCCTGAAATTGACCGTCGTCATAGCGGTTCTTTTCCTGCACGATCACATTCGACAGGTTCTGACCTACATCAGCGATAGCATCAAGACCGTTTGGCCGCTGCTGAATGTTTGCAGTACTGGCAGGCGCAGCTCGGTCTACCGTCTGGCGCTGGTACTCTGGTACGGCTACTGAAGGAACTGTCGGCATAGAGGCACCTTAGCTGAAAGAGAATCTAGATTTAGATGAATATGGCTGCGAAGCTAAATTGGAGAACATACTGCTTGATGAACCACCTGATACAGTTGGCGTATTAATACCGCCCATGGTCTGGTAAGCAGAGAATCCTTTGAGCGTGCTGTTTAAGATTGTCGTGGCCGCGCTGGCGCGTCCGGCGTTCTGGTCAATCTGGCCCTGCGCTCTGCTGGCGCTGGCTTGGAAATCAAGCCCGGCAGCCTGGCGCTGCGCGTTGTTGATTGTTGTCAGGGCATCCAGTTCAGTGCCTGAGGCTGTATCACCGAAGGTATTGAGCGCAGAACCGGATGTCAGGTCTGTTCCGTTGGCCCCGAATGCTGCCGCCTGCCGCCCGGCAATCTGCCGACCCTGCTGGCGCTGCTGCTCTGCCTGCGCATTACCGGCGTTAATAGCATCGCGCCCTGCCTGCTCCTGCGCATCTGCGTTGGCGTTTGCCATCTTCTTGGCGTCGTTACCCTGCTTCACTGCACTGGCCGCTGATGCTGCTGCCGCGATAGCTGTAATGGCGAGTACCGCCGTGGTAGGTTCACACATTAGTTCGCCCTCAATTCAAAGTGATGGAATGGGTATTGCAGCGCGCCATACGGTTTTGGCTCATGCAGGGTAAAGCCCAGCCAGTGAAGCCATGACTTGGCTGACGTGTTGCGGGTATCTACAAAGTTTTCTAACCGAGGATATAAAGCCAGCATTTGAGCCAACACCGGGCGGCAGTGGCGCAGGAAGGTGATCTGAACGCTTTCAAGTTTTTCAGAACCCACCAGCCATGGAACGCCGAAGCCAGTAAGCAGTGAGGCCGGGCATACACCGAAAATTGCCACCAGCTCTCCATCGACCAGACCGGCCCAAGAAACAGAAGAGGCGGCCATAGATCGGCGGAGAACTTCGTCAGGTTCGATTAAGGCTGCGGCATAGAACTCATCGATGTCCGCCTGACGAATGAACGGCAACATTGCAGCAGCGTGCTCAGAGGTGGCTTTGACAATCTCGACCTTGCGCATCAGCCACCTACCGTTACTTTCGGGATTATGGACAGAATAGACAGCGGAAGAGGGTCGCTCTGCGTGATGATCACCCTGCCGTTTTTGTCCCATTCAGCGTCAAGCTCGACAGTCACAAGCCCGGTACGATTAGCAACAGGGTCGTCGTAAAATTCAAACTCTCGCTGCGGATACTCGTACATCTTACCGCCTGGCGTTCCGGCAATAATCCCTCTACTGTCCTGCACCATAATGTCGGCTTTGTGAATGAGTTTCTTTTTATCGAGAATGGTTTCCTGCCCGGCAAAGTTAACGTCAAGAGTTTCCACATTTGCTGTAATAGGCAAGCCAACATGAACCACGGCCCCCGGCGTCTCCAATTCAATCATGCCGTTGGTGACGACCTTCTGTGGCTCCACGTTTCCATCTGAAAGAATGCTTACGGTCTGGCCCTCAAGGTGGCCGACGCCTGAAAACTTGAACTTAGCAAGGCTCCATGTGCTAGTGGGTTGCGCTTGGAACTGAGTCGGCACGTTCCGGCTAGCCCTGACAGTCACCACATTACCGCCGACCACAGAAAGAATTGTGAGTTTGAGAACCTTATCTGTGCTGTCTTCGTTATAAGGCAATAAAACCTGATCACCCACGTTGCCTGCGCTAAAGATGCTTGCACCACCGATGGTAAGCGTCAGGTCAACGCGATAATCCCAGTCACCAGACCCGCCGGTTAGTGTCGCAGTTCTGGCCGAGTCTTTGTTTCTGCCGTCATAACTCAGGCCACTATCCACGATAAAAGCATCGGTGATGTCGGTAAAAATACGAGAAGAAAGGCGCTCAACATAGCGCTTTGTCTGGCCGTTAATCACACGACGGACAACAGCATAAACCGCGTCTTCCGTTCCCTCGCTGATGCTGCAAACCGATTCGTAGAAACCGTTGGTAGTTGGGTGCGGGTGCCAGGCAACAACTTGCTGATCACGCAGATAGGTAAGCCCGAGCAGCAAGCCATCTTCACGAATACACCAAACCACGCTGAACGGGCTGATAGCTATCGCCCAGTCCACAATTTGATGACCGATAAACAAATGGTTGGCGAGGATTGTTAGGTCTGAGCCTTGGAACCCGTCTACGTCGAAGGAATAAGCCAAATCGCGCACCGCCCCGCCCTTCTGCTGGACGTAAAGCGCTACGTTACTGATAGATATTGGCGGCACATCGCTCGCGCCGTTCTGGCCCTGCGAGCTGAAATTAAAAGATGATGGCGTGAGCGTTCCGGTCTGGTCCCCATTGACCTTGTATTCACCGCCGGAGGTAAGCGCGACCAGTGAACCCACGTCAATAAGGTGTAGGATTTTATTTAGTTGGCGGCCCGCGTAGGTGTAACTGATAGCGTCATCGTCAACCTGCGGGACTGAGCGGCCAAAGTCTTTATAGTCACCGCTTTTGCTCGTCCATATAGTCTGAGGGAATGAGGTAGATGCAGCAAAAATAAGGCGCTGCTGGAAGTAAACAACGGTAGATGGATAGCCGTCGACGCTGTTCCAAGCATACTTCGCCCACTTATGGCTTGGTGTAGTTATCAGGTCTTTGGGCAGTCGATTAACCACTGTCGCGCTAGCGGTAAGCCCATCAGACGAAACTGAATTGATACGCACAATGCCATTGCCACTGTGAATATAAAGCCACTCGACGCTATGCTCATCACCGGCCCAGCCATCCAGCGCTCGGCCTTCTGTGTGCGTAGGCGCAACGGTGCCAGTTTTACCCGCACGTGTGCATGAGTAATAGTTTGTTGAGTAACGAATCTGCTGATCAAGTATGACCTGATTATCTGTTTCCCACTTCCCGATATCGCCGGTATTCAACTGCTCAAGGAAAAACAATGTCCCCACCTGCTCAGCTGTGAAGATGGCAGCAGTCGCAGTGAGGGTGACTGTCCCTGTCTCTCCTGACGTTTTGACCGTGATAGCCTTATCTATGTTCACATCTTGGAATGGGCCATCATTGGTGTTGACCTGCGCGGTGCGCCAGTCCTCGTTGCCGTAGCGGCGTATTTCCAGCGGCGCATACTTGGCGTGGCAAATTGTCATCACGTCTGCGGACTGAGTGAACTTAAGCATGAACAGGTCAGCGGCAACGTAAGGCGTCACTACCTCAACCGGCTTCCCTGCATTGGGGCCAGTTGAGTAAACCACCTGCGCGCCTTTCGACCAGATGCGCATATACAGATTGCCAAACTCTAAACAGAAGGTCTGATCTACAGAGAACTGGAATGGGATAAGGCGTGATGCTTGCCCTGAGAATTTGGACTCGCCAATGAATCGGAAGCCCGGACGGTTATCAATACCGCCAAACTGACGCACCACGAAGTTTCGGCACCGGCGCAACGAACTGGCATAGCGCTCAAGGTCAACGCGGCCATAAAGGTTTGGTGAGATTTCCCCACCAGCAAATGATGCCTGCATTGCGCTGACGGCCATTATGACAACCTCGCTATGGTGAGTTCTGATTCAGGAACAGGCGGCTCTTCCGACTCATTCATTGAGCGCGCGCCAGCTGACAGGATCACGGCGTTGTACATCTGCAATGCTTTGTTGCCCAGATCACCAGATGCAGAGAGAGGCATCGCCAACTCAGCAGCGAGACGCCAACTCAACGCGTCACTAAACAAAGAATCAAACATGTTCGGGTCGGTTATTTTCCCGACGTATAGCAGCTGCGCTTCAGGCTGGTTGGTGTAGATGATTTTCCCGGTACCGTCTGAATCCGATCCAACTTCATAGGTGATGCGCATGCCCGGCGCAGGGAAGCGAATACCCGGCGTCATAATTTCGATGATGCGTGAGCAGTCAGTCGGGTAGCGGTAGGCAAACTGCCAGTCGGTGGACGGTGTACCCAGATCGGCCAACACAACGCGCTTAGATGCAAAGTTCCAATCGAAGTCACTCAGCACAGCGTCACGCGCTGACTCATAGAACACGTTGCAGATGTCGGCCTGCTTGCTTTGTTCGCTCAGGCTGTTGATGGTGCGTGAGCTGCCGATGCGCATCAGCGCGATGTTGCAAATCTGGATAACAGAGGCCATTACTCATCACTCCCGTAAAGCGTGTCCGCTGCTGATTTCTGTGGCGCTGAACCATCATCCATGAGGCCGATATCGGTGATCTGCATTTCAACGCTGCTGAATGAGTCTTCGCCGTCTTCGCGGGTGCTGGTGGACAGAACCTTAACCTTTCCGGCAAGCAGCATCTCTGCACCAACTTTAGGCAGAGCAATGCCGAGTTTTTTCAGCGTTTCGTTGTTGAGGGTAATGCGCAGTCCCCACGGATAGTCGTCACGCTGAACCGTCTTACCGTCTTCGTTTTCAAAGACGTCCGTACCCTGCTTAAGGTTGACCATCTGCGGCTGTGCCATGTTGATGCTCCAGAGAATTAAGGGGCTTTCGCCCCTTCGGATAGGTGGCTGTTAAACGCCTAATTCAGCGCGCTTTTCAGCGATTTTGGTTTTCATGGTTTCGGCTTTCATTGCCGGATGCGGGGCTGAGCTGAACAGGGCTTCATACTCATCGCGCAGAGCAGCCAGATCGATATCAGCCTGATTAGAGCCTCCATCACCCAAGTCGATGCCCTGACCTTCACCACCTTGACCACCATCGCCTTGACCAGAAGAGATTTCGACATAGTTCTTGTCAGCCTTCTTCTTGGCTGCAATCGCCGCGTCGTTGATTGGATCCAGCGCGCTGCCCGGCTTACCCTCGTATTCCACTTCCTCGCCTTCTTGATAGATGCGCTTGTGGATGTACGAGGTTGCGAGGACTTTGTAACGTGCAACTTCTGACATGTTGCCCCCTGTTATTTAACGGTGAAGCCAGATGCGTAGAACGTATTCGCATCGACATCGAGGTTAATACCAGCAGTGAATGCGCCAGCGGTGAGCGGTCCGGTGGTAACCACGTAATTCACGCGGAGGTACTTCAGGACGCCCGCAGGAACTTTGGTAGACAGAACGCGCTTACCGGCAATCAGGGAAGCCAACGCAAGAGCACCGCTATCAAACAGGGTTACCCACGTTGAATTATCTGCGCTGGTTTGCAGCTGGATGTTTACGGTCGCAGCACCGGCGGCTGTAGCCGTGGTGTTGACGTTGGCCCAGAACTCCAAAGGCTCACCGACGCCAATATCACGGCGATTGCCTTTAATCGGGCCAAGGTCGATAACATCAGTTGAAGCAGCTGTAGCGGTGACCGCCTGCGCTTCGGAGAACATCAACAGTTTGTCGAGGATCATCTTTATTTCTCCATTGAGTGGGCCGCGTGTGCAGCCCATCAGTTAAAGTCAGGCGTTAAACTACGCGAGCTTCTGTTTCCAGCAGCGCATCGGTTTCACGGATTGGGACGTTACGGAAGGTTGTCCAGAACTCGCCTTCGGTTTCTTTCACTGAGATAGCCAGAGAGGCTTTGCTGAGTGATTGAATATCGAGATATTCAGCCAGAGTGCGGTTCATGTAGAACACTGGCTTGCCCATGCCACGGTTAGGGATACGGTGAATCGCTTTGATCATCAGCTTCACAATATCGATAGGTGTGGTTGCATCGAGATCGCTGATATCGACGTTTGCGATGCGCACTACATAACGCCAGTCACGCAGCGCCAGACCGTTATCCCACTTGTAGTGAGATCGGTAGCCCTGGTACTTTCCGCCATTGGCATCTTGCAGCGTTTGCTCGCCAAGGTCTTGGGTCTGCAACCCTGCCTTTTGGCCTTTCGGGAAGATACCGTGCACGGTGTTCTCACCCCACACCACCAGCCAGATCGATGCGTTATCAGTGCCAGTGCCGCCAGCATCGATGATGTTCTGTGCATTACCGGCGGACAGACTGGAATAGCGAGAGGACAGGCCCATGAATTGAGATGGGTTGACGCTGGTATCGCCATAGAAAAGAGTGGTTGCCATCGACTGGTTCATTGCTTCGATGAATGCGCGGTCTTCCGACAGGCGAAACTCTGAGGTGTTGCCGTTCAAATCAGCCAGTGATTTGTCGACCTCAGAGTAGGTTTCCAACATCCCGCACGCGTCAGTGATCTGAACGGTGGTTGATTTACTTGGCTGCACACCGTAGTTCAGCAAACGCCAAGTTGCCTGTGGCAGGCCAGAACGCACGGTAGTGCGGTGACCTGTAGGCAGGTTACCTTCTACGAAAGGCATGTCTTGCAAGATCACGTTGGTTTGAGATAGCAACTCGGTGATCACTGCGATTTTGCCGTCCGGGTCTTTGCGCTTACCCCAGTCAGCCAGCGTTAATGCTGTAGTGCTTTTAACAGCCATATTTCAGTTCCTCACTTATTTCCATACAAAATATCGGCCTGACTACGCTGGCCACCAGTGTTTGGCATGACCATAGAGTCTTCACTCATGGCCTTGCCGACTTTCACGCAAAAACGCACCAGATCTGGATGGTTTCCCAGCCCGGTGGTTTCCAAATAATCACGCAGGCCAGCAGGTGCGAACGTGTCCAGCGCCTTCTGTGCCAGCCCTACGTTCGCAACAAACGAGTCACCGCCGATTTCTTTGTCGGTCTTGACTTCGTTCGCCCACGCTTCGGTTTGCTTTGCCCAGTTCTCAGCCTGGCGGGCTTCAATCTTCGGCAAGATTTCTTTGCCGTAGGTGTCCACCAGCTTTTGAGCCTGTTCATTGTTCAGGCCAAGGTCACGCGCCACAGGGTCGAGTAACGCGGTCATTTCCGCATCAAGCTCTTGTCCTTCTACCGGTGACTTGAATTCGTACTTTTCAGGAACCTGCTCGGCCTTGGCCTTATCGGTTTTCGCCTTGTCAGCGATTTCCTTTTCCTGCGCCAACTGCTCTGGCGTTTTCTCTTCGGTACCTTCTGGCTTATCGCCCGCAGGTTTATCGCTGACTTCTGTGCCAGCTGGCTTTTCAGCGCCGGATGCTGGTTCGGAAGCTGCTGCTTCTGGCTGTTCTGCACCACCAGCGCCACCAGCTTCAGCACCCGCATCGGCGGACTGAAGGCGGCGAAGCATTAAGCGTTCATATAAGTTCATTGATCTTTCTCCGTTTAACCTTCAGGCCGATTAGGTCGGAATGGTTTTAGCTTTCAGTTGGGTCAGCAATGACGTGATAGTTGTGCGCAGCGCGGCGGTATCAGTCAGCAGCGCGTTGTATTTGGTGACCAGGTCGTTGTGGTCAGTGAGTAAACCTGCGACATCGCTGGCTGACGATGCTGTATCAGCGGTAGCAGTTGCCGCGGCCGGGTTAGCCAGTGCCGCGCCGAGCTTTACGCCTCCGTTGGTGGTAGACGTTGGGTCAGGAACTGCCGACGAACCACCGTCAATGATGTCTACAATCTGGTTAGCGCCATCGAGACGCACTACGCGCTGGGTCTGTGTAACCATGGTTATTCGTCCTCTCCTGCTTCTTTCGCCATTACAAGCCACATATCAGGGCAGACGCGCATGATGTCGCTGAATACGCGCAGACCGGCGTTACGTTGGCCTTCGTTAAAATTCGTTGTGTTGTTGTCGCCAGCGAACGTGGATTGGAAAACCCTCGTTTCCTGAAGCTGCTTCCAAACAAACCGGCGGCCAGACACTGTGCTCATCACGTTTTCAATGTCTTGGTCATCGCGCTTCAGGCGCTCTACTGCTTTCTTGTGAGCCTCTTCGGATAGCTGCTCTTGATCTTCTTGGTCATTGAAATCGGTCATTGCTGCATTGCCCCCGCCACCGCAGTCAGCGCGCTAGGCTGATCGGTTTGAGTTTCGCTGAGGGTCTTGGCTCCCTGAACGGCGGCCATACTTTGTGCCAGTGCCTGCTGCTGTTGCTGCTGCTTGGCGCGTTCTGCGCGTACTTCTGCAACCTGGTCACTGGATGCAATGATGGTGGCCGGAACGCCGACCATGCTGCCGTAATCGTCAATGGCCTGATCGATATTGAGCTTGTCGAATGCTTGAGGATTGGCCTGAGCCAGACCGCCAACGAATCCGACAAAGCGCTCGATAGAGCCAATGCCCACGGCTTTCTGTGCCTGAGCCATGACAGAAATGTATTCGACGCGCAGCGGCATGCCTGCCAACTCTTGCGGCGGAGGCGGAAGCATGTTCTTGCGGGCCATGATGTTAAAGATGCGGTCGATAGACGGGTCGAGGAATTCGTCATTTAGACGCTCAAGGACAGGCCCGAGCATCAGCAGCTTCTCTTCTTTCATCTCGACCACTGCCTCTACCGGCATGCTGCGGGTATTGACGTTTTGCAACATCATGAAGAGGTCAACGAAGTAGGCGGAGTCGATAAGGGATCGGGTGTCCTGAATGTCGGCCACTAGCTCATTAATTCGCGGGTTGATGGTGTAAGCCGGTTGGAATGCAGTTTGATTGCTCACCTGATCAACATAGGTGATCTCGCCCGGCAACAGGCTGGCTCTTTGATTGCGTAAGCTGGTGGGTCCAACCATTGGCGGATTGACCAGCTTATCGATGGCCTGAGCCTTGCGCTTCTGCTCGAGCTGCAAAGCTTTCACGCTGCCCAATGCAATCATGCCCGGACAGGATGAGCCGTAAACGTCCTCGCCGTTGATGTCCCAGCGCGGCGCCATGATTGGCATATCGTCAAAGCCTTTCTCACTCAGCAGCTTGTTGTCGTCGCCACCCAGCTCGAAATAGACCGAAGAGAAACGCTTATTCTTCGAGTCAAGTTTTCCGGTATCGCGGTTCATGTTCGGCTCTACCACGTGCACCACATCGAACCACTGTTCGTATTGCTGGCTGTCCCACGCTGATTTAACGCTGGTGCTGACATTATCAATGCCGAAGCGCTGCACAATCTGGCGGCACGTCATGGAGAATTTGCGATAAACGGTATCGACCTGAAGGCGATCGCTGTTCGACAGGTAGTAGCTGCCGATCGGGAATGGGTGCGTGCGGATGACATCTTCGTCATCTTCCAGCAGTGACATAGCGGTAGTGCCAAACGTGCCAAGTTGCCCGTAGACAATCGGCAAAGACTGGTACCAGTTCGACTTGTTCATCACATCGTTCATGCGGTTCTGGACAGTCTCAAGCCAGAACTTAACAGGGCCGAACTCCATCATTTCTGGGTCGGGCGTTCCTAGAGTGAACCATGGGCGCGTAGGGCTGGTGATTCCGGATAGCATGCCGCTGGACAGCGTGCGGTTTGCCATCGTTGCCGTAGGGTCAACAATGTTGGTATTGCGCTTTGAGCGGTTGCGCTCTGACATCAGGAACCGGCTGCCGCGGGGCAAAATAAAATCTGACAGGTCGCGCCAGTGCGAATCAAACGATGAACGCTCTGACTCCAGAGAACTCATCTGCTTGGTGTAAAACTGCTTGCGCGATTCTTCTGCCATTGAGTTATGCCCCTAACAGGGTTTTGCCGGAAGACGTGGAAGGCGTTGAGGTGTCGCCCTGCGCTGATGTGAGGATTGTGGACTTCTGCCCGGCGGCGGCGCGGCGGCGGCGTTTCTCGTCGTCACTGGCGTTAATGACAGCTTCGTCTTGAGCCTGTGGCGCTGACTGAACGGCAGGAGCAGATGGTTTTGGTGAGCTACCGATGCACATAGGATTTCGTCCGCAAGAAATAATTACCATTTAACCATATAAGAATAAATATTGACAATTATTACCTGTATAGTTACCTTTTAGGTAATCACTGAGAGCGCAAGCCGGGTCAGCCTTTTAAACCCTATACAGTATAAAAACTGATACCGGTGCTCTTGGTGATTAGCAGTAGAACCACAGTTGAAGGAACGGTCGTAAAAACGACGCCGGAGCGTAACCGGCACACAACAGGTAAGAGCATCGTTCGATGTGGCTTTACTCCACCATGTCGAACCTTCCTAGACGGTGCTCTTTCCGTTGTGGTGAATGCGCAGGCTGATGTGCTAAACCGTGAGGGAGTGTCCCGAAAGGGTGCGCTACTTGTAACCAACCCATGCCGGAGATCAGCACCGGCCACCACAACCCAAATCATCCCATTGCTGTGTGTAGTCTTTCGCCTCCTTCGCCGGGGGCATTTTTTTAACGATGAGGAAATAGCTATGAGCAAGCCAGATACTAGCGCCAATGTGCGTCAACTTAACGAGCAACAGATCAAAGCCGATATGCAACGTCAGGCTCAATACGACAAACACCGCGTCAAGTTGGAGGCGTTGCGCGAATACATCCGCGAAAATGGACCTGCTGCTGGCACGTTGGCATCTGAGCAAATCAATAAGGCGTTCGATGCCATCACGCTTTAATCAATCAACCAACCGAATCAGAGGCAATTATGTCCGATAAAGATATCGAGCTAGAGATTCAGGCAAAAGGCAAAACCGCACCGCGCGTTACGTCTGAACATATTCAAAGCGTAATAGCTACTGAGCATTATTTTACAGCCGGGCAGGCCATTAGGAATGGAGGTATCACTAGCCACGTTTATGTTGATGCCGATGCCGGAAAGTCTTTTGTCGTTGGGCAGTCAGTGGAGCTTCTCACTTTCTGCGTGCTGGTCCTGCGCAACGGCTTTACCGTCACCGGCGAAAGTGCCTGCGCCAGTCCTGAAAACTTCGACGCTGAGATCGGGCGTAAGATTGCACGTGAGAATGCTGTGCAGAAAATCTGGGCGTTGGAAGGATATCGCCTGAAGCAGGTGTTATTCGAAGAGCAGTAACTGTAAGAGTTACATATCAGCCCGCCGCGTGCGGGCTTTTTTATTTGTACGGATCATAATCTGTGGCCACTTGGTTCGCCGCCAGCCCGCCGGGCATGTTCTGCCGCTTTGTGACTGGGAATGCAAACGTAATAGCCAGTGCATCCCCCTTGCCCGGTGACCGCCCTATCCGCTTCTTGATATCCTCCTTCGCTTCCAGCACGATTTTACCGTCAGTCCTGACCTTGTACTCTGCCGTGCTCAGGTCGTCGGCTGTTTCCTGATCGTCCAGAGAACCACCAAGTTTGAGCCAGGTCTTGGTGCTATTGTAAATCTCACCGCGCTTATTCAGCATCTGTGGGTCTGTTGAGCCTCCACCGAAGGCCACCAGTTGCCACGTTCTGCCCCATCCGTCCCCGATAGACTTGATACCCGTTCCGTAACCGAAGTCGATGAACACCTGATCGGCCTTGTACTGGTCCTCAAAGTCGGCGATGCGCTTCGCTGATATCAGGTCATCGGTAGTTTTTGGGTAGGTGCCAAGGCATTTACTGTGCAGCCCCTGCCGCAGGTAAATCACAAAGTCATCAGCGCCGGAGTATGCGGGGTCAACTCCGATGATGATCGGAGCGTGCGAAACTTCTGCCGCTGTCCATTGGCGCTTCATGGCTGCGTCGGTCAGGCCCGTTGGTATGAACTGAGCGTCGGAGACATCAGGGAACAGGCCACGAACACGGACCTTCACGAAGTCGCTGTCTTCTCCGTAGTCATCAACCCATTTCTGAATCTGCTCTTTGTTGGTGCCTTCCACTGTGCGGCTATCGATCTGCTTAGTAACCCAGCGATGCTTGAACTTGCGGAAGCACTCGCGGAACCGGCCAATGTTTCGCGTTGGGTTACCGAAGGCCAGCCAGATGATTTCTGTTTCCTTATCCGTCAGCGCACCCTCTGCCACCTCCCACACTTTGTCTGCAATGTTGGATGCCTCATCGAATATCAGCACGATGCGCTTACCGAGGTTGTGCAGACCGGCGAACGCCTCTGTGTTGTGCTCAGACCATGGCACGGCGTCGGCCTTCCAGCTCTTTGAGTGTGCTTCGTCGGTCGATGTGACGGCGGTTGCCGTGGGCTTGAACCAGTCGGCGGTAATGGAAAGGCGTTGCCACTTGGCGATCTCCGGCCACGTCTTGGTGCGCAACTGGTTCTCTGTGTTGGCGGTCACCACTATTTTGCAGTCTTCGCAGGTGGACATCGCCCAACTGAGTATCATGCCCATGTCAGCAGACTTGCCAATACCATGCCCGGAAGCGATAGCCAGCAGCAGTGGCTGGAATCTGGTTTCAGGGTTGCTGAGGTGATCACCGATCGTATTCATGGTGTCGGCCTGCCACGCGCGCGGGCCATCGTATCCTGATAGCTCCCCCTCTCCCCACGGGAACGCGTACAGCGCGAAGCCAAGCGGGTCATGGGTGAAGCTGGCCACCTCTTCGATCAGTTGCAGCTCTGCATCCTGCTCACTCATTCTTTATCAGCCTTTTTGTTAGCTATGCGCTGGCGGGCGGCGGCCATCTTGTCTGCCAGACTGAATGAAACGTCAACCTGAACGCGGTCACGGAACGCCGCCACGTCGACATGCTTACCGATGAGTTCAAGGACTTTGATTTTGTCGAGCAGCTTTATCTTTTTGAGGTAACCAATCTGCTCGCGGTCTTCGCCGCGGCCTTCGAATAATTCAGCCACTTCGAACCCTGAGATAGATTTGCGCCATACTGGTGGCCACTCTGAAACGGGTTTTATGCCACCTGAATCATTCAGAATATCGATAATGTCTGCGTCCATCATTTCGGCAAGCTTTCTCAGAACGTCATCAGCGCCCATCTTTACGCGCTTGTTACGCTCTCTCATCAGTTGCTCGATGCGATTGGAAACTTTCGGATTAGCCATCAGACCAGCAGCTTTCTGCGTGGCAGTCTTCGGGGAATAGCCAGCACGAATAGCAGCCTGCCGCTGCTGCGTTGGGTCTTTCAAATACTCTTGGCAGAATGCTTCCATCTGCGCGCTTAGTTTACCGCTGGATGCCATAAATAATTACCTCCTAGGTAATCATAACACGCAAAAGAAAACCGCCAAGCGGCGGTTATTCTCTATCAGCTTATGTTGTCGTGACATGTCACGCCGTCAATTTGGTCTCATGCCAGCCCATGGTCTGCCAGCAAGCACCTTCACCAACGAAAGCGCAACCCTGTTTATCGCCGGGCAGCGCGTCGCCGCACTTCTTACAGGTTCGCTTGGCCTGCTCTGCAAGCTGCGCCTTTAGTTCGGCGTTGTCTTTGCGGATCAGCATAGTGATGTACTCGTCCATGTCGTATGGCTCGCGCGCTGGGCGGCGCAGTGCGCAGTTCTCGCGGAGCATATCGACCTCTTGACTGTCGAGCGCCACCTCGACCTTTTGCACACCGGCGTCACGCTGGCGTGCCCGCTGCGCGGCTTTGCGCTCTGCTGCCGACTTAGCCATATCACTCATCTCCAATCTTCAAGAAATCCGTGGTACCACATAAGAAAAGCCCATTCCATCCGGCCTTTAAAGTCATGCCACTGGTATCTTTCTTCATACATGTTGTAGGTGCAGAACTCACGGAATCCATGAGTCATGTATTTGAACTTACGCCACTGGCAGTACATGGCAACATGAGCATGCATCAATCATCATCCTTAACGACGATCATCAAAGGCACGATGTTATCGACTGACAGGTGTATCACGTCATTCTGTCTTAGAGGGTGCAGCTTCTCGTTTTCACGCTGCAGGTGTAACGAGGTGCTGTTACCGTGGCGGGTGATATAGCGGACTCGGAACCATTCATTACCGACCGGAACCACGTCGTTGGGCACCACTTCTTTGAATGGTTTGACCTTTTCCTGCACCACTACAGGCTTATCCGGGTGGGTGAATACTGGAATTGCTGTTTCACCGTTCCCGCTAACACCCTCCTTATCGCTAACCTCAAGATACTCTTCGCAGTCATCAGGAGACCTACAGCCCATGTGGCGGGTTAAATATGCCACAGGCTCTTGCGTACCCAGGAGTGCGGCCAGTTCTGTCCTTAAGCGCCCAACCGTTAGCGCTATAGATTCGTTTTCAGAATCACGCTCACGCGCATAGCTTTCCGCCTCATCAGCCCGCTGGCGTTCTGCTTCGAGCTGGTCGAGGGCCTGCTCTGCTAACACTTGCCACGCCGACCAGTAAAGTTGATCAGCGCAGTGGGCGCAGATTTGAGAGTCATCTTCTGCCTTAACTGTGCCTGTGTGCTGCTTTCCGCAGTGGTCGCAATCCCGCCATACTGCGCGTGACCAATCATAACGGTCCCTGACAGGACGCATCAGCGCGTTGATATCTGTTGTCTCAGTCATTTTGCTCACCATAAAATGTAAACGACAGTGGCTTTAAAGGAGCCGCGAACGCCTTCTTTGCTCGGGCTATACCACGCTCTATAGCCATCGCGCGGGGTGGTGTGATACCAATTAACCTCGTGTTCACCTGCCGCATATTGCTGCGCGTCATCCGGATCAATTTCTTCCTGCTCAACCGCTGCTGCAATAACAGCCTCCATGGAGTGTTCACCACGTGCCATTAAGGTCTTACAGTCGTCACTCTTCAGAAGCTGCACGCTAATTTTGGGTGTCTCAGTCAAGAGGTTGCTCCTTCGCCTGCTGGAATGCCGCCTTTACCGCGTCACAAATGCGGCTCAGATATGTGTAATCGTGATTTTCTGCGGTAGGCCAGTCTAGATACCACGGCTCTTCGCCCATGAAGAATGCCAACTCTCTCGGACTTCCATTAATGATGCTGTCTCGGTCAGGTCGATAGAAGTCAACGTCAGACCAAAGAGATGACGCCTCACCTTTGGTCAGTTCGCTGTTTTTTCTAGCCCTTAAAATTTCCCGCCTTATGAATTCTTCATCAGCATCTTTATCTGCAATTCGGCTGTCTAGCATTGGAGACAGGCAGCCGATAAGGTAATCATTACTAGCAGAGCAGAAAAACTCCTCCACACTGTCGCGGCCAGTGCCACCCCAGTAAGCCGTCCATGACTTGCCGAAGCAGGTGATTGTTACCTTGCCTTTGTTTTCGGCAATGTTGTCAGCAATTACCTCTACAGGGTCGAGGCTCGTTAACTCAGTCAGGCGAAGGCGAGTAACTTTTGACGTTTCAATCTTCATCCCTTCCTCCCAGCGCGCAGATTGGCGGCGACATCACGAGCGGCCAGATAGGAAACCTTGTGCTCATTTGCTCGCTTTCGGCAAACATCGATAAGATCATCCACCCGAGCCTTGTGGTATTCCGCAACAGTATCGGCACCCTGTGCGCGGAGTTCTGCGGTGAATGCGTCGGCGTTGGGGGTTTGTACCGCCTCAACGCGAAACTCTGGGTCGCCAAGTTCTTCGGCAATAAACTGTAGGTTGCTTATGTTTCGTTCTTTAAGCGCCACATTCTCCGCCACCAACCCCAGCACATACTCAATGACCTCTTGCGGCAGCCCTTCAAGCGAAGGCATTCCAGCCTTAACCGCTGTTAACTCATTATTTTTCATAATATTTATCCCATTCAAAACGTTAACGATGATTACGCTCGCGCGCTTCTTGGACTTCTTTGCACCCGACGCATAGCTGCACGCCTTTGATGCTCAACCGGCGTTTCTCCGGTATTTCGTTGCCGCACTCGGTGCAGAATTTCTCTGACGGGCGTGTTGAATGCTGTGTTACTGCTTTGAGGCGCATGTCTAACAGGTGCTGCTCGCGCTCTGTAACCTGGTCTAAGTGGTCCATCAGGATTTAACTCCCAGCCCATGGCGGGCTATCAGCAGAGCGTCGGCAATGGCCTGCCCTTTTGCTTTGGCATCGAGGGCGCGCAGCGCTGGGTAAAGCTGAATTGCCCGGCTGCGTGCTGCGTCTTTGTCGCTGCCAATCAGGCCAGCTGATTTCTTCCATGCCTGCGGGGTAACGAGCGAGTACGGCAGGAACATGCCCTGCAATATCCCTTCGACGTTCCCCGCTGCGTGTCCGAACGTGAACATTGAGCTGACGCCCTGCCCCGGCATTGCGCCGACCTGTTCCAGATACGCATGTGCTATGGCGCCACGGTACTGAAGCAGGAAGGTGGCGACCTGCGCGCCGTTGACGCGGGCCTTGGCGCCGACTTTCACGGTTGGCGTGTTCAGGTGGCTGATGTAGTCGCCTGATTCACTGATAACCACGATGGCGCCGGAGCAGCCCGGATCGATACCAACGAAGAGTTTTGTCACTGCATTCTCCAAATTACCTTTAAGGTAACTATTACCTAACAGGTAATTATTATCAACATAAAAAACGCGTTTGCTTTCACAAAACGCACCATCGTTAAAACGCTCTGTAACGCATCACAATCGTTTGTGGATTTAATCCATCCCGATATGTGGCTGTGTTGCTCTTAATCGCTTACAGCGGGTAACTGCTTAAGAATTTGGTGCCTGTTTGTTTTTCATGTCCAGCAAGTCCATCCATGCAGGACGCTGGCGGGTTTTATTTTCGATTCTGGTTGCTGGAGTTGGGATCGTGCCACCAGCTGCTAACTTCACTGACCAATCCCTGATTTCGTTACGCAGGGCTTTATCGACTTCGACCTCTGACAGGTTGTATCGGACCATACGCAGGCGCACCGCTGTGCAAATCCAGTACAGCAGCCAGTTTGAGTTTGTCCATGGGAACAGCTCGGCGCTGTCGTAATAACCGCGGTCACGGCAGTATCGTTTAAATTCGGCCTTCACCTCATCGAGTGATAAACCAAGCTCTGTGCTCGATGTTGAATGAACCAGGGCCAAGAAATCCGTAAGGTCTGGCGCGTAATTATTCCCGTCCTCAAGGCTGCGTCTCATGCATGCGGCCATACCGGCCTTGATTTGGTCATTGCTGAGTTTGCCAATCGCTTGAATCCAGAGTGATGACGGGGCCGCACCGTTCCGGCCCGTCCATTTGTCCGTATACAGAACTACCATTTTCTCCCAGAACAGGATCGCTTTCGTCGTAGATGCCTTCTTGCTGCTTGAGTCTTGCTGTGGCTGCAAGGACGGCTTCGACTGCGCGGCCCTTGTAAGTATCTCCTGAACCATTTCCTCTGCTCGTTTCATGCTGCCCACCTTTGAGTTCAAATAAACCTGCCCAGCCGTTCGCCATGCTTTGCTGGACTATTGCCATCTGCTTCTGCTGGTTACCGCCTGACAGCTCGAGCAGTTTGGTTATCGCAGATCCCTCACTTCGAGAGGTCGGCGCATAAGCTTTGATTTTCATGTCCCGCCGGTAAAGCTTCCACTCTTCCCATGCCTGAGCATTGAGCTGTGGCGGGTAGTCAAAAACCTTTTTTGGTTTAACGGGGGATATAGGGGGATCTAAGTCTTTTATATCTTCTCTTCTCTTCTCTTCTCTGGTCTTCATTTTGTCCGCATCGGAAGCGGACATTTTGCGGACGCTTTTTTTCCGTGCTGCATCCTGTGCGCGACGCTTGGCAGATTGCCCGTTATGCTCGTCAAATCGGGGCATTACGAGGTTTTCACCGTCCATCTCAAGCCAGCCAACAGCCATCATTGCGCGGGAAAATCCGGGGAATCCGATCATGTCATCGAGCGTTTCGGGTGTGTAACCGTCAAGGAATCCATCAACAGAATGGACATCGAAAAGACACCATGCGGAATGTAGTCCGCCAACAATCCGAAGTCTGTCCGCTTTCAATGCGGACGCCATGCGGACAATTTTCGGATGGGTGTGCAGGTCAGCACGCATCTTGATCCAGTCACCGGCCATCAGCGCACCTCCCGAACATTCCCCTGAGCATTAATCTCGGCGCGTTTGGTGTGGATTAGTTTCCTGAGCTTGTTCTGGTATTCGGATGAATGCCGTGCGCTGCACTCAATGCATACGCCGTTACTGGTAAATCGCTCGGAATCGTGCCCATGACGGCATTTTTTTCCGGTGTAAAAACGTAGATTGCCTGCTTCGATGGCCTCTACTCTGGTCATAACCTTCATGATGCAGTCCTTTAACTGTGTTCTGAGATATAAGAATGCATCTTATTTTGCGAACGATCAACCGAATTTGGATTTTTGTTACCGACCTGCGAGACGCCCTTGATTTGCGCGCATAAAAAAACCTCCCGAAGGAGGTTTGGTTAACCTGGTGAAGGCTAGATGTGAATCATTCGTAAAAAAGACCTACGAATTTTTCCTTTGAAACTACGGCGCCATGCGCAACGCAAGCGGCATGCAGGCTGTCCATCAATTCGCGCTTCGGCACCTTTCTCTTATGAATGAGATGGGATTTTATGTATCCCGGCGTGGTGCCAGCTTCTGTTGCAACTTGCAGACGATTTGCATCACTGAGGCTCCGCCAGAAAAGTTTGAAGTCAAAATCGCTCATGTAGTCCTCGTTAATTGCGCTTCATCGGGCAAATAATTACCCAATTGGTGCCAAATCGCAAGGCGTATTACCCAACAGGTGCATTTACCTTTCCGGTAACTTTGTTTTAAATGTAGTCATCTTCATTACCGGATAGAACAGAAGCAAATGAAAAGCATTAGTGAGACGCGTCGGGAAAACCTGATTGAAATCATTCACCGAGACTTTGGCGGCCGTCAGGTCGGCTTGGCCTCAGCCATGGGAATACAGGCAAACCTGATCTCTCGCTGGATGGCTTCACCAAACAATAAAAACTTCAAAATCATCGGCGATGTGTCGGCCCGCAAGATTGAAACGGCAGCGCGCCGCCCAGCGTTCTGGCTGGACTCCGATCACGCTATGGCAATGGCCGCAGGTGTTGAGCCTGTAGATGTGAATACCGAGATCGGGCAGATAGCAGCAAAGAATCTTGCTGACTGGATGCAGGCAAACAGAGAGCTGAAGACGCAGGCCGCCGTCGCCGAAAAGGCGCAGGTTGGGCAGTCAACGATTAACCGACTGTTGAAGTGTGAGGCGAGCATCTCCATCAACAACCTGGCATCAATCGCTGGTGTGTTTGGCCGCCGTGCTTACGAGCTGCTGATCCCACCGCATGACGATTCGATAATCCAGTATGACCATTCTCGCTTTGCCGCGCTCCCGGCAGAAGAGAAAGCAAAAATCACCTCTTTCATCGATTTCATCATGAGCCAGAACCACGCCAAGTAATCCCCCTATCAGCGCTGTGCAGCATCATAGCGCCTGACACCTCTCAATATCCCGCGTCACAAATAATTACCCATCAGGTAACTTTATTTCTTGTTAACGATTGACAGCCACCATTTATGAATTTAAATTACCCCCATCAGTTACCTAACGGGTAACAGAAATTCTCACCGCTCTTTAAAAATCTGAATGACATACACCCCCGCAGCCGCGGCTTATCGAAGGAATATTGTATGTAAACGCAACGAGTAACTTCATCCTGCGCCCACCAGCTATCCGGGCGCAGCAGTGAAGTGATTTGTCTCGCCACAAATAATTACCTCACAGGTAATTAAAAGGAGTTTTTATGCGCTTCACGATCCGCAACGGTAAACACGTTTTCACCATCAACGGCCTAACCCGCGAATTTGCTGTGTTCCGCAGCGGCGTGGAATGGGCTTACACCACAAAGACAGCGATGAAAATCGCCAATGAACTTTAAGGACACAGCAATGAAATTAAGCATCGATAAAAAGGTGGCCATCGGCATGTTGGTATCAACCACAGCTGAGATTACTGCCGAAGTAACAAACAAATCTCTTCTCATTATCGGCGCCAGCAATACACCGGCGCTGGCAGACGAAGAGTTCAAGCAGTTGGGTAAAGACTTCGACGGCTTAGTAATGGCGGTACACGGCGTTCCTTCCGCTGACCAACTGGATGACGACACGTTTTTGGGCATGGTGAACAGCCTCTACACCAGTTATGCAGAGGTTGACCGCAGCTCCGGCGCACGCCGCGATTACATGAAGCGCTGGCTTGAGGTTGAAGCAGCGGAAGAAGTGCCAGAGCAAACACCGCAGCAGCAGCCCGTTCGAACACTCGCCGCTGGCGAGCTGGAAGATGAACCACCGGTAACCACTCCGGCTTATTTCGAGCCTGGTCGGTATGAAGGAATTTCAAACGATGCCTATCACTCCGCAAACGGTGTGAGCAGCACGCAGGTTAAAGATGCGCGGATCAGCCTGATGTACTACCACGGCCGACACGTGGCCAGAACCATCAAGAAAGAAAGCACCGAGGCGCTGACATTCGGGTCACTGGTGCATGCGATGGTGCTGGAGCCTGAAAAACTGGCAGAGGAGTTCAGTGTTCAGCCTGTAATTCCTGAAGGCGCTTTTACTGGCACAGAGTCAATGACGAAGTGGCTCAAGGAATATAACGCTAGCCTGCCACCTCTTCTGTCCAGCGATGAGATTAAGGCTTTGTTAGAAGCTCATAACGTGACATTAACGCCGCCACTGTCTTTGGGTGGCAGCTCTGACGATGTGGGCAACGTCTATACCTCCTTGCCTGAACAGTTTCAAACCATCCCAAAAGATGGAAAGTTCACGGCGACAGCGATGAAGGCTTGCATTAAGGAGTACAACGCGACTCTGCCACAACCTCTGAAGACATCCGGTAGCCGCGAAACCCTGCTTGAGCAGTTGGCAATCATCAATCCTGAACTGGTTGAAGAAGACCGCGCCAAGCCTGTGCCACTCAATACCAGCGGCACAAAAGATGAAATCAGTGAACGCATTAAAACGCTTAAACCCGATGCTCAGTTCGCTGATGAAATCTTTGCAATATGGAACGCTGACACCTCGAAAATTCAGGTTACGCGCCAGCAGCTCGAGCTGGCCACCAGCATCCAGCAGGCCGTGTTTAACCACCCGTCAGCCGGCGGATTAGTCAACAACCCTAACCGCGCGGTCGAGGTCAGTTATTTCGGAATGGACGAAGACACCGGCCTTGATGTTCGAGTGCGCCCGGATATGGAAATTGACTTCAACGGCATCCGTGTTTGCTTCGACCTCAAAACGGTCAGTCTTGGCCGTATCAAGCAGGAAGCTCTACGCGCCAAACTTCACCGCACCATCATCGATATGGACTACCACGTTAGCGCCGCGATGTATTGCGATGTTGCCGACATGTCCCAGTTCTTCTGGATATTCGTCAACAAAGACGATGGCTATCACTGGATCGCCATCGTGGAAGCCTCAGAAGACGAACTGGAGTTGGGCCGCCTCGAATACAAAAAGGCGCTGCGCGACATCCAGAACGCTCAAGACACAGGCATCTGGCCTGCCCCAATCACCAGTGAGCTGGTGGATGAACTAAACGACTTTGACCTGCGCCGCCTCGAATCGCTGCGCCTCGCTTAACTGGAGATAAAACATGAACCAACAATTAACCGTGGCTGAAATGAACGCGCAGCCTTCAACTATGAATGGCGTTTCCATGATGCTCAGCGCGGACGGCATGGACCGCATCATCAAGTTTTCAGAATTGATGTCGGCGGGCAAGGTATCGGTGCCGACTCACTTCCAGAACAAACCAGCTGACTGCATGGCAATCGTGATGCAGTCGATGCGCTGGGGTATGGACCCGTTTGTTGTGGCGCAAAAAACGCACGTCATCAACGGGACGCTGGGATACGAAGCGCAGCTGGTCAATGCAGTGGTAACCAGCTCAACGGCAGTACAGGGCCGATTCCACTTCGAATATGGCGGTGAATGGGACCGCATCGGCGGAGTAGCGCCAGACAAACGCGATGAATCAGGGCTGTTTATCAAAGTTGGCGCAATCCTGCGGGGTGAATCTGAAATCACATGGGGTGAGCCGGTATATCTGGCAGATGTTAAAACGCGCAACTCACCTCTCTGGAAGACTCAACCAAAGCAGCAGATTGCTTATTTGGGCATCAAGTACTGGGCGCGCCTCTACTGCCCTGAAGTGTTGCTTGGCGTTTATACCCCTGATGAGATTGATCAGCGCAGCGAGAAGGAAATCAACCCACCCACAGAGCGCGCCAGCATTCGCCAGATGTCGGAGAAAGAAGTCGGACAAACAGTGGTTGCTGAACCTGAACAGGGGTCTGCGCCAACGGCGGACACCTCAAGACTTGAATCTGAGTATCTCGCTCAGATCGAAGCGGCGGACACCTGCGATAAAGCTAAGGCCATCCGCGCCGATTTGGACGACCAGAAAGCGGCCTTGGGCAACGCGCTGTTTACTGCCCTGAAAGGTAAAGCGGTCGCCAAATACCATCAGCTTGATTCGCGTCACGCGGTTGAGGCAGCCATCAACAGCTTGGACATTTCAGACCCTGAGGCAAAAGAGCAATTCGGCAAGGTAGAGCAGTTGCTCAACAGCCGTAAGCAGAAGCTCGGGGCGGACCTGTTCGACGCCTTCACCATCACCCTGAACGACCTGCGACCAGAATTCCAATAACCACCAGCGCGGGGCAGTCGCCCCGCCACTCTTGAGGATCCCCCAATGAAAGCAGCAATTAGAAAGCCGGAACTCTTGAAGATGGTTCCGTTATCCGAGTACGCCATTGACCAGTTGGAGAAGTCCGGCGACTTCCCGAAGCGCTTCCCGCTCACCAGCCGCGCCGTGGCGTGGAATCTTGACGAGGTAGAGGATTGGCTCGATAAGCGCCAGGCTAACGCCGCCACCGCTGTTCGTGATCCTTCCCTGTCAGCGAAGAATGCGCGCAACCCTAACCACATGAAGGCGCAGCGCCGCGCCGAAGCCCACGCGGGGATGTGACCATGAAAGAACGCCCTATTTTATTCAACGCTGAAATGGTTAAGGCCATTCTCAGCGGTCGCAAGACGCAGACACGGAGGATCATGCGAGACCAACCCGAGGTTATTCCGCCAGAAGATGAATGTGGAGTGCCCGGCTACTGGATTCCATGCCACGCCGCAAAAATGATGGTTCGTAACGACATGATGAAAATTTCATGTCCGCTTGGGATGCGAGGGGATCAGCTCTGGGTGCGCGAGGCCTTCAGGATGGCAAAAAGCCTTGATCGCCATTCTCCGAATGTTGTTGCGGAGTTGTCCCTTAATGCCGGTTACAAAACCCCATGGGCACCAATTCAATTAGAAGCCGATGGCGCGCGTACTGGCAAGTGGACTGGGTTTGATACTCCACCAGCAGTAACAGAGCCGGGAAAGCTCCGCCCCTCTCTGCACATGCCGCGCTGGGCGTCTCGCATCGACCTGCGGATCACCGGCGTGCGGGTAGAACGGCTGAACAGCATCACGAACGCCGATGCCAAAGCAGAAGGATACCCGGCGGAACGGGAAATTTACGGAGGCTCAACTGACGCTTGGCTCTGGTTCCGTGACCTCTGGGACGGCATCTACCCGGATAACACTTTCAAGGTTAACCCTTGGGTATGGGTCATCGAATTCAAACGAGTAGGCGGTGACCTATGACACTGGGATACATCAACCTATCAAAACAGGCAGTGGCCGCAGAGAAGCGCGGCGACTTTGCCGAGGCTGCGAAGCTGTGGGAAGACGCCAATCGCGTGGCCCATGGCAAAAACGTCTACTGGTCTGATGAACGCGCAGATTTCTGCCGCAAATCAGAAAAGCGAACCAAGATATTGGCCGGGGAGGCATTCCCACATGAACGAACCAACTGAAAAACAGAAGCCTGAGCCGCCTCTGCTGGACTTCAACCGAGCGGCCGGTAAAAGCCGAAACCAGTCTAAGTTGGCCGAGCTGAAAGCTAAGCATGGGATTAAGGGGAAGTCAGAATAATGGACAAAAACCGAGAAGCGTTTGAAGCGTGGTGCATGAATCAGTGCAACTACGACACATCCAAGAAAGACCGAACCGGCAGCTATCGCAGCATTCGCACAACGCTGGCCTTCAAGGTGTGGCAGGCATCCCGACAGGCGATTGAGGTTGAGTTGCCAACCAAATTACCAGAAGAGGAACTTACCAACCTCTCCTACAACCTTGGTTTAGAGCACGCATCTGTAGCCATAAAATATGTCGGAATTAGAGTAAGGGAGGAATGACCATGCACTACTGGCTAATTCCTCTCATCGGTTGGGCTGTCATGCTCTTGGTTTACTTCCCCGTAATGACATTTCTCCATAAGCGCCGCCGTAAAGCATGGGCGGTGATGTGCCGGGCCGATAGTTTTTACTTACGCTATCGGGTAGCAAAAATTTACCTGCCAGAGGTTATTCGACAATGACCTACCAACTGATTTACTGCGACCCGCCTTGGCGCTACGACAACGTGATCAGCAACGGTGCAGCCGGTAATCACTACGGCACCATGTCGCTCACTGACCTGATTCGGCTGCCGGTCTGGTCTATTGCCGCTGAGAACGCCGTGCTGGCGATGTGGTACACCGGCACCCACAACGCCGAAGCCGTGAAGCTGGCCGAGGCGTGGGGGTTCAAAGTCAAAACCATGAAGGGCTTCACGTGGGTGAAGCTGAACCAGTTGGCCGAGCAGCACATTAACAAGGCGCTGGCCGCCGGAGAGGTTGAGGATTTTTACGACTTCCTCGATTTGCTGAACGGCCAGACGCGCATGAACGGCGGGAATTACACCCGCGCCAATAGCGAGGATCTGCTGATCGCCGTGCGCGGTACCGGGCTGGAACGCGCCAGCGCCAGCGTGAAACAGGTTATCTACTCGCCGTTGGGCGAGCACAGTGCCAAGCCTTGGGAAGCACGGCACCGGCTCGAGCTGCTTTATGGTGACGTGTCACGCATCGAGTTGTTCAGCCGCGGCGACGCCGAGGGCTGGAACCACTGGGGGAACGAGTGCCCGCGCAGTGATATCGAGTTGGCAGGCGCGCAGTTCCAGCAACAAAATCAACCGCAAAATATTCCGGAAACTATTCCACAGGAGAACGCAGCGTGAAAATATTCATCTTCCTGGCTTCAATTTTCATATTCATCCAGACGGCAATGGCAAATGAGCAGGTCTGCTCTACTGACAGTGGTGACAGTTACAAGGTAACTCAGTGTACTGGTGGATACGTGACTATTATTAATTATAAAACCAGAACAGTTACTGTTTGCCGGTCATCGATTGGCAAGCTTTCTGGTGATACGGTTTCATGTGTAGAGGTAAAAGAAAAATGATATCCGCAATCACATTGATGGCAAGGCTGCCGCAACTAGCGGCAGTTCTCGGGGCAATATATCTGGCATCACAGGGAAAGGATGGCTGGGGGTGGTTGGTTTTTTTAGCGTTAGTAATGGACTGTTCCATCGAACTGAAAACAGATTAACCCTTCTCCTTCTCGATCCACCCATCCACCATATCCGCCCACTGCTGCAACATGTCCCGGCGCTGCTCCGCGTATTCTGCTTTGTTGTAGACTGCGCGGACGCCGCGCTGCTCATGCGCCAGACACTTCTCAATCCAGTCAGTATTAAATCCCGCCTCATGCAGTAGCGTTGATGCCGTCCGCCGCAGGTCATGCACGGTGAAATGCTCTAGTTCTATTCCCTGTTTAACACTCATCATTTTGATAGCATTACGGATCAAAGCATTTAGTGCTGAATCTGACAGCGGAGAGTCGTCACTGAACCTACCAGGGTGAATGTAAGCTGCATTGCCGTATATAACATTCAATCCGACCAGTATGTCGTACGCCTGATCAGAAAGATAAACGACGTGTACCCGTGACATTTTCATCAGTGATGCTGGAATGGTCAGGGTTCTTTTCTCGAAGTCCACCATGTCCCATGTAGCAAGAACGAGTTCACTTTTTCTGAGCATTGTCAGCAGGAGAAGCTTCAACAGCATACGCATTGATGGTGCGTGACCTGTACAGTTGAGACCGTTGAAGAACTGGCCTATCTCCCTCTCCGTCAGGGTCCTGTCTCTTGGCTTGAATTTAGCGATGCTACCTGCGCGGATTCTATCAGCCGGATTATCACCCTCGTATCCCCTGTCCTGTGCAAACCTGAAAACCTTCCCAACGATATCCCTGATCAATAGAGCTGTGGATGGTGCGCCACCGTCACGGATTTTCTCGCAGTGCTCTCTCAATAATGATGGCGTGATCTCTTTCAACATCATCTTCCCGTATACCGGTGTGATGTGCTTATTCAGGGTTGCTGTGCGCAACGCCATTGTTGAAGGTGCAATATCCCACTGCTTGAACCAAGCATCAGCATAATCCGAGAACCTGGTGGCATTCTTTACGCTGGATTTACTCTGTCTTTTTTTAACGGACGGAGACTCACCAGCATCAACCATCTTTTTGGCTTCGTTAAGTTTCTCTCTGGCCTCTGCCAAAGTTATCCCATCAGGTCCGTACCTTCCGATCGTCAGCGTTTCACGGCGACCGTTAATGCGGTAGTCATATCGAAAGCTGACGGTACCGCCAGTTGACACGGCAACATATAGGCCGTCTCTGTCTGAAACCTTGTACAGCCTGGCCTGTGGCTTGAGGCTCTTTAATTTTGTGTCAGTGAGCATGGGGATTTTCCAAAGTTCAATACCGTCGGTGGTTACCTAAAAGGTGCCGGTATAAGAGCGATAAACTTACTCTGAAAAATAAATACCGTCAAAAAAACCGACGGTAAAATGATGCTCTCTGAAATCGTGGTCAATCGTTAAAAAGAAAAAGAGCGCCGTCATTGCTGGGCGCTCTGTGTTTTTTCAAATCGTGGTCAATCGTTAAAAAGCTCTGGTATATAATTAGTGCTTAATAATGTACATCTCTTGACTGTAAGCCACGTCTTCCGGGTTGGTGATCGGATAGCCTTTCACCCAAGGTTTGATCAGGCGGCCGTTGGTGTACTGGTAGATCGGCGCGATCGGAGCCTGCTCGGCGATGATCTGCTCGGCCCGGTTGTAGTCGTCGTTGCGGCGCGCGTCGTTGGTTTCACGGCTGGCGTCACTCACGGCTTTGTCGTAATCGGCGTTACTGAATTTACTGATGTTACTGTTGTGGGTAGAGGTCAGCAGCGACAGGAATGTGGAGGCTTCATTGTAGTCGCCGACCCAAGAGGCGCGGATCACGTCGAAGTTGCCGGTATTGCGGCTGTCGATGTAGGTTTTCCACTCCTGATTGACCAGCTTGACGTCGGCCCCCAGGGTTTTCTTCCACATTGAGGCCACGGCGATAGCAATCTTCTGGTGGCTCTCAGAGGTGTTGTACAGCAGGGTAAGCTTTAGCGGCTTGTTAGGGCCATAGCCCGCCGCCGCCAGCAGCCCTTTAGCCTGCGAGTCCAGCTCTGCCTGCGAGTATTGCTGGAGAATACTTTTGCTCGGCTTGAAGCCGTTAGTGACGTTCGGCGTGAAGTGATAAGCCGGTATCTCGCCGGTGCCCAAGACTTTCTCAGCAATAATTTTACGGTCGATGCTGTAGGACAGAGCCTGACGCACGCGCGGGTCATCGGTCGGCGCACGCTTGGTGTTAAACGCGTAGTAGTAAGTCCCCAGCTGGAATGGCGTGTAAACCTGCCCCGGAATGTCCTTCAGCAGCTTCTGATACTGGTCTTTCGGGAAAGATTCGGTGATGTCGATGTCATCGGCCAGATAGCGTTTAGTGGCATTGGACTCTTTGTTAATCGGCACAAAGGTCACTTTGGTCAGCACCGTATGGGCGTGATCCCAGTAGTGCGGATTCGGCTCGAGCACCAGCTTTTCATTCACCACGCGGTCTTTCAGCACGAAAGCGCCGTTACCCACCATATTGCCGGGCTTGGTCCAGTCTTCACCATATTTCTCAACTGTGGCCTGATGTACCGGGAACAGGCTGAAATTCGCCAGCAGGCTGACGAAGTAAGGCACCGGGCGGTCAAGCTGCACTTTCAGCTGGGTGTCGCTGACAGCGGTCACGCCGAGCTTATCCACCGGCATTTTGCCCGCAATAATGGCGTCAGCGTTTTGAATCCCGGCCAGGCCAGCAAACCATGCGCCGGTGGACAGCCCTTTCGGGTCCACCAGTCGACGCCAGCTATAAACGAAATCTTTCGCAGTGACAGGGTCACCGTTTGACCAGCGCGCGTCTTTGCGCAGATTGAAGACGAAGGTTTGGTTGTCCTGCGTGTGCCAGCTTTCGGCGACGCCCGGCACGCTTTTGCCATTGGCATCCTGATTGACTAACCCTTCGAACAGGTCGCGCACCACCTGAGCTTCAGGCAGGCCAATGACCTTGGTCGGGTCGAGCGAGGCGGGTTCATCTTTGATATGGCGGACAATTTCTTGCTTATCGGCCAACTGGGTCCCGGCCGGAACCTGCGCGGCGCTTGCGGTTCCTAGTGACAGCGCCACTAAACCGGCGCAAAGCGAATAAGCGAAGAGATGAGACTGTTTTCCCTGAGGCATGGTCGACTCCCGACAAGCAATTGATTTAATGATGTTACTGAGTTGTACCATTCATTGAATTCATACCCTATAAAAATTCGTTACAGATTTGTCTTGGCGCACAAAACTTCGGCAAGCCGGCGCAGTTTGCAGAAAAAAGGTGATTCGCGCCCTGCTGTCGACAATAAAACTACATTCAACGGGCAAACTGCGGTAAAAAAAGTTATTCAAACCTCTAATAACGGAACTGTTATGAGCGCCTTAATTCCCCGTCCCCTGCGCGGAAAACTCAGTAATCTTGGATTGCCCTACGGCAAGTCGCTGCTTGGCGCGCCGCTGATCTATTTTCCAGCGGCCCAGCCCGATGCCAGTACCGGGCTGATTCTGGCGGGGACTCACGGCGATGAAACCGCCGCCGTGGTCTCGCTCTCCTGCGCGCTGCGCTCGATTAAACCCGAGCAGCTGCGCCATCACGTGGTGTTGGCGGTGAACCCTGACGGCTGCCAGCTGGGGCTGCGCGCCAATGCCAACGGGGTAGATCTCAATCGCAACTTCCCCAGTGCTAACTGGAAAAGCGGTGACACGGTTTATCGCTGGAACAGCGCGGCGCAGGAGCGTGACGTGGTGTTGTCGACTGGAGAAAAGGCTGGCTCAGAGCTGGAAACGCAGGCGCTGTGCCATTTGATCCACCAGCTTGCTCCGAAGTGGGTAGTGACGTTTCACGAGCCGCTGGCCTGCATTGAAGACCCGCACACTTCGCCGCTGGGGGCTTGGCTGGCTAACGCCTTCAGCCTGCCGCTGGTGACCAGCGTGGGTTACGCCACGCCCGGCTCTTTCGGCAGCTGGTGCGAGGACCTGGGGTTGCACTGTATTACGGCGGAATACCCGCCGGTGTCGGCGGACCACGCCAGTGAAGTCTACCTACAGGCGCTGATCGACCTGCTCACCGGCGCGGCGGACGAGCCTTAACTTTTTTACTGGGCGGAGCCTGCGAGGTCAATCACTCCGCAGTGGAAAGCCAGCGGCGGATCGACGTCCTGCGCGAGCCAGGTTGGGCCGTCGAGGTCAACAAACTTCGCCCCGGCGGCCAGCGGCAGCGCGGCGCGCACCGCCCGTGACGTACACAACATGCAGCCCAGCATGATGTCAAAACCTAGCGCATGGGCCCCTGACGCCAGCCTTAGCGCCTCGGTCAACCCGCCGGTTTTATCCAGCTTGATGTTGACCATTTCATAGCGACCTTGCAGCGCCTCTAGCCCTTCCAGCGTGTGACAGCTTTCATCGGCACAAATTGGCAGTGGATGGATGAAGTTCTCCAGCGCGGAGTCCTGCCCGGCGGGAAGTGGCTGCTCAAGCATCATGACGCCTAAATCCGCCAGCAGCTGGCAACGCGACGCCAGCCCTTCGCTCTGCCACGACTCATTGGCATCAACGATTAACGTCGCGTGCGGCACGGCGCTGCGGATCGCCACCATGCGCTCGGCAATCATGCGATCGTCGAGTTTCACTTTCAGCAGGGTTGCGCCGTTTTTCTGGTGCGTTAAGGCGGCGGCGGCCATCGCCTCGGGGGTATCCACACTCAGGGTCTGGGCCATGCTGATGGAGGAAAGCGGCTCAATGCCGGTGAGATCCCAAAGGCTGCGCCCGCTCTGCTGACTCTCCAAATTCCACAGCGCGCAGTCGAGGGCGTTGCGCGCCGCTCCGGCGGGCAGCAGGCGCTGTAGCTCGTCGCGGCTGGCGCCCTGCTCGATAGCGGGCAGCACGCTGGCTATCTGCTCCATGACGCTGGTTTCGCTTTCGCCATAGCGCGGATAAGGGGTGCATTCGCCGACGCCGCGCACGCCATTGTGTTCAATTTCTACCGTGACCACCCTCGCCTCGGTTCGACTCCCGCGTGAAATGACAAAGGCCGTGTGTAACGGCCAGGCTTCTGGATAAAAGCGCACACTTCTCATAACGGCTCCCAATTTTCCTCTGCCACCTTCGGCCCATGCTCAAAGGTTTAACACCGCGTCTCTTTTTCCAAAGTAGTTGAAATTGGCGCTTTTCAGCAAGTCACAAAATGACCTGAAGTTAATTTGGATCAGTAACTTGGGATATCGCGCACAGCCCGCGCGGCTTCGCCCAAAACTTCGACGGGAAAACAATTATTTAGCAAACTTTATATATCCAATTCACAATTGTTATCCTAAACTGAGGGCCGTTTGTCTCATCTGTACAAAGGAAAATATTATGACCCAGACAGTACATTTTCAGAGCAACCCGGTTAGCGTTGCTGGCCAAATCCCACAGGTCGGCGATAACGTTAAGCCTTTTACTTTAGTCGCAAAAGATCTCTCTGATGTCAGCCTGAGCAGTTTTGTAGGTAAACGCAAGGTGCTGAACATCTTCCCAAGCATTGATACCGGCGTTTGTGCGGCTTCCGTGCGTAAATTCAACCAGTTGGCGGGCGAAGTAGACAACACCGTGGTGCTGTGTATTTCTTCTGACCTGCCGTTCGCGCAGTCACGCTTCTGCGGCGCGGAAGGCCTGTCAAACGTAGTTACCCTCTCCACCCTGCGTGGCGGCGAGTTCAAGAATGACTACGGCGTGGCGATCACCGATGGCCCATTGGCGGGTCTGACTGCCCGTGCCGTTATCGTTCTGGATGGTCAGGACAACGTGCTGCACAGTGAGCTGGTTAACGAAATCACCACTGAACCTAATTACGAAGCTGCCCTGGCCGTACTGAAATAGTCTGCCCTGGCCTAAGGCTTACAAGACAAAGCCCTGCGTTTGCAGGGCTTTTTTATGGTTTTGTTAAAGCTGAATACGGCGATTATTCGTCGCTGCCGTCGGGCTTGCGGCTGCTCAGGCCGTACTCGCGCAGCTTGTTGGCAATCGCGGTGTGGGAGACGCCAAGGCGTTTCGCCAGCTTACGTGTACTTGGATAAGTGCGATAAAGCCGGGTTAACACCGAACGCTCGAAACGCTTGCTGATGTCGTCCAGCGAGCCGTTCAGCGCCTCTTCCCCCAGCGCCACTTCGGCATCAAAGTCAGGCAGAACCACGTCCTGCGGGCGCAGCTCGCCGCCTTCTAACTGAGTTAACGCCCGGTAAATGGCGTTTTTCAGTTGGCGAACGTTACCCGGCCAGCCGTAGTGCGTGAGGTAATTGGCCAGTTGGGAAGAGAGCTTCGGACGCGGCATCCCCTGCTCGTCGGAGAAACGCGCCACGAACAGCTCGGTGAGCGGCATCACGTCGGCCTGACGTTCGCGCAGCGGCGGCAGCGTCACGGTGAGCACGTTGAGGCGATAATAGAGATCCTCGCGGAATTCGCCGCGCTGTACCAGCTCCACCAGATTCTTCTGGGTGGCGCACATCACGCGCACATCCACTTTCACCTCATGCTCTTCACCCACGCGACGGAAAGTGCCGTCATTCAGGAAGCGCAGCAGCTTGATCTGCATTCTTGGCGACATTTCGCCGATTTCATCCAGCAACACCGAGCCGCCGTTAGCCTGCTCGAAGAAGCCTTTTTTGCCTTCTACCGCGTTTGGGTAAGCCCCGGCGGCGTAGCCAAATAGCTCACTCTCCACCACTTCGTCCGGCAGCGAGGCGCAGTTCAAGCCGAGGAACGGCTTCTTGCCGCGCGCGCTGCGCAGATGGCAGGCGTGGGCCAGTAAATCTTTGCCGGTGCCGGTATCGCCGACAATCAGCAGCGGCGCATCGAGCATCGCCAGCTTGCGCGCCTGCTCCAACACCTGACGCATTTTGCTGCTCACCGCCACAATGTGGTCAAACTCGCTGTCATCGTTGACGGTTAAGTCTTGCAGCTGGCGGCCCATGCGCGCCGTGGATTTGAGCATCACCACCGCGCCGACCATTTCGCTGGCCTGCTGCTCGTCGTTCAGCTCAATCGGCGTCAGGTCCATCAGGAAATCCTGACTGCGGATCACCACTCGCTCGGAGTGCGGGCGGCTGGATTCACTCTCCAGCCAGCGGGTAATGTTATAGCCGGTGATCAGGCTGGCGGCGGGCTGTTGGCGAATTTTGTCTTCGTCCATTTCAAACAGCGCCAGCGCGGCCGGGTTGGCAAGATCAACCTTGCCTTTCATATCGATGGAGAACACAGGTTCTGGCATGGAAACCAGCAAGGCGCGCAGCGCACGGTGCTCGCGCTCGGAGGGCATAAACGCCACGGTGCGGACATCCGTCACGCCGTCGATGCGCCGAATTTCGGCCATCAGCGCACGGAAAGTGTCAAAATCCAGTTGGGAGAAATTAAGGTAAATACGACCACTGGCCGCAATCTCAATGCCGCGCAGATCAATGCTACGCAGAACCAATAAATCGAGTAACTCTCGGGCAAGACCCAAGCGGTCTTCGCAAAAAACTTCCAGACGCATCAGTGTTGACCTTTTTCTGCCGGTGCGGAAATCGCTGGTGAGAATAATACTCTCTCAAGTACAGCGGAAGAAGAGACTGTCACAAAATGTTGACAGAAAATTGTAATAATTAGCAGAAAAATCTTAGGACAAGACTCAATTATCTTCAATTTTTGAAAAAATGTTCAAAAGCTGAGCAGTGCCGCCCTCGTACCATTGGCAAAAATTATCTGCTAACATCGGCTGCTGATTTCACCGTCTAAAATGGTTCCCGACTATGAAGTTCGTCTCCTTTAATATCAACGGATTGCGCGCGCGTCCGCACCAGCTCGCCGCCCTTATCGAGCAACATCAGCCAGACGTTATCGGCCTGCAAGAAACCAAAGTGCATGACGATATGTTCCCGCTGGAAGAGGTTAGCCAGCATGGCTATCACGTTTTCTATCATGGCCAGAAAGGTCATTACGGCGTGGCGATGCTCACCAAGCAGGAGCCGGTTGCCGTGCGCCGCGGCTTCCCGGGCGACGAAGAAGACGCCCAGCGCCGCATCATCATGGCGGATATCGAAACCCCGCAGGGCCTGCTGACCGTGATTAACGGCTACTTCCCACAGGGCGAAAGTCGTGACCACCCGACCAAATTCCCCGCCAAAGCGCGTTTCTATCAGGATTTGCAGGACTACCTGACAAATCACCTGTCGGTGCAAAATCCGGTGCTGGTGATGGGCGATGTGAACATCAGCCCGACCGATTTGGATATCGGCATTGGCGAAGACAGCCGCAAACGCTGGCTGCGCACCGGCAAGTGCTCCTTCTTGCCAGAAGAGCGCAAGTGGATGGATCGCCTGAAAGGCTGGGGCTTGGTGGATACTTTCCGCTTCGCCAACCCAGAGGTGAACGATCGGTTCTCGTGGTTCGACTATCGCTCAAAAGGCTTTGACGAAAATCGCGGCCTGCGAATCGACCTGCTGTTAGCCAGCACCCCGCTGGCGGCGCGCTGCATCGCCACAGGCATCGATTACGACATTCGTGGGATGGAGAAGCCTTCCGACCACGCGCCGGTGTGGGCCGAATTCGACCTGAAATGACCGACCAGGCGGCTTTGCCGATAGTGGATGTGGTGGCGGCGATCATTGAGCGGGATGGCAACATTCTGCTGGCTCGCCGCGACGCCTCCAGCGATCAGGCAGGCCTGTGGGAGTTCCCCGGTGGCAAAGTTGAAGCCGGGGAAACTCAGCCACAGGCGTTGATTCGTGAGTTGCAGGAAGAGATGGCCATCGATGTACAGGTGGAAGCTTGGGTTGCCAGCCACGACACTCCGCAGACGGCGCAGATCATACGCCTGCACGCCTGGCGCGTTTCGGCTTTCCAAGGTGACATTACGTTACGTTGTCACTCGGAATATGTTTGGGTGACGCCGCAACAGGCGTTTAGCTACGCGCTGGCCCCGGCCGATGTCCCCTTGCTGGAAGCCTACTGCGCTAGGCTGTAAGGCTAGATGAATAAAACTAAGGGCGCCCTCTCGGCGCCCTTTTGCTATTCACTGATCACTTGCAGAACGGCTGGCGTTACTTCTTCATCCGTTCCCATTTCAAATCGTTAGTGCCCACCACCTGCGGGTCGCGCACGCACTGCAATACAATGCTGTCGGCTGTTACCACCGCCCCTTCGGTGTAGCTTTTGTTATTGTAAATGCAGCAGTTATGACAGGTCGGCGCGCTGTTTTGATTGGCATTAGCGCTGTTCTCCCACACCTGCGGCGGCAGGGGAACCACGATATCTGCACCATTGCCGATGCCAGGGCGATTGGCCATCGCGGGCGCGGCCAGCAGCAGCGAACTGCCCAACACGGCCATTATCAGTTTATTCATCATGGGTCGCTTCCTTACCTTTTGGCGGTGCCTTACGGCGTTTAGGGGCGCTCTTCGCGCCTTTGGCACCTGTCGCCGCCTTGCCCGTTCCCGCCGGTTTGGACGGAATACTGCGAAACGCCGAGGATACCCTTGTGGTTTTCGCCTGAATAATCAGGTTCTGTAAGGTCGCTACCAGAGGTTGCATAAAATCCTGGTAGCGGCAATTTTTCTCACTGATGCGAGTCAGCGTCGACTCCCAGTCGGCGGTCATATCCGGGCGTCCGGCGATGTCCGGCAGCGAGTGGATCAGCGCCCGGCCAGTGTCGCTAGAGTGAATATAGCGCCCCTTCTTGTAGAGAAACTCGCGGCGGAACAGCAGCTCAATAATCCCCGCGCGGGTGGCTTCAGTGCCCAAGCCGTCGGTAGCGCGCAGGATTTTCTTCAATGCCTTGTCCTGCACGAAACGGGCGATCCCGGTCATGGCCGAGAGCAGCGTGGCGTCGGTAAAAGGCCGTGGCGGCTGGGTTTGCCGCTCGACCACTTCACCCCGTTCGCACAATAGCTCATCGCCCTTGGCGACCACTGGCAGCGGCGTGCCCTCGTTCTCTTCGTCACGCTCTTTGCTGCCCAACAGGGTGCGCCAGCCCGCCTCAGCCAGAAAACGCGCCTTGGCGATAAACTTGCCGCCGGCGATATCCAAATCAATCACGCATTTGCGGAATACGGCGTCCGGGCAGAACTGCATCAAGTATTGCCGCGCCACCAAATTATAGATTTTCTGCTCGTCGTCGGTGAGATTCACCTTGCTGCTGCGCGCCGTCGGAATAATCGCGTGGTGAGCATCGACCTTTTTGTCATCCCAGCAGCGATTGCGTTTGTCGACATCTACCACCGGCTGCGGCAGTAAATCGGGTTGGTGGATGCTGATGGCGTTGAGTACCGCGTGTCGTCCGGCAAAATGCTCTTCAGGCAGGTATCGGCTATCCGAGCGCGGATACGTAATCAATTTGTGCGTTTCGTACAGCCGCTGGCAAATATCGAGGATTTGCTGGGCGCTGAGACCAAAGGCTTTCGAACCCTCAATCTGTAATGAGGAAAGAGAAAATGGCAGCGGCGCGGTGTCGTTTTCGCGCTTATCGTTGTAGCCGGTGACCAGTGCGGGCTGGCCCGCAATTCGCGCCACCACGTGGTCGGCCAGCGGGCGGTGCAGCAGGCGGCCCTCTTCATCCTGATAAGGCTCGCAGGACTCGCTCGGCTGCCACAGCGCCACAAAACGCTCATCCAGCGGCGTCACGATGTGGGCTTTGACTTCGAAATAATCTTTGGGAACGAAGTTCTCAATCTCTTCGTCGCGGCGCACCACCAGCCCGAGCACCGGCGTCTGCACCCGTCCGACGGAGAGCACGCCGTTATAGCCTGCGTTGCGCCCCAAAATGGTATAGGCGCGGGTCATATTGATGCCATAAAGCCAGTCGGCGCGGGAGCGCGCCAAAGCCGAGACGCAGAGCGGAATAAAGTCGCGATTATCGCGCAGGCGCTCAACGGCGCGTTCGACGGCCTGTGGGTTGAGGTCGTTAATCAGGCAGCGTTGCACGCTTTGGCGTTTTTCCGGCGTCAGTTCGAGGTAGTCCAGCACCTCGTCCACCAGCAGTTGCCCTTCACGATCCGGGTCACCCGCGTGGATAACCTGAGTGGCTTCCAACAGCAGTTTTTTAATGACATTCAGCTGCTTAGCGACCGAAGAGCGCGGCTGAAGCTGCCATTTTTCGGGGATAATCGGCAAGTCGTTGAGGTTCCAGCGCGCATAGCGGCTGTCGTAGGCATCGGGCTGCGCCTGTTCCAACAAGTGGCCGACACACCAGGTAACGACCTGATCGTTGCCGCAGGCGATAAAACCGTCGTCGCGACGATGAGGTTTTGGCAAAACGTCAGCGATAGCGCGAGCCAGGCTGGGCTTTTCGGCAATAAATAAACGCATCAGGCAGCATCCTTAACTGTCGGATTGGGTAAAACCGTTTTTATCGCCCTGAGTCTCATCGTCCATCCTTTGTTCACAGCATCGTTGGGGGTGCAGGTAGGACTATGTTAGCCGTTGGCGGAGGAATTGATAAGTCACGAAGGGGTCGAGAGTAGAATGGTCGCTCACAAAGTCAGCGAAATACCGGTTTATCGGAATAATGCCCGCTAAACCGGCGAATTTCAGAGCAGCGAATGGCGGTTTATCTGCCACTGCAGCCCATTACAGATAAGAGACGAAAGCGCTGCTGTCGGCCGGGATCACCTGAGTGCTGGACTTCAGCTGCGGCGTGCCGAGGTAGAGGAAGCCGACGATTTTGTCGGTTGGTCCACATTTGAACGCGGCGCGAACGTCTGGGTGATCGGTCCACGCGCCGGTGCGCCAGATGCCGTTAAAGCCCTGAGCCAGCGCGGCCATTTGCATCGCCTGCACCGCACAGCCCGCAGAAACCACCTGCTCCCACTCTGGCACTTTGGCGCTCTCTTTGCAGTTGGCGATAATGGTGATGATTTGCGGCGCACGCAGCGGTGCCTGAGTGGCCTTTTCAATCGCCTTCTCATCGGCACCGTCTTTGATGGCGGCGGCGCGCAGCAGTTCGCTAAAGCGCGTCAGGCCGTCGTTTTCGGCGATAACAAACTTCCACGGCTGCAAGGCTCCGTGGTCAGGGGCGCGCATACCCGCATTAATGATGTTTTGCAGTGCCTCGCCCGCCGGGGCTGGAGCCGCCAAGCGTGAAGCCGAACGGCGATTCAACAATAAGTCTAGAGCGTCCATTTAAATCTCCCTAAGCGCTTTTGATAATGATAGTCATTTACCTAACGTTAACATAAGCAGTCAGCCTTTTGCTAACCACAGATTTCGCCATAGCACCGCGTGATTACTGCCCCTTTGCCAAATTCTGACATGATTTAAAGCTGACATTTCTCCGGCGGGTCATTAGGATAGCGATACTTTTCCCGTCTTGTTGGAGAGACCATGCGCACATTGTGGCGAATAATCGCCGGTTTTTTTAAGTGGACCTGGCGTCTTCTTAATTTCGTCAGAGAGTTCATCCTCAACGTATTCCTCATCCTGCTCATTTTGCTGTGTGTCGGAGTCTATTTCTCATTCCAATCCAAACCTGCGGATACCACCACTAAGGGTGCCCTGCTGGTTGATTTAAGTGGAACCGTGGTGGATAAGCCGTCGGTGAACAACAAGGTTCGCCAGTGGGGACGCGAGCTGCTGGGTACTTCCAGCAACCGCCTACAGGAAAACTCACTGTTTGATTTGGTCGACACCATTCGTCAGGCCAAAGATGACAAAAACATCACCGGCATGGTGCTGCAACTGAGTGATTTCACCGGCACTGACCAGACGTCGCTGAACTACATCGGTAAAGCCCTGCGCGAATTCCGCGACAGCGGCAAGCCGATTTACGCCATCAATGATAGCTATGACCAGTCGCAATACTATCTGGCGAGTTATGCCAACAAGATCTACCTGTCGCCACAGGGCGCGGTGGATTTACACGGTTTCGCCACCAATAACCTCTATTACAAGTCACTGCTCGACAAACTGAAGGTCACCACCAATATCTTCCGCGTGGGGACCTACAAGTCGGCGGTTGAGCCGTTGATTCGCGATGACATGTCCCCTGCCGCGCGTGAAGCCGACAGCCGTTGGATTGGCGCACTGTGGAACAACTACCTCAATACCGTGTCGGCTAACCGCCAAATCACCCCTGAGCAGCTGTTCCCTGGCGCGGCTGGCGTTCTGGCCGGTATGCAGCAGACCGGCGGCGATATGGCGCAATACGCGCTGAAAGCTAAGCTGGTTGATACTCTGGCTTCGCGCAATGAAGCGGATAACGACATGGTGAAAGCCTTTGGCTGGAACAAGCAGGCCAAAGACTTTAACTACACCAGCATCTACGACTACTCCACCAAGTCGAAGCCGGATAATAACGATCCGCAAATCGCGGTTATCTTCGCTAACGGCGCAATTAACGACGGTGAAGAGCAAGCCGGTGCAGTGGGTGGCGACACCACCGCCCAGCAAATTCGCGATGCGCGCCTTGATCCAAAAATCAAAGCTATCGTGTTCCGCGTAAACAGCCCGGGCGGCAGCGTCAGCGCCTCTGAAGTGATCCGCTCTGAACTGGCAGCAGCGCGCGCGGCGGGCAAACCTGTGGTGGTTTCCATGGGTGGCATGGCGGCATCGGGAGGCTACTGGATCTCAACGCCGGCGAACTACATTATTGCCAGCCCAAGCACGCTGACCGGCTCGATCGGTATTTTCGGGGTGATCAACACCTACCAAAACACCCTCGACAACTTTGGCGTGCATACCGACGGCGTGGCGACATCGCCGCTGGCCGACGTTGCCGCGACCAAAGCCCTGCCACCGGAGTTCTCGCAGATGATGCAGTTGAACATCGAGAACGGCTACAAAACCTTCATCGGTTTAGTGGCAAAAGCGCGTAATAAAACCCCTGAGCAGATCGACCAGATTGCCCAAGGCCACGTCTGGATTGGTTCTGATGCCAAAAATGACGGTCTGGTGGACCAACTGGGTGATTTCGATGATGCCGTGAAGAAAGCCGCCGAGCTGGCGAAACTGCCAAAATGGCAGCTGAACTGGTACGTCAACGAGCCAAGCTTCACCGATCTGGTGTTTTCACAGGTGAGCGCCTCGGCGCACGCCATGCTGCCAGCGGCGGTTCAGGCTTACCTGCCTGCGCCGGTGACCAAAATGGCGCTGGAGTTGAAATCTCAGGCTGATTTGTTCAATAACATGAACGATCCGCAAAACCGCTACGCGCTGTGCCTGACCTGCGGCGACGTGAAATAAGTTTCTCCTCGCCCTGCCAAAAGCCCGTGCTTAACCGCCGGGCTTTTTTATTTTTGAGACAAACACCTTGTTGCCCTTATACTTCCAGCCATCGCGTTTTGTATTTCTGAAAAGCTCTATATTCCGAAAGCAATCTTTCTAAAAAAACAAAGAATCCTGTCATGACCAAAAAATCAATTTATGTCGCCTACACCGGCGGTACCATCGGTATGCAACGCTCTGAAAACGGCTATATCCCGGTCTCCGGCCACCTGCAGCGCCAGCTGGCGCTGATGCCTGAGTTCCACCGCCCGGAGATGCCTGAGTTCACTATTCAAGAATACGCGCCGCTGATGGACTCCTCCGATATGACGCCGGAAGACTGGCAGCACATCGCCGACGATATCTTGGCGCATTACGATGAGTACGACGGGTTTGTTATCCTGCACGGCACGGATACCATGGCGTTCACCGCCTCGGCGCTCTCCTTTATGCTGGAGAACCTCGGCAAGCCGGTCATTGTGACAGGGTCACAAATCCCGCTGGAAGCTCTGCGCTCTGACGGGCAAATTAACCTGCTGAATTCGCTCTATATTGCGGCGAACCATCCGGTGAACGAAGTCTCGCTGTTCTTCAACAATCGCCTGTATCGCGGCAACCGCAGCACCAAGGCCCATGCCGACGGCTTCGACGCCTTTGCGTCGCCAAATCTTGCGCCGCTGCTGGAGGCCGGGATCCACATTCGCCGTCTGTCTACGCCTTCTATCCCGCCCGCCACTGGCCCGCTGAAGGTGCATGACATCACACCACAGCCGATTGGCGTGGTGACGATTTATCCGGGGATCTCTGCCGAAGTGGTAGAAAACTTCCTGATGCAGCCGGTTAAGGCCTTGATCCTGCGCTCCTACGGCGTGGGTAATGCGCCGCAGAAAGGCGACTTGCTGAAAGTGCTGAAAGACGCCTCCGAGCGCGGCATCGTGGTGGTTAACCTCACCCAGTGTATCTCCGGCCGTGTGGATATGGGTGGCTATGCCACCGGCAACGCGCTGGCGCACTCCGGCGTGATCAGCGGCTTTGATATGACCGTGGAAGCCACGCTGACCAAACTGCATTACTTGCTGAGCCAGCCGCTGTCGGCTGAGGAAATCCGTGTCTTGATGCAGCAAAACCTGCGCGGTGAACTGACCGAATAACAGGAGCGCCCGATGAAATCCGCATTATTGTTGATCGACCTGCAAAATGATTTCTGCCCCGGCGGCGCGCTGGCGGTGCAGGAAGGCGATGCCACGATTAGCGTGGCGAATCAGGCTATTGAGACCTGTAAGTCACAGGGCATTGCCGTGGTGGCGTCGCAGGACTGGCACCCGCAGGCCCACGGCAGCTTTGCCATAAACGCCAATGAAGAGCCGTGGACGCTGGGTGAACTCGACGGCCTGCCGCAGGTGTGGTGGCCGGTACACTGCGTCCAGGGCCAGCGCGGCACGGAATTCCACCCGCAGCTTGATAGCCAGCAATTCGATCACGTGGTGCGCAAAGGTCAAAACGTCGCTATCGATAGCTATAGCGCGTTTTTCGATAATGCTCATCGCGCCGCCACCGGATTACACCAATGGTTGCAAGAAAAGCAGGTGCAACGCCTGATTGTCATGGGACTAGCGACGGATTACTGCGTCAAGTTTACCGTGCTGGACGCGCTAGAGCTGGGGTATAAGGTTGAGTTGCTGGTCGAAGGCTGCCGAGGGGTGAATCTTAACCCGCAGGATAGCCAGCAGGCGATTGATGAGATGCAGCAGGCCGGGGCTGAGCTTATTACCCTCGCTGATCTGAGCTAATACCTCTGACCACCAGACATGACAAAGGGCGCATTTGCGCCCTTTTCTTATTGCTCATAGTGCTGCGCGCTTATTCCGGTTTGATGCGGATTAAGGCTTCCTGAGCAAACTGCTGCTTCAGCTCCTGCTTGCTCTTGGTGACGATTTGGCCGTCAGTGCCAATGCTCATGTGCTGGGCATCGGTGTTGTGGCGGGCCTGATAGAGCATCACCATTTGCAGACTGTTCTCTTTCTGCTCCGGCGTCAGCTTCACGCCGTCCGGCCACTTCCCCAATTCCACGGCTTGCGCCAGTCGCTGGTAAATCTCCGGCGTCATCACGCCGACCAAATCATTAATTTCCATCAACCGCTCTCTCGTCTTGGCTAATTATTCATCGGGTGGTGAATAATGGCTGAATCGATTTTGTCGTTTAAATTACACCGCAGCTTTAACGGGTGTTTATCCCACCATTTAGCCCGCTGTTTTGTCGCCGTTTTCACCATCGATAAAGCTCATCGAGGCCGAGTTTACACAGTAACGGTCACCGGTTGGCTCTGGGCCGTCTGGAAAAACGTGCCCCAAATGGGCGTCGCAGTTGGAGCAGCGGATTTCCACCCTTTCCATATTGTGAGAATTATCAGTAAGATACGTGATGGCGTCATGGGTCACTGGCTGGTAGAAACTCGGCCAGCCGCAGCCGGAGTCATATTTGGTATCGGAGTAGAAAAGTGGCGAATTGCACACCAGACAGTGATAGATCCCATCACGTTTATTGTGCAGTAATTTACCGGTATACGGGCGTTCGGTACCGCGCTCTTGCGTCACATAATGCTGGATTTCAGTGAGTTGTACTGAAGAAGATGGATCTTTGGATTCATTGGCCATGGTTGTCATTCTCTGCCAGATAGGAAAATCAACTAAAATAACAGCTTATTATAACAATAAATTAACAACGAGTCTGCACGTTTTGGCTTAAACTGTATGCCATCGGCGTTGGGCCAAAGGGCAATGTGATACAGATCACATATTTGTACTCGATGCACTTTATATTCGGCGAAACGGCCCCCATGTCTTTTCTAGCCGATTAGAAAACGGAATGTGCAATATCCGAGCAAAAGTGAGTCTGAGCTTTGACTTACAGCAAGTATTGACACGATTCCGCTTGACGCTTAGGAAGGTTTTTGTAATTTTACAACCAACCTTTTATTCACTAAATAATAGCTGGTGGAATATATGACTATCAAAGTAGGTATCAACGGTTTTGGCCGTATCGGTCGCATTGTTTTTCGTGCTGCTCAAGAACGTTCTGACATCGAGATCGTAGCAATCAACGATCTGTTAGACGCTGACTACATGGCATACATGCTGAAGTACGACTCAACCCACGGCCGTTTCGACGGTACCGTTGAAGTTAAAGACGGTCATCTGGTTGTAAATGGCAAAACCATCCGTGTTACTGCTGAGCGTGATCCAGCTAACCTGAAATGGAACGAAGTTAACGTTGACGTTGTTGCTGAAGCAACCGGTCTATTCCTGACCGACGAAACTGCACGTAAACACATCGCAGCTGGCGCTAAGAAAGTTGTTCTGACTGGTCCATCTAAAGATGACACCCCAATGTTCGTTATGGGCGTTAACCATAAAGAATACGCAGGTCAGGAAATCGTTTCTAACGCTTCTTGTACTACTAACTGCCTGGCACCACTGGCTAAAGTTATCAACGACAAGTTCGGTATCGTTGAAGCGCTGATGACCACTGTTCACGCAACTACCGCTACTCAGAAAACCGTTGATGGCCCGTCTCACAAAGACTGGCGCGGCGGCCGCGGCGCATCTCAGAACATCATCCCTTCTTCTACCGGTGCAGCTAAAGCTGTAGGTAAAGTTATCCCTGCTCTGAACGGCAAACTGACTGGTATGGCGTTCCGCGTTCCAACCACCAACGTTTCTGTTGTTGACCTGACTGCACGTCTGGAAAAACCAGCTTCTTACAAAGAAATTTGTGAAGCGATCAAAGCCGCTGCTGAAGGCGAGCTGAAAGGCGTTCTGGGCTACACCGAAGATGAAGTGGTTTCTACCGATTTCAACGGCGAAAAACTGACTTCAGTATTCGATGCTAAAGCAGGTATCGCTCTGAACGACAACTTTGTGAAACTGGTTTCTTGGTACGATAACGAAACTGGCTACTCAAACAAAGTTCTGGACCTGATTTCTCATATCTCCAAATAATTGGCTGATGTGAAGAAATGATTGAAGGGCGACGCTAAGTCGCCCTTTTGCTTTCTGCCGATCAAGGATTCAACTCATGACCGCAAAACTCTTTACTCTACCCGTCTTAAAACAAATCACGCCGGCAATCAGCCAGCGTCAGATTGATGAATTACCGGTTCTGGTTATCACCCATCCTAAATTACGCGCAGCCATCACCTTACAAGGTGCTCATTTGGTGGCGTGGCAGCCTGAAGGCGAAGAACCTATTATCTGGCTGAGCAAAGAAACCGCGTTCAAGCCTGGCGTGGCTATTCGCGGCGGCGTGCCAATCTGCTGGCCTTGGTTCGGCCCGGCGGGTAAACCTTCGCACGGCTTTGCGCGCAATTTGGCGTGGGAACTGACTTCTTATAGTGAAAATGAGCAAGGCGTCGAGCTGGCTCTGACGTTGAAAGACAGCGCAGAAACCCGCGAACTCTGGCCACACGAGTTCCAGCTGACCGCCAAATTTACCCTCGGCGAGACCTGTCACATTGAGCTGGAGTCCACCGGTGATTTCGAAACCACCAGCGCCCTGCACGCCTACTTCAACATTGGCGACATCGACAAAGTAAAAGTGGCCGGCCTCGGCCAGCCTTTCATCGACAAAGTGAATGGCGGGAAAGAATCTGAGCTGCAGGGCGATTTGACCTTCAACGGCCAAGTTGACCGCATCTTCACCCAGCCACAGACCACCAGCCTGATCGTGGATTCAGCATTCAACCGCTCGCTGGTGGTAGAACATCACCACAATAGCGACGTGATTGCCTGGAACCCGGGTGTGGAATTGTCCACCAGCATGAAAGATATGGCGGATGACAGCTACAAGACCATGGTGTGTGTGGAAACCGGCTGCGTCACGCAGGCGCAGAAGAGCACCGCGTCTAAACCAGCCAAACTGGCTGTAACTATTAGTAAAAAATAGTGCCCTGACTTTTTGTCGCACTGCAGATGTGCAAATGGGGCGAATCGCCCCATTTTGTAGCAAACTACGCCCCATTTTGGGGCGTGTCTGTTTTTAGAAGCTGTAAGTCACGCCAGTCCACAACATCCCTGAGTAGGATTTATCGACCATCGGGCTGTCTTTCACTTCGCTATCCAGACGGATGTAACGGCCCATGAAGAAGGCCTGCCAGTCTTTGTTGAAGTTATATTTGGCAGACAACTCCAAATACGGGCTGAAGCTGTCATCCGGCGAGTAGCTGCTCAGGCCGCTACGGCGTGATTCGTTGCTGTTAATACCGTAGTAGTATTGGTTTTCGTTACTGCTGCTCCACTGCACACCAATACCCGGTACCAGCGCCCAATTGTCCTGGTGGAAGGTGTAGAGGTAAGCCAGATCAGCCACCATGCCATCACTGTTATCCAGCACGTCGCCGTTGAAGGTGGTACGGATAGTACCCCAGTCTTCGATATGTGAATAAGCCAGACCCGCCATCAATGTCCCACGGCGTTTATCTAAACGCTTCATCTGGGAATCATCAGAATCGTCAGGCTTAAAGCCGAACGGAATGTAAGTCGCGGTCAGGCTGAATTTGTTCTGATCGTCTTTCCACAGGTAATAACCGGCAGTCAGCGTGTGGAAATAAAAATCATCGCCTTCATAACTGATGATCGGAACTGGGAGAACTTTAGTGTCATACCCTTTATACGGATTTACGTCGACTAATGCTGATGCACCCAGCGACCATGTCCCCGCCGCAGCGGCGTGGCTAAACAGGACGGCTGCGGTTGCGATGGACAATGTTTTGAAATGCGAAATTTTCATTGTTATTAATTCCCTTAATTTAAAAACCGCCAGTAGTGTAAGCGAAGAATAATCGCTTCGCTTAGCATTTACAGTTGTCGTGAATAACTTACGCAGAAAAACCAAGGCGATCGCATAATTTATATGCAAAGTATGAAATAAAAATGACTAAACGCGAGGCATTACCCGCGCAGCCCACGTCCTACAAGGCTTCAAAGTAGAATGCCCTGAAGTGAGTCATTGATATGTCTTAAAAAATGGGATCTGAGGAGAGGAAATTTTTGTAATGCCAAACTACGCTTATTTATAGATGAAAGACTTCATCTGAGGCACTTCCCGACCCGCTGGTTCACGGCAGTCGCAATAATTTAAATCTGTTCGTGTGAAAAATGGGTTTCTGCAAGTTGGCATAAGGGTTGCTGCACTGAGATGGAGAGCTTTTTTCCGGGAGCTGTTTTTGATTTCCAACGCTCTCATTAACCTGTGCTATATCCAACGTCATTGAAGTCTCGGTTTCAATTGCCGCGGATAAATTAACGAAGGACGGGCAACGTATGAACATATTTGACCATTATCGCCAGCGTTATGAAGCTGCCAAGGACGAAGAGTTCACACTTCAGGAATTCCTTACCATTGCGAAGCAAGACAAAAGTGCTTACGTCAATGCCGCGGAACGCCTGTTGATGGCGATCGGTGAACCAGTGATGGTAGACACCGCGCTAGAACCACGCCTGTCGCGTTTATTCTCCAACCGGGTTGTTGCTCGTTACCCCGCGTTCGAAGAGTTTTACGGTATGGAAGAAGCTATCGAACAGATCGTTTCCTACCTAAAACATGCCGCTCAAGGTTTGGAAGAAAAGAAACAAATCCTCTATTTATTAGGCCCGGTGGGGGGTGGTAAATCCTCCCTCGCAGAACGGCTGAAAGCGCTGATGCAGCGCGTGCCTATCTACGTTCTGAGTGCCAACGGCGAGCGCAGCCCGGTGAATGATCACCCGCTGTGCCTGTTCAATCCGCAAGAAGATGCGACCATTCTTGAAAAAGAATACAACATCCCGACTCGCTATCTCGGCACCATCATGTCGCCGTGGGCCGCCAAACGCCTGCACGAATTCGGCGGTGATATCACCAAATTCAGAGTGGTCAAAGTCTGGCCATCCATTCTCGAACAAATTGCTATCGCCAAAACTGAACCTGGCGATGAGAACAACCAGGACATCTCCGCGCTGGTGGGTAAAGTGGACATCCGTAAGCTGGAAAACCACGCGCAAAACGACCCCGACGCCTATGGCTATTCCGGTGCTTTGTGCCGCGCTAACCAGGGTGTGATGGAATTCGTAGAGATGTTCAAAGCGCCAATCAAAGTGCTGCACCCGTTACTGACTGCCACGCAGGAAGGTAACTATAACGGCACCGAAGGCATCTCCGCCCTGCCGTTCAACGGCATCATTTTGGCTCACTCCAACGAGTCAGAATGGGTGACATTCCGCAACAATAAGAACAATGAGGCGTTCCTCGACCGCGTTTATATTGTCAAAGTACCTTATTGCCTACGGGTATCCGAAGAGATCAAGATTTACGACAAGCTGTTGAGCAACAGTGAGCTGGTGCACGCCCCTTGCGCGCCGGGAACGCTGGAAACGCTGGCGCGCTTCTCGATTCTGTCTCGCCTGAAAGTGCCTGAAAACTCGAGCAGTTACTCGAAAATGCGCGTCTATGATGGTGAAAGCCTGAAAGATACCGACCCGAAAGCCAAGTCTTATCAGGAATACCGTGACTACGCCGGTGTGGATGAAGGGATGAACGGCCTGTCGACACGCTTTGCGTTTAAAATCCTGTCGCGCGTCTTTAACTTCGACCACGCGGAAGTCGCCGCTAACCCGGTCCACCTGTTCTATGTCCTTGAGCAGCAGATTGAGCGCGAGCAGTTCCCGCAGGACGTGGCCGAGAAATACCTTGAGCACCTGAAAGGCTACCTGATCCCGAAATACGCTGAGTTTATCGGCAAAGAGATACAGACGGCTTACCTTGAGTCCTACTCGGAATACGGACAGAACATTTTCGACCGTTATGTCACCTATGCCGACTTCTGGATCCAAGATCAGGAGTATCGCGACCCGGATACCGGCCAACTGTTTGACCGCGAGTCACTGAATGCCGAACTGGAGAAAATCGAAAAACCAGCCGGGATCAGTAACCCGAAAGACTTCCGTAACGAGATAGTCAACTTCGTGTTGCGCGCCAGAGCACAGAACAGCGGCCGTAATCCGAACTGGACCAGCTACGAGAAACTGCGCACGGTTATCGAGAAAAAAATGTTCTCGAATACTGAGGAATTACTGCCGGTTATCTCATTCAATGCCAAAACGTCGACCGATGAACAGAAAAAACACGATGACTTTGTCGACCGAATGATGGAGAAAGGATATACACGCAAGCAGGTTCGCCTGTTGTGTGAATGGTATCTGCGCGTGAGAAAATCTTCGTAACAGAGGATCGTTGGCAACGTCGTTTGGGGGAAATATGACGTACTTTATTGACCGTCGACTGAATGGCAAGAATAAAAGCGCGGTTAACCGCCAGCGCTTTTTACGCCGCTATAAGTCGCAAATCAAACAGTCGATTGCCGAGGCCATCAACAAGCGTTCGGTTACCGACGTAAACAGCGGGGAGTCCGTTTCGATCCCCAATGAAGATATCAACGAGCCTATGTTTCATCAGGGTCGCGGCGGCTTGCGCCACCGCGTTCACCCCGGCAACGATCACTTTGTGCAGAATGACCGCATCGAACGACCGCAAGGGGGCGGTGGCGGCGGCAGCGGCCAAGGTGACGCCAGCAAGGACGGTGAAGGCCAGGATGAGTTCTCCTTCCAGATTTCGAAAGACGAGTATCTTGACCTGTTGTTCGAAGACTTAGCCCTGCCGAATTTGCAGAAAAACCAGTTCCGGCAGATGACCGAGTACAAAACGCACCGCGCGGGTTTTACCTCAAACGGTGTCCCGGCCAATATCAGTGTTGTTCGCTCTTTGCAGAACTCCCTCGCCCGCCGCACGGCGATGACCGCAGGGAAAAAACGGGAGTTGCGCGAGCTGGAGTCCACGCTGACGGAAGTCGAAAACAGCGAGCCCGCGCAACTGTTAGAAGAAGAACGGCTGCGCAAGGAGATTGCGGAGTTACGGCAGAAAATCGCCAGAACGCCGTTCATCGATACCTTTGATTTACGCTACAAGAACTACGAGCGGCGCCCTGAGCCTTCCAGCCAGGCGGTGATGTTCTGCTTGATGGACGTCTCCGGCTCCATGGATCAGGCGACCAAAGATATGGCCAAGCGTTTCTATATTCTGCTCTATCTGTTCCTGAGCAGAACCTATAAAAACGTCGATGTAGTCTATATCCGCCACCATACTCAGGCCAAAGAAGTGGATGAACAGGAGTTTTTCTACTCGCAGGAGACTGGCGGGACTATTGTATCCAGCGCGTTGAAGTTAATGGACGAAGTTATTCAGGAGCGTTACGACCCGGCGGCGTGGAATATTTACGCAGCGCAGGCGTCTGACGGCGATAACTGGGCCGATGACTCACCGCTGTGCCACCAAATATTGGCACAGAAGCTGCTACCTATGGTGCGTTATTATAGTTATATCGAGATAACCCGGCGGGCTCATCAAACGCTGTGGCGCGAATATGAAGTATTGCAGCAGAAGTTTGGTAATTTCGCCATGCAACATATTCGCGAGCCGGAGGATATTTACCCGGTATTCCGCGAGCTGTTCCATAAGCAAGTTCAAGAAAATTAAGCGCGTTATACTTAAGCTGCCTAATAAAACGGCCAGTTAATTGATTTAACTGGCCGTTTTCTATTTCGCCTAACCGTTAAAAATATAATGACTTAACTGATACTTGGCAGAATAATAGCGGCCAAAATGCCAATCATCACCAACCATTTCAACGAATAATAGGTTTTACGGCTACGCGCTTTTAAGGCCTGCCCGCCGTTACGCAATGCATAGACATACTTGAATATCTTATTAATAAAACCGGTGCGGTCCTGCTCATCGTTAGGCGAACTGGCGGCTGACATCAGCGTGCTGCCAACCCAATGGTTAACGCGCTGCGCCCACGGCCACTTCATTTTGCGCTCTACGTCGCAGAAAAGAATAATGCGCGTTTCGTCAGTCTTGTTTTCCGCCCAGTGAACAAAGGTTTCATCGAAAATCACCGGTTGGCCGTCGCGCCAGCTGTGCTTGATGCCGTCCACCTCGATAAAGCAGCGGTCATCATTTGGCGTCATCAGGCCAAGGTGATAACGCACGGAACCGGCATAGGGGTCACGGTGTTTACCCAAATAGCTGCCCGACGGCAACTCGGCGAACATCGCGGCTTTAACAGAAGGAATGCTGTTTAACAGTTCCACCGTCTTCGGGCAGAGGTTTTCCGCCGACGGATGGCTGTCGCCGTACCACTTCAAATAGAAGCGTTTCCAGCCGCGTTTAAAGAAAGTATTAAAGCCTGCGTCGTTATTGGTCTGTGCTGCTTTAATATGGTCTTGCAGGCGCACGGCCTCATCACGAATAGTTTGCCAGTTATCGGTTAAACGCTGTAATTCCGGGAAATCTTCCGCCGGGAAATAAGGTTTCGATGGCAGTGCAGAAAAGCCGGTCATAAACATATTTACCGGCCCCATAAAAGTCGAGTGATCGAGTAGTTGGCGCGAAAACTTCTGTTTAACCTTGCCGCGCGAATGCGCATAAATAAAGCTAATCACAAAAATGGTAAGAATAATAATGGCCGTCATAGGGTCCATCCTCTACGAATTATAAATATGACCATATTATAAATCAGATTTATTCTAAATTTGTAGTTACAATTTTATGCTATTTGTGCCTTTTAGGTACAGTTCCTAATGAGTTTAAACAGTAATTAAACCAGCTGTTGTTTTCTGAGATAAGCCGCACTCGCAATCAAATAAACCCAGTTATTACATGGGTATTTGCGGCTATTATTGGAAGTTAGCCTGATTGCAGATAATAAAAAAGCCAGTCGATTGCTCCGCTGGCTTTTAAAACTCAAACTATTAACGACTTAATAAACTGGGGTAGCTTATTAATAGCGAACTTATAAGCCGTAAACCAAATTGATTGAGGTCACAGTGTCGGTTTTATCCGGCGCACTGGCTGGTGGTTTGGTGTTGTAAGTCACGTCGTAAGCCAGTTTCAGAGAAAAATGATTGTTGATAGCAACCGTCAACGCCGTCTCTGAGTTATAGGTGGTTTCGTCGTTCGCTAAGACAGACAGGCCTTGGGTAAATTTAGCCGTGTCGCTGATTTTGTAGCTGTAAGCGCCAGATGCGTAAGCCAAAGCACGAGTCGAGTTACCGCCCTGCTCGAACTCATCGTGACGAACACCCGGACCGGCTTCCAGGTTCAGCGTGTGTACCGGACCACTCCAGATCTGACGACCGTAACCGACTGCACCGACATCGCGCGCGCGATAGCCGTTATAGCGGTCACTCAGCCAGCTGCCCTGACCGAACACATAATTATTGTCATCCAGGTTGTAGCGGCTACGCGCGCCAGCCTGATATTTCTCGGATGAACGCACACCGGAAGAAGAAGTGTTGCGTGCTGAACCCCAGATACTGTTAGCAGTATTGGTGTTGAACCACGTCATGGTGGTGTCAGCGCTCAGAGATGAGTTAGTGGTGTTACCGGTTTGCGCGGTATAACCCGCCTGAATATTGCCTTCAAACGGCTTTTTCGCCGTAGCAGGATCGTCCAGCGCGGTGAAAATAGTGGTGTCTGCCAAACTTGAAATACTGAACAGCGCAGCTCCGCAAACTACCGCGCAAGCTGGTAAACGACGAACAACCCGAAAAAACATTTTGCTTCCCCAATCGACTTAAGGCAAATAGTACAAGGTGGCCCAAGATGATTTAACTCTGGATCCCCTACACATTGAGATAACTGCATATCGAAATAATTTTGCCGTTCATTTAGGTCCTTTAAGCAAACCTGGCAATTCCCTTCAATAGCGCACGAACTGATACATACTGGTTAAACCCGCAACGAATATACAGCACATAGTGGCTAATATCCTTTTTTAACCGGACTTTTTAGAGTGTTCCGAGTGACAAATATTTCCTGAAATAGAACCAAACGTAATCATTACAATTTGTTTCCATATTCTGAGCTTGCGCCCTTGAAAATTGTTTTAACCCGTTTCCCATTTTGGGCGCTCAACGTTTTCCACCCCAAGACTGCACAGATTTCGGCCGAACCGGATGCGCTATCTTGTCCTTTTGAACGAGGCGAGTTAGCTTTAGACCTGTTGAAAATATCTTATTGCGCCGCGAGTTCCTCGACGGCTGCCTTCAGGAGGAGTGGTCATGGCTTTACAACAAGAAATCATTCAGGCTTTGCACGTCAAACCGCAAATAGACGCGGCACAAGAAGTTCGCACCAGCGTCGATTTTCTAAAAAGTTATTTGCTGGCCCATCCCTTTATTAAATCTTTGGTACTGGGCATCAGCGGCGGGCAGGATTCTACTCTTACCGGTAAACTTTGCCAAACGGCAATTAGTGAATTACGTGCGGAAACCTCAGATGAGAGCTATCAGTTCATCGCCGTGCGTCTGCCTTATGGCGTGCAGGCCGATGAATCAGACTGCATTGACGCCATCGACTTTATCAAACCCGATCAGGTATTGACGGTAAATATCAAAAATGCGGTATTAGCCAGCGAAGCGACTCTGCGCGAAATCGGTATCGAATTAAGCGATTTCATCAAAGGGAATGAGAAGGCGCGTGAACGTATGAAGGCGCAATACAGCATCGCCGGGATGAAAAAAGGCGTGGTGGTCGGCACCGACCACGCGGCAGAGGCCGTGACCGGCTTCTTCACCAAGTACGGCGACGGCGGCACTGACATCAACCCTATCTTCCGCCTGAACAAGCGTCAGGGCAAAGCCCTGCTCAAGCACCTCGGCTGCCCAGAGCATCTTTATACCAAAGCCCCGACCGCCGATTTGGAAGAGAACCGCCCTTCGCTGCCGGACGAAGTCGCGCTGGGCGTCACCTATGAGCTGATTGACGACTATCTGGAAGGCAAAACCATTGACCAGAAAGCCGCATCAACCATCGAGGGCTGGTATCTGCGCACCGAGCATAAACGCCAGCCGCCGGTTACCGTGTTTGATGATTTCTGGAAAAAGAAATAAGACTTCTATTACGACCAACCCTCTGACGGGCACCCCAGGGTGTCCGTTTTTTTATCCAGCAGTGCCTCTATAATTGTTTAACAATTCCTTTCCATCGCGGGATGAAATCATTACCCTTAGCCTCCCTTCGAACACGGACTGTGATGTTTTATATGCAAAAATTCCTTTTCCTGCTGTTAACGCTGGTCCTGCTTGGACCACTGGGGATTGATCTCTATCTCCCTGCTATCCCGGCGATTGCCAAGGGATTGAACAGCGCAGAAACCATTATCCAATCTTCTATTTCGCTGTTTATTTTAGTGATGGGGCTGGGGCAGCTGATTGCCGGGCCATTGGTTGACCGCTACGGCCGCCGCCCGATCGCCATTATTGGCGTGATCGTCTATTTGGTTGGCGCAATTGTCGCCGCCACGGCGGAGACGGCGTTTATGTTTATGTTCTCCCGCGTGATTCAGGGGCTGGCGGTCTGCTGTACCTCGGTGGTGGTGTTTAGCAGCGTGCGCGACCGAATGAGTGGCGATGACGCGGCCCGCGCCTACGGCTTCCTCAACGGCACGCTGAACATCATTCCGGCGCTGGCGCCGCTGATTGGCGGCCTGATTGCCCAGTTCTTTGGCTGGCGCGCGCCCTTCTGGGCACTATGTGGCTATAGCATACTGATTCTGGCACTGGTGCTGTTCAAACTGCCGGAGACGCGCCCTGCTGACACCCAGTCCGGCGGCCTGCCGTTCAAACAGTACGCCCGGATCTTGTTCAACAAACGCTTCATCACCTTCGCCGCGGTCAACGCCGGAGCGATGGGCATGGCCCTGATCTATGTCTCACTGGCTCCGACGGTGCTGATGAGCCAGGCGGGACTGACGCCGTTCGAGTTTTCGCTGGTCTTCGGCGCAAACGGATTTTGGATCATGGCGGTCAGCTTTATCGCTAACCGTATTATTCAGAAGGTGGGACGCCCGGTCTGTCTGGCTTCCGGCGCGTTGTTGATGTTCGTCGGCTGTGCGGGATTACTGGCGGGCTTAACCCTTATCGCCCCGGAACAGCAGCACGCCACTTGGCTGTATATGCTGCCCGTCGCCAGCGCCTGCGCAGGTTTGGCTTTCCTGATTGGGCCGGCCACCAGCTACGCGCTGGAGCCGTTTTCCAATGAAGCGGGCGTGGCCTCGGCATTGGTGGGTTCTGTACAGATGGCGGGAGGCGCGCTGTTTGGCTTTATCGCCATGGCGTTGCCGCTGCAGCCGAAACTGAGTTTGGCACTGGTGATGCTGGCGGGAGGCTGTCTGGCGCTGTTAGCACGTCGCGCCAGTAAGAAATCTGCGGGCCGCTTGACCCGCCTTGGTTAATAAGAAACTTATGTCACTCGATTCAGTCAACTAACCTGACCGGGACTCTTGGCGCTAAGGCTGACAACAGCTCATAGCCCAGGGTTCCGGCCACGGTCGCCACATCGTCAACCGGCAGGTTGGCTCCCCACAGCTCCACCTTCGACCCTATGGCGGCCTGCGGGCATGGCGTTAGGTCGACCATAATCATATCCATCGACACTGTGCCAACGGTTTGCGTCATCACCCCATCCACCCATACCGGCGTGCCGCTCGGCGCGTGGCGCGGATAACCGTCGGCATAGCCACAGGCGATGATGCCAATGCGCTGCTCGCTCGCCGCGCGATAGCGGCCGCTGTAGCCCACGCGGTCGCCCGCCCGCAACTGCTGGGTGGCGATAATTTCGGTGCTCAGGGTCATCACCGGTTTCAGCCCGCTGTCGGCGATATCCCGCCATTTGCCACTCGGCGACGCGCCGTAGAGAATAATGCCCGGACGGACCCAGTCATAATGGGTTTCGGGGTACCACAGCGTCGCCGCCGAGTTGGCCAGCGATCTTGGGCCTGAGATGTTCTCCCCGGCGGCAAGGATCTGTGTCATCTGCCCCTCGACGCCTTCCGGGCCGTCGGCGTGAGCAAAGTGGCTCATCAGGGTAATTTCGCCGACCTGCGGCAAAGCCTTCAGCGCGTGCCACGCGGCCTCAACCTTTTCCGGCATGAAGCCCAGTCGGTTCATGCCGCTGTTAATCTTCAAATAAACATTGATTGGCGCGCCAGGCTTGGCCTGCTTGATGGCATCAATCTGCCAGTCGCTGTGCACGGCGGTGGTCAGGCGATATTGATCAATCGCCTCGAGATCGGCCGGTGAGAAGAAGCCTTCCAGCAGCAGAATCGGCCCCTGCCAGCCCGACTCGCGCAGCAAAACGGCTTCTTTAAAATCGAGCAAACCAAAGCCGTCAGTGGCCGATAGGCCTTTCAGTACATGCTCAACGCCGTGGCCATAAGCATTGGCTTTGACCACCGACCAGACTTTACTGCGTGGCGCGAAACGGCGGATAACCTGCAAATTATTGGATAACGCAGAAAGTGACAACGTAGCGGAAATCGGACGTGGCATACAGTCTCCAGAGGCGAATCAATGAGCCGGTCTTCCAATAACGCCTGCTGACCGGCTCAACATTGAATGGGCTATTAGCCGATAGGATGCATTTTATGAATGTTTGGATGCGTCGCGGCGAAGTCCGGGCTGTAACGCTCTACGGCTAAATCGTCGGCCGGAATAGCCGGAGTTACGCCGGTGATAATGTCCGACAGCAGCTGGCCGGAGCCACAGGCCATGGTCCACCCGAGCGTACCGTGGCCGGTATTCAGGTAGAGATTTTTCAGGCGCGTTTTACCGACGATCGGCGTGCCGTCTGGGGTCATTGGGCGCAGGCCGGTCCAGAAGGAAGCTTGCTCGACGTTGCCGCCGTTCGGGTAGAGGTCGCGCACCACCATCTCCAGCGTTTCGCGGCGAGCCTTCGCCAGCTGGGTGTTGAAGCCGACGATTTCCGCCATGCCGCCGACGCGAATACGGTCGTCAAAACGGGTGATGGCGATTTTGTAGGTTTCATCCAGCACGGTGGAGAATGGCGCGGAGGCCGGGTCAGTGATTGGAATAGTCAGCGAGTAGCCCTTCAACGGATAGACCGGGATCGAGACTAAATCTTGCAACAGGGCCGTCGAGTAGGAGCCGAAAGCCACTACATAGGCGTCGCCTTTGACCACTTCCGCGCCGCACTGCACGCCAGTGACCTGACCATTTTCCACCAGCAGCTTGTCGACGCTGCGGTTAAATTCAAATACTACGCCCGCCTGACGCGCCATTTCAGCCAGTTGACGAGTAAACAGCTGGCAGTCACCGGTTTCATCATTCGGCAAGCGCAGGCCGCCGGTAAGCTTATGCGCCACCTGAGCCAAAGCAGGTTCAACCGTCGCCAGCTGGCTGGATTCCAGCAGTTGGTAAGGCACGCCCGCCTCTTCCAGCACGGCAATGTCTTTCGACGCACTTTCGAACTGCTGGGCGGTGCGAAACAGCTGTAAAGTTCCGCCCTGACGGCCTTCGTACTGGATGCCGGTCTCTTCGCGCAGCGTTTTCAGGCAATCGCGGCTGTACTCGGCCAGTCTCACCATGCGGCTTTTGTTGGTCTGGTAATGGTCCATGTTGCAGTTACGCAGCATTTGCCACATCCATTTCAGCTGGAAGCTACTGCCGTCGAGGCGGATCGCCAGCGGCGCGTGGCGCTGGAACATCCACTTAATCGCCTTTAATGGCACGCCTGGCGCAGCCCAAGGGGCAGCATAACCGGGAGAGATTTGCCCGGCATTCCCCGCGCTAGTCTCTTCCGCCGGTCCGGCTTGTCTGTCAATGACCGTCACCTGATGTCCGGCCTTTGCCAAATACCAGGCACTGGCAACACCAACCACTCCACTGCCCAAAATAACCACGCGCATACTCGACTCCAATCAAAGGCAATATAAAGCATAATATTCTGTGAGACGGAAACTAACCTGACAGCGGCCAATTGCCAACACCTGCGGCGAAAACCGCGATGGATTTCACAATTATTTATCCTGTATCTACCTCTATTTTTCAACAGTCACATAAAAATAACAATATCCCCCAACCCCGCGCCCTATGCTGTTCAAAGCAGCGGCATATTGCGGCAGTCGCGATAAACCATCACTTTCAGCACGAGCAGTTAACCCGAGATTCTTTTTGTTATTTAAAACCAAACAAAAGGCAATTTTGCAGAACAATCCTCTAAAGATTGAGTTATGGGAAATATTGTCTGACTTCATCGTAGCGATTGACTGTTTTATGCCATAAGCGTTTGATGAAGCTGTCGGCTTGATAGCAATAATTCATGCTTATTAAACCAGCGCTATCTGCATAACCAACAGATTGAGCTACGATTATCTATGGGCGCACAAATTTCGTAATAAACAGTTCTGAATCAAACACTCTGTTGCGTCCGTAACTGAATGAGGGTGCGGCTTATGACGACAAAGACCCAAGATTTTAAAATGGCAGACCAGCGTCTGAGCGATGGACCGGACTGGACGTTTGATCTATTGCAGACCTATCTCGAAGAGATTGACCGGGTCGCGAAGTCTTACCGACTTGATACTTATCCGCATCAAATTGAAGTCATCACCTCCGAACAAATGATGGATGCGTATTCAAGCATTGGCATGCCTATCAACTATACACACTGGTCGTTTGGTAAGAAATTTATCGAAACCGAGCAGCGCTATAAGCAGGGGCAGCAGGGTCTGGCTTACGAAATCGTCATCAACTCCAACCCTTGTATCGCCTATTTGATGGAAGAGAACACCATGACCATGCAAGCGCTGGTGATGGCGCATGCCTGCTATGGGCACAACTCGTTCTTCAAAAATAACTACCTGTTCCGCAGCTGGACCGACGCCAGCTCAATTGTCGATTACCTGCTGTTTGCACGCCGTTACATCAGCCAGTGCGAGGAGCGTTACGGCGTAGAGGAAGTTGAGCGCCTGCTCGACTCTTGCCACGCGTTGATGAATTACGGCGTCGATCGCTACAAGCGCCCGCAGAAAATCTCACTGCAAGAAGAGAAAGCGCGTCAGGAAAGTCGCGAGGCTTACCTGCAAAGTCAGGTTAACTCGCTGTGGAAGACGCTGCCGCGTAAAGACAGCGTGGACGCGCCCGAGCAGGCCCGCCGTTTCCCTTCCGAGCCGCAGGAAAACATTCTCTATTTCATGGAGAAAAATGCCCCGCTGCTCGAACCGTGGCAACGCGAGATCCTGCGCATCGTGCGTAAAATCAGCCAATATTTCTATCCGCAGAAACAGACTCAGGTGATGAACGAGGGCTGGGCGACCTTCTGGCACTACACCATCCTCAATCATCTGTATGACGAAGGTAAAGTGTCGGACAAATTCATTCTGGAATTCCTGCACAGCCACACCAACGTGGTGTTCCAGCCGCCTTATAATAGCCCGTACTACAGCGGCATAAACCCTTACGCGCTGGGCTTCGCCATGTTCCAGGACCTCAAGCGAATCTGTCAGTCGCCAACGGAAGAGGACAGGTATTGGTTCCCGGACATCGCCGGTTCAGACTGGCTCGACACGCTGCATTTTGCGATGCGCGATTTTAAAGACGAAAGCTTTATTAGCCAGTTCTTGTCGCCAAAAGTGATGCGCGACTTCAAGCTGTTTACCGTGCTCGACGATGACCGAAATAATTATCTGGAAATCGCCGCTATTCACAATGAAGAGGGATATCGGGCGATACGCGAGGAGTTATCAGCGCAGTATAACCTGAGCCATCATGAGCCGAATATTCAAGTGTGGAACGTGGATTTGCGCGGCGACCGCTCGCTGACCCTGCGCTATATTCCGCAGGATCGCGCCCCGCTGGATAAAAGCCGTCGCGAAGTGATGAAGCACATTCATCGCCTATGGGGCTTTGACGTGTTTATGGAGCAGTTAAATGAGGACGGCAGCGTCGAGCTTCTTGAACGCTGCCCGCCAAGGCCAGCGCCGCTTTAACGGTTCATCTCATCCACCACTGGCTCTCAGCCAGCAAAAAGGGCGCCTAGGCGCCCTTTTCTTTTACTGCGACTAACTGCTGTCTACAGCGAGATTAGCGTTTCTTGTCGGTCAAATCGCCCGGCATGGTGCTTTGCATGCTGTGCCAAATTTCACCACTTTGGCGGCCATATTCGCGCACGCAGTCAACCACCTGATCGTAGCTCTTCTCTTCGCAAATGCGCGACAGGCGCTGATAAAAGGCAATCGCCAGTTTACGCGCTTCAGAGTTGGAGAAGTAATAACGGCCAACTCGGGTGTATAAACCGCGTAAACCATTAATAATCAAACCATAAATCGGGTTGCCGGAAGCGAAAGCCAAACCACGGAAAATGCCGTAATCCAGCTCCATAAAGGCTTCAGCATTGTCAGAAACTTCATGCGCCTTAGCCAGAACTTGCTGAGTCTCTTCCGGGTTTTTGCGCATCGCGCGGCGGATAAAAATCGTCGCAATGTTGGTGCGAACCGACAACAGGTTATCAATCAACTGCGGGACGCTGGCGTGGTCCAAACGGGCTAGCGTTTCTAGGATATTCAGCCCTGACGTTTCCCAGAAGTTATTCACTTTGGTCGGTTTGCCGTGCTGAATGGTCAGCCAGCCGTCACGCGCAAGCCGTTGTAAAACCTCACGCAATGTGGTGCGCGTCACGCCAATTAACTCTGAAAGTTCGCGTTCGGCGGGAAGAATTGATCCCGGCGGGAAGCGGCTGTTCCAGATACTTTCTATAATGTACTCTTCGGCGAAACCGGCAGGACTCTGCGCCTTAATAACCATGGTGTTTACATTCCGTTTAGGACTTTTATTGGCGATATAATTCTGCTCATCATACCAGACGTAAATGGCATGTTATAGCGGCCTTTCCGAACTTATAGTGAAACTGTGCATAGGCCGTCAAAATTTTCCGATATTTAAGCAGTAATCACCTTATTTATGCAATTTGACTCGCATTGCTGAGTGGAATTACCTAGCCTAGTCAGTTGATTTTGCTGCATTACAAAAATGGAGACGTCCTTACCATGGACATGACTTTTCGACGCGCGTTCGTCAAAAACTTCCTCGGCCAGTCCCCCGATTGGTATAAATTAACCATTATTGGCTTCCTAATTCTTAACCCTATTATTTATTTTCTGGTGAGTCCTTTTCTTGCCGGCTGGCTGTTAGTCGTTGAGTTTATTTTCACGCTTGGCATGGCGTTAAAGTGCTACCCATTACAGCCCGGCGGCCTGCTGGCGATTGAAGCCGTGATGATCGGCATGACCAGTGCGGAGAGAATTAAAGAGCAGGTATTTTCCAATCTGGAAGTAATTTTGCTGCTGATCTTTATGGTCGCAGGCATCTACTTTATGAAGCAGTTGCTGCTCTTCGTGTTCACCAAGCTGCTGCTCAACATTCGCAGCAAAACCGCCCTTTCTCTCTCCTTCTGCCTGGCGGCGGCCTTTCTCTCCGCCTTCCTCGACGCGTTAACCGTGGTGGCGGTGGTGATCAGCGTCTCAGTCGGGTTCTACTCTATTTACCACCGCGTCGCCTCCAACGCCGGGGATCAGGCAGATGTCAACGATGACACTGGCTTCAGTGACTCCCAGCAGCATCAGCAGACGCTGGAACAGTTCCGCGCCTTCTTGCGCAGCCTGATGATGCACGCGGGCGTCGGCACCGCGCTGGGCGGCGTGATGACCATGGTTGGCGAGCCGCAAAACCTGATTATTGCTAAATCGGCGGGCTGGCAGTTCGCCGACTTCGCCCTGCGCGTCTCGCCAGTGTCGGTCCCGGTGTTCTTCTGCGGGCTGCTGGTCTGTTTTCTGGTGGAGCGCTTCAAGGTGTTTGGCTATGGCGCGGCACTTCCCGCCAGTGTGTTTGATATTCTGAAAAAGTACGATCTGCAAAACGCCGCCAAAAGGGATAAGCAGGAGCGGATTAAACTCGCGGTACAGGCGGTGATTGGCGTCTGGCTGATTATCGCCCTGGCCTTTCATCTGGCGGAAGTGGGCCTGATTGGCCTGTCGGTGATTATCTTCGCGACTGCCCTGTGCGGCGTGACCGATGAACATGCCATCGGCAAAGCTTTTCAGGATGCGCTGCCCTTCACCGCCTTGCTGACGGTCTTTTTCGCGGTGGTGGCGGTGATCATCGAGCAGCATCTCTTTAGCCCGATCATCCACTTTGTGTTACGCGCCGAGCCAGCCAACCAGCTGTCGCTGTTCTATCTATTTAACGGCCTGCTCTCATCGGTGTCCGATAACGTGTTTGTCGGTACGGTCTATATCAATGAAGCCAAAACCGCGTTGGAAAATGGCGTCATCTCACTGGAGCAGTTCCAACTGCTGGCGGTCGCCATTAATACCGGCACCAATTTGCCGTCGGTGGCGACACCCAACGGTCAGGCTGCCTTCCTGTTCCTGCTCACGTCAGCTTTAGCGCCGCTGATTCGCCTGTCTTACGGGCGGATGGTGTGGATGGCCCTGCCTTATACCGTGGTGATGACCCTGGTTGGCTGGCTGTGTGTGCAATATCTGTTACCGGATTTAACGCAATGGTTTAGCGATATGCATTGGATAACTCTGCCTAATATCAAAGAAATTCTGCCTTAAGCGTGCGGGGATAAAGAAAAGATATCGGCGGCAAAAATCTTCAGGCATTCTGTGAAATGTAAACACTCTGACAGAATGAAAAGTGTGTGTTTTTACTGCTATTTTTTACATGAATTTTAATTCGGCAGGCTGGCAGCAAATGTGAATTCGTTTACACTGCTTGGCAGTTGCTTACTGCATGGAAACAAAACTATGTTGCAATATCTAAACCGCTGCTCCCAAGGGCGCGGTGCATGGCTGCTGTTAGCGTTAACTGCGCTGGTGTTAGAACTGGTTGCTCTTTATTTCCAACACGTCATGTTATTACAACCTTGCGTAATGTGTATTTATGAGCGTTGCGCACTGTTTGGCGTATTGGGTGCCGGAATTGTTGGTGCTATCGCACCTTCGACCTGGTTGCGCTATGCCGGTATTTTGATTTGGATTTACAGCGCCTACGAAGGGATCCGCCTGTCATGGGAACACACCATGATTCAGCTTCATCCTTCTCCGTTCGCCACCTGTGACTTCGCCGCCCGCTTCCCAAGCTGGTTGCCTCTCGACAAATGGTTGCCGTCCGTGTTCGTTGCTACCGGTGACTGTGCAGAGAAACAGTGGGAATTCCTGACTTTGGGTATGCCACAGTGGTTAGTGGTGGTGTTCAGCGTGTTTATGGTTATCGCTCTGCTGGTATTAATCGCGCAGTTCGTTAAACCAAAACGCCGTGACCTGTTCACTCGCTAATAACCCGATTCTGCATTAACGAAAAAGGCGCCTAAGGCGCCTTTTTTATTGCATGTGATATGACGCGAAAGTTTACTTGGTGCGCCACAAACGCAGTTGGCCGTACCAGCCGCTGTCAGTTTCATACTCCTGCGGAGTACCATCAGCCTGAATCACGGCTTCAGCCGAACGACCGGTCAGAGTACAAGCCAGGCTCACCTTCACATCTCTTTTGCCGTTGATCAGGTTAAGGTCGACGTATTCGTTAAACTGCAAAGCCGCCACCACTTTATTGTCCACGCGCACGTACAGCGGACAGGTTCTCTCGAAAGGCACCAGCGTCCACTGGTCGGCACGGTGCAGTCTCACCCGCGTTTTGCCCTTGTCCGCTTGCGGATCAACTTCTGCTTTGAGTCTCGGGTCAGTCTGGGTGATCACATCGGATTGAATCACCTGCGGCGCTGCCTGGTAGGGATTTTTCGCACAACCGGCGAGCATCAGCACGGCCAATGCGATAAAGGTTTTATTCATTTTGGTTTTCCTGAATTGACGAACCAATTGATATACAAAAAATTGATAGTCGAATCATAGCAGCGAGGAGAGCGAAGGCAATGTATCAAACGCGGATCACCGCTTTTTCACAAAATTCTGCCAGAAAAAGCGCCAATCGCCGATTTCTTGAGCAAGCATTATTTTAACGATACCTACAAAAAAAACACCTATCACTCAGCGTTTTAGTTGTTTACTAATTGATTAGCTTTAGACATAATCGCCGTCCACTTCATGTAGCAATGATTGGTAGGGCCCTGAGCTGTTTTCGAACACTCGGGGCCTTTTCTTTTTGGGTTTCCCTCCCCTTTGAATCCTCTCACTTCAGCTTCAGCAATGGCATGTCCTAAAGGCACGCACCCGCACGGTGGCACGGGGTCTCATCATAAAGATGGCACCTGCTATTAAGACTGTTTAACTCTTTAAACAGAAAACCCGCCTTACTGATGGGCTTTCTTTGAACACTTTAAATGGCAAGTACAAAGCTGTTACTTCTCTAAGGTAGACGGCACTCAGTCAACGATGGTGAGATCTTCTACAACCATCTTGCTCTCGTAAATAAGGAATCGACAAAGCTTGATTTTTCATTGAGTCTGGACAGAATTTTGAAATGGAAAGCCCATATCAAATATGGGCTTTTTGTAATTATTAGTAACGTTTATTTCACAACTGTCAGAGATTTACTGTATCTAAATGAAACCCACTTATTTCTGATGAATTTATTAATCGGCAGTTCAAAAAGCTTGAACATCAGCATTGATGACAGCAATGAACAAATGAAAGCAATTAAAATATAAGTAACCAATTCCTTCGTATTATTGGGGAAGGAAGAAGGAGTTCATTTAGCTTCGATACAAATATAAAATGGATCATGTAGAATGAAAATGAAGACTCGCCAAGAAATTTTAAAAATTTATTAGAAAGAAATCTAGACACAACTCCATTATTAAATGAAAACGTCGCAACTATTAAAAACATACATGGTATGAAGAATAAATCATATTTAAAGTTCATGTTATGGATGTAATTTGTAGCAACATATATCGTTAGAATTAATGAAAACAGAGAAAGAACCTCAAAAACACTACATATCCTGACGCTAGGTTGAAAATTTGAAGCCAAGAACCATCGGCAGAACAACATTCCGATTATAAAGTCTGATAGTCTAAAGAAGGGATTTATGTATAAAAACCAATGCGAGGAAAAATAACCTATAGGCGATGCAGCAAAAAAAACATTCAACAATAAAGAAACAGTGAGAAATGCAATTAAATATTTCGTTCTAAATCTAACTAAAAAAACAAAGGCGATATAAAACAAAAGCTCACAAGAAATACTCCAACTTACGGGGTTAAAGGCGAAGTAATAGTCCTGGATAGGGATTATTGCCTGAACAAGGAAAATGTTAGATAAGAGCTTGGCCGTTGCCACTCCCTGAGGTATGTCAATGATATTGAAGGTATAAATAAAAATAGCCAATGTTAATAAATGGACAGGGAACAACCTAGAAATGCGAAATATAATAAAATCTTTGGAATCATACTCCCCTGAAATTTTATGCCGATTGAAACTATAACTAATGATAAATCCAGAAAGGATATAAAAGAAAGTCACTCCACTATAACCGTTAAAAAAATAACGCGCTAACGTCTTCACAAATGGAGAATCCGAGTTATTTAATATACCAAGATGATGCAGGAAAACTCCCAGCGCGGCAAAAAACCTAAGGGAGGTGAGACTATCGATAACCGTAAGCTTTCGCGTCATTTTATAAAACCCTGATTAAAATCGTTTGATTGTAATTAATTTTCAGGAAAAGTCAACTATTCTATTAATCATAGATCTAATCATACATCTTCATTTCAAGCATTCATATCGAACCATTTAGCTCTTATAAAAACCCAATACCACAACAAAAAATCAATTATATTAAATTTAAACATTTAAATTTAGTGCATATAACCCACATCCCCATAAAACACAATCATTTCACGAGAAAGTTATTTAAGACGTTGAAGTTGGGGTTTGAAAATCAAAAATCGTGGAAAATCAACCCAAAAGAGATCCACTCAATAAAAAAACACCTGCCAACTCTAAATACTTACTATTTAACAAGCCATATTAAATAATAATTTGATGGGCAGGGATAAATATTATCCATATTATCCCCGTACAACTTAAATTAATTACTTCACCAATGGCTTGGTTCTTACTTCGCCCAACTAGGCTTATTTAAGATAGGCGGATGCTAAATAACGAAGTGTTGTGAAGTAGGATTGAATCAAGGTTAAATCAGAGTATTACCGCAAACATGGCACCTACGATTGACGTAGTAACGCCGGTTTACGGTAATTTTTTTGCCCCCGTATATGCCCCCTGCGCTTTTCGCTCGATCGAAGTCATATTGCCCCACCCCATCCAAGCGACTCTGATTGAACCACTAAATAACACATCAGCGGGCTATCATCAAACTCTTCCGTGGTCGTGTCGATGATCACATGCGTAACCACTCCGAAAATAATCGTCTCATCACCCCTCCTAGTCTCCACCGTCGATAAGCGTCACCTCATTTGGCTGATCCAAATCAGCAAGGCAAAGCGTCGGATGAAAGCGCATTCGCTTTAGCAAGAACTCTGCGCAAACCTCAGTAACGATAATACTGCCGTCGCAAGGCTTGCGGGCTGAGTCAATTATTAGCAATGCGTCTTTCTCAATGCCGGCTCGCCAGCTTGATGTGGCGGAGCGCATCAGGTACTGACCAGGCTTATCTGTCCAGCGACAGGCATCGTTTGGAATTAGTCGACTGGTTGCGTAGTCAGCTGCTGGAGATGGAGAGCCCCTATCAACGCCCTCCATTTGGATTGAAAATCATGAAAACGCGATGCTCTCCGTCTGTTTCTAAAACGTCACGTAATGTACTTACGCACATCTCGATCCAACGGTTGGCCTCCTTTAGGTCTCAGCGGCAATTGACCTTCTCCAACTCAGCGCAGAAATCGTCAGTGGCGACTGTGTGCCGCCCCTTCTCACTGATCTTGATTGTAGCTTTGAATGCTGTATCAATTTCATAACGTCTAGCCATAACCCACCCCACAAACACTGTTTATATGCACAGTTTAATCACGAACGAAATGAGTAGGAAAGCCCGACCAGCGACGTTTCTGTTATGCCTCTGATCGGCAAGGGAAGAAAGTTATGAGGTGGGAGCGTTCCAGCATGTATACTTTTATTCCGAAGATATCATCCAAGAAATAAAAAGCCCTCTGCATTAGAGGGCTAAGCTCGTAGGAAAAATCCATTAAAACCCTGGAATATTAATGATCATACAATCTTTTTTATTCATCAGGTAAATGGCCAAAATATAATTTATGCGCCTTTGTCTTTCCGAAAAACGATAAATTTCGACGTCGCCATATTGACCGTCATACCTGCAATGCTCCCTGCAGCAACACCAATCACTGGATTATCTAGCGCTATTTCATATGCAGAAATAAGCCAAGAGTAAACGGCATAATTAATTATTCCGCCGCACAGCATAAGTAGCGAGTATGATAAAAATTCTGCTTTAGGCTTCATTCCAGAGCGTTTTTCTTTGAAAGTAATAGCTCTATTAAATAGCCATGTAACTACTACCGCCGAAAAAAATGAAAAAATGCGAGCGATAAAGGGGCCCAAATACCCTTTGAGAAAGTAAAGCATCGCGGTATCTACCAAAAAACCCAAAACACCACTAATCCCAAAGTAAAAAAACTCTCTTAGTGCCTTCTTCATCTTTCTTCGTCCGGCTGTGGCCGACGAATCCCTAGATAGACTAGCCGTTTAATCTCATGTCGCCCTCTAGTCACGTTGTCGAGAATTAAACCACAAACAAATGATAGTGCAGCCGACATCATGATCGAGGCCGCAAGAACAGCGGTTGGCAGTCGAGGCACAAGGCCATCCTGCAAATATTGCGTCAATAGTGGGAATCCTAATAAAAGCGAAATTAAAGCTAATACCAAAGCGCAAATCCCGAAGAAGGAAAATGGACGCTCACTAATATATAGACGGCCTATTGTCTTTAATATTCTCCATCCATCCTTGTATGTAGACAGCTTGCTTACAGAGCCCTCTGGTCTCGCTCCATAAGCTGTCATTACCTCTCCATATGGCATGCGAAGTTCCAACGCATGAACTGTCAGTTCTGTTTCAATTTCAAAACCATTAGAAAGCGCCGGGAAAGACTTGGCATATCTACGCGTGAATGCCCGATATCCTGAAAGCATATCAGTGAAGTTTCCACCGAAAATTTTAACAACGCTTTGAGTTAGTAAAAAATTACCCCACTGGTGGCCACGTCTGTATGCCTCCCCTGCAATTTCTTCTTTCGTTTCCCTACACCCGACGACCATATCGAGGTGGTTATCAAGAAGCTTGTCAACAAGGAACTGAACGGCACTTGCATCATAAGTTGCATCCCCATCTACCATCACGTAGATGTCAGCATCAACATCAGCAAACATTCTGCGCACAACATTCCCCTTTCCAGGAAGTTGAACAGAGACTACTCTTGCTCCAGCACTGGCAGCAACAAGCGCAGTACGATCACTTGAATTGTTATCAAAAACATAGACATCAATCTCCGGCATGGCATCACGAAATCCGTGAATTACGGATTCTATCGCTGCCTCTTCGTTGTAGCAGGGAACGATTAATGCCACATGTTGACCACGGTAATACATACTAACCTCACCATTATTTCTTTAGTTTTAATGACAGTAAAATAAATGGAAAACTTGCTGTTGTAGCAAGAATTGACCAGTAAGCGTACCTAAACTCGGACGCAACCCCTACAAAAAAGTACCCAAGCAGATACAATAAGCTTGATAAATTCAAAGCAATAAACACATCCCGATAGAATTCCTTTCGCATGAAAAGACCATATATAGAAAATATAAGTGATGCCATTAACCAGAAGCCCGGCTTAAATACGAACATATTCTCATGTGGCTTAATGGACATTTGTAGTGTTCTAAAGAGCCCAGTCATTTCATATTTAAATCCATAAGCATTACTTACCATCTGCTCATCCGAAATTGCATTTGGATGCCATAAAAATTCCATATAGTTTTCATATCTATGTCTTAGATACGCACCGGGCTCATGGGCAAGTGAAAAAATCCATTTTTTCATTAATGATCCATCAGTCCATGAACCAGATTGTTGCAATTTATTGAGAACAAAACTACAGCTCCCCCAAGCATAAGTGTCCCATGCTTTTGGTTCATAACAAGACGTAATAACTTTTTCACTTTCATTATTACCCCACGACTCACCGAAATAATCTTTACCGGAGAAGTGCGAGATACCACCTATATCGAAAACGACCAATGACTGATAAACCCTAGATTTAGATGCGTGTAAAAATCCATAATTGAAAGCAGCTGTCGATAAAATGGTTAGCAAAGGAAAAATGATGAGGATTATTAACCATTTTCTCCATGCACTAATATTTATTTTCTGTAGGAGGAGCCATACTAACGGCAACAAACCAAATATGGCGTTAAAGCGAAGAGCGTTTCCTATAAATAGCAAAACAACAGATAAAATTAAATACTTCTTCCTAATCTCTCCGCGAGAATATAATACTGTAATAACTCCAACAGCGAAAAGCCAAACCACTGCTTGAAGCACATCTTTCCCTATGTGACTAAGTGCATTTACTGTGAATGGCATGAAGCCGGAAATCATTACGGCTATTGATATTTTTCGGTTTTCTGCCGGGATAGATATTGACAGTAGCAACAATGCCCCCCAGTATAGAATACAATCAAGCAATAACATACCAAAGGGGCCGGGTATCCAATCATTAGTTAATGCCCAGATAAAACTCATCATCGGTGGGTGCCAATCACTAAAAATGAAGCTAGTTGCTTGCTGGTATTGGTCTAATGAGTCACTAGTTATCAAGCCAGGGAAGAACGCCCGTAAAGTAATTATTAGCCCAAGTAGAGCTATGATAGACTGCGAAAACACATTATTCTTGCAAAATTTTGATACTAACATTTAGTTGTCTTATTAAAATTTGACAAAGTAAGCGTTGAAAGTTACCACAAGAGCATAATCTTGGCAACTTTCTGGCATAAGATGTATAACGATTCGCTGTAAAAAAACTGTGGTTATAGGAATCTAGCTTCATATCCCCTAAAAAAGACACAAAGAATCACTATGAATAAAAGCCCGTCTCAGGGCTTATGTTTATAGCGATTTAAATACTGCTCCTCCGGACACATTTGGCTGATCGATTACACTTCCTATATTATTGAGATAGGTATTTTCCCCACCAACAAAACCGACTGTTTGATTGGAAAGTGATCTGTCTTTTTGATGTTGCATGCATTAAAAATAACAGAAATATTTTTTGTTAAATGTTCGTTCTGTATTCTGTAAATCAGGGTGGATGCTACTAATGGGTTCCTTTACTCAATCATTACCTGATATATTTTAACTACAATAGTACAGTCATAATCATAATCCGCAGTCATTACGCATGAAAGCCCAGTTCCGGCAACCCCCTCTGAGTCACAAGAGTTCATTGTGATTCCGGTGGAGTTTATGAAATTATATGCCGTCGCTTTTGTTTTTCCAACGTCTAGCATTGACTAACAATTGTCGCAGGTACAACAAGTTAGAGTCGTGTACTGCATACCAGCAAGAAAGTGTCCAATTTGATAATTTGTTACTCCAATACAGATATCGTTACTTGTCCCAGATGGCAAATAACGATCATTCCTAAGCTTTGTTCCGTACACTCCATAAAACTGCTTGACGCCCAAGCCAACAATGTGCGCATGCATCTTATTAAACCACTCCTCCTCAAAACATACTTCAATATGCGGACACTCCAACCTAATGTCGTAATAAGAAGACACATTGAGACGAGGGGGCCACAGCCAGTTACAAGTATTATTACTCCGGCCTGTTAGTCCTTCTCTAATAAATATTATTCCACTAAGCGTGGCATACTCGCAGTCAGCGGTATAATCATCAACATCCATATTGTCGCCAAATAAAAGAACAAAAACATCTATATCCTTTCCATTTGTTACATGGTATTTATCATTTGTTGTTCTTGCGATTGTTGTAACCCCAACACCTCCCCCTTTAAGGTCACTATTCTTACAAATGGGAATGCTGGTACGTGTGAGATATTTTTCAGCAGAGGCATTCATAATAACTCGATTGGCTCTTGCAAATTTCATGGCATTTAATATTTTGTCACCAGATTCAGTTACGCCATCAGGTTTCGCACCAAACAAACCTAATGAATAAAAACCGCCATCAATTATTCTCTTCCATGATAGCGCGCCATCGACTGGGACAATATTTACACCACCGTCATCAACCAAAGTTCCTTTTGCTACGGCCTGAAATCTCCCTCCACCATAGTGAACATCAGAGACAGGAGTACTTGCTGCTGATGCTAGGTAGACAATATCACCAAGCGTAGTAGGCGGGAATGCTCGTAACCTTGCTAGATTAAGGAAGCGGCCAATGGCATTAAGCCCATCTTTATTCAGTGTTTTTTCAAGCTCGTCTAAAGCTATCTCTACCGTTGTTTCTTTGTGCCCAACTAGGCCGGCTTTGCCCCCGCTTGCTAAATCCGAACGCAATGTTGAGTCGCCTACATTTAACCACTTGCCAGCTCTCCCCCCTCCAGATGAGGCGGGGGTAGCGTTAGCTGGTACGACTTTTCCCCCCGAAGCAAATGACCCAGTCTATTTGTAATATGAACTATCTGCTGAGTTGAAAAGAACCTCGTTTGGGTTACCAAGTGTCGCGCCGGTAGTGAATGTGACCCCCTATAGCGTTACATAGCCAAATGCTGCCATTACTTGCTGAGCAAGGTAGTTCATACCCTCAATGGTGTATCTGTTAACCCCAAAGCGATCTGTGTATGTCCAGCTTTTTTGAATTAACAAATTCGTCAATTTTTCCGGCGTTGAACTTAAGGTCTTGCGGCTTTACAGAAGGAAATGGATTGCTGGTAGGTGTGGTGACCATATTTTTTTCATAAAAAACCCAACCCGAAGGCTAGCTGGCTAGGATGCTTTCTATTCAGAAATTACGTAGTTGTACATTTCGTCACTGTATTCTGACGCAGTAATACCGGTCGTTCCGTCAGAGTTAACCATCACCCGAAATATGGCCGTTATTAATCACTTCACGCCACCAAAAACAGAGAGCGGCAACAGAACTATCAAGTTGACGAACTCTGCTATCGAGCCGCTGAAGGAGCAAATGGCTTTAACGTGGATGGGGAAGCAAATAAAGGTAGATGTTCACCTTCGAGAATTTGGCAGAATTCGAAAAGATGATTGCACCTTCGTATTCTCCGCTCGCCTATCTGCAAGAAATGGAAAAGGTGGAGAATGGTACTCTCCAGGCGTGTTTAGCGGAACGTGGAACTTTGCCTTGAAAAAGGCTGGCATTCGTCATCGCAAAGCTTACGAAACAAAGCACACTTTTGCATGTTGGGCATTGAGCGCCGGGGCGAACCCCAATTTTGTAGCAAACCAAATGGGGCACACTTCAGCGCAGATGGTGTACAGCGTTTACGGAAAATGGATGAGTGAGAACAACAGCAATCAGATGGACATTTTAAACACAGGATTTACGGGTGATGCCCCGTATATGCCCCGCGCTATATCACAGTGATGAAGTTCTTCAATCACTTCAATTAGTTACTTCGCCCAACTAGGCTTATTTAAGATGTGGTCCTGCCAGTCCTCGACGTCATCTTCGCGCACAGCGATGTAACGCACGGAAATTCGCTCGGTGTGCATGGCGGATTTGGATGACTTATGCAGCAGCGGGTGCCATGGGAATAGCGGCTTACCCTCGCCTATGAGGCGATACGCGCAAGTTGGTGGCAACCAGTCGAAGGTGGTGAGATTTTCACGGGTGAGTTTGATGCAATCCTCCTCCAGCGTGAAGCGGCGCTCGTAATTACGGCATTGGCAGGACTTAATGTTTAACTGGTTGCAGGCCACGTTGGTGAAATAGATTTCATCGGTGTCTTCGTCAATCAGCTTGTGCAGGCAGCATTGCCCGCAACCGTCGCACAACGCTTCCCACTCTTCGTCGGTCATTTCAGGCAGCGTTTTTTTCTGCCAAAAGTTGGGTTCAGTCATGGTGGCATCCGGTTCAAGTATAAAATGAGGGGGCTTATATAAACACTTTAGTGCAGAGATGCAAGTAAAGCCGCCCGAAATGTCTCCGGGCGACCCACTGTATTGAGGTAGATCAGAAAGCGCTAAATAACGCGAGTGGTCACCGACTTGCCGTTAACCGCGACTTGGATAGTGTCGCCGCCGGCCATCGGGCCGACGCCCTGTGGCGTACCGGTGAGAATAATATCTCCCGCGCGCAGCGTGAAGAAACGACTCATATAGGCAATCAGGGGCAGGATCTTAGTCAACATATCCTGCGTGTTGCCACTCTGGCGCACTTCATTATTGACAATCAGCTGGAGATCAGCCGACTGGGCGTCCCCAAACTCACTGACCGGAATAAAACCGCTAATTGGGCAAGAGCCGTCGAAGCCTTTGGCTTTTTCCCATGGCTGCCCTGCCTTCTTGAAGCCTGCTTGCAGGTCACGCAGGGTTAAATCCAGCGCAACGCCGTAACCGGCAATGGCGTTGGCCACGCGATCTTCGCTGGCTTGCTTGAGCGGCGTGCCGATCAGCACCGCCAATTCCACTTCGTGATGCACCGAACCTAAGTTCTGCGGAATGGCAATCGGCTGGCGAATATCGCAGAGCGCGGTTTCTGGTTTGATAAACAGCACCGGCTCGGGCGCAACCTGACTGCCCATCTCTTTAATATGGTCGGCGTAGTTACTGCCAACACACACCACTTTATTCACCGGAAAATCAAGTAATGCACCATTCCAGTCACGGTGTTGATACATGGGAAGCTCCTGAAAGTGTTAGTCAGCCGCCAAAGGGATTACGCCCCGTCGGCGCCGGAGAGGTCGCAGCCGGATCTGAGTTTTGCTCAGCTGGTGCAGCCTGTGATTGTTGCGTGACGGCGTCTGCCATCATGCCGATGCTCAATGCGAAATAGGTCGAACGGTTCCAGCGCATTATTGTGCGGAAATTATCATAGACCAGGAAGGCGCGGCCTTGAAGGTCATCCGGGGTGATAATCCATGCGCGGGTGGCGTTAGAAGCCAGTGGGCTGCCATCTACCTGCGTCACGCCCTGCTGCTGCCAATAACTGGCCGGGTGCATCTGATTGTTCTTCAGGCCGGTTTTGCTGGCATCAAAGCCGGCAGGCAGTTTCACTTCCTGTCCCCAGCTCTGATTGGCTTTCCAGCCTTCGGTAGACAGGTAGTTAGCGGTGGAAGCAAAGACGTCGTCGGTATTGTTCCAAATATCGATTTTGCCGTCGCCGTCGCCATCAGCACCGTAGTTTAGATAGGAGGACGGCATAAATTGCGACTGCCCCATGGCGCCCGCCCACGAGCCTTTCATCATGTCGCTGGTTGCGTGGCCGGAATCGACGATTTTCAATGCCGACATCAGCTCTTTAGTAAAGAAGGCTTCGCGGCGGCCTTCAAATGCCAAGGTGGCGAGGGCCGAGAAGACATCCTCTTTACCCTGAATCTTGCCGAAGTTGCTTTCCATAGCCCACAGCGCAACGATGTATTGCGGCTGCACGCCGTAACGCTGGCTGGCCTGAGTTAACGCAGGCAGGTTTTGCTGGTAGTTGATTCGCCCCTGCTCGATTTTGGCTTCAGGCAGAACGCGCTTGAGGTAATCGTCGAGGGTAATTTTCTTTTCGAGCTGGTTACGGTCGGAGTTAATTACCCGATCGATAAAGTGCACATTGGCAAAGGCGCTGTCGATAGTCGCCTGACTAATCCCCTGCTGGCGAGCCTGAGTTTTCAGTTGCTCAACGTAGCCTGGAAATTCAGCCGGGTCACGCCCCTGCTCGGCCAACGTAGTTTTCGCAGGCTTCTCTGCGGCAGGAGCATGAGCCGCAGGCGCTTGGGCCGCCGGAGACGCGGGGGTAGCAACACTTTCCTTAGCACAACCACTCAGCGTTACGCTGGTAATAAGCACAGCCAGTACCGACAATTTCATCAATCTGTTCCTTTTATCAAAGCACTTACACGTTGTTTACAACCTGAATGAGCCAGAAGATGAATGCAACCCGACAGCTCTGAATTTACAAAAACCTACCCAGAAGGACAGTATTCGCTTTATTTTTCGCCGTTTTGCAGATGCATATTCAATAAACTTTCCATTGGCGGTGGTACTTGCAAATAATAGCCCTGCTCGAGGAGTGATTGTTTTACTTTCTCAATATCGGCGGTGGCTAACTTTTCTCTTTGCCCCAGATTAATCGACATTGAGAACTGCGGTTGGCCGAAACCCTGTAATAATTCTTCAGGAACGCGAGAGAAATCGTCTCTTTTTTCGACATACAGGTAAGTCTGGTCACGTTTGGTACTTCTATAGATCGCACAAAGCATTTTTTTAACTCTAATTTATTGAAACGGTGGCTTGCCTAGATATAACTGTAACTATAACATGCTTAACGTACATCGGAATATCGCCCCCCGAGTGGTATTCCGGGGATTAAAAGTTGCTGAGACTGAGTCAGGATAGATGTCACAATCGCCAATAGAACTAAAAGGCAGCAGTTTTACCTTATCGGTTGTTCATTTACATAGTTCACAACCTGAGGTTATTTATCAGGCGTTACAAGAAAAAGTGGAGCAAGCTCCTGCTTTTCTGAAAAATGCCCCTGTTGTTATCAACGTCGCTGCGCTGACTGGCGAAGCGAACTGGAAAGACATTCAACAGGCTGTCGCTTCTGCTGGTTTTCGCGTTGTGGGCATCAGTGGTTGTAAAGACGAGCGCCAAAAGCGCGCCATCTCTCGCACCGGCTTGCCGCTGCTGAGTGAAGGCCGTGCCCAACGCGTAGCCGCCGAGCCGCCTGCTCCTGTTGTACCAGACAATGCGCCAGCGAAAACTCGGATCATTAGTACCCCTATCCGGTCTGGCCAACAAATTTATGCCCGTAACAGCGATCTCATTGTGACCAGCAGTGTGAGCGCCGGTGCGGAACTTATTGCCGATGGTAACATCCACATATATGGCATGATGCGCGGCCGTGCGCTGGCCGGTGCCGCAGGTGATGCAAACTGTCAGATATTTTGCACGCACCTGGGGGCTGAGCTAGTCTCTATCGCAGGGCAGTACTGGTTGAGTGACCAAATCCCGTCCGACTATTATGGACAGGCAGCCCGCCTCAGCCTGTTAGATAACGTGTTAACCATACAACCTTTAAACTAAGCCCTTTTGACAAGGAATCCTTTCATGGCACGCATTATAGTTGTTACATCGGGTAAAGGGGGCGTTGGCAAGACCACTTCAAGCGCAGCCATTGCTACCGGTCTAGCTCAAAAAGGTAAAAAAACCGTTGTTATCGACTTCGATATCGGTTTGCGTAACCTTGACCTGATCATGGGCTGTGAGCGCCGCGTTGTTTATGATTTTGTTAACGTGATCCAAGGTGATGCCACGTTGAATCAAGCGCTTATCAAAGATAAACGCACTGACAACCTGTTCATTCTTCCTGCTTCCCAAACCCGTGACAAAGACGCATTAACTCGTGAAGGCGTAGAGAAAATTCTTAACGACCTTAACGACATGGAATTCGATTTCGTGGTCTGTGATTCACCCGCTGGTATCGAAACCGGTGCTCTGATGGCACTGTATTTCGCTGACGAAGCTGTGATCACCACCAACCCAGAAGTCTCTTCTGTACGTGACTCCGATCGCATTTTAGGTATTTTGTCTTCAAAATCCCGCCGCGCTGAGAAAGGCTTAGATCCAATCAAAGAACACCTGCTTCTGACTCGCTACAACCCAGGCCGTGTAAGCCGTGGTGACATGCTGAGCATGGAGGATGTGCTTGAAATCCTTCGCATTCCGTTGGTCGGCGTTATTCCTGAAGATCAGTCTGTACTGCGCGCGTCTAACCAAGGCGAGCCGGTCATTTTGGATCAGGAATCTGACGCAGGTAAGGCGTACGACGACACCGTCAGCCGTTTGCTTGGTGAAGAACGTGCGTTCCGTTTTATTGAGGAAGAGAAGAAGAGTTTCCTGAAACGCCTTTTTGGGGGATAAACCATGGCCTTGTTAGATTTCTTTCTGTCCCGTAAAAAGCCGACAGCCAATATAGCCAAGGAACGGCTACAGATCATCGTAGCAGAGCGACGCCGCGGGGACAGTGAACCCGCCTATCTGCCAGATCTGAAGCGTGATATTTTAGCGGTCATCTGTAAGTACATTCAGATTGACCCTGAAATGCTCAACGTGCAGTTTGAACAGAAAGGTGACGATATCTCGGTACTTGAGCTTAACGTGACGCTGCCGGACTCGGAAGAAGCGCCTAAATGACAGAGATGGACATGTTCTGTTTGAAGGCGTTTGCTTCAAAATAGCTGCCCCCTGTTCGTCAGGGGGTAACTGTATATTTATACAAGTTACTCTTGTCCGCTGTTAATATTCCATAAAATTCGATTGAGAGTTGTCCCATTCTTACTCACTTAACCCTGCCCTATTCTGCAATAATTGCTGAACCTAATTTGTGTTATATCCCTCTCTTTCATTCCGCTAAAAATACGTTTCTCGATAAATAAAAAAAGAGCAGAACCGGTCTGCCCTTCTTTAATTTGTGATTTATCTCAAACGCTATCCCAAAGCACGGCTGCTTATTTATCAGCTGCTGGGTTTTAATAATCTTTGAGGATTTCCAGCAAGCGCGTTTTTAACAAATCACCGCGCCAGCCGCTAATAATTTCCGGCTCGCTTTCTTTGGTTTTTAACTGCCAGTGCCAATTTAATAACTGGTTAATTTGGCGTCTTGAGGCTAATAGCTCGACGCTCAGGCCACTCTCTTCGCTCACGGTTTGAATAAGCGCTTTGATATCTTTGAACACCTTGCGGTAGCCCGGTTGGTCAATCAGGCTCGACAATGGCGCAGGCAGCTCCTGCTCGTCCATAGCATTGGCTTCGGCCACCAGCGCCAACAGCGTACGGCCGTGGTAGCGAATTTCCGGGCCGCTCAGGCCTAATGCTTCCAGCTCGCCCAGTGACGTCGGCTGATAGCGCGCCACCTGCCACAGATTCTCTTCTCTCACCACGAAGTTCACCGCCAGGTCGCGCTGGCGAGCCTGTGTTAAACGCCATGACGCCAGCTTCTGCAAACAGGCCAGTTGGCGCGGACGTAGCTGGAAAGCATTGGTGATGTCGAGATAAGCCTGCTCCGGCTGCAACACTTCAGCACGGCGGCGACACAGCGACAGGCACTCGTCCAGCGCGGCGTCCATCCAACCCGCTTCCTGCGTTTCACGCATCAACTGCTCGGCCAGTGGTAGCAGATACCACACGTCGGCCGCCGCGTATACGCACTGCTTTTCGCTCAGCGGGCGGGCAATCCAGTCAGTGCGCGACTCGCTTTTATCCAGCTCAACGCCCGTGGTTTCCGCCACTAAACGTGCAAAGCCGCAAGAGAGCGGACGACCGCTGAACGCCGCGAGGATCTGAGTATCAATCAGCGGAACGGGAAGCACGCCAAAAGCGTTGAGGAATACTTCGAGATCTTCACTGCCTGCATGGAGGAATTTCACCACGTTTGGGTTCACCAGCAGGTCAATAAAGGGCTGCCACGCGGTGATCGGCAGTGGGTCAATCAGGGTCAGCGTTTCACCATCAAACAGCTGGATCAGCCCTAACTGCGGGTAGTAGGTGCGGGTTCTGACGAACTCGGTATCAAGGGCAATCTGGCTATGAGCCTGAGCTTGCAAACAAACCTGCGCAAGCGCGTCATTAGTGGTAATCAACTGATAGTTCAAACTTTGATTCTCTTAATCATATACCCGCCTTCTGACTGTCAATCGAAGGATGGATATTATTGCGTAAAACGTAACGACGCCGGACTTAGCCGGCGTCGTGGGAATCTGCGTATGATGAACCTAATTCGCTAGGCCGCGCTCTGCTTTGCGTCTGGCTTAGGTTTTTTATGTTCATCACGGAGCTCACGACGAAGAATTTTGCCAACGTTCGACTTTGGCAGTTCATCGCGGAACTCAACAATCTTCGGCACTTTGTAACCCGTCAGCATGCGTCGACAATGCGCCAGCAGCTCTTCGCTGGTCAGCGACGGATCTTTCTTCACGACGCAGATCTTGACGATCTCCCCGGATGATTCACTCTCCACGCCGATAGCGGCCACTTCGAGCACTTTCTCATGCTGGGAAACGATATCTTCAATCTCGTTAGGATAGACGTTGAAACCGGAGACCAGAATCATGTCTTTTTTACGATCAATGATGCGTAAAAAGCCCTGCTCGTCCACTGTAACGATATCGCCGGTTGAGAGCCAGCCATCTTTTAACACTTCATCCGTCGCTGAGGGGCGCTGCCAGTAGCCTAGCATCACCTGTGGCCCGCGAATTAACAGCTCGCCCGGCTCGCCGAAAGGCACTTCCTGGCCATTATCGTCGACAAGCTTCACCTCTGTCGATGGCACCGGCAAACCAATGCTGCCACTATAATGTTTCAAATCATAAGGGTTGCCCGCCACCAGCGGCGCGCACTCCGTCAGGCCATAACCCTCCAGCAGATGCTTGCCGGTGAGTTTTTCCCATTTATCCGCCACTGACTTCTGCACCGACATCCCGCCGCCCACAGACAGTCGCAGCGTGGAGAAATCCAGTTCGCGGAAATCTTCATTATTGAGCAGCGCGTTGAATAATGTATTCACACCACTGATGGTGGTGAATGGATATTTCGCCAGCTCTTTCACCATTCCGGGTATATCCCTTGGATTGGTGATAAGCAGGCTGCGGCCGCCCATTTCAATAAACAACAGGCAGTTCACGGTAAGTGCAAATATATGGTAGAGCGGCAGCGCGGTAACCACTAAATCATGGCCGGGTTTAAGCAGCGGAGAATAGGCGGCTTTAGCTTGTTCGAGGTTGGCCTGCATATTCCGGTGGGTCAGCATCGCGCCTTTGGCCACGCCGGTCGTGCCGCCAGTATATTGCAGGAAAGCCAAATCGCTGTTGATAACATCCGGCTTAATATATTGCATCCGCCGCCCCTGTTGCAGGACGCTGCGAAATGAGATGGCATTTGGCAGATGATATTTCGGCACCAGCTTTTTGACGTATTTCACCACGAAGTTCACCAGCGTGCCTTTGGCGGCGGAGAGCTGGTCGCCCATGCGGGTCAAAATTACGTGTTTAACCTGGGTTTTGTAGACCACCTTTTCCAACGTGTGGGCAAAGTTGGACACGATGACAATGGCGCACGCGCCGCTGTCATTCAGCTGGTGTTCTAACTCACGCGGGGTGTAAAGCGGGTTAACGTTGACCACCACCAGCCCGGCGCGAAGCACGCCAAACAGGGCAATCGGGTACTGCAACAGGTTAGGCATCATCAGCGCAACGCGGTCGCCCTTCTTCAGCCCTAACTCATTTTGCAAGTAAGCGGCAAAAGCGCGACTGCGCTCTTCGAGCTTACGGAAGGTCATCACCTCGCCCATATTGATAAAGGCCGGGTTGTCCGCGAAACGCAGGGCAGCGTTTTCGAACATTTCGACCAATGAGCTATAGCGATCCGGGTCGATGTTCTCAGGAACATCAGAAGGGTAACGTTTTAGCCAGACCTTTTCCAAGGTATCACTCCTGCAATAATGTGCTGCTGCCATCTCAATATGACGAGTTTTATCATGCCTGTAACAATATTTTAACTCAGCTTACCAGTTGCGGTTCAAACAATGTTGAGGTTGAGAGGCTTGTCACTAATTTGTTGTGGGCTTCCATGGCCCAAAAAAGAAAAAGGCGACCAGAGTCGCCTTTAAAGTCTTACTCTACTGCTTAGTTATTCGGTCACGAAGGTTTCTACACGAGCCGGTTGTGGGTCATACCAGCCCGGTCCCCAGCCTGGACCAAAGCCTCTGCCCCAGCGCGAGTTATACGGGCCGTAGTAGCCCCACGGGCCAATCGGCTGTGGCGGCATCACCACCTGTTGAGACAGGCGCCAGCGTTTGTAGCTGTTCACGTCCACGGTGATAAAATTGTAAGAGGACTGGCCGATGGTGCCCTTCTCCGCGCCGGTTATTGGCCCGACGACGGTGACCAGTTGGCCGCGCAGATCGACCGGATCCACAAAGCCGTTCACATAGGCGTGAATGCGCCCCACCGATGCCGCGCCCAGAATCGGTCTCGCGCCTTCATCCAGCGGCACGGTGGCGATTTCAAGCTTGGTTTTGTTCTGCTCATTGGTCACGCTGACCACTTTACCGCCGAAGCGCGACTCTTGGCCGACATACAGCTGCGGCGCGCCCTGCACCACTTGCAGATTCATCTGCGGTGTATCCGTGGTACCGCGAATATCCGCAGGCACGGTAACACAGCCGGACAGCAACAAAACGCTTAAGCCGATGGCGCTGAGTGCCAGGCGTTTAGACTGAAAAACAGAACATTTAAAACCAGAAAACTGTTGCACTGCCGACCACCTACGCATTGTGAGAACTCCTGAACCATACCTACAATTTTGACCACGATTTAGTTCACAAGTTGCTAAAACTTAACGGCCCGGGAGCTTTTTCCAGGTCACTTCATTACGCAAGTAAACCGGCTCGGCATGCTCCGCGCTGACGCGAATGCCGGATTTCCACATGTTCAGCGCCAGAGGCAGCATATCTTCGGCCTGCGGCAGACACATTTCGCCATCAAATAATTCAACAGCGGATGATTCACCCAGCAAATCTGGGTAGGTTTGCCAGCCGGTGCCGACGGTGGCAAAGCGCCCCGTCAGTGCCTGAGCACGGGGTAACAGCTGCTCGGGTTTCAGCACGGCTTCGGACTGCTCGCCCTGCCATTCGCCGTTTTCACCGCGCAGGTATTCACCCCAATAAACTTCACCCATGCGCGCATCAATCGCCGCCAAGACGCGGGTCGCTTGCGTCAGGCGATAGGCGCCCTGCGCCATGGTCATCAGCGTGGAAACGGGCAACAGCGGCAGCTCAGCGCCGAAGGCCAGCCCTTGCGCCACGCCAATGCCAATACGCACGCCGGTAAAGCTGCCAGGGCCGCGGCCAAAGGCCAGCGCGTCAACCTGATTCAGCGTCAAGCCGGCTTCGGACAGGATCTGCTGCACCATCGGCAAAATGCGCTGCGTATGTTCACGGGCGCAAAGTTCGAAATGAGCGAGGGTTTCGCCATTATTGTAAAGCGCAACCGAGCAGGCTTCAGTCGCCGTATCAATTGCTAAAATTCGTGTGGACATGCCAAACCTCAGGCGGGAAAGAAAAGTTATGGGCCTTTTTCGCGGCCGAATATTAACACAAGCGCGGCGCTATTTCTGCTGTTGAGACTCTTGCAGGAAGCGGATTGCGCGGTCTAAATCTCGGGTGCGCGGCGTCGGCGGCAGGCTGTTTAAAAATACCTCGCCGTAAGGGCGCATCACCAGCCGGTTGTCGCAGATAATCATCACGCCGCGATCGTCGGTATCGCGGATCAAACGCCCGACGCCCTGCTTCAAGGTGATCACCGCGTCCGGCAGCTGGACTTCATTAAACGGATCGCCACCGCGCAGGCGGCAGTCTTCAATGCGCGCCTTGAGCAGAGGGTCATCCGGCGAGGTAAAGGGCAGTTTGTCGATAATCACGCACGACAGCGCCTCTCCGCGCACGTCTACCCCTTCCCAGAAACTACTGGTTGCCACCAGCAAGGCGTTACCCGCCTCGACAAACTGCGCCAGTAGTTGGCCCTTACTGGTTTCACCCTGCACCAAAACCGGCAACGTCATGCTGGCACGAAACTCTTCGGCCAGTTCGCGCATCATCTGGTGCGAGGTGCAGAGGAAGAAGCAGCGCCCCTTGTTGGCTTCAATCACCGGGCGCAGCATGCGCGCCAGCTGGCGCGAGCCGCCGCGCTCGTTGGGCGAAGGCAGGAAGCGTGGCACGCAGAGCAGCGCCTGATTGGCGTAATCAAAGGGGCTGGCGAGCAGCAGCGTTTCGGCGTCGTTCAGGCCGAGGCGCTCGGTAAAGTGATGCAGCTGATCGTTCACCGAAAGCGTCGCGGAGGTGAAAATCCACGCGCCCGGTTTGTCAGTCATCATTTCGCTGAATTTGTCAGTCACCGATAGCGGCGTCAGGGCCAGCACGAAGTGGCGCGAGTTGCATTCGTACCAGTAGCTGTAGCCGGGAATAGAGACATCTTTCAGACGCTTGAGGCGATTGCGATACAGCGTAGCGCGCTCGAACGCCGCGTCCAGCAAGGCCGAGCGGCCAAGGGAGAGCTTCACCACGTCGTAACAAAGCTCCAGCGCGTCATCAAGCAACAGCAGCGCGCGCTGGATGGCGGGCTGATTGAGCACGTCACGCAGATTGCCTCTAAAGCCCGGCTCGCCCAGTGCTAGGCGGAAGTCCATGGTGCTTTGGCTCAGGCGATCGGCGCTCTTTTGCAACTGAACCGAGTCGCGAACCTCGGTGCGATAGGCGATAGTGATGTCTTTCGCCATGTCCAGCAGCTGGCGGCTGGTCACCTGCTGGCCGAAATATTGGCTGGCAATGTCAGGGATCTGATGGGCTTCGTCGAAAATCATCACGTCGGCGGTGGGGATCAGTTCGCCAAAGCCGCTCTCTTTCACCACCATGTCGGCCATAAACAGGTGGTGGTTGACCACCACCACGTCGGCATCCATGGCTTTGCGGCGCGCCTTCACTACGAAGCAGTCTTTGTAGGCCGGGCAGTCGCTGCCCAAACAGTTGTCATTGGTACTGGTGACCAGCGGCCAGACATGGCTGTCTTCGGCCACCACCGAGCAGGTGCTGATGTCACCCTCTTCGGTCATGCTCGACCAGTTGCGCAGATGCACTAAATCGCTCAGTGACTGGCTGGCGAGTTCGCCGCCGGAAAGCGATTGCTGCTCCAGACGCTCAATGCACAGGTAGTTGGAGCGCCCTTTCAGCAAAGCTAATTTGCCTTTGAATTTCAGCGCCGTGGCGACTTTTGGCAGGTCGCGGGAATAGAGCTGGTCCTGCAGGGCTTTCGAGCCAGTGGAGATAATGACTTTTTTGCCGGAGCGCAGCGCGGGGGCCAGATAAGCGTAAGTTTTACCGGTACCTGTACCGGCTTCCACCACCAAACCTTGCTTATTTTTGATAGCCGTACTGACGGCCTGCGCCATGAGACGCTGAGGTTCACGGGGTTTAAAACCTTCAATTTTCTGCGCTAACGCGCCGTCTGGTGCAAAATCGTCTATCACGCTGTCTCTCTACCTGTACGGATCAGCAGTGATTATGCCAATCCTTACCCCTCTCTACCACCGTCTTGTGCCGGTCCATTGCAATAAGCCTTTGTGATACCCTATTAGCAACATTAAAAAAGATGCCAAACAGGAGTACCTAAATGACTATCGAACGTATCAGACCCGAGCCGCGCATGTCCGACGTCGTGATCCATAATGACACCCTGTATTACACCGCCGTGCCGGAAAATCTGGACGCCGACGCCAAAGCGCAGACGGCTGAGACACTGGCTATCATTGACGCTGTGTTAAAAGAAGCGGGTTCTGATAAGAGCAAAATCCTCGATGCCACCCTGTTCTTGGTGCACAAAGAAGATTTTAAAGCGATGAACGAAGCTTGGGATGCGTGGGTTTCTCCGGGCAATGCGCCAGTGCGTTGCACCGTGCAGGCCAACCTGATGAACCCGAAATATAAGATTGAAATTAAAATCATCGCCGCGCGTTAATTGGCTTTTAGCGCCAAATGATGAAGACAAAAAAACCTCCCGCGGGAGGTTTTTTTATTGGCTGCGAAAAAGTCGCAGAATTACTGCTTAGCACCCGCCACGGCTTCTTGAGCCAGTTGGGTGATCCGCGCGTAATCCCCGGACTCCAGCGCGTCTGCCGGAACCAGCCATGAACCGCCGATGCACAATACGCTTTTCAGCGCCAAGTAGTCACGGTAGTTGTTTGGCGTGATGCCGCCGGTTGGACAGAAACGCACCTGCGGGAATGGACCTGCGATAGCTTGCAGCGCTTTCACCCCGCCGTTAGCTTCCGCCGGGAAGAACTTGAACTCGCGCAGACCGGCATCCAGACCCAGCATCAGTTCAGACACCGTGCTAATGCCAGGGATCAGCGGAATTGGGCCAGCATTGGCAGCTTTCAGCAGCGGCTCGGTTAAGCCCGGACTGATGGCGAACTGCGCGCCAGCGGCGGTTACTTCGGCCAGTTGTTCAGGGTTTAACACCGTGCCCGCGCCGATAATCGCGTCCGGCACTTCTTTGGCGATAGCTTTAATAGCGTCAACCGCGCAGGCGGTGCGCAGAGTCACTTCCAACACCCGCACGCCGCCCGCAACCAAAGCTTTCGCCAGCGGCACCGCGTGTTCGAGTTTGTTAATCACAATCACCGGAACCACCGGACCTGAGGTCAGGATCTGTTCCGCGCTTGTTTTCCAGTTTTTCATCGTTGTCTCCGTTCATGCCCGCAGGCATCGTTGTGATTGTTGGCGCGCCCCTGCCACAGGGCCTGCATGTTTGCAGGTTACCGACCACACCACATAGCTACTTTACAGCCGAATGATTGGGGATAGTAAATCTGAAAAAACAAAATAAAAAAACCGCTGCATAGGCAACGGTTTTAGAGAGTGCTGTTAAGCCGACCAATAGACGCTGACCGGCGTTTGCTGTTGATTCAGCACCGCGCGGACCGGCATTTCATTCACGTCGGTCCCCTTTTCAGCGCGCTCATAGACATCGCGCTTGGCTTCGCCGTTCAGATGCAAATAGATATTGCGACTGTCGAGCAGCACCGGCAAGGTCAGCGTAATGCGATCTAAGGGGGCAGTCAGCGGAGTCATACCCAGACAGGTGCGCCCCGACGCCAAATTCAAGGCTTCGCCAAGGTTTGCCGCACCGGGGAACAATGACGCCGTGTGGCCGTCATCGCCCATGCCGAGGATCACCACGTCGATAGGTCGCGGCAATTGCTGCAACGCCACTTCGGTAGCGGATGCCCCTTCAAACGGCGACGCGGCATCGTTCTTCAGGCCAATAAAGGTCGCGGCAAGCGCCGGGCCTTGCAGCAGGTTGTTACGCACCGTTTTTTCATTGCTGGCGCTATTGTCCGGGCTGACCCAACGTTCATCAGCCAAGGTGATCACCACCTTGCTCCAGTCCAACTCCTGACGTGCCAGCAGCGTGAACAGGTCGACCGGCGTACGGCCCCCTGATACCACCAGACTGGCTTTGCCGTTTGCTTGGATGCCTTCACGCAGCGCATCCGCAATCTTTCCGGCGAAGTTTTGGGTCAGCGCCAGCGCGCCGGAAAATTCGACAAAATTGGCCATCAGTTTCCCTTTATTCGAACTCGTTCCATGAACGACCATCGCGGGTGATCATCGCAACAGAAGCCACCGGGCCCCAAGTACCAGACTGGTAAGGTTTCGGTGCTTCGCTCTCGGCTGCCCACGCGTTCATGATGGAGTCTACCCATTTCCAGGCTTCTTCCACTTCGTCACGACGCACGAACAGCGCCTGAATACCGCGCATAGTTTCCAGCAGCAGGCGCTCATAAGCATCAGCAATGTGCTGCTCGTTAAAGGTCTCGGAGAAACTCAGGTCCAGCTTGGTGGTTTGCAGACGATGTTTGTGTTCCAGACCCGGCACTTTGTTCAGCACTTCGATCTCAATCCCTTCGTCCGGTTGCAGACGAATGGTCAGTTTGTTCTGAGGCAGCTGCTGGTAAGAGTCGCGGAACAGGTTCAGTGCCGGGCTCTTGAAGTAAACCACGACTTCTGAACATTTGGTTGGCAGGCGTTTACCGGTACGCAGGTAGAAAGGTACGCCAGCCCACTGCCAGTTATCAATATCCACGCGAATAGACACGAAGGTCTCAGTGGCGCTGGTCTTGTTGGCGCCCTCTTCTTCCAGATAACCCGGAACCTTCTTGCCTTGCACGAAACCGGCGGTGTACTGGCCGCGAACGGTGGTTTCACGCACGTTTGACTGGTCAATGCGGCGCAGCGAGCGCAGCACTTTCACCTTCTCATCACGGATACGGTCGGTGCTCAGGTCAGCCGGAGGCGACATGGCAATCATGGTCAGGATTTGCAACAGGTGGTTCTGGATCATGTCGCGCATCTGGCCGGCTTTGTCGAAGTAACCCCAGCGGCCTTCAATCCCCACTTCTTCCGCCACGGTGATCTGCACGTGGTCGATAGTGCGGTTATCCCAGTTGCTGGCAAACAAGTTGTTGGCAAAACGCAGAGCCAACAGGTTCAGAACGGTTTCTTTACCCAGATAGTGGTCAATACGGTAGACCTGAGATTCGTTGAAATACTCTGCGACTTGGTCATTGATAACCTGGGAGGATTCCAAAGAGGTGCCGAGCGGCTTCTCCATCACGACGCGCGATGGCTCTTTGTTCAGACCGGCTTCACCCAGACCACGGCAGATGGCACCAAAGGTGCTTGGCGGCATGGCGAAATAGTTGATGGTGGCGCGGTTCTGCTGGTCGAGCATTTTGCCCAACACTTTGAAGTGCTTGAGGTCGTTGACATCAAGGTTACAGAATTCGAAACGAGCGCTGAGTTTTTCCCACAGCTCTGGCTCCATTTTTTCTTTCATGAAAGTCGTCAAAGCTTCTTTAACAACTTCTACATATGCAGCTCTGTCCCACTCCGCGCGACCTACACCGATGATTTTGGTGTCAGGATGGATGTGGCCAGCCTTTTCTAATTGATACAGGGAAGGCAACAGTTTACGGCGCGCAAGATCGCCTTTAGCACCGAAAATAACCAGGTCACACGCCTGGGCTGTCTGGGTTACCGCCATGTTCTTCTCCTTAGTGCAGGAATCACCCTCATAATTCATGTTGCAGGTCGATTCCCACAACCCGATTTATTCGGGGTATCTATTGTAATTTTATTTCAGCCACAATGTACTCTGATCGGTTGTAAGCAGTAAACCTCGATCTAAGACCTTAATAAATGAATTAAAACCACATATTTTGTCATGGTTGTTAAAATCGTTCAAAAATCACCCGAAGGTATGTAATTTTATGACAAAACTGATAGCCATTTACCAGATTGAAATTTAGATCTCGGTCATACTCTGGTGATAAAAGCTTGAATTACACCAGTTTGCTCCTGCCAACCGCGGTTTGCTCGTAGTATATTTTCACCAAACCGACATGATTTCCTCTTTTCACAGAAATCGTTGAAACCTATGAGTGGCACCCTAATGAATACATTAGAAAAAATCCAAAGCCATTTGGACATTCTGAGCAAATCCGAGAGGAAGGTCGCAGAAGCAATTCTCGCCTCACCCCAGACCGCCATCCATTGCAGTATCGCGACCCTGGCCCGCATGGCCGATGTCAGTGAACCTACTGTAAACCGTTTCTGTCGCCGCCTCGATACCAAAGGTTTTCCAGATTTTAAATTACATTTGGCGCAAAGTCTGGCTAACGGCACGCCTTATGTGAACCGTAACGTCGATGAAAGCGACGGCGCCGATGCCTATACCGGCAAGATTTTCGAATCCGCCATGGCGACCCTCGACCAAGTCAAAAACTCGCTGGATATCGGCGCGGTAAACCGCGCGGTTGACCTGCTGACTCAGGCGAAAAAGATCTCTTTCTTTGGCCTCGGGGCCTCTGCCGCCGTGGCTCATGACGCGATGAACAAGTTCTTCCGCTTCAATATTCCGGTGGTCTATTTCGACGACATCGTGATGCAGCGCATGAGCTGCATGAACTGCACCGAAGGCGACGTGGTGGTGTTGATTTCGCACACCGGGCGCACTAAGAATCTGGTAGAACTGGCCCATCTGGCGCGGGAAAACGACGCCACGGTGATTGCCATCACTTCGCACAACACGCCGCTGGCTAACGAAGCCACGCTGGCGCTGCTGCTGGATGTCCCTGAAGACACTGACGTATATATGCCGATGGTTTCGCGTCTGGCTCAACTGACCCTGATTGACGTGCTCGCCACCGGATTTACCCTGCGTCGCGGGGCAAAATTTAGAGATAACCTGAAGCGGGTCAAAGACGCGCTGAAAGAATCGCGCTTTGATAAGGGTATGCCCGTCCCCAGCGTTTTTGACTAAGCGTAGACCGAATGAAATAGAAGCGCCTTAAAAGGCACATTTTGAACATTGGGACCGCACAAATTAGACATTTTTTAGGGAGTTTGGCACCCTCAGCCTCAATGATGAACCCATCAATGTGCGCAGAAGTGCCTAAAACCAAACACGCGGCGAGTAACGCAGGTGAAACGCAATGGCCTTAAAATCACACACCGCACCGAAGTAGGTTACCGCTGTTTTTTGCACGACAAATGTTCACCAGTCAACGGAGTAATACATGTCCAGAAGGCTCAGAAGAACCAAAATTGTTACTACCCTCGGCCCTGCTACAGACCGTGATAATAATCTGGAAAAGATTATTGCCGCCGGCGCCAACGTAGTTCGGATGAATTTCTCCCACGGAACCGTTGAAGACCACATTATTCGCGCTAACAAAGTGCGCGAAATCGCCGCCCGCCTCGGGCGCCACGTTGCCATCCTCGGTGACCTGCAAGGTCCTAAAATCCGCGTATCGACCTTTAAGGAAGGCAAAGTCTTCCTGAACATCGGCGATAAATTCCTGCTCGACGCCAACATGAGCAAAGGCGAAGGCGATAAAGAGAAAGTCGGCATCGACTATAAAGGCTTACCGGCCGACGTGGTTCCCGGCGATATCCTGCTGCTCGACGATGGCCGCGTGCAGCTCAAAGTGCTCGAAGTTCAGGGCATGAAAGTCTTTACAGAAGTCACCGTTGGCGGCCCGCTGTCCAACAATAAAGGCATCAACAAGCTGGGCGGTGGCCTGTCAGCCGAAGCCCTGACCGAAAAAGACAAAGCCGATATCATCACCGCCGCAAAAATTGGCGTCGACTATTTGGCCGTCTCCTTCCCGCGCACTGGCGAAGACCTGAACTACGCTCGCCGCCTGGCCCGTGACGCAGGCTGCAACGCGCAAATCGTTTCTAAAGTAGAACGCGCCGAAGCAGTGGCAACTGACGCCGCCATGGATGACATCATTCTGGCCTCTGACGTGGTGATGGTTGCCCGTGGCGATTTGGGTGTGGAAATCGGGGACCCAGAGCTGGTAGGGATTCAGAAGAAACTGATCCGCCGCGCTCGCCAGCTGAACCGTGCCGTGATCACCGCAACCCAGATGATGGAGTCGATGATTACCAACCCAATGCCGACCCGTGCTGAAGTCATGGACGTGGCTAACGCCGTGCTTGATGGCACCGACGCCGTGATGCTCTCTGCGGAAACCGCCGCGGGTCAATATCCGTCTGAGACAGTAGCCGCCATGGCCCGCGTGTGTCTGGGCGCGGAGAAGATCCCAAGCATTAACGTCTCTAAACACCGTCTCGACGTGGAGTTCGACAACATTGAAGAAGCTATTGCCATGTCTTCTATGTATGCCGCTAACCACCTGAAAGGCGTAACGGCGCTTATCGCCATGACCGAGTCTGGTCGCACCGCGCTGATGATGTCACGTATCAGCTCCGGCCTGCCAATCTTCGCCATGTCGCGCCATGAGCACACCCTGAACCTCACCGCCATCTACCGTGGTGTTACTCCGGTGTTCTTCGACAGCAATAATGATGGCGTGGCCGCCGCGCACGACGCCGTTACCCTGCTGCGCGACAAGGGTTATCTGTTATCCGGTGATTTAGTGATCGTCACTCAGGGTGATGTCATGAGTACCGTCGGCACAACAAATACCAGCCGCGTATTACGAGTAGAGTAATAACCCGTCCAACCATAAGGGGAGTCACCTCCCCTTAGTAATAATCTAGTAATAAAAAGCCGATTCTGTGGAATCGGCTTTTTCATATTATTCCCTCCGCACTATTCATTTTATGCACAATAAATTCACCTCAAGATTAATATTCCGCTTTATTTACCCGCTATTTTTGTGCTTTATAATTCCACATTGTAATAATGGATTAGCTAGCAACAATCAAAAGACACAATGTTATTAATGGATAATATTCAATATTTGTTATTTAAAACCCGGACTAAAAGCGTCATTTGGAATAACAAATGTAGAAAGATCCTATGTGAATATGCCCCAGAACGGCCAAAACCCCACAAAAACGTGATGCAGATCACAAAATATCATTAACGATGCTACTTTGATGAGAATGTTTATCATTGTCATTGAATGATAATGATTTGCATTTATAATGTTCTTCATCGGTTAATGACCTAAAAAATGCCAATCACAGGAATTTACACAAGACAAAAGACTGATAATTTACCTTAACTAAATATCATTATACTAAACTCGCATTAGCGCGGCGCTTGCCCGTGCCTGATGACTAATAAACTTAATTTAACTATCCCGGCTAAGGCTGGCGGCTTCCCCACGCCTGCTGCAAGCCCAAACGGATAGCAAAAGGAATGTTTCATGAGCCAAATAAATTATTCCGAACTCTCTTTTACCCACGAAATGGTAAATGAAAATCAGGGTTTTATTTTCAATCAACACTCCACAGATGAGTGGCAAAAACACATTGAAAATGGCCTTGAAATAATCAAAGGCCATATTAATAACAAGGAAAAACCTTTTTCCGGCATTACTCCAGCAGAATTAGCCGATCAGTTCCGCCATATTGACCTGACTCAGCCCCTGCCCGGCACTCGATTGGCGCTGGAAGAGTTAGATGATTTATATCTGCAACATGCGGTCTATTTCCACCACCCAAAATATATCGCGCACCTTAATTGCCCGACGGTAGTGCCGGCCCAATTAGCCGAGCTATTTATCAGCGCCATCAACTCCTCAGTGGATACCTGGGACCAGAGCGCAGGCGGCACGCTGATTGAGCAAAAGGTGATTGACTGGACGCTGGCGCGGATCAAATTCGGCCCGCAGTCGGACGGCATTTTCACCAGCGGTGGCACTCAGTCTAACCTGATGGCGATGCTGCTGGCCCGCGACGCCTTCTGCAAGCGCACCCATCCTGAACACAGCATCAAATATCAGGGGCTGCCGTCTGACGCCAACCGCTGGCGCATTTTCACTTCACAGGTGAGCCACTTCAGCATCCAAAAATCCGCCGCCCTGCTCGGCCTTGGCTATGACGCCGTAGTGCCCGTCGCCTGCGATGACGCTTTCCGCATGGACGCTGACGCCTTGAAGCAAGAGATGGCACGCTGCCACGCCGAAGGGCTGATCCCTATCGCCGTGGTCGCCACCGCCGGCACCACCGACTTCGGTAGCATCGACCCGCTGCACGAAATCTCGCAGGTATGCCGCAGCGAAAACATCTGGATGCACGTAGATGCCGCCTACGGATGCGGCCTGCTGGTATCGCCGCAGCACCGCCAGCGCATTGACGGTATTGAATTAGCGGATTCCGTCACCGTGGATTACCACAAATCCTTCTTCCAGCCGGTGAGTTGCAGCGCGTTCTTCGTCAACGACCAGAAGCATTTCGAGCATGTCGCTTGGTACGCCGACTACCTCAATCCACTGAGCGCCAAGCTGGAAGGTACGCCGAACTTGGTCAACAAGAGCATTCAAACCACCCGTCGCTTTGACGCCCTGAAAATGTGGCTGACGTTGCGCATCATGGGCCAGCAGGCGCTGGGCGAATCCTTCGACACCCTGCTGGCATTGGCGGTTGAAGGCCACCAGCAGATGGTCAATCACCAGAATATTGAAGTGCTGCATAAGCCTGAACTCAGCACCCTGGTGTTCCGCTTTGTGCCGCGCCAGTCGCTGAGCGACGAGCAGCTTGACGCGGTAAATGCCGATATTCGCAAAGCCATTTTCCGCTCGGGCAATGCGGTGATCGCCGGTACCAAAGTGGATCAACGCCAGTATTTGAAATTTACCCTGCTCAATCCAGCCACCTCCGCCGCAGACATTGCCGACGTGATTGGTCTGGTTGTGCATTACGGCAAAGAGCTGACCAGCGCAGCGCTTAACTCAGCTTTTCATCAAGGAACTGGCGAGTAAGGAACACACTATGTCTATGACGCAAAACAGCACTCAAACCTATGATTTTATCGCCGTGGGCATCGGCCCGTTTAACCTCGGACTGGCCTGCCTGACGGACCCGATTGAGCAGCTCAACGGGCTATTTATCGACCAAAATCCGGGCTTTGACTGGCACACCGGCATGATGCTGGAGAGTGCCATGCTGCAAACCCCGTTTATGGCGGATTTGGTGACGCTGGCAGACCCAACCAGCCGCTTCAGCTTCCTCAACTACCTGAAGCAAAAAGGCAAAATCTACTCTTTCTACATCCGTGAAAATTTCTTCATGATGCGCAAAGAGTTCAACCAGTACTGCCAGTGGGTGTGCAGCGAACTGTCTAATTTGAAATTCGCTACTCGCGTGGAAATGGTCACCTGGGACGAAGCCAAGCAGTGCTATCTGGTGCACACCCAGTCCACGCAGAGCAGCGAAAAAGCCGTATATCAGGCTAAGCGACTGGTGCTGGGCACCGGCCCGTCGGCCTGGATGCCGCCCTGCTCGCGCGGCGTGAGCCAGCAAATTCACCACTCCAGCGCCTATTTGCCGAACAAAGAACAGGTGCAAAGCTCGAAATCCATCACCGTGGTGGGCAGTGGTCAAAGCGCGGCGGAAATCTACTATGACCTGCTTTCCGACATCGAAAAACATGACTACCAGCTGACGTGGGTGACGCGCGCGCCGCGCTTCTACCCGCTGGAGTACAGCAAACTGACGCTGGAGATGACCTCGCCGGAGTATATCGACTACTTCCACCAGCTGCCGATGAGCAAGCGCGATCAGCTTAATCGCGAGCAAAAGGGGTTATATAAAGGCATTAACATCAGCCTAATCAATGACATTTATGACCTGATGTACACCAAGCGGCTCGACGGCCCGCTGAATGTCAATCTCTACACCCATTCCGAATTAACCGCCATGAGCCGCAACCCTGATGGCACGCTGGACATGACCTTCCTGCAACAAGAGCAGCGGCAGGAGTATCGCCACAATACCGAATCGGTGATTTTAGCGACCGGCTATGGCTACCAGCCGCCGCAGTGCATTGAAGGCATTCACTCGCGCATTCAGTGGGACGACGCCGGGCGTTTTGCGGTCAATCGCAACTACAGCATTGACGCCAATAACCAGATTTTTGTGCAAAACGCCGAGCTGCACACCCACGGCTTCGTGACGCCAGACTTAGGCATGGCCTGCTACCGCAACAGCAGCATCATCCGCGCCATGCTCGGTGACGATATTTATCCGATTGAAAAATCCATCGCGTTCCAGACATTTTGCGCCCGCGAACTGGGTGAATAACCCCCAATCAAGGAGACATAATCATGTTTGATACGCTGCCCAAGACGCTGTTTTCCCGCTCCCGCCCTGCCGGAAACCTGACGCTGCGACCGCTGAAATTTCCGCAGGACGCCGACACCCTGCATAGCTGGATGACCAAGCCCTATGCCAAATTCTGGGGCATGCTCGACAGCCACCGCGACGACGTGGAGACGTTTTACCGCGAGCTGACCGCCAGTAACCCTCACGCCGCGCTGATGGGCGAGCACGATGGCAAACCGGCGTTTTTGATTGAGTGCTATCCGGTGCAGGAAGACCCGCTGCACGAGCATTACGACGTCCAGCCCGGTGATATCGGCATGCACATTCTGCTGGCCCCAGCCGACCGCCCGCTGCCGGACTTCAGCTGGCAGGTGTTCTCCACCGTAATGGAGTACCTGTTCAGCCTGCCGGAGGTGCTGCGCGTGGTGGTGGAGCCGGACGTGCGTAATGACAAGATCCATCGCCTGAATAAACGCGCCGGTTTCCAATACCAGCGCCAAATCACTCTGCCTCATAAAACCGCGTGGCTGGCTTTTTGTGAGCGTGAAGACTATTTACTGGCCCGCCAAAAGGAACAAAACATGTCGAAACACCCTGCCGCCATGCAAACCGGCAAGCACCTTCATCCGGCCAACTGGGCCAAGGCCAACGCCCTGCTGCTGCGTAAATGCTTGTCCGAGTTAGCCCACGAGCGGCTGATTGAACCTAAAGTGCTGAAGAGCGACGAGCACTGGAGCGAGTACCAGCTGGCCGCCCCGGCCAGTGAGGTGGAGTACCGTTTTCGCGCCCGCCTGCTGCCGCTGAACGACTGGCTGATTGATCTCGACAGTATCCAGCGTCTCGACAATCTCGCGCCGCAGCCATTGGACGCCTTACAGTTCATCATCGAATTTGCCGAACAAATCGGTATTTCGCAGGCTATGCTGCCGACCTACATGGAAGAGATTTCCAGCACCTTGTACGGCAGCGCGTGGAAGTTGGAAAACAATCACAGCACCGCGAAATCGCTGAGTCAGTCTGACTTCCAGACCGTGGAAACAAGCATGACCGAAGGTCACCCGAGCTTTATCGCCAATAACGGCCGCATTGGCTTCGACGCCGCCGACTATGTGCGCTACGCGCCAGAAGCCGCCAGCCCGCTGAAGCTGGTGTGGGTGGCGGTGCATCACGATAAGGCGCACTTCGCCAGCGTCGAGGGGTTGCCGTATGAAAAGCTGATCGCCGAAGAGCTGGGTGAAAAGCAAATCCAAGCTTTCACTCAGCAGCTGACTGACCGCAACCTCGACCCCAAAAATTACTACTTCATGCCGGTTCACCCATGGCAGTGGCAGAACAAGCTGCTAACCGTGTTTGCGCCGGATATCGCGCGTAATTATCTGATTTACTTAGGTGAAGGGGAAGATGACTACCTAGCACAGCAGTCGATTCGCACCTTCTTCAATGCCAGCCAGCCGACCCATCGCTATGTGAAAACCGCGCTCTCAATCCTGAACATGGGCTTTATGCGCGGGCTGTCGCCTTACTACATGGCCACCACGCCGGGCATCAACGAGTGGCTGGCCGAATTGGTGGAAAACGACGCCTATCTGCAAGCCAACGGTTTTAGCATTCTGCAAGAAGTGGCCTCCCTCGGTTATCACAACCACTATTTCGAAAATGCGATTAAAGGCGACAGTGCTTACAAGAAGATGTTTGCCGCGCTGTGGCGACAAAACCCGGTGGCCTGGTTGCAGCCAAACCAGCGCCTGATGACCATGGCGTCACTGCTGCACACTGACTTTAACGGCGATGCGCTGATTGTTGAGATGATTAAATCTTCAGGATTGGACGCCGCCGACTGGCTCAAACGCTACACCACGGCTTACCTCAGCCCGCTGCTGCACTGCTTCTATCACTATGATTTGGTGTTTATGCCCCACGGCGAAAACCTGATCCTGCTGTTTGAAAACAATATTCCGGTTAAAGCCTACATGAAGGATATTGCCGAAGAGATTGCGGTGATGAACCCGGACGCCAAGCTGCCGGAGAAGGCCAAACGCCTTGCCGTGGGCGTGCCTGAGCAGCTGAAGATCCTGTCTATCTTCACCGACGTGTTCGCCGGAGTGTTCCGCTTTATCTCGCGCATTCTGGAAGAGCAGAACCTGATGTCTGCTGATGATTTCTGGAAAGTGGTCGCCGACACAGTGCATGACTACCAGCAGCAATATCCTGAACTGGCGGAGAAGTTTGCGCGCTACGACATGTTTGGCGCGGAGTTCACCCACTCTTGCCTCAACCGCCTGCAACTGGCGAATAACCAGCAGATGATCAACCTGTCGGACCCGGCGCAAAACCTGAAATTCGCCGGCACCCTCGACAACCCGATTGCTCGCTATAAAAACTGATCGTTCACCGTTTTATGCAGTTATTCAGCGCGGCCTTAGCAGGCCGCGTTTTTCAGTTTTCTGGAACCTTGAAAATATTACCCAGACATACTGGGTATGGAGTTTGATATGTCGTCCGTGTTTCAACCCGCAGAACGGCTTGGCCGTCGGCAGTGGCTGTTTCCGCTCTCGCTGGTGTTATTTGAATTCGCTACTTATATCGCCCATGACATGATCCAGCCTGGCATGCTACAGGTCATCAGTGACTTTAGCGCCAGCGCCGACTGGGTATCGGCCTCCCTCACTGCCTACCTGTGTGGCGGCATCATGCTGCAATGGCTGCTCGGCCCGCTGTCTGACCGTCTGGGCCGCCGCCCGGTATTACTCACCGGCGTGGCTTTCTTTGTCGTCACCTGCCTCGGCACCTTACTGACGCAAAGCATTGAGCAATTTATTTTGATGCGTTTCCTGCAAGGTATGAGCCTGTGCTTTATCGGCGCCGTGGGCTACGCCGCGATTCAGGAAGCCTTTAACGAAAGTTTGAGCATCAAGCTGATGGCGCTGATGGCCAACGTCACGCTGATCGCGCCTCTGCTCGGGCCTTTGGCGGGCGCGGCCTTTATTCACTACGCGCCGTGGAAAGCCATGTTTGGGCTGTTTGCGCTGGTGTCGCTGCTGGCATGGTGGGGCTTATGGCGCAGTATGCCGGAAACCGCGCCGCGCGACGGCCAGCCGTTCTCCTTCCGCCGCCTGCTGGCCGATTACGGACAGGTGCTGGGCAATAAAAGCGTGGTGTTTGGTTCACTGTCTATCGGGCTTATCACCCTGCCACTGCTGGCGTGGGTGGCGCAGTCGCCGGTGATTCTGATTCAGGATGCGGGCATGTCGCCGCTGCAATATGGCTGGTTGCAGGTGCCGATTTTTGCCGGTCTGATCATCGGCAATCTACTGCTCACCAAGCTCAGCGGCAAAGTGAAAGTCACCACGCCAATTTGGCTGGGCATCGTGCCGATCGTGCTTGGGCTGGCAATCACCGCCGTGGCCGCCACCTTCTTTGCTCACGCATGGGGCTGGGTGATTGGCGGCTTGGGCTTGTACGCGATGGGTTCAGGATTGGTCAATGCAGGCTTATATCGCCTGACGCTGTTCTCAAGCGCCGTAGGCAAAGGCACCGTGGCGGCGGCGCTGGGGCTGATCACTATCTTAGTGTTTGCGCTGGGGATTGAGGTCGCCAAGCTGCTCTACTTCGCCGACGGCAATGCTCGTTTCAACCAGTTCACTCTGCTGAGCGGCGTGGCGGGAACCTTGCTGATCACCCTGTTCTTAACCTCGCGCAAAAAGCCGGGTCACTAAGGTTAAACGGCAGAAAGCAAAAGGCTGAGATGATCTCAGCCTTTTTATTTTCTTCAAGGATGTAACACGGCAGCTTACTTAGGGAACAGCTCGTCGCGGGAGTACGGCTCTTCTTCCCCGGGCTTGCGGGTTTTCAGCAGCTTGAGGATCCAGGTGTACTGCTCGGGGTTCGGCCCCACTAGCAGTTCAACCTCTTCATTCATACGACGGGCAATTTGGGTGTCGTCGGCGGTGGCTAAATCGTCCATTGGCGGGCGAATATAGATATCCAAACGATGCTCGTGGCCGTTATACACCGGGAACAGTGGCACGATGGACGCGCGGCAAACCTTCATCAGACGCCCTACCGCTGGCAGCGTCGCCTTATAGGTGGCGAAGAAATCCACGAACTCGCTGTGCTCGGCGCCATGGTCCTGATCCGGCAAGTAATAGCCCCAATACCCCTGACGCACTGAGCTGATAAACGGCTTGATGCCGTCATTGCGCGCGTGCATGCGGCCGCCAAAGCGACGACGCACGCTGTTCCACAGGTAATCTGTCAGCGGGTTCTTCTGGTTATGGAACATGGCGGCCATAGGTTGCCCGGTGGCGGCCATCAGCATCGCGGGGATATCCACCGCCCAGCCGTGCGGCACCAGAAAAATGACGTTTTTGCCGTCGGCCTGCATCTGGTCGACAATCTCCTTGCCGTGCCACTTAACGCGGCTAAGCACCTTCTCAGGCGCGCGGCAGGCCAGCTCGGCCATCATCACCATCGACTGCGGCGCGGCGGCAAACATCTCATCAATGATGTGTTCGCGCTCGGCCTCGGGCACTTCCGGCATGCAGTACAGCAAATTGATTCGGGCACGGCGGCGCGCGCCTTTAGCGAGCTTGCCCGCCAGTCGGCCCAGGCTGCCCAAAATCGGGTCACGGACTTTGACTGGAACATACGCCATTGCGGCCATAGCACCGACGCCAAGCCATACCCCCCAGTAGCGCGGATGGTAAAAGGCTTTCTGAAATTCTGGAATAAATTCGACGTTCGATTTTTTCTCTGGCTGCATAGATGGCTCTGAATACATAGCTCTTAAAACAATAATTCGGACAATGATAAGTGTAGTGCATGATTTTGCAAAGAAACTCACCACCTCGTCGGAGCAGAAAGACGCAAAAAGCGCTTCAGGCATGCCCTAAAAGCATGCCTGAAACGTCAGCGTGACGCTGAAACAAACTGATTTGCGGAATTAATTCAGCTTCAACTGCGGAATAACTTGTTTGACCGTAGCCAGATAGTCAGCGCGATCTTTACCCGTCAGCCCTTCTGAACGCGGCAACTTGGCGGTCAACGGATTGACGGCCAGCTGGTTAATCCACATTTCAAAGTGCAGGTGTGGTCCGGTAGAGCGCCCGGTGTTGCCGGACAACGCGATGCGATCGCCACGTTTAATCTTCTGACCCGGCTTAACCAGGATTTTGCGCAGGTGCATGTAGCGCGTCATGTACTGGCGGCCGTGACGGATAGCAATGTAGTTGCCCGCCGCACCGCCATTTTTCGCCACCATGACTTCACCATCACCCACTGCCAACACCGGGGTGCCCACTGGCACAGCGAAGTCAACGCCACGGTGCGGTGCAATACGGCCAGTCACCGGGTTCAAACGACGCGGGTTAAAGTTAGAGGAAACGCGGAACTGCTTGATGGTGGGGAATCGTAAGAAACCGCGGGCTAAGCCGCTACCATTGCGATCGTAGAACTTACCGTCTTCGGCCCGAATGGCGTAATAATCTTTGCCGCTGCTACGCATACGCACGCCCTGCAGGTGGCTCTGCTCGCTCTTGCCGTCCAGCACTTCGCGGGACATCAGCACCGCGAACTCATCGCCTTTACGCAGCTTTTTGAAGTCTAACTGCCACTGCAAGGCTTTGACGACTGAACTGATTTCACCGCTGGAAAGCCCGGCGGCTTTGGCACTGGCGACAAAACTGCCATCCAGACGCCCTTTCAGCACGCTGTCTTGCCACTCACCTTTGAGCGTCTCAAGGCTAGCTTTAAAGCCGGAGCCGGAACGGTCATACGTGTAAGTCTCACGACGCGACTTCTCCCACACCACGCGCTGTAATTCACCGTCGTCATTGACTGTCCATGACAGCTGCTGACCGACTTTCAAATTACGCAAATCGCTGTTGGTGGACGCCAGCGCGGAGATATCGGACATATCGATACCGTACTGGTTGAGGATGCTGCTTAGGGTATCGCCGGTGGAAACCACGTACTCGTGCACGCCCGTTTCAGATTCAACTTTTTCGTCGAGATCGTCTTGTGGAATGTCTTCCGCAGGCGGCGGCTGGTCGATGGGTTCACTGGCTTCAGGGAGCAGCGAACGTACTTGCTCGCTGTCGAGTTCGATATGTTTAACGATAGGGTTCTGTTCTGGGTGGTAAACGAACGGTTTCCATACGGCTACTGCGAGAGTAACTACGGTAAGCGACCCCAGCATGACGCGGTGGGGCCGTGGAAGGTTGTTATACGCCAGAGCGATAGAGCGGGCTATCAGCTGCACTTTAATACGGTCCTTTTAATCTTACTTCAGGCAGCTCACGTACTGGTTAGTCAGATGTGACAGGAAGTTCACATAACTGTCCTTACCCAATGCGATGCCGCTTCCCAACGGATCCAATGTGCCCATACGCACTGTTGTCCCTTGGGCAACGGCATTGATTACGGCCGGCCTGAATTGTGGCTCAGCAAAAACACAGACTGCTTTCTGCTCAACCAACTGAGTTCGAATGAGATGTAATCGCTGCGCGCCGGGTTGGATTTCAGGGTTGACCGTAAAGTGGCCAAGTGGCGAAAGGCCAAAGTGTTTTTCGAAATAGCCATAGGCATCATGAAAAACGAAATATCCCTTACCCTGCACAGGCTGCAGCATCTTACCAAGGTTTTTGTCAACTTGTGTCAAGCCGTCCTCAAACTGACGCAAGTTTGCGTCTAATTTGTCCTTGTTTTGTGGCATAAGTTCCAATAATTTGGCGTGGATCGCGATCGCCGTCTGTTTTGCTATCTCTGGCGACATCCAAACGTGCATGTTGTACTCACCATGATGATGATCGTGGCCGCCGTCCGCGTGGTCGTGATCGTGCTCTTCTTCCTCTTCATTGCCTTTCTGTAATAACGGTTTTACCGTCGGCAATGCCGAAATTTCCACTTGACGATTTGGCCCCAGTTGGGCGGCAGATTTGGTCATGTAGGCTTCCATTTCCGGACCGACCCACACCACCAAATCGGCACTGCGTATTTTTTTCAGGTCTGAGGGGCGAAGCGCGAAATCGTGTGGTGACGCCCCGTCTGGCAGCAGCACTTCGGTAGGCGTCACGCCGTCAGCAATCGCCGAGGCAATAAATCCCAATGGACGGACCGAAGCCACGACGTCAGCCTGAGCGCTGGTCACCGCGCATGCACTCAGCAAACTTGTCGCTAATAAAATCCGTTTAAAGGTCTTCTTTGGGTCTGTCATTTGGAATTACCTCTTCATCTTAAAGGTGAAAACTGGTTATTTTCACGGAAATGCAATATTATAACATTCGATTTGTTCTGCAAGACAAGACTGACATGCCCACACTAACCACACTTAATAAAATCTCGGTTGCCTTTGGCAATCGACGCGTGCTGTCGGATATCTCTCTGACATTACAACCCGGTAAAATTCTTACGCTGCTTGGCCCAAATGGCGCAGGGAAATCCACCCTGGTGCGCGTCGTGCTGGGCTTAGTGCCGCCAACCAGCGGAACCCTGACTCGCGAGCCGGGTCTGCGCATCGGCTATGTGCCGCAAAAATTGCATCTTGATGCCACCATGCCGCTGACGGTTAGCCGCTTTATGCGCCTCAAACCCGGCGTGAAGCGCGGCGACATCCTCCCTGCCCTGAAACGCGTTCAGGCCGCGCACCTACTCGACCAGCCGATGCAAAAGCTTTCCGGCGGTGAGAACCAGCGCGTGCTATTGGCCCGTGCTTTGATGAACAACCCGCAGCTGCTGGTGCTGGATGAGCCCACTCAGGGTGTCGATGTTAACGGCCAGCTCGCGCTCTATAACCTTATCGACAACCTGCGCTGCGAGCTAGGCTGCGCGGTGCTGATGGTGTCCCACGACCTGCATCTAGTGATGGCGAAAACTGACGAAGTGCTGTGTCTCAACCAGCATATCTGCTGCTCTGGCTCCCCAGAAGTGGTGTCCACTCACCCTGAGTTTATCGCCATGTTTGGCAATCGCGGTGCCGAGCAGTTGGCAATTTACCGCCATCATCACAACCACCGTCACGATTTAAAGGGAAAGGTTATTTTGCGTAAAAGTGGAGGCCGTGACGCATGATTGAATTATTGCTCCCCGGCTGGCTGGCGGGGATTTTGCTGGCGGCGGCTGCGGGCCCGCTTGGCTCCTTTGTGGTGTGGCGACGCATGTCCTATTTCGGCGACACGCTGGCGCACGCTTCCCTGCTCGGCGTGGCCTTTGGCCTGCTGCTGAACGTCAATCCCTTCTACGCCGTGATTGCCGTTACCCTGTTGCTGGCCCTGCTGCTGGTGATCCTTGAGCGAAAGCCGCATCTAGCTGTCGATACACTGTTAGGCATTATGGCGCACAGCGCGCTGTCGCTGGGTCTGGTGGTGGTTAGCCTGATGTCCAACGTGCGGGTCGATTTAATGGCGTACCTGTTTGGGGATCTGCTGTCCGTCACGCTGAGCGATATCTGGATGATTGGCGTTGGCGTGGTAGTGGTGATTGCCGTGCTCTGCTGGCAGTGGCGCTCGCTGTTGTCGATGACCATCAGCCCAGAGCTGGCGCACGTTGACGGCGTTAACCTACAGCGCTCGCGCATCGTGCTGATGCTGGTGACTGCATTGACTATTGGTTTGGCGATGAAGTTTGTCGGCGCGCTGATCATCACCTCTTTGCTGATCATTCCAGCCGCCACGGCACGCCGCTTCGCTAAGACGCCGGAGCAAATGGCGTTGGTCGCCATCGCCGTGGGTATTCTGGCGGTGTCCGGCGGCCTGGCTTTCTCGGCTTTCTACGATACGCCGGCTGGCCCGTCGGTGGTGCTGAGCGCGGCAATTATGTTTATGCTCAGCCTGAGCAAAAAACAGGTCGCCTGACACAGCTCGACGCATAAAAAAAGGACGCCAAGGCGTCCTTTTTTGTCATTTGCAAACAGCGCAGTTCTACTCTTCGCGCGTCATGCCAAAGTGCTTATAGGCGTGATTGGTCGCCATGCGGCCGCGCGGGGTGCGTTGAATAAAACCTTGCTGAATAAGGAAGGGTTCAATCACGTCTTCGATGGTTTCGCGCTCTTCGCCGATGGCGGCGGCAAGGTTATCCAGGCCGACCGGGCCGCCGGTAAACTTGTCAATAATTGCCAGCAGCAGTTTGCGGTCCATGTAGTCGAAACCTTCGGCATCGACGTCCAGCATGTCCAGCGCGCTGGTGGCGATATCGCCACCGATGGTGCCATCGCCTTTCACTTCAGCAAAGTCACGCACCCGTCGCAGCAGGCGGTTGGCAATACGCGGCGTGCCGCGCGAGCGGCGAGCAATCTGGTGCGCGCCCTCTTCCGACAGCTCTAAGCCCAGACAGCTGGCGCTGCGCCCGACGATGTGCTGTAGGTCGGCGACCTGATAGAACTCCAGACGCTGAACAATGCCAAAACGGTCGCGCAGCGGCGAGGTTAGCGAGCCTGCGCGCGTCGTCGCGCCCACCAGCGTAAACGGCGGCAGGTCGAGCTTGATAGAGCGCGCCGCCGGCCCTTCACCAATCATGATATCTAACTGATAATCTTCCATGGCTGGGTAAAGAATCTCTTCAACCACGGGAGACAGGCGGTGGATTTCATCAATGAACAGCACGTCATGCGGTTCGAGGTTGGTGAGCATGGCCGCTAAGTCGCCCGCCTTCTCTAGTACCGGACCCGAGGTGGTGCGCAGATTAACGCCCATTTCGTTGGCGACGATGTTGGCCAGCGTGGTTTTACCCAATCCCGGCGGGCCAAAAATCAGCAAGTGGTCTAATGCATCACCGCGCTGCTTGGCCGCCTGAATAAATATCTCCATTTGCGAACGCACGTGAGGCTGACCGACGTATTCGGACAGCATCTTCGGGCGTATCGCACGATCGATGACTTCTTCTTCGCTGATAACATCAGGCGAAATCAGGCGGTCAGCTTCTATCATCTATTACCTCACAGAGCCGCGCGCAACGCGTCTCTAATCAACGTTTCACAATCCAGACCCGGTTTGGCGATTTTGCTGATCATGCGGCTGGCCTCTGGCGGCTTATAGCCAAGAGAGATCAGGGCAGAGACGGCTTCGCCTTCGGCATCAGACTCCTTCGTCGGCGAGGACGATGCCGGTAGCGTGATATCCGTATGATTACTAAAGAGATCGCCGTTTAATCCTTTAAAGCGGTCCTTCATTTCAACTACCAGACGCTCTGCGGTCTTCTTACCCACGCCGGGTAATTTAATCAGTGCGGTGATCTCTTCTTTCTCGACGGCGCTGACGAACTGCTGCGCCGACATACCGGAAAGAATGGCTAACGCCAGTTTTGGCCCGACGCCGTTCACTTTTATCAATTCACGGAACAGCGCGCGTTCTTGCTTTTCGTTAAATCCGTAGAGTAACTGCGCGTCTTCACGCACAATAAACTGCGTGAAAATAATAGCTTCTTTACCCAGATCTGGTAATTCGTAAAAACAGGTCATTGGCATATGGACTTCGTAGCCCACGCCGTTAGTTTCCAACAGCACGAGCGGCGGCTGTTTTTCCAGAATAACGCCTCTGAGTCGACCTATCACTTTCACCTTCCTTTATGGATCAAATTTTCAAAATGCTGCGCTGTTTATATCATAGAAAAGGCTGGATGAATATCCAGCCTAATGCGATACAGCTCACTAACGCATCCGCCCGCGTGCCATTTGCAATTTATCCGTGCTCAGGCGAATGGCGTTTTGGCTCATGTGGCAATGGGTGATGGCAATCGCCAGGGCATCGGCGGCGTCCGCCTGCGGGTTAGCGGGCAGTTTCAATAATGAACGTACCATATGCTGCACCTGTGACTTTTCAGCAGCGCCGGTGCCGACCACCGTCTGCTTCACCTGCCGCGCGGCATACTCAAACACCGGCAAATCCTGATTCACCGCCGCCACGATGGCCGCACCCCGCGCCTGCCCCAGCTTGAGGGCCGAGTCGGGGTTTTTTGCCATAAAGACTGATTCGATGGCAAAAAAGTCTGGATGAAATTGGGTAATAATTTCGCTGACGCCGGCATAAATTATCTTTAAACGGGTCGGCATATCGTCGACTACTGTGCGAATACAGCCGCTGCCGAGATAGCTGAGTTGACGCCCTGTCTGGCGGATAATGCCATAGCCGGTAACGCGTGAACCGGGGTCAATCCCCAGAATTATAGCCATAGCCAATCAACGCCTTGTGTTGTCGTTTTGCATAAGTGGGGAGTATAGACCGCAGAGAGGGTCTGCGGATAGCCGGCCGGTGAACGAGCCACCGGCGGCAAAGAGCATTACAGAGTTTCTGCAATCTCGTCGGAGATTTCACCGTTGTGGTAAACCTCCTGCACATCATCACAATCTTCCAGCATGTCGATCAAACGCAGCAATTTAGGGGCTGTTTCTGCATCCATATCGGCTTTGGTCGATGGGATCATGGAGACTTCAGCGGAGTCCGCTTTGTAGCCTGCGGCTTCCAGCGCATCTTTCACTTCGCCCAGATTTTCCCACGCGGTGAAGACGTCAATCGCGCCATCGTCATAAGAAACGATGTCTTCGGCGCCCGCTTCCAAAGCAGCTTCCATCACGGCATCTTCATCCAGACCCGGAGCAAAAGTGATCACCCCTTTCTTGGAGAACAGGTAGGCCACGGAGCCGTCAGTGCCCAGGTTGCCGCCGGTTTTGGTGAAGGCATGACGCACTTCAGCCACGGTACGGTTGCGGTTGTCACTCAAACATTCCACCATGATTGCCGAGCCACCAGGACCGTAACCTTCATAAATGATGGTTTCCATGTTGGTGTCGTCATCGCCGCCCACGCCACGCGCCACGGCGCGGTTCAGGGTGTCACGGGTCATGTTGTTGGCCAGCGCTTTATCGATAGCCGCGCGCAGACGAGGGTTAGCACCCGGATCGCCACCGCCCAGTTTCGCAGCTGTTACCAGCTCGCGAATAATTTTGGTGAAGATTTTGCCGCGTTTTGAATCTTGCGCCGCTTTGCGGTGCTTAGTGTTGGCCCACTTACTGTGACCTGCCATAAATATCTCCAAATAGTCTACGTAGACTGAATAGTTACAAATTCTTCAATCGCCTGCTGGTTACTCGGTGACACCGTCAAGGCCGCCGCGGCGGATTTGTCGAGCCACTGGTAAGCAAGATGCTCGGTAATGACCACATCCCGCTCTGCGGGTAACGCCAGACAGAACCAATGTTCTTTGTTTCGGGTCACGCCGGGAGCATAGCGATAACGCAAATGAGCAAACAGCTCAAACTCCACGCAGCGCTGGCAGTCAACTAAATGCAGACTCTCGCCCGCAATATCAATCCCCACCTCTTCCAAAACTTCACGCTGCGCGGTTTGTTTCGGGGACTCCTCGCCTTCAAGGCTACCGGTAACCGACTGCCAAAAATTCGCATCATCCCGTCGTTGAAGCATGAGCACCCGGCCGGTGTTGCTGGCGTAGATGACGCACAGTATCGACTCAGGACGCTTATGGCTCATCAGTTATTCTCTGAATCTGTGTCCGACTTCACTTCTTTCGAGGCGTCTTTCTTCGCAACAACGGCGATACCCAGTTCCAACAGAGAAGCCGGATTGGCGAAGCTTGGTGCTTCGGTCATCAGGCAGGCCGCTGCGGTGGTTTTCGGGAAGGCAATCACGTCACGAATGTTTTCGGTGCCGGTCAGCAGCATCACCAGACGGTCAAGGCCGAACGCCAGGCCCGCGTGCGGAGGCGTGCCGTATTTCAGGGCGTCGAGCAGGAAGCCAAACTTCTCGCGCTGCTCGTGCTCGTTAATCCCCAGAATGCCGAACACGGTCTGCTGCATTTCGCTGCGGTGAATACGCACCGAGCCGCCGCCCACTTCATAACCGTTGATCACCATGTCATAGGCATTGGCGATCGCGGAAGTTGGGTTCGCGCCCAGCTCTTCTGCGGTCATCTCTTTTGGCGCAGTGAACGGGTGGTGCATGGCAGACAGGCCGCCTTCGTCGGTGTCTTCGAACATTGGGAAGTCGATGACCCACAGCGGCGCCCAGCTGTTTTCATTGGTAATTTTCAGGTCGCGGCCCACTTTCAGACGCAGCGCGCCGATAGCGTCAGTGACAATTTTCGCGCTGGCTGCGCCGAAGAAGATGATGTCGCCATCTTGCGCGCCGGTGCGGCCAATCAGCGCCAGCAGCAGCTCTTCATTGAGGAACTTAGCCACCGGGCTTTGAATGCCTTCCAGCCCTTTGGCGATTTCGTTGACTTTGATGTAAGCCAAGCCTTTCGCGCCATAGATCTCAATGAATTTGGCGTATTCATCAATTTGTTTACGGCTCAGCTGAGCACCGCCCGGAACGCGCAGAGCAGCAACGCGGCCTTTCGGGTCATTGGCGGGATCGGCAAAGACTTTGAAATCGATATCTTTCAGCAGGTCAGCGACGTCCACCAGCTCCATCGGGTTACGTAGGTCTGGCTTGTCGGAACCGTAGCGGCGCATGGCTTCGGCGAAGGTCATAATTGGGAAGTCGCCCAGATCCACGCCTTTCACTTCAGTCCACAGCTCGCGCGCCAGTTCCTCCATCACTTCACGCACTTGCTCGGCGGTCATGAATGAGGTTTCGACATCGATCTGGGTGAATTCTGGCTGGCGGTCAGCACGCAGGTCTTCGTCACGGAAGCATTTAACAATCTGGTAGTAACGGTCGAAGCCAGACATCATCAGCAGCTGTTTGAACAGCTGTGGCGACTGTGGCAGCGCGTAGAACTTACCTTTGTGCACGCGGCTCGGTACCAGATAGTCGCGGGCGCCTTCTGGCGTCGCTTTGGTCAACATCGGGGTTTCGATGTCGAGGAAGTCATGGGTGTCCATGAAGCGGCGAACCAGGCTGGTGATTTTCGCGCGGGTCTTCAGGCGGTTAGCCATTTCCGGGCGACGCAGGTCCAGATAGCGGTATTTCAGACGCGCTTCTTCGGTGTTGTTATGGTTGGAGTCCAGCGGCAGAGGTTCTGAACGGTTGATGATATTCAGGCCGCTGGCGAACACTTCCACTTCACCCGTTGCCATATCTTTGTTGAACTGGCTCTCAGGACGAGCACGCACCGTACCGGTGATTTGTACACAGAATTCGTTACGCAGTTCGGAAGCCAGCTCATAGGCCGCGCTTTGATCCGGGTCGAAGAAAACTTGAACAATGCCTTCGCGGTCGCGCATATCGATGAAGATTAAACCGCCTAAATCACGGCGACGATTAACCCAACCACACAACGTTACTTCCTGGCCCACGTTGGACGCATTCAGTTTCCCACAATATACAGTACGCATAACGGTATCCTTTTGATCCCACTACCCGGCCTTACAGCAAAGGGTACGGAAACGGTTATTCACTCTGGTCGCCCGCTCGCAAAGGCTGCGGCGCGCGGAATTAGTTTTATTACAGCTCGAAAAAAGGCGGTCAGTATAAAGGAATTTCCACTTGAGGATAAGAGCGAAGACGCGCCCAAGCTCGCGCAATTCCATCGTTAACCTATAACACACATAATTTAACAAAATTATGCACATTTTCGCCCCTGCCTTGGCATAAACTCGCCCCATCCTTTTTAGGTAGCCAACAACATTATTCACGTTTTCCCTCTCTATATTGTCATCACTTAACATTTCGGGAGCCTTACCGATGAAACTCGACCCAAAAACAACCGCGCTGGTATTAATCGACTTACAGAAAGGCATTTTGCCGTTTGCCGGTGGCCCGCACAGTGCACAGCAGGTTCTGGATAATTCGGCCGATTTGGCAAAACGCTTTCGCAAACTGGGCGCGCCGGTCGTGATGGTTCGCGTCGGTTGGTCTGACACCTTTGCAGAAGCGCTGAAGCAAGAAGTGGATCGCCCGTCCCCTGCGCCAGAAGGCGGCCTGCCTGCAGTTTGGTGGGAATTCCCCGAGCAGTTGGAAGTCACAGACAGCGACATTCAAGTGGTGAAACGCCAATGGGGTGCTTTCTACGGTACGGATCTGGAATTGCAACTGCGCCGTCGCGGCATCACTACCATCGTGCTGGCCGGGATCTCCACTAACATTGGCGTGGAGTCCACCGCGCGTAACGCATGGGAACAGGGCTTCTCGCTGGTTATCGCCGAAGATGCTTGCAGTGCGCACGACAATGACAACCACCAGTCTAGCGTGAAGAACATCTTCCCGCGCATCTCCCGCGTTCGTTCTACCGCCGAGGTACTTGCCGCCCTGCCGCAGTAAGGTTAGTCTGTTTGGTATTGAAATTTTACGCCGCCTCCGGGCGGCGTTTTCATTAAGGAAGGCCAGCGAATGTATATCGGATTGCCACAGTGGAACCACAGCGCGTGGGGGAAAATCGGTCTGCGTGATTTAGCGGATTACTCACGCTACTTCAATTGTGTCGAGGGCAACACCACCTTTTATGCCCTGCCAAAACCCGAAATCGTAATGCGCTGGCGCGATATGACCCCCGAAGATTTTCGCTTCTGCTTCAAGTTCCCTTCCTTAATTAGCCACAAGGCCGCGCTGCGCGACTGCGAGGCGGATATTGCCGAGTTTTATCAGGTGATTGAGCCACTCGGCTCGCGCATTGGTCAGTTATGGTTGCAGCTGCCGAGCGCCTTCGCACCGCGCGATCTAGACCGGCTGTGGCAGTTTATGGATGCATTACCAGCAGGCTTTGATTACGGCGTAGAGGTTCGCCATCTGGATTTCTTTGCCAAGGGGGAAGATGAGCGCGCCCTGAATCAGGGGTTACATCAGCGGGGGATCAGCCGGGTGATTTTAGACAGCCGCCCGGTGCATCACGCCAAGCCGCTGACCGAAGCCGTGCGCGAGGCGCAGAGAAAGAAACCCGTGCTGCCGGTGCATGCGCTGGTCACCGCTGAGCGGCCAATAGTGCGTTTTATCGGCGGCGACGTGCTGGAGGACAACCAGCACTTCTTCAAGGTATGGGTTGAAAAGCTCAAACAGTGGCAGGCCAATCAGCATCAGCCCTACCTGTTTATTCATACGCCAGATTGCAGCGACGCCCCCCAGCAGGCGCAGAAGCTGTGGCAGCAATTACGCCTGACACTGCCTGACCTGCCGCCCGCCCCAGACTGGCCGGAGCAGGACTCCTTGTTCTAAATAGGGAGGCGTGAGAGCTGTTCTATTAATACGTTTTTTTTAGCGATTTGCGTTATTCATCAAGACACTGAAATGTTACCTCGTTATCATTGCCTCGAAAATTGTCAGTGGCTTCTGCGGATTACTTGCCTTAGTCCCCAAGCCAACTCTGTAATATCGAGGTTGTAAAATGATCAGCGCGTTATATGTCGTGCTCGCCGCAGTGCTACTGCTTAAATTGTCATTCGACGTGGTTCGTTTACGCACGCAATACCGTATTTCCACCGGCGACGGCGGCTCCTATGAACTCCAGACCGCGATCCGGGTACACGGCAACGCCGTTGAATATCTGCCGATTGGCTGCTTGTTATTAGTCATGATGGAGATGAACGGTGCCGAAGCCTGGATGGTTCACGTTTGTGGATTGATGTTAATTGCGGGCCGTCTTTGTCATTACTATGGGTTAAAAAATCGGGAATTCGGTTGGCGTCGCAACGGCATGGCCGCAACCTATATTTCTTTACTCCTCATGGTAGGAGTCAATACCTTTTATCTACCCTGGTCGCAGTTTCTCAATATTCGCTGGTAGTGGTTTCTCGCCATAACGGTTTTCCGTAGCCAGCATTTACGGGGAGGAACCTCTGCCTCCCCGCTCCGCCTGAGCAATACGCCTATTTTATCGGTATCTGCTCTACGCGTACTCTGCTAAAATCTGCCCTCAAAATTACGCTCCCTCAATCTTTGGTCTGACTTCGTACTATGGCTAAGCAAGATACTCTTTTTTCGGCACCGATAGACAAACTCGGCGATTGGACATTTGATGAACGTGTCGCAGAAGTTTTCCCCGACATGATCCAACGCTCCGTTCCGGGTTATTCAAATATTATTTCGATGATTGGCATGCTGGCCGAACGCTTCGTGCAGCCTGACTCTCGCGTCTATGACCTTGGCTGCTCCTTGGGTGCCGCCACGCTGTCGATGCGTCGTAATATTAAAGTCGCGGGCTGCGAAATTATTGCTGTCGACAACTCCCCCGCCATGGTTGAACGCTGCCGCCGCCACATCGACGCCTTCCGCGCCGAGACGCCGGTCAGCGTGATTGAAGCCGACATTCTCGACGTCGAGCTGAGCAACGCCTCCATGGTGGTGCTCAACTTTACCCTGCAATTCTTAGAGCCTGCCGATCGCCAGCGCCTGTTAAATCAGGTGTATCAGGGGATGCGTCCGGGCGCGGCCCTAGTGCTGTCCGAAAAATTCAGTTTCGAAGATCAAGACGTCGGCGAATTGCTGTTCAACATGCACCACGATTTCAAGCGCGCCAATGGCTATAGCGAGCTGGAAATCAGCCAAAAGCGCAGCATGCTGGAAAACGTCATGCTCACTGACTCGGTGGAAACCCACAAAGCCCGTTTGAAGCAGGCCGGTTTCGAGCACTCCGAAGTGTGGTTCCAGTGCTTTAACTTCGGCTCGCTGATTGCTCTGAAAGCGGGAGACGCCGAATGATTGAGTTTGGTGACTTCTATCAGCGCATCGCTAAAGGCCCGCTCAGCCCCTGGCTTAACACCCTGCCATCCCAGCTGACCGCGTGGCAAAAAGAGTCGTTGCACGGCAAATTTAAGATGTGGTTCAACGCGGTGGATCGCCTGCCGCTGTTGCAGCCAGAGAAACTCGACCTGCTGCACAGCGTGACGGCCAATATGCTGGAACCTCTGCCTCAGGGCCAGCGCGAAGGAATTGAAAACCTGCTGCGCAACCTGATGCCATGGCGTAAAGGGCCGTTTTCACTGTATGACGTGGAAATCGACACCGAATGGCGTTCAGACTGGAAGTGGGATCGCGTCTTGCCGCACATCTCCTCGCTGGCCGGTCGCACTATTCTGGATGTCGGCTGTGGCAGTGGCTATCACATGTGGCGCATGATTGGCGCGGGCGCTCATCTGGCGGTGGGCATCGACCCTATGCAGCTGTTCCTCTGCCAGTTCGAAGCCGTGCGTAAACTGCTGGGCGGGGACCAGCGCGCCCATCTTCTGCCGCTGGGTATTGAGCAGTTGCCAGAGCTGAATGCCTTCGACACTGTCTTCTCGATGGGCGTGCTCTATCACCGCCGCTCGCCGCTGGACCATTTATATCAGCTGAAAAATCAGTTGGTAAATGGCGGAGAACTGGTGCTTGAAACGCTGGTAGTGGAAGGCGACAGCCAGCAAGTGCTGGTGCCGGGCGACCGTTATGCCCAGATGAATAATATCTATTTCATCCCTTCCGCCGAGGCGTTGAAAGGCTGGTTGATTAAGTGCGGATTTGTGAATGTGCGCATCGCCGATGTCAGCGTGACCACGCTGGAAGAGCAGCGCCGCACGCCGTGGATGACCAGCGAGTCCCTGGCTGAATTCCTTGATCCTAAGGATCCGACCAAAACCATTGAAGGCTATCCGGCTCCAAGGCGCGCCTTGCTGATCGCCAACAAGCCCTAGTGCGGGGGTGAAACAGGCCGAAAATGGCCAAGAGCAGGCATAAAAAATGGCGGTCTTATCCGCCATTTTTTGCATGTTAAAAACCCTGTCGCAGCGCTACATCGACCGCCTTGAGAAATCCTCATCCACTTCATTAATCGGAGTTTGGCTTATCCAGGTATGCTCGGTGTACACCACGATAGTGTCAGCCCGAGTGGGTGTCCCACAGGCGCGACAAATCAGCGCTTTTACCGCCAAATCCATCGGTTTGGTTTTGCTCACTGTAAATCTATCAGACCCACAGTTTTCGCAATAAATTTGCATATCCGGCATATTGTTGTGCATTAGGACTATGCCTATTGCAATCTCCGCGAAGTGAAAAATCCAGTTCTATAAAGATAGCCAATGCCGCGAAAAATAGCGATAGGGCTTAAGAGAAAACGCACTTAAAGATGTTATGGTTAAATTTTTCTTATGAATGAAAATTGACCACGCCGAATTCGCCGCGCGCAGAATAAAAAAAGCCCCGCCAAAATGACGGGCGAGCCGTTCCACGCCTTGATATTAACACCAATAAAATCAATTACTTGATATAAATACTGTTTATTTATACTGTATATTTATGTCGATTATGCGAACGTTTTAAGTTATTTTATCCACCTCAGCACCCCCTGCAGCACCCCCTGAGGTAGTTTACGATGGCCTATTACAGTATCGAAAAAAGACTCACCGCTTCAGGTGAGCTGCGTTACCGCTGCACTGTCGGCGTTAAAGAGGATGGAAAATATCTTCATCGTGAGAGAAAGACTTTCGCAAAACAGAGCTTAGCTAAAGCTTGGGGTGTCAATCGCGTCGCTGACATTGAACAAAATGGATTACCCCTACCCGCTAAATCAGCCGAACAAATTCTAACCCTAGGTGAGTTGATTCAAAAGTATATGGATCATCCACATGTGAAATTTGGACGCTCAAAAAGAGAAACCCTCAACTTGGTGCTCAGGGCGCACATTGCGACAATACCTCTGAATGAACTTACCACGAGCTCGTATATAGACCATGCGGTTATGAGACGGACAACCGTTCAACCCTCAACTGCCGCGCATGACATAAATTATATTGGCAAGGCTCTTAGCTCAGCAAAACCACTTTTTGACATATCTATCGATTACGAGGCTTTTATCACCGCTAGAGAAACGATGCGCCAGATGGGGATCATTGGAACGGGCAATACTCGAAGTCGAAGACCTACAGGTTTTGAGCTAGATAGGATTATTGAACGTTTAAAGGAAAAAACAGTTACGTCCTATTCGGGAGCACCATTCGCCGACATTTTGATGTTCTCTGTACTTTCCTGTATGAGGATCGGAGAAGTTACTCGAATTCAGTGGGCAGATGTTGATAAAAAGAACCGGTCAGTTCTCGTTCGTGACCGGAAAGACCCGCGTAAAAAACAGGGAAACCACATGGTTGTGCCTCTTCTTGGTCAGGCATGGGAAATACTGGAAAGTCAACCTGAGAAAGGCGATTGCGTGTTTCCATTTAAGGAACGTTCTTTAACTCAGACGTTTCGTCAGGTCACCAAGGAGCTGGGTGTTGAAGACCTTCACTACCATGACCTGCGCCGGGAGGGTGCAAGCCGATTATTTGAGGCAGGGTTTAGTTTAGAAGAAGTGGCCCAAGTTACTGGTCACAAGTCATTAGATATTCTATGGAAGGTCTACCGAGAGATTTTCCCTCAAACACTTCACGATAAATTTGAACTACTGAAATCGAAATCTTCCAGTTGATCATTTCACAAAACACAAATACTGTATGAATAACCAGTTAAATCTATGTGGAGTGATTTTATGTTCGTTGAGCTGATTTACGATAAGAGAAACTTCGAAGGGATACCGGACGCCAAGGCGCTGATCCATGCAGAACTGACCAAGCGCGTGCATGGCACCTTCCCTGATGCTGATGTGAAGGTTAAACCGATGGTAACGCTCAGCAGCATCAATACGGATGCCAGTAAGGCCCAGAAGGCTGTCATTGCGGGGATAGTTGAAGGGATGTTTGAGGATGCCGATAACTGGTTAGGATTTGAGTAAGCTAAAGGAGAGATAGAACTGATGGACGAAAAATCAAAAGCCAAGGTTGTTGAATACTTCGAGCGGCTTGGTATCGATGTCCGAACGCTCGAAAATGTTCGGGTCGCTCTTGAGATGAAAGACGGCGAGATTATTGGTCATGAGTTTTTAGCGGAGGGCGATGAGGTTCCGAGCAGCCTCGATCACATCAAACCCTCTCCCAAAAAAATCATGCATTGAAGAATTGACCGCGCGAACTCACCTGATAAAAAACCAGTATTTTTATTGAGTACGATCCGTTCTATTATAAATCCTTGAATGCATAGCAGTAGGTGAACCAGCTTAGAGAAAAAATAGCATTTGTCGCCATTTTCTCATTTCTCGATTATCTGCGAATGTTCACTATTCTCTCAGGCATGGAACATTTTGTGCTGTTTGCCTACAACTGCATTACCAAATAGACTTACAGGATGAATGACATGATCGGCATAGAGGCAGCAGCCTTCTTAGGCCCAAACCTAGATAAGGTTAAGGGCGTATTCTTTGAGGTTTCTCAAGCAGTTGAGCGCCCTCTGGACGACTTCGACCGTAGCCATCATCGCTCACTCACAAAGAAACAGGTTGCAGGTGCAATCAAAAAAACTGATGAAATTGTTGATGCTGTAAAACTCCAATGCTCAGAAGCTAGAAAAATGATTTCTGTTTTGAAGTCTGGAAGCGCTGAAGAAATTAAAAGTCTTGAGATAAAAGAAAGTAGCTCAAAAAACCTTTATAACCTTGTGGAAGCAATAAATACCGGCAACAAAAGAATGTTTTATACGTTCTTTAGAGCAGAAACTATGGTTGAGTGGGCTCCTCACCTGCAACACCTTCGGTACATGAAGACAAAGGCGCTGCAGATCTTTGAGGACTACCAAAAGGTCTCTACGGAATTGTACGAGTTGGTTAAGCTTCATCAAGTTGATAATAAAGATGAATTCTCATATGACATGGATGTTTTATCCCAGTCAATTAACTCTGGCAACGTCGCACATCCTGACTGGGTAACTACTGGCGACGATTTTGCAGATTGGATTCAGTCGATGAAGAAGGATGTATAATGGCTGTCGGTATAAGCTATTCAAAATCATTTATTGAATTAATGAAAACACTGAGCCAACCAGAGCTAAAATTAATTGGTGATTTTATTTCAATCTTAAAATCATCAGGCTATGACGCTTTACCGGGGCGCAATAAACCGTCCACCGGTGTTAGTGAGAATCACGTAAGACGACTCGAATTAATTCAGTACGCTATCGAAAAACATCTCTGGCATTACCATGTTGGTCATAAGTACTATGATCAACAGAAAACCTTTGGAGATTGGACATCGAGTCACATTGTTCATTACCAAAATGTACCGAATTCAGGGGCAAGATTTGTTCATTACGATGCTCATCCTCCAATGAAACTGCCCCCTAAAAAAACTCTTATATAAGTAAACCTATCCAGCGTTCTGAGTTCACTTAAAAACAATAAACCTGTCGTTTCCGATTTCACCGGCCTTCGTGGCCGGTTTTTTCATTCTGCCAATTCACTGACGGCTACCGCCCTTTCCTCACGAACTCAGCAGCATCGCGCAGTATCCCTTTGTGGGCGGTGTTACCCACACTCTTGCGCTTATCCTCAAGCCTTTCGACGATGGTATTCCTGTCAATCACAACGCCCTCGGATACCAGCTCAATCACCGCGCCGCCAATCTCACCAGCTATGAATGCAGAACGCTCTTCTTCCCATGATTCACTCATAAGTCACCCAGCAGTTTGGATTGTTTGTCCGAATAACATGCCCGATTAGATTAGCGCCTACAACATGGCAAATCTGACAGGTCGGGCTAAACTCAAGGTAGCTGACGAAGAACAGCTGGTCCGCCAAGACCGAAGTACCTACTGATTGCAGCCCACCGTTAACGTGGGCTTTTTTTCAACCCAGTGCCTATACCTTTACTCGCATGAGGTCACTAAAGCGTGTCGTATACGCTGGCGAAAGCATTTGCCTTTTCATCTCCCAGCTCTTTTGCACCCCTTGCCCGGCAAACCAAACACGCCCCTTCCCGCTATGATTAATTCCATCCAACACGGCCATTAGCTGTTCGCTGTTGGACCGCGGCTTGTACTCGTCGAATAAACCTAACTGCGCGACACCCTGGCTGTAAAAATCACCGAGCATCACCCCGCACTTCTGAAACCGATGCCCGTCCTGCCATATCGCATCCAAGCATTGAGCGGCGGCGGCCACAATGTCACGGCTGTCCTGTGTGGGGATCTGGAGCTTTGTCCCAGCGGTCTTGCCGTAATAGACCTCATTCACAGAGAACGGGCTGGTTTTAACGAATGCGGAAATGTGCCGGCAATACTGCCGTTCACCGCGCAGCTTCTCCGCGGCTCTGACCGCATGGCTGCAAATGGCTTCGCGCATCAGCTCATACTCGGTAACACGGTCGCCGAAGGAGCGGGAGCAGACTATCTGTTGCTTGGTTGGTGCAAACTCTTCCAGCTCTAAGCACGGCTCTCCTCGCAACTCCCTGACCGTGCGCTCGAGCACCACGTTGAAATGCTTTCGTATCAGGCCGGTAGGCGCGTCGGCTAGTTGAAGAGCTGTTGTGATGCCCATGTCATTGAGCTTTTTCGATATCCGGCGGCCGACTCCCCAAACATCGCCGACCTCGACCAACGCCATGAGTTTTCGCTGGCGCGCCAAGAGCGACAAATCTACCACGCCGCCGGTCTTGGTCCATTTTTTTGCAGCATGATTAGCCAGCTTGGCGAGTGTTTTCGTCGGCCCTATGCCCACGCCGACCGTTAGCCCCGTCCATTGCAGAACCTTTGCCCGGACCTCACGCCCGAACTCCTCGAGATTCTTGCAATTACTGACCCCTTGCAGGTTCATGAAAGCTTCATCAATTGAGTATATTTCCACGGCGGGCGCCATCTCTTCCAGCACCGTCATGACGCGGGAGCTCATGTCTGCATAAAGGGCATAGTTGCTGCTGAACGTCACAATTTTGTGCCGCTCAAACAGGTCGCGCATTTTAAAGAACGGATCCCCCATCTTGATGCCAAGCTTTTTCGCCTCCGCGCTGCGGGCGATAACGCAGCCATCGTTGTTGCTTAAAACGACAACTGGCCGCCCTTTGAGGTCAGGCCGGAATACGGTCTCGCAACTGGCATAAAAGCTGTTCACATCCGCCAAGGCAAACATCACTGCAACCCATTAATGGTGAACGTAACGACACCAAATACTTCCAAATCATCCCCACCGTCATGCAGGACGATAGGCGGAAAGTCGGGATTCATTGGGATTAGCTGAAGGACTGGGTGAGTGCAAAGCCGCTTTACTGTGTACTCACCCGCCACCGACGCGATGATGATGTCACCATGCTTTGCCTGCAGGCTTCTATCCACTACCAGCAATGACCCTTCGTAAATCCCCGCATCAACCATACTCATACCCGTGGCCATCACAAAGTACGTGGCCGCCGGGTGGTTAACGCAAAGCTCATTGAGATCGATGCCTTTTTCAATGTAGTCCTGCGCGGGCGAAGGGAACCCCGCCTGCACTTTGTCTTGAAAAAAGGGGATGGAAAGCTTTAAAGGTTCTGGAACTGGGTAAAAGATATTCATAATGCACGCCCAAAAATAACTGGTTATGCATACAGTATAATCATGAGTTTTTTGTGTTGGGAAGTAGGGATTTTGCTAGCGCAGGTATACTGCTGATCGGAAAGGAAAGAAATTTAGCTCGCCTGCTGTGGCTTTAAAGAGGCAACTTCAGCTTCTAGGGATTTCACCTTTTCAGAAAGTTCATTGATGGCCTGAACTGCTAAAGCAATAACGCCAGAGTACTCAACCGTATAGCTTCGCTTGGAATCATCTCTTTTTCTGATCAGCCTGATTACCTTTCTGATCTCCGTAATTGTGCTCTTTTCACCGTTCTCGTTTACAACTTCAACAGGTACCTCTTCCTCTACTTCGCCATACTGGTCGTAGTCATCAAAAGTAGATCCAACAGCCTCAGGCAATTCATTCATCAACTCCTGTGCAATAACACCGGCTGACGGCGTACCGTCGTCTTTCATGACATAAGTCACGCCCCGTATCCGGCTGAGTTTATCTAATGCATTCTCGATCGGAGTTATATGGCCTTTTTTGTCGGCGTCAGATGTTTGAGTGAGTGACAAGCAGGTTATGTTTCCTTGTGTTGTGAATTGGCCTGACTTCCTCATGGCGAAATATTTTTCAGTACCCGTCAGAGTTCGATCTGTTGTAACCATTACCAGATCGCCTAGATTTTCTGTAAATGAATAGCATAGCCTGGCTAAGGTCGTTGGAAACTTAAATGAAGTATATCCAAGGCCATTGATGTCAGTTACAACACCTAGCTCATTTGTTACATCTACTGAGGTTGATATCCTTCCTCCGGACTTACCATCAACAGTAGATAACCTTGGGTCAGTGTTACTTGCCTTGCCTGACATATCATCAGTGAGTTTCTTGAAGCTGCTGATGGTAACTGTCTGCCCGTTAGGTGTGGTTAAAGTGACACTCCCTGAGCCAGTCATGATTTGCTGCCAGCCATCCATTTGGCTTTGATAATAGCCGAGCTGAGCAGATAGGCGTCGCGCGAAATCAGGTACCGAGTCCGTATAGAACGAGGGTATTGCGTATACTGATGCTGCCGAGGTCGTTCCTACAAAATTATCCTTCAGCGTTAACTGGGTGTTGCTGTCTACTCGCAGAATCTCATAAACCTGAACTGTGCCAGCGGCAGGAACAAGTAGCATCTGCCCCGGACCAATACCCTGTTTATTGTCACCCCATAAAGTGCCAGTGCCAGTTACCGTCGCGCTGCCGTTTGTAACTCTTACCGTTCCGTCTCTATACCAAGCCATAATATTTCCTATTGAAATTAAAAGTAGTCTGATGCGTAAATAAATGGGAGCTGCTTCGATTCATAACCAACAACTTGCTGATCTTGATTGTTGTTATCACCACCATTAATAAATCCCGCTGGTCTGCCAAAAAAAGCATTTCCGCTTCTCGCCATTCCTAAATGGAACCAACTTTTACTTATAAGTTGCCCTCCAATTTTTAAAACAGGGATCATTGGTCTATTAGCTTGGTCTTGGTTAGAGAAATAAGTGGTCGCCCCACCTCTGCCCGGAGAGTTAATATTCCCCCTATAAACAATTGGCATTTCTTCACTGGTAAAACTCGTTTTTCCATCTAAACCGTAAACTTGGATACCCCAATCAGGGACGGTAGGACTCTTCATGGAGAATGCGCAAACCTGTATATTTATTGAAATACCGGATTGACTCCCTCCGCTGGAG
>NZ_JBQSVA010000005.1:0-344517 GCF_052375995.1 Ewingella sp. AOP9-I1-14
TGACTTCTCAGTCGTTGTTCCCGGTCAGTGGAGGCGCATTATAGGGAGTTCTCAGAAGGCCGCAACCCCTAATTTCAAATTAATTACTGACCGTTCTTTTTTTCAACAAACATCGCAAAAACGGACAACAATCACCCAGTTTTCTACACAAAATGGCCTTTTCGACCCGTAACACTGGGGTAAACTCTTTTCTATAATAAGACCACTGAATCTCAGGATGCCCTTTTAATGCCCCTTAACGCCCAACAACAAGCCGCCCAGCGCAATCTTTCTTATCTATTGGCGGAGAAAATCGCCCAGCGCATCTTATCTGGTGAATATGCCGAGGGCAGTATCTTGCCCGGTGAAATTGAATTGGGGGATATTTTCGGGGTAAGCCGGACGGCGGTACGCGAAGCAGTGAAAACGCTGGCCGCCAAAGGGATGCTGTTACCCCGCCCACGGATTGGGACGCGGGTGATGCCGCAATCAAACTGGAACTTCCTCGATCAGGAGCTGTTGAACTGGTGGATGACCCGCGAGAACTTCGATCAAGTGATGGCGCACTTTGTGATTTTGCGCCGCGCGCTCGAACCCCAGGCTTGCGCACTGGCCGCCACTACGGCGACGAAGGAACAGAAGGAACTTCTTTCTTTATATATGGCGGAGATGAAGGAGCTGCATTATCGCTTTGACCGCGAGCGCTGGATAAAAGTCGACACCCAATTCCACCAGCTTATCTATGAAGCCGGAAAGAACCCCTTCCTGACCTCATTCTCCAATTTGTTCAGCTCGGTTTATCAAAGCTACTTTAGAGCCATCACCGGGAATGAGGTGATTAAGCTGGAATACCATCAGGCCCTGGTTGATGCCATTCTGGCCAGTGATCCCGAGGGTGCTCTGCTGGCATGCCAAAACCTGCTGTTAGCGGTGGATTGAGCCAACCGAGCCGCGCACCACTAGCTCTGGCGTTAAGACCAGAACCTGAGGCTCAGCTTCAGGTTCTTTCAAACGATGCAAAAGCGCATCGATGGCCAGTTCCCCCAGTGAATCTTTCGGCTGATGAATGGTGGTCAGCGGCGGCGTCATATATTGCGCCAGCTGAATGTCATCATAGCCAATGACTGCGATGTCATCCGGCACGCGCAGCCCTTCTTTATATAGTGCCTGATAAACCCCAACCGCCATCGCGTCGTTGCTGGCGAAAACCGCCTCGGGGCGCTGCGGCAGGGCGAGCAACTGCTCCATGGCGGGCAGGCCGCTGGCAAACTCGAAATCCCCAATCACTTCATAACCCGGTAACACCGGCAGTCCCGCCTGATGCATGGCCTGACGATAACCATCCAGTCGCTGTACGGCGGTGGTTTTATCCAGCGGGCCGGTGATACAGGCGATGCGCTGGTACCCTTGGCTAATCAGATACTCCGTCGCCATCACGCCGCCGAGCAAAGCGTTATCCTGAATGACATCGTTCGCCGCGCCAAAAGGTGCCCAGTCCATCATCACAATAGGTAATGACGGATAGCGGCTGATGGCGTCCTGCGACGGCCGATGATTCTCGGTACACATTAATAGCAAACCGTCGACGCGCTTTTGCAGCAGGGTTTCCATACTGCGGTTCATGCGCTCGGCGTCGCCGTCGGTGTTGCAGAGGATCAGGCTGTAGCCGCGTTCATAGCAGCTGCGCTCCACGCCGCGCACTACTTCCGCATAGAAGGGGTTGCTGCTGGCGGTGAGCAGCATGCCAATCGTCCGAGTTTGGTTCAGTTTAAGGCTACGGGCGAGGGCGGAAGGTGCATAGTTGAGGCTGTCTATCGCCGCGGTGACTTTTTCGCGGATAGCCTCGCTGACAAAGCGATTGTTGTTGATGACATGAGAGACGGTGGAGGTTGAGACGCCCGCGACGCGGGCGACATCTTTCATGGTGGCCAATCAGGACTCCTGACGCGCAAGGAAGTCGTCGATTTCATTACGCCATGGCACAGAAGGCTGCGCCCCCGGACGAGTCACGGCAATGGCGGCGGCGGCGTGAGCAAAACGCACGGCTTTGTCCATGGCTGCGCCTTCGAGCAGGGCGGTGACCAATGCGCCGTTGAAGGTGTCCCCGGCCGCGATGGTGTCCACGGCTTTGACGCGGAAACCGCTGACCTGCTTGCCTTCGCCGTGCTGGCTCAGCCAGACGCCTTTGCTGCCTAGCGTGATAATCACGGTTTCGATGCCTTTATCATGCAGCGCTTTCGCGGCGCGTTGGGCATCTTCATTATTATTCACCTGAATGCCGGTCAGGCGCTCGGCCTCGGTTTCGTTCGGCGTGATCATGTCCACCAGCGACAAGAGTTCATCGGGCAGTTCACAAGCCGGAGCCGGGTTGAGGATAACCTGAGTGTTGTGCTGCTTCGCCAGCTTAGCCGCAGCGATCACGGTTTCTAGCGGAGACTCTAATTGCATCAGCAACGCCGAGGCGTCGACAATGTTCTGTTGATAACGATTCAGGTAGTCAGGCGTCACGGCTTTATTCGCACCGGCATCAATACCGATAACATTCTCGCCTTCGGCATTAACGAAGATCAGCGCCACGCCGGTAGTGGTGTCGGCGATTGCCTCAACGGGAGAAGTATCGATGTTGTCACTGGCCAACTGCTGACGAACGCGCTCACCAATATCATCATCACCGACGCAGGCGATAAAGGAAATATCCGCGCCCGCGCGCCCGGCGGCGACCGCCTGGTTAGCTCCCTTACCGCCAAAAGCCACGGTATATTGTTTACCGATCACCGTTTCGCCAGGCTGAGGGAATTGATTGATATTGAGAATATGGTCGGCATTGATACTGCCGAGAACCACCAGTTTACCTGTATCCATTTGCGTTCCCTGAGTCATGTTGCGCCGCCCAACAGGAGCGGCGCAGAGTCTGTCAATTACGGCTGTGCAACCAGTTTCAGATCTACTGGAATAACAGCAGGCACTTTTTCGCCTTTCAGCACTTTATCAGCAGTCTGAACGCCAATCACACCAATCTGGTCTGGACGCTGGGCCACGGTTGCGCCCATCTTGCCACTGTTAACCGCTTTGATGCCATCTTCGGTGCCGTCAAAACCTACCACCAGAACGTCGGTTTTACCCGCGGTCTGCAAGGCACGCAGCGCGCCTAATGCCATTTCGTCATTCTGAGCAAATACCGCCTGCACGTCTGGGTGTGCAGTCAGCAGGTTCTGCATTACGTTCAGACCTTTAGTACGGTCGAAGTCTGCCGGCTGGCTAGCCAGAATAGTGAAGTGGTGCTTTTCAGCCGCCTGAGCGAAGCCTTTGCCGCGTTCGCGGGCAACGGAAGTCCCGGCAATGCCTTCCAGTTCAATAACTTTGGCGTTTTCGCCGACTTTCTTGGCGATGTAATCACCGGCCATTTTGCCGCCGAAGGCGTTATCAGAGGCCACGTGGCTTGCCACTTCGCCTTTGCTTGCCTGACGGTCAAGGGTGATCACTGGGATCTTAGCCTGGTTCGCCATGGCAACGGCGTTACCCACGGCGTCGGAGTCAGTCGGGTTGATCAGCATCAGTTTGGTGCCGCGAACCGTCAGGTCCTGCACGTTTGCCAGCTCTTTCGCCGGGTTGTTCTGGGAATCCAGCACCACCAGGTTGTAGCCCAGCTTGTCAGCTTCTTTCTGCGCGCCGTCTTTCATGGAAACGAAGAACGGGTTGTTCAGCGTAGAAACCACCAGCGCGATGGTGTCTTTAGCCAATACGTTGGCGCTGAAAGAGGCGGTAATTGCTGCTGCGGAAACCCAAACTGCCAGTTTTTTCATATTCATGGTCATAATTCCTGTAGGGGAGGTTATTTGTTGCTTTTGTTATCTACCAGAACAGCCAGCAATATCACGACTGCTTTGACTATCATTTGGTAGTAGGAGGATACGCCTAATAAATTCAAACCGTTATTTAGGAAACCGAGGATCAGCGCGCCGATCAACGTTCCTACAATACGTCCTTTACCACCCGACAGGCTGGTTCCTCCCAACACCACAGCGGCAATTGCGTCCAGCTCATAACCGGTACCGGCAGTCGGTTGCGCAGAGGACAAACGCGCCACTTCGATAATGCCGGCTAAAGCCGCTAATAAACCACACAGGGAGTAGACGATAATTTTAACTTTATCAACGCTGATACCTGACAGACGCGTCGCGGACTCATTGCCGCCCAGCGCGTAGATATAACGTCCTAAACGGGTGTGATGCAGCATGTACCACGCCAGCGCAAACACCACCACCATCAGCCAGACCGGCGTCGGGATGCCCAGCGGGCGACCGATACCAAACCAGCCAAATGTATCAGCAACATCGGTGAATCCAGTGCTGATTGGACTACCGTTGGTGTACACCATGGTGACACCGCGCAGCAGGAGCATCATCACCAGTGTGGCAATAAACGCCTGAACCTTGCCTTTAGCGACAATCACCCCGGTGACGGCACCTACCGCCGCCCCCAAGGCCAGCGCACCGGCGACGGCCACCAGCGCATTCACTTCTAAACCGACAATCGACGCAGCCACCGCGCCCGTTAAGGCCAGCAGCGAACCGACGGATAAGTCGATCCCCGACGTCAGAATAACCAGCGTCATGCCCACGGCCATAATGGCGTTGACCGAGGTTTGTTGAAGAATGTTAAACAGGTTGTTCAGCGTGAAGAAATTCGGGCTCATGGAAGAGACCACGGCAATCAGCACCAGCAGCGCAATCAGCGATTTCTGCTCTAACAACCATTCTTTTGTGAACCAGCCCTTTTTGGCTGGCATAGTTTGAGAACTCATAGTTGATTACTCCTGCGTCACGCCGTATTGCTTGCCGACAGCGGCTGCCATCAACACTTCTTGCGTAGCCTGTTCTATCGGGAATTCACCGCTTAAATGGCCTTCGTGCATCACCATGATCCGGTCACTCATGCCGATAACTTCTGGCATTTCTGACGAAATCAAAATGATGCTCAAACCTTCGCGCTTGAACTGGTTAATGAGCTGGTAAATCTCTTTCTTGGCGCCGACGTCAACGCCGCGCGTTGGTTCGTCGAGGATCAAAACTTTTGGACGTGTCATCAGCCCGCGAGCAATCGCCACTTTCTGCTGATTCCCCCCGGAGAGCAGGCCGATAGGCTGCATCATGGACGGCGTCTTGATGTTGAACATGCGAATGAAATCGCCGACAGCCTGCTGCTCATCAGCATGTTTCAGGGTGCCACCCGCGCGGCTGAAGTAGCGCAGCGCGGTCAGCGACATGTTCTCTTTGACTGACATCCCGAGCACCAGTCCGTCGCGCTTACGATCCTCAGAGATATAAACGATGCCGTTCGCCAACCCGTCCTGTGGGGAATGGGTGACAACTTCGCGGCCATCAAGGGCGACATAACCCGCTTTACGCGGCAGCGCGCCGTAGAGAATCTTCATCAACTCGGTACGACCGGCGCCCATCAGTCCGGAGACACCGAGAATTTCGCCAGCATATAAGTTGAAGCTGACATCTTTGACGCCCGGCCCGGAGACATTGCGCACTTGCAGGCGCAGCGCGCCGCGCTCTTGCTTGAGGCGCGGGTATTGCTCTTCAAGGCGGCGGCCAACCATCATTTCGATCAGCGTGTCTTCCTGCAATTCGCTTACTGGGCGCTCGGCGATAAACTGGCCATCGCGGAACACGGTGACGTCATCGCAAATTTCAAAGATTTCCTTCATGCGGTGCGAGATGTAGACCACGCCGCAACCCGCCGCTTTCAGCTCGCGGATGACGTTAAATAAAGAGGCGGTTTCGGTATCGGTTAAGGCGTCGGTCGGCTCATCCATGATGATGACCTTGGACTCGAAGCTCAGCACCTTGGCGATTTCCACCATTTGCTGGTCACCAATCGATAACTCGCCCACCAGACGATGGCTGCTGTAACGCAGGTTCAGGCGCGCCAGCAGTTTGTCGGCTTCGGCGTACATCTTCTTCCAATTGATGCGGCCAAACCCATTAACAAACTCGCGGCCAAGAAAGATGTTTTCCGCGATAGTCAGCTGGGGGATCAGGTTCAATTCCTGATGAATAATGCCGATGCCGGCTTCCTGAGAATCTTTAGGCCCGTTAAAAGAGGCCTCTTTTCCCAGAAAACGCAGTGAACCGGCATCCTTTTGATAGATGCCGGTGAGCACTTTCATCATGGTGGACTTACCGGCGCCGTTTTCACCCACCAGCGCCATCACGCGGCCCGGATAGACGCTTAGCGCCGCGCCGGAGAGCGCTTTAACGCCGGGAAACGCTTTATCAATCCCTGAGAGTTGCAGCAAAGGTTGCATAAAGGCCTCAGAAGGTTACGCCAGCACAAAGAATAACGTTCGCGTACGGCGAACATTCCCCGCTACGGACCACGGCCCGGCTGTGTTCGGTTTGCACCTTGAATGACTCATGGCTGATGTACTCAAGGCTGATGGTGTTTCCCTGGTGTTGCTCAAGCTGTTTCAACTGCGCGAGTAACGCTTCATGGAGTTGAGGATTTTTTTCGACGATCTCCTCGGCGAGAATCGCGCGCTCAACCTGCATCTCATGGGTCACTACCTTGAAAACTTGCAAGAAAGTAGGAACACCGGCAGTTAGCGCCAGATCGATGCGTTGGGAAGATGCGGGTACCGGTAAACCGGCATCGGCAATAACCAGCTGATCGGTATGACCTAACCTGGCAATGACATAGGAGATTTCGGCATTTAAAAGCGGTGATTTCTTCATTGTGAACTCCGACAGCGAAACGTTTCGCTCACTGCTGAGTTTATGACGATGCTAGAAACTGGCAATCGCCTTGTGATGAAATTGTGATCGCCGTCGAAACGTTTCGCTACCCGTTTTAGAAAGCCGCGCTAAATTTGAGTTAATGACTTTTCACGGCGTTTAGAAAAGCAAAAGGGCACTCGAAAGTGCCCTTTGTTCACCACAGGCGAATTAGATTTCCACCTGCGTCCCTAGCTCGATAACGCGGTTAGGCGGGATCTCGAACTGGTCCGGCGCGCGCAGCGCGTTGCGGCTGAGAGCCATAAACAGCTTGCCGCGGAAGTAGAGATACCAAGGCCGCTTGGTGAGGATTAGCGACTCGTGGGACATAAAGAACGAAGTTTCCATCATGCGGCACGGCAGACCTTCCAGCCCGCAGCGGTGGAACACTTCCTCAACGTTTGGCGTCTCTTTGAAACCGTAGCTCGCCACCACGCGCCAGAAGGTCGGTGAGAGCTGCTCGATAGTTACCCGGCGAACATTGTGCACATAAGGCGCGTCTTCGGTGCGCAGCGTCAGCAGCACCACGCGCTCGTGCAGCACTTTGTTGTGCTTGAGGTTGTGCAGCAGGGCAAACGGAATGACGTTAGTGGCGCGGGACATATAAACCGCAGTGCCCGGCACGCGCACCGGCGGCGATTTCTCCAGCGAGGCGATCATGGCTTCCAGCGAGTTGCCGTGTTCGTGCATCCGGCGCATAAGGCGGAAACGCTCGCTTTTCCACGTGGTCATCACGATAAACATGCACAGGCCGAGGGTCAGAGGCAGCCAGCCGCCGGAGAACAGCTTGGTGGCGTTCGCCGCGAACATCGGCACGTCAATAAACAGCAGAACCACCAGCAGAATGCCGACCAGGAAAGCTTTCCAGTGCCAGTTTTTCAGCGCCACGGTGCAGGAGAGAATCGAGGTCAGCACCATGGTGCCGGTCACGGCAATACCATAGGCGGCGGCCAAATTACTCGAATGCTCGAAGCTGGCGATGACGATAACCACTGCGAAATAGAGCGTCCAGTTAATGGCGGGAATGTAGATCTGCCCGGCTTCCATTTCTGAGGTGTGGATGATGCGCATTGGCGGCAGATAGCCCAAACGAACTGCCTGACGAGTCAGGGAGAACACGCCGGAGATCACCGCCTGCGAGGCGATAATGGTGGCGAGGGTCGCCAGAATCAGCAGTGGGATCAGCGCCCAGTCAGGTGCCAGCAGGAAGAACGGGTTTTTAATCGCCTCGGGGTTTTTGAGCAGCAGTGCGCCTTGCCCGAAGTAGTTCAGCACCAGCGAAGGTAGCACCACGGTGAACCACGCCAGACGGATAGGGAATTTGCCGAAGTGGCCCATATCGGCATACAGCGCCTCAACACCCGTGATGGAAAGCACCACCGCGCCGAGCGCAAAGAAGGAGAAGGATTTATGCTCAATAAAGAAGTTCACCGCCCACATCGGGTTCATGGCCCGCAGCACTTCTGGGTTTTGAGCAATACTGTTAATACCTAGCACCGCCAGCGTCAGGAACCACAGCAGCATCACCGGGGCAAACAGCTTGCCGACAATGCCGGTGCCGTGCTTCTGGATGATGAACAGTAACGTCAGGACGGTAATAGAAAGCGGCACGATATAAGGGTCGAGCGACGGGGCGGCAATCTCTAAGCCTTCCATCGCCGACAGCACCGAAATCGCCGGGGTGATCACCACTTCGCCATAGAAGAAGCTGCCGCCGATAAGCCCGAGGATCACTAATACCGCCGTGGTTCGCGCCGAGGTGTTACGGCCCGCGAGGGACATCAGGGTCAAGATCCCGCCTTCACCGGCGTTGTCTGCGCGCATCACGTAAGTGAGGTATTTCAGCGAGACAATAAGTATAAGCATCCAGAAAATCAGGGAAAGGAAACCAAAGACAACGCTGGGTTCAACGTTAAAGCCGTAGTGGCCTGAAAAACACTCTCTCAAGGTGTAGAGAGGGCTGGTGCCAATGTCACCATAAACCACACCAATGGCGGCCAGGGTTACTGCGGGGAGTGACCGTTTATGTTCTGTGCTCATAATTGGTTTCTTTTTGCTGCTCTTTTATGCAAAGAATTCCGTAAGCGAAAGATGCGCTCAGGGCTGAATGCCCACTAAACGGCGCACAGTATGCACGAATAAATCCAATTGCCTACCCCTATATAAACAAGGAATTGGCGATTAACGCAGATAAACCCACAGTATCTATAATAGAAAGATTTGTGTAATCAACAATCTATATCCGTAAGCTATATCAATAAAAATAGGCCATGGTTTATTATCATTCCCAGCCCAGTAATTTCACTGATCTCATTTACTCACGGAAACCGGAAGATTCAGTATGGCGCATTCTCCTTTACTTGCAGAACGGATTGCCCGTCTTGCCAATGCTTTAGAACACGGACTGTACGAGCGTCAGGAAGCCATCCGGTTGTGCCTGCTGGCCGCGCTGTGCGGCGAAAGCGTGTTTCTGCTCGGGCCGCCCGGCATCGCTAAAAGCCTGATTGCCCGCCGCCTTAAGTTTGCCTTCCGCCACGCCCGCGCTTTTGAATACCTGATGACGCGCTTTTCCACTCCAGAAGAGGTTTTTGGCCCGCTGTCAATTCAAGCCCTGAAAGACGAAGGCCGCTATCTACGCCTGACTTCCGGCTATTTGCCCGAGGCGGAGATTGTTTTTCTGGATGAGATTTGGAAAGCCGGCCCGGCCATCCTCAATACCCTGCTGACCGCCATTAACGAGCGACGCTTTCGTAACGGCGAGCGCGAGGATGCTATCCCGATGCGGCTGCTGGTAAGCGCCTCCAATGAACTGCCTGAGGCCGACGGCAGCCTTGAGGCACTCTATGACCGTATGCTAATCCGCCTATGGCTGGACAAGGTGCAGGATAAACAGAATTTCCGCTCTTTGCTGACTTCCCGGCCAAACGAAAGCGCCAATCTGGTGCCGGAAGCCCTGAGCATTAGCGATGAAGAGTATCAGCAGTGGCAGCCTGAAATAGATAAGGTGGCCTTGCCGGAATCCTGCTTCGAGCTGATTTTCCAACTGCGCCAGCGTCTGGATGCGCTGGACACCGCGCCTTATGTTTCGGACCGCCGCTGGAAGAAAGCCCTGCGCCTGCTGCAAGCCTGCGCCTTCTTCAGCGGCCGTCAGGCCATCACGCCTATCGACCTGATTTTGCTGAAAGATTGTCTGTGGCACGACCTGAACACCTATCACCTGCTGCAAACCCAAATCGAGCAGATGATCACCGAACAGGCTTACCAGCAGCAGACGTTATTAATGAAGCTGCGCCAGCTCAATCAGGAATGGATGCAGTATCAGCAGCAGCAAAGCTCCAGACAGTCGATCAAAGTGCTCAAAAAGGCGGGTATTTTTAGCCGTAAGCCACAATACAGCCTGCCGGATACGCTGGCGGCTAGCAGCCTAACCCTACTGCTGCAAACTCCTCTCCATCTGCACGATATTCAGGTTTCCCATCTGCTGGTGGAAAGAAGCGTGCTCGACGAGTGGCTTAATAAAGGAGGGGTTCTGAAGGTGAAGCTCAACGGCATGGGATTCGCGCAGAACATTGAGGCGGAGGTGGATGACAAGCTGCAGCTGCTGGTGCTGGATATCAGCCGCCAGTCGACGCCCCTGACCTTACCGGGCAAAGAGCAGATTGCCGTTCCCGATGAGATGAAAAGCACGCTGGAAGGGCTGAATGCCAAATTTAACCAGCAGCGCCACGAGTTCAGCCAGCATCAAAACTGCCTGTTTGTCGCCGCCGAGTGGGCCGCGAAGATTGAAGCCAGCCTGCTGGCGGTGTCGGAGCAACTCCGCCACCAGCAAGACTTGTTCAGCGGGCACTGATCCATGCTCAGTCTGGAATCCCTCGATCTCTTATTGTCGATCAGCGAAGGTGAGCTGATCGAGGAGCTGATCATCGGCCTGCTGGCCACGCCGCAGCTGGCGATTTTCTTCGAAAAGTTCCCACGACTGAAGCGCGCGCTGACCAAAGACCTGCCCGAGTGGAAGTTCAGACTGCGCCAGCGCATCCACGATACGCCGGTGCCGCCGGACCTCGCCAAAGAGTTCTACCTTTATCAGCACTGCCAGCAGATTGACGCCGCCACCTTTCAGGCCGAGCTGCCTGCGCTGATTGAGCAGCTTGAGTCGCTAAACTCTCCCTTTATTACCGAGGCGCGCTCGTTGCAGCAAAACGCCGAGGAGACGCGAGGCCCGAAAACCGGCAATAGCTTCCACACTCTGTTTCTCCAGCGCTGGCGGCTGAATCTTACTTTCCAGACGGTGACCGTTCATCATCAGCTGCTCGAGCAGGAACAGGAGCAGTTGCAGGAAGAGCTACAGCAGCGGCTGGAACTCAGCGGCGAGCTCTCTCCTTTATTAGCAGAGAACGATGCCGCCGCCGGACGGCTGTGGGATATGAGCAAGGGCCAGCGGCAGCGTGGCGAAGTGCAGTCGCTGTCGCGCTACGGCGCTTTTTTGCAGCAGCAGCCTGAGTTGCAGAGGCTCGCCGAGCAGCTGGGTCGCAGTCAGAAAGCCAAAACCAGCCCGCACGAAGATGCCAAGATGGAAGAACATCGGCTGATGGTGCGCGAGCCCGCCACGGTGCCCGAAGAGGTGAACGGCATTCATCAGAGCGACGATATTTTGCGCCTGATGCCCACCGAGCTGGGGACGTTGGGGATCCCCGAGCTGGAGTATGAGTTTTACCGACGCCTGCTGGAAAAGCGCCTAATGACCTACCGACTGCAAGGCGACGTGTGGCGCGAAAAAGTGGTCAAACGCCCGGTGGTGCATCAGCAGCAAGAACCCCAGCCGCGCGGGCCTTTTGTCATCTGCGTGGATACTTCGGGTTCAATGGGAGGATTTAATGAGCAGTGCGCCAAAGCGTTCTGCCTGGCGCTGCTGAGAATTGCGCTGGCCGACAACCGCCGCTGCTACATCATGCTGTTCGCCAGTCAGGTGATTCATTACGAGTTGACCTCTTCCAACGGGTTGGATCAGGCTTTGCGCTTTCTCGGCCAGCATTTCAGGGGCGGTACCGACTTGGCTGCCTGCCTGACCGCCACCTTAGATAAGCTGTCATCACCCGAGTGGCAGGACGCCGACGCGGTGATCATCTCGGATTTCATCGCCCAGCGGCTGCCAGAAGAAGTTAAGAAGAGAGTGAAGCATTTACAGCAGGATAAACATCACCGTTTCCATGCTCTGGCGATGTCGCAATACGGCAAGCCCGGCATCATGCGCATCTTCGACCACATTTGGCGCTTTGATACCGGGATGAAAAGCCGCGTCCAGCGTCGCTGGCAGCGGCCTTAAACGGTAGTTTTAGAGCACGCCTTCAACGCTGTCGTGCAGCAGTGGCGACCAGACGCCGCACTGCACCTGCGCGATATGCGGCTTTTGCAGCAACAGCATCACCAAACGAGATTGGCCAATGCCGCCGCCGATGGTTTGCGGCATCTCACCGCGCAGCAGCGCCTGGTGCCAGTCGAGCTGTAGACGAGCTTGGTCATCGGTCAGCGCCAGCTGGTGCTTTAAGGTCGCGGCATCAACGCGAATGCCCATCGACGACAGTTCCAGCGCATCTTCCAAAATAGGGTTCCACACCAAAATATCGCCGTTCAGGCCAGATAGCCCAGCTTCACCTTTACTGCTCCAGTCATCGTAGTCCGGCGCGCGAACGTCGTGATATTTACCGTGAGACAGTTTGCCGCCAATGCCCATCAGGAACACCGCGCCCAGCTCTTTGGCGATGGCGCGTTCGCGCTGCTTGGCATCTAGCTCCGGGAAGCGTTGAAGCAGAGTTTCGCTGTGGACAAAGTGGATCTCCTCCGGCAAGAACGGCGTCAGGCCAAACTCACGGCTCACCGCCGCTTCGGTTTCCTTTATACCGGCGTAGATCTTACGCACCGTGGCTTTAAGAAACTCAGGCGTTCGTTCGCCATCGCCCATCACCTGTTCCCAATCCCACTGATCCACACAAACAGAGTGCACCGGCGACAGACGATCTTCATCCGGGCGCAGCGCCTTCATGTGGGTATACAGGCCTTCGCCCGCGCTGAAGTCATGCTGGCCGAGGGTTTTACGCTTCCACTTCGCCAAAGAGTGCACCACTTCAAAGGTCGAGTCTGGCAGGGATTTCACATGCACCTGAACCGCCTTCTCGCTGCCGGAGAGGTTGTCCTGCGTGCCGTCGCCCAGCTGGCTTAATAAAGGTGCCTGCACTTCAATCAGGCCTAGCTGCTTTTCCAGCTGCTGGGAGAAGGTGGATTTCACAAAGCTGATTTGACGCTGTTTCTCGATAAATTGGGTTTTCATTGTTGTTTTCTCATTCCCTTGTCTTCAATAGAACTGATTAAGCAACAAAGTAAGAGATAGATTCAATATCCAACAATAAATATTGCCTTAAGGCTTTTAATCCATCATTTTTAGGCAGCATAAATTGTTGATACGAGAATATGAGAGGAAAAAAATGACCGAAATTTATCAGATCGATAATCTCGATCGCGCCATCCTAAACGCCCTGATGGTTAACGCGCGCACGGCCTATGCCGAACTGGCGAAGGTTTTCGCCGTCAGCCCCGGCACCATCCATGTTCGCGTTGAGAAGATGAAACAGGCAGGAATCATCACCGGTGCCAATATCACCGTCAGCCCAAAGCAGCTAGGTTACGACGTCTGCTGCTTTATCGGCATCATTCTCAAGAGCGCCAAAGACTACCCCTCTGCTCTGGCCAAGCTTGAAAGCATTGAAGAGGTGGTCGAAGCCTATTACACCACCGGCCACTACAGCATCTTCATCAAGATCATGTGCCGCTCGATTGATTCGCTGCAACACGTACTTATCAACAAGATCCAGACCATTGATGAGATTCAGTCCACGGAGACGCTGATCTCCCTGCAGAACCCCATTATGCGCACCATCAAGCCATAAGGCCGAATTTATATACCCCTATTATCCACAGGTAGATCCCAGCTGATTCACAGCGTACAATGTCGTTTCTTTTATCAGGTGAGAGCATTATGTCTACCATTACCCTGATCAGTGGCAGTACGCTTGGCAGTGCCGAATATGTAGCGGAACACGTTGCAGAAAAGCTGGAAGAAGCCGGTTTTAGTACTCAGACATTACATGGTCCAGAGCTATATGAAGTCCCGGCCGAAGGTATTTGGCTGGTGGTGTGTTCAACACATGGTGCAGGAGATCTTCCTGACAACCTTCAACCTTTCCTGGAACAGCTGGAAGAGCAGCAGCCGGATCTGTCTAAAGTACAGTTCGGGGCATTGGGTCTTGGCAGCAGCGAATACGATACTTTTTGTGGCGCGATCCGTTCATTGGATCAAAAACTGACAGCGTTGGGCGCGAAAAGAATTGGCGATCGCATGGAAATCGATGTGACCCAACATGAAATTCCTGAAGATCCCGCTGAGATTTGGGTGATCAATTGGATTAATTTGCTCAAATAAGTGTAAATATTCAGCGATCAGTTGTGGGTAACTAGGCTGCAAAGCAGGGTAAAACCGGTAGTTATCCCTCTAACAACCTTAGGTCGCATTTCATGCTGTGCATAACTCTCTATTCTGATCCCAGCTTATACTGAACAGGATCACCGATCATTCACAGCATTCGATCGTGCTTAGCTTGTTGATCTTCATCGACAATAAAGACTTATGCACAGAGGATCGTGATCCTAATAGAAGTATTAATAAGAGATCTTTAAATAAAAAAGATCTTCTTTTAATTAGTGACGATCCCTCGGGACTTGTGGAACCTCAAAACTTGAGTAGAATCCCTCCTCCCAACACCACACACCCTTTCATCGCATGAACTCCGAGGTGCAGTACCATGTTTTATCCGGAACAATTTGACGTCATCATCATCGGTGGTGGCCATGCAGGCACCGAAGCCGCTATGGCTTCAGCCAGAATGGGACGTCAAACCCTGTTATTGACCCACAATATCGACACGCTTGGACAAATGTCGTGTAACCCAGCGATTGGTGGGATCGGGAAAGGACATCTGGTTAAAGAAGTGGACGCACTGGGCGGTTTGATGGCTACGGCGATCGATCATGCGGGGATTCAGTTTAGGATACTAAACGCGAGTAAAGGTCCAGCCGTTCGAGCCACTCGTGCCCAGGCAGACCGTGTTTTGTATCGCCAAGCCGTTCGCACAGCATTGGAAAACCAGCCAAACCTGATGATCTTCCAGCAGTCTGTTGAAGATTTGATTGTTGAGAATGGCACAGTGGTTGGCGCCGTGACCAAAATGGGCCTTAAATTCCGTGCTAAGTCTGTCGTTCTGACCGTGGGCACCTTCCTGGATGGAAAAATCCACATTGGTCTGGAGAACTACAGCGGCGGCCGTGCGGGGGATCCACCAGCAATCTCCCTGTCACAGCGCCTGCGTGAACTGCCACTGCGTGTAAATCGCCTTAAAACCGGTACGCCTCCGCGTATCGACGCACGCTCTATCGACTTCAGCGCATTAGCGCCGCAGCACGGTGACAACCCGGCGCCGGTTTTCTCATTCATGGGCAACGCCGCGCAGCATCCGCGTCAGATCCCTTGCTACATGACCTACACCAATGAGAAAACCCATGATGTGATCCGCAATAATTTGGATCGTAGCCCGATGTACGCAGGGATCATCGAAGGGATCGGCCCGCGTTACTGCCCGTCGATCGAAGATAAGGTCATGCGTTTCGCAGATCGTAACTCGCATCAGATCTTCCTTGAGCCTGAAGGGCTGACCAGCAACGAAGTCTATCCAAACGGTATCTCCACCAGCCTGCCGTTTGACGTGCAGATGCAGATCGTTCGTTCCATGCAGGGTCTGGAGAACGCCGTTATCGTGCGTCCGGGCTATGCCATCGAATACGATTTCTTCGATCCGCGTGATTTGAAGCCGACGCTGGAAAGCAAATTCATTCCAGGCCTGTTCTTCGCCGGACAGATCAACGGCACCACCGGTTACGAAGAAGCAGCAGCGCAAGGCTTATTGGCGGGCATGAACGCTGCGCGCTACGCCTTTGAGCAAGAAGGTTGGGCGCCGCGTCGCGATCAGGCTTACCTTGGCGTGTTGGTCGACGACCTGTGCACTCTGGGCACCAAAGAGCCGTACCGCATGTTTACCTCGCGTGCTGAATATCGCCTGATGCTGCGTGAAGACAATGCCGATTTACGCCTGACTGAAAAAGGCCGTGAACTGGGCTTGGTTGATGACGCTCGCTGGGCTCGCTTCAACCAAAAATTAGAGATGATCGAGCTTGAACGCCAGCGCCTGCGCGGCATTTGGGTGAACCCGCGTTCTGAGCAAGTTGAATTGGTTAACGCGCATCTGTCCGCGCCGCTGTCAAAAGAAGCCAGTGCCGAAGAGTTGCTGCGTCGTCCTGAGATGACATACGAGCTGCTGACCAGCCTTACACCGTTTAGCCCTTCAGTGCCGGACGTTCAGGCTGCCGAGCAGGTTGAAATTCAGGTCAAATACGAAGGTTATATCGCTCGTCAGCAGGATGAGATCGAAAAACAGCAGCGCAACGAGAATACCCTGTTGCCGCTGGATCTCGATTATCGTCAGGTGAATGGCTTATCGAACGAAGTGCTCGCCAAACTTAACGATCACAAACCGACGTCGATCGGCCAGGCGACCCGTATTTCAGGTATCACACCGGCGGCTATCTCGATTCTGCTTATCTGGTTGAAAAAGCAAGGTCTGCTGCGCCGCAGCGCCTAATTTCCTCTCGGTTCTGGCCGCCGGATGATTTCAGTCTGGTGGCCAAATCTCGCTTTTCCCGCTCCATCAGCTGATTTATCATTCTTCACCAATTCGAACGGACATGTTTTTTGTCAGAGGACCTCATTGTGCATAAGAAATTAGACTCGCTGCTGGCTGCGGCTGGATTATCGTTACCCGATCAGCAAAAACAGCAGTTAGTGGCCTATGTCGAGATGCTGCACAAATGGAATAAAGCCTACAACCTGACTTCGGTTCGTGACCCTATGCAGATGCTGGTTCGCCATATCATGGACAGCATCGTGGTGAATAATCACCTGACCGGCTCGCGCTTTATTGACGTCGGCACGGGGCCTGGCCTGCCGGGCATCCCGCTGGCTATCGTTCGCCCTGACTCCCACTTCACTCTGCTCGATAGCCTTGGCAAGCGCGTGCGTTTCTTACGCCAGGTTCAGCATGAGCTGGGGCTGACTAACGTCGAGCCGGTACAGAGCCGCGTGGAAGAGTTTATCCCCAAGCCGCCATTTGACGGCGTGATTAGCCGCGCCTTCGCCTCGCTGCAAGATATGCTGTCGTGGTGTCACCATTTGCCGGCGAAAGGGCAGGGGCGTTTCTACGCGTTGAAGGGCGTGCGTCCGGATGATGAGCTAGACTCGTTACCTGATGGCGTCACGTTGGAAGAGATCGTCAAATTGAAGGTGCCTGAACTCGAGGGAGAGCGCCATTTAGTTATCCTTAAGGCAAACTAAATTTGCGATGAGTCAATAAATCGTCAAAATTTCAAATGTGTATGAAAGGTAAAATAAGCAGGCTAATTAAATTAATGCCGTCCATTTGAGTTTTACCTCATTTTTACACTCTGATAGCAGTTGTATGACCTTTCAGATCTAATCAGGCAGGAAATAGTTACGGTTGAAAATAAAAAGTGGCGCTGGCTAAGATAAAACTCATGTAATGAAAATGTTGTTATTTGTTGGGTTATTGTTTCATGGAAGTGCAGTTATTTTGCATTCCGTTTTAATTAAGGCTACCAAATAACCATCCTATTGATTTTTATTACTTTTAAAAGGCCAGAATAGCTAAGGATTAGCTTTACCGATGATGTATTAGCAGCTGAAAATAGTAATTATGTGATCGGGCGCACGCTTCTTTGTTAAGCAATGGAATACTCGTACAAATGCCAAAAGGCCATTTACGACTATAGTTTGCTTATGAAAATAGCCTTAAAGCTTAAAATTTAAATAATTGTTCACCTTTTCGCTACTTATCCATTGAATTCGTTTGAGTGGCCCGTATAATTTGCTCGTTTTTTGCTGCTTGACTCAAAACCGTAAAGGCTATGATATACGGCACTCAGCATACCTCCAGCTAGGTACTTAGTACGGAGAGAACAAACGTCATGTCTGTATCAGGTATTTTGTACAGCAAGAACGGCGCGAAGGTGGCCAGAAAGCTGTTAATACTGCAGTTACTGACCTTTGTTCTGCTCAGTGCTGCATTTGGCTTTAAAAGCCTGACGTGGACCACTTCTGGCTTAATGGGCGGAATGGCCGCATGGCTACCGAATGTATTGTTCACGCTTTTCGCAATGCGTCAGCAGGGGCAAACAGCGGTTTCTGGACGAGTTGCCTGGACTTTTGCCATCGGAGAAGCGCTGAAGGTTCTGATAACGATTATCTTGATGATTATCGCGCTGGGCCTGTTTAAGGCGGTTTTTGCTCCGCTTGGTTTGGCTTATTTATCGGTGTTGATGACTCAGATTTTAGCACCGGCCGTCATTAACAGTTACCGTACTTAACTACTAAAGGGTAAGAGGCATCATGTCTGCATCAGGAGAAATCTCTACTCCACAAGAGTATATCGGTCACCATCTGACACAGCTTCAGGTAGGGACGGGATTCTGGTCGATTAACATCGATTCGATGTTTTTCTCCGTGGTCCTCGGGGTACTCTTTCTGGTTATTTTCCATCGCGTCGCTAAAAAGGCCACCAGTGGTGTCCCAGGAAAAATGCAAACGGCCATCGAGCTGGTTGTAGGTTTCGTCGATAGCAACGTGCGTGACATGTATCACGGCAAAAGCAAAGTCATCGCCCCTTTGGCTCTGACTGTCTTCGTCTGGGTGTTCTTAATGAACATGATGGATTTGCTGCCAATCGATTTTTTACCGACCATCGGTGAAAGATTACTTGGTTTGCCTGCTCTGCGTGTTGTACCAACGGCCGACGTGAACATCACGTTGTCGATGGCGCTTGGCGTATTCATTCTGATTCTTTTCTATAGCATTAAGATGAAAGGCGTTGGCGGTTTCGTTAAGGAACTGACAATGCAGCCATTCAATCATCCGGTTTTCATTCCGATTAACCTGATTCTTGAAGGTGTCAGCCTGCTGTCCAAACCAGTTTCACTGGGTCTGCGACTGTTTGGCAATATGTATGCGGGTGAGTTGATCTTCATCCTTATTGCTGGCCTGCTGCCGTGGTGGTCACAGTGGATTCTGAGTGTGCCTTGGGCCATTTTCCACATCCTGATCATTACGCTGCAAGCTTTTATCTTCATGGTTCTGACGATTGTCTATCTCTCGATGGCATCTGAAAAACACTGATTTTCTTTCAACACTACTGCGTTTTAACTGAAACAAACTGGAGACTGTCATGGAAAACCTGAGTATGGATCTGCTGTACATGGCTGCCGCATTGATGATGGGCCTGGCGGCAATCGGTGCTGCAATCGGTATCGGCATCTTGGGTGGTAAATTCTTGGAAGGTGCTGCACGTCAGCCTGACCTGATCCCTCTGTTGCGTACACAGTTCTTTATCGTTATGGGTCTGGTCGATGCAATCCCAATGATTGCTGTTGGTCTGGGTCTGTACGTGATGTTTGCTGTCGCGTAACACTGAGCTCGCTCACTGTTATTCGAACTACATCAAATAATTCACTTTGAAAGAGGCATTGTGCTGTGAATCTTAACGCAACAATCCTCGGCCAGGCTATCGCGTTTGTCCTGTTTGTCTGGTTCTGCATGAAGTACGTATGGCCGCCAATTATGGCTGCCATCGAAAAACGTCAGAAAGAGATTTCTGAAGGTTTGTCTTCCGCAGAACGTGCAAAAAAAGAGCTGGACTTAGCGCAAGCCGATGCGACCGACCAACTGAAAAAAGCTAAAGCTGAAGCTCAGGTAATCATCGAACAGGCGAACAAGCGTAAATCGCAGATCGTCGACGAAGCGAAAGCCGAAGCCGAGCAGGAACGTAACAAGATCGTGACGCAAGCTAAGGCAGAGATCGACGCCGAACGCCAACGCGCCCGTGAAGAGTTGCGTAAGCAAGTCGGGATTTTGGCCATTGCTGGCGCCGAGAAGATCATCGAACGTTCCGTGGATGAAGCTGCTAACAGCGACATCGTTGATAAACTGGTCGCTGAACTGTAAGGAGGGAGGGGCTGATGTCTGAATTTGTAACTGTAGCTCGCCCCTACGCCAAAGCAGCTTTTGACTTTGCCGTTGAGCACCAAAGCTTAGATCGCTGGCAGTCCATGCTGGCGTTCACGGCTGAAGTCACACGCAATGAACAAATTGAAGAACTGCTTTCCGGGGCTTTAGCACCAGAAACTCTGTCTCAAACGTTTATCGCGGTATGTGGTGAACAACTCGACGACGCAGGCCAAAATCTGATTAAGGTTATGGCTGAAAATGGACGTTTACGCGTTCTTCCGGAAGTGCTGCAACAGTTCATCGAACTGCGTGCCTCTTTAGAGGCCATTGCCGAAGTAGAAGTTACTTCAGCAACTCCACTGTCCGAAGATCAGCAGGCTAAGATTGCTGCTGCGATGGAAAAACGTCTGTCTCGCAAAGTTAAGCTGAATTGCAAAATTGACAAGTCTGTTCTTGCCGGTGTCGTAATCCGTGCAGGTGATATGGTGATTGATGGCAGCGTTCGCAGTCGTCTTGAACGCCTGGCAGACGTCTTGCAGTCTTAAGGGGACTGGAGCATGCAACTGAATTCCACCGAAATCAGCGAACTGATCAAGCAGCGCATTGCTCAGTTCAATGTGGTGAGCGAAGCTCACAATGAAGGTACTATCGTTTCCGTCAGTGACGGGATCATCCGCGTGCACGGCTTAGCCGATGTCATGCAAGGCGAAATGATTGCGTTGCCGGGTAACCGTTACGCTATCGCCCTGAACCTGGAGCGCGACTCCGTAGGTGCCGTTGTAATGGGCCCTTACGCTGACCTCGCCGAAGGTATGAAAGTTAAATGTACTGGCCGTATCCTGGAAGTTCCAGTTGGCCGTGGCCTGCTGGGTCGCGTTGTTAACACCCTGGGTGCGCCAATCGACGGTAAAGGTCCGGTAGAACACGACGGCTTCTCAGCTGTTGAAGCTATCGCACCGGGCGTTATCGAACGTCAATCCGTAGACCAACCTGTGCAGACAGGCTACAAATCCGTTGATGCCATGATCCCAATCGGTCGTGGTCAGCGTGAATTGGTCATCGGTGACCGTCAAACCGGTAAAACTGCTCTGGCAATTGATGCGATCATCAACCAGCGCGATTCCGGCATCAAATGTATCTATGTGGCTATCGGCCAGAAAGCGTCCACCATTTCTAACGTGGTTCGTAAACTGGAAGAGCACGGCGCACTGGAAAACACCATCGTTGTTGTTGCGACTGCATCAGAATCTGCTGCACTGCAATACCTGGCACCGTACTCCGGCTGCGCAATGGGTGAATACTTCCGTGACCGCGGTGAAGACGCACTGATCGTTTATGATGACCTGTCTAAACAGGCTGTTGCTTACCGTCAGATTTCCCTGCTGCTTCGTCGTCCACCAGGTCGTGAAGCTTACCCAGGCGACGTTTTCTATCTCCACTCCCGTCTGCTGGAGCGTGCTGCGCGTGTTAACGCCGAGTACGTTGAAGCATTCACCAAGGGTGAAGTGAAAGGCAAAACCGGTTCCCTGACTGCGCTTCCAATCATCGAAACGCAAGCGGGCGACGTTTCAGCGTTCGTTCCAACCAACGTAATCTCGATTACCGATGGTCAGATCTTCCTGGAATCAAACCTGTTCAACGCCGGTATCCGTCCTGCGGTAAACCCAGGGATTTCCGTATCCCGTGTTGGTGGTGCAGCTCAGACCAAGATCATGAAAAAACTGTCCGGTGGTATTCGTACCGCGTTGGCACAGTATCGTGAACTGGCTGCGTTCTCCCAGTTTGCATCCGATCTGGATGAAGCAACGCGTAAACAGTTGAACCACGGTCAGAAAGTGACTGAATTGCTGAAACAGAAACAGTACGCGCCGATGTCAATCGTAGCGCAGTCACTGATTATCTTCGCAGCAGAACGTGGTTACCTGGAAGACGTTGAATTGTCTAAAGTCGGTAGCTTTGAAGCTGCGCTGTTGGCTTACGCTGACCGCGAGCACGCAGAGCTTCTGCAACAAATCAACCAAACTGGTGCGTACAACGATGAGATCGAGGGTAAATTCAAAAATATCCTCGATACCTTCAAAGCAACCCAGTCCTGGTAACACTAAGCGGTCCTGCTGCCCTGCTTTAGCAGACCAGCAGCAGGCCGTTTGGTAATGAGGAGAAGCAGAGATGGCCGGCGGAAAAGAGATACGTAGTAAGATCAGCAGCGTGCAAAACACGCAAAAGATCACTAAAGCGATGGAGATGGTCGCCGCCTCCAAAATGCGTAAAACGCAGGATCGCATGGCGGCCAGCCGTCCTTATGCAGAAACCATTCGTGAAGTGATCGGTCACCTCGCGTTAGGTAATCTGGAATACAAGCACCCGTACCTGGATGAGCGTGAAATTAAACGCGTTGGGTATCTGGTGGTGTCTACCGACCGTGGTCTTTGTGGCGGCTTGAACATTAACTTGTTCAAAAAACTGCTGGCAGAGATGAAAGGCTGGTCCGAGAAAGGCGTTGAGGTTGACTTAGCCCTGATCGGTTCCAAAGCAGCCTCTTTCTTCGGTTCCGTAGGTGGCAACGTTGTTGCCCAAGTGACTGGCATGGGGGATAACCCTTCTCTGTCAGAACTTATCGGACCGGTAAAAGTGATGTTGCAGGCTTACGATGAAGGTCGTTTAGACAAGTTATGCGTTGTTAGCAACAAATTCGTCAATACCATGTCTCAGGAACCACGCATCGTTCAGCTGTTGCCTCTGCCACCGGCAGAAGATGGCGAACTGGCGAAGAAATCCTGGGATTACCTGTATGAGCCAGATCCTAAAGCACTGCTGGATACCCTCCTGCGTCGCTATGTGGAATCTCAGGTTTATCAGGGCGTCGTAGAAAACCTGGCCAGCGAACAGGCCGCGCGAATGGTAGCGATGAAAGCCGCAACCGATAACGGCGGCAGCCTGATCAAAGAGCTGCAGTTGGTATACAACAAAGCTCGTCAGGCCAGCATCACTCAGGAACTCACCGAGATCGTCGGGGGAGCCTCCGCGGTTTAAGCTAGGTTTACGAATTACGTAGAGGATTCAAGATGGCTACTGGAAAGATTATCCAGGTAATCGGCGCCGTGGTGGACGTCGAGTTCCCTCAGGATGCAGTACCGAACGTGTACAATGCTCTTGAGGTAGAAAACGGTGCCTCCAAACTGGTTCTGGAAGTTCAGCAACAGTTAGGCGGCGGCGTTGTTCGTTGTATCGCAATGGGTACCTCAGACGGCCTTCGTCGCGGTCTGAAAGTGAACAACCTGGAACACCCAATTGAAGTTCCGGTTGGTAAAGCGACTCTGGGTCGTATCATGAACGTATTGGGTGAACCAATCGACATGAAAGGTGAAATCGGCGAAGAAGAACGTCGTGCAATTCACCGTCCAGCACCTTCTTACGAAGAGCTGGCTAACTCCCAAGAATTGCTGGAAACCGGTATCAAAGTTATGGACCTGATGTGTCCGTTCGCTAAGGGCGGTAAAGTCGGTCTGTTCGGTGGTGCGGGTGTTGGTAAAACTGTAAACATGATGGAGCTGATCCGTAACATCGCGATCGAGCACTCCGGTTACTCCGTGTTTGCAGGCGTGGGTGAACGTACTCGTGAGGGTAACGACTTCTACCACGAAATGACTGACTCCAACGTTATCGACAAAGTTTCCCTGGTCTACGGTCAGATGAATGAGCCACCAGGTAACCGTCTGCGCGTTGCACTGACCGGCCTGACCATGGCGGAGAAATTCCGTGATGAAGGTCGTGACGTACTGCTGTTCGTTGACAACATTTACCGTTACACCCTGGCGGGTACCGAAGTGTCTGCACTTCTGGGCCGTATGCCATCGGCGGTAGGTTATCAGCCAACGCTGGCGGAAGAGATGGGTGCTCTGCAAGAGCGTATCACCTCGACCAAAAGTGGTTCTATCACCTCCGTTCAGGCCGTTTACGTCCCTGCGGATGACTTGACTGACCCATCTCCAGCCACCACCTTCGCCCACTTGGATGCGACCGTGGTACTGAGCCGTCAGATCGCGTCACTGGGTATCTACCCAGCGGTTGACCCACTGGATTCTACCAGCCGTCAGCTGGATCCACTGGTTGTTGGTCAGGAACACTATGATGTGGCTCGTGGCGTGCAGTCTATTCTGCAACGTTACCAGGAACTGAAAGACATCATCGCGATTCTGGGTATGGACGAGCTGTCAGAAGACGACAAGCTGGTTGTATCCCGTGCGCGTAAGATTCAGCGCTTCCTGTCCCAGCCGTTCTTCGTGGCCGAAGTCTTCACCGGTTCTCCGGGCAAGTTCGTATCGCTGAAAGATACCATTCGTGGTTTCAAAGGCATTATGGACGGCGACTACGATCACCTGCCGGAACAAGCGTTCTACATGGTTGGCACCATTGAAGAAGCAGTGGAAAAAGCCAAGAAACTGTAACGCTAGCTTGTTGTGAGAGAGGATGACATGGCTGAAAAAGCTTACCATCTGGATGTTGTCAGTGCGGAAAAGAGAATGTTTTCTGGCATGGTACAAAAGATCCAGGTGACGGGTAGCGAAGGCGAACTGGGTATTTTCCCGGGGCATGCTCCGCTGCTCACCGCCATCAAGCCTGGTATGGTGCGCATTGTTAAAGAACACGGTGAAGAAGAGTATATCTATCTTTCCGGCGGCATCCTTGAGGTGCAACCGAGCGCAACGACCGTGTTGGCTGACACTGCAATCCGTGGGCAAGACCTCGACGAAGCGCGAGCGCTTGAAGCTAAGCGTAAAGCGGAAGAACACATCAGTGGTTCTCACGGCGACGTCGACTACGCTCAGGCGTCTGCGGAACTGGCTAAAGCGATCGCGAAACTTCGCGTTATCGAGTTGACCAGAAAAGCGATGTAACGACATCAGTTGAAAAGGCGACCTTCGGGTCGCTTTTTTTTTGGCTATCTTTTTTTTGGGCAATAAATAAGGTGGGTTTTGCATCTTATTCTTATGACAAGGCCCGCCATTAAATGGAATACTACTGCGTAAATCAGGCATTTTTATCGCCGATTTCATTTATATTGGCTATGCCCTGCTCAGGCCTTGCGGGCTGCGGCTTGCGGGCATTTTTCAAAGCGAAATATGTAGTAATTCTGTTGCTTAACAGGTTACTTTTGTCCCTCAAATTGGATTTGTCAGGTTACCTATGTCTAACAGCGCATTGAGTGTTGTGATCCTTGCCGCAGGCAAGGGGACTCGCATGTACTCCAACCTTCCTAAAGTTCTTCATCCTCTGGCTGGTAAGCCGATGGTTCAGCACGTAATCGATGCTGCGACCCATCTAGGTGCGAATAACGTTCATCTGGTTTATGGCCACGGTGGCGATTTGCTGAAGCAGTCGCTGGCCGAAGAGGGGCTGAATTGGGTGCTTCAGGCCGAGCAGCTGGGCACCGGGCACGCGATGCAGCAAGCCGCGTCGCACTTTGCCGATGATGAAAACGTGTTGATGCTGTATGGCGATGTCCCGCTGATTTCTGTTGAAACGCTGGATAATCTGCTGAAAGCCAAACCGGACGGTGGCATTGGTTTACTGACAGTGGTGCTGGATGACCCAACGGGCTATGGCCGCATCGTGCGTGAAAATGGCACGGTGACTGGCATCGTTGAGCAGAAAGACTCCAACGCCGAGCAGTTGAAAATCAAAGAAATTAACACCGGTATTCTGGTGGCTGAAGGCGCATCGCTAAAACGCTGGCTGGGGCAACTCAACAACAATAATGCGCAGGGTGAGTATTACATCACCGACATTATTGCCATGGCCCATGCAGAAGGGCACCAGATTGCCACGGTTCACCCAGCCCGTAATAGCGAAGTGGATGGTGTGAACAACCGCCTCCAGCTCTCCCGCCTTGAGCGCGTTTATCAGAGTGAGCAGGCCGAGCGCCTATTATTGGCGGGCGTCATGCTATTAGACCCATCCCGCTTTGATTTGCGCGGCGAGTTGTCGCACGGCATTGATGTGCAGATCGACGCCAACGTGATCATCGAAGGCAACGTCAAGCTTGGCGACCGCGTGAAAATCGGCGCGGGCTGCGTGCTGAAAAACTGCGTGATTGGCGATGACTGCGAAATCAGCCCGTACAGCGTGTTCGAAAACGCCGTGCTGGAAGCTGAATGTACCGTGGGGCCATTCGCCCGCCTACGCCCGGGTGCCGAGCTGGCGCAGGGCGCGCACGTCGGTAACTTTGTCGAAGTGAAAAAAGCGCGACTGGGCAAAGGCTCAAAAGCTGGCCATCTCTCCTATCTTGGCGACGCGGAAATTGGCGATAACGTGAATATCGGCGCGGGCACCATTACCTGCAACTATGACGGCGTAAACAAGTTTAAAACGGTGATTGGCAACGACGTCTTTGTTGGCTCAGACACCCAGCTGGTGGCGCCCGTTACCGTCGGCAACAACGTGACTATCGCCGCAGGCACTACGGTGACTCGCGACGTGCCAGAAAACGGTTTGGTTATCAGCCGCGTACAGCAGGTGCATAAGCCTGACTGGCAACGCCCGGTGAAGAAGAAGTAACGCGTTTAACCGCTATAGTTAATTCAGAAAGGCACGTTTCGGCGTGCTTTTCTGACACCAGAGTTGTGTTTTGGTCTGCGTTTTCTCAGGAAATGCAGACCAAAACATAATAATCCCCAACTTCTACAAGGCTCGGGGAACCCGGAAAAAATCCGGATATCAATCAGGTCAGGCGACAAAAATAAGGTCTGTGAACAGGCTTTAAATAGGAATAAAACTGATGTGTGGAATTGTTGGCGCAGTAGCGCAACGTGATATTGCAGAAATTCTGTTAGAAGGTTTACGCCGCCTCGAGTATCGCGGTTATGACTCAGCGGGTCTGGCGGTGGTCGATGCCGATGGCAAGCTGAACCGTCTGCGTCGCGTAGGTAAAGTGCAAATGCTGGCTGATGCTCTGGCACAAACGCCTTTGAGCGGCGGCACCGGCATTGCGCACACCCGCTGGGCGACCCACGGCGAGCCTTCTGAAGCGAATGCCCACCCGCATGTGTCTGATTACATTGCCGTGGTGCATAACGGTATTATCGAAAACCACGAACCTCTGCGTGCTCTGTTGATCGAACGCGGTTATCGCTTTGATTCTGAAACAGATACCGAAGTTATCGCCCATCTGGTTCATTGGGAGCAATTGCAGGGCGGCACGCTGCTGGAAGTGGTTCAGCGCGTTATTCCTCAACTGCGTGGTGCTTATGGCACGGTGGTGATGGACCGTCGCGATCCGTCCGTGCTGGTGGCCGCGCGCTCCGGAAGCCCGCTGGTGATTGGTCTGGGCGTGGGTGAAAACTTCATCGCGTCTGACCAGCTTGCCCTGTTGCCTGTCACTCGCCGCTTCATGTTCCTTGAAGAAGGCGACGTGGCGGAAATTACCCGCCGCACGGTGAACGTCTTTGACAATAAGGGTCACGCGATACATCGCGCTGAAATCGAATCTAAAGTGCAATATGACGCCGGTGATAAAGGCGTTTACCGTCACTACATGCAAAAAGAGATTTACGAGCAACCTCTGGCGATTAAAAACACCCTGGAAGGTCGCTTCAGCCAGGGTCAGGTGAATCTGAGCGAACTGGGTGAGAAAGCCGACGAGATCTTGTCTCACGTGCAGCATGTGCAGATTATTGCCTGCGGGACCTCTTACAACTCCGGCATGGTGGCGCGCTACTGGTTTGAATCTCTGGCTGGCATGCCTTGTGATGTCGAAATCGCCTCTGAATTCCGCTACCGCAAATCCGCCGTGCGCCCGAACAGCCTGATCATCACCCTGTCGCAATCCGGCGAGACGGCTGACACGCTGGCAGCGCTGCGCCTGTCCAAAGAGCTGGGTTATCTGGGCTCGCTGGCCGTGTGTAACGTGGCGGGTTCTTCGCTGGTGCGTGAGTCGGATCTGGCACTGATGACCAAGGCGGGCACCGAAATCGGCGTGGCATCCACCAAAGCGTTCACCACCCAATTAACCGTTCTGCTCATGCTGGTGGCGCGTATGGGCCGCCTGAAAGGGATGGACGCTCAGGTCGAACACGACATCGTGCACGCGCTGCAGGCCTTACCTGCGCGTATCGAACAGATGCTGTCGCTGGATAAAACTATCGAATCTCTGGCTGAAGGCTTCTCTGACAAGCATCACGCCCTGTTCTTGGGCCGTGGCGACCAATATCCGATCGCGATGGAAGGTGCGCTGAAGCTGAAAGAGATTTCTTATATTCACGCTGAAGCCTATGCCGCGGGTGAGTTGAAACACGGCCCGCTGGCGCTGATTGATGCTGATATGCCAGTAATCGTTGTAGCACCTAACAACGAATTGCTGGAAAAGCTGAAGTCGAACATTGAAGAAGTGCGCGCGCGCGGCGGCTTGTTGTACGTCTTCGCCGATCAGGATGCGGGTTTCACCGACTCAGACGGCATGAAGATTATCCAACTGCCACACGTGGAAGAAATCGTTGCCCCTATCTTCTACACCGTGCCGTTACAGCTGCTTTCCTACTATGTTGCCCTGATCAAAGGTACCGACGTCGATCAGCCACGTAACCTAGCGAAGTCTGTCACCGTCGAATAAATACCCGTCATCCTTCGCGCTACAACGCGAATGATTTAGGGTATTACTGGAATGTGACAGCTTAAGCCGACCTCCGGGTCGGCTTTTTACCCTCCAAATCTCAAGAACCTGCCCGCATCGGCTATTTTGTGACCTTTGTCATAAAACTGTCATATAACGTACATTTTACTGTCACCAAACTGTCCTATTTTCCTCCTGTGCCAAACACTTTAAGTAGCCTCGAGCTGGGTCGAACCCAAGATCGAACAAATAAGAAACCACTAGGAGTGGAACATGAAATTGATGCGTAACACCGTCGCCGGTATTGTGGCAGCGACTTTCTCCCTCACAGCAATGTCTGCTTTCGCTGCTAGTAACTTGACTGGCGCTGGCGGCACCTTCCCTGCACCTGTGTATGCCAAATGGGCTGACGCTTATCAAAAAGCTACTGGTAATCAGGTTAACTATCAGGGTATCGGTTCTTCCGGCGGCGTTAAGCAAATCATCGCTAAAACTGTCGACTTCGGTGCTTCTGATGCGCCAATGAAAGAAGAAGACCTGCAAAAGAACGGTCTGTTCCAATTCCCAACCGTGATCGGTGGCGTGGTACTGGCTGTTAACATCCCGGGCATCAAATCAGGTCAGTTGACGCTGGACGGCGCAACGCTGGGTGATATCTACCTGGGCAAAATCAAAAAATGGAATGACGCGGCAATCACTAAGCTGAACCCAGGCGTGAAACTGCCAGACACCAACATCGCGGTTGTGCGCCGTGCTGACGGTTCAGGTACCTCTTTCGTGTTCACCAGCTACCTGACAAAAGTTAGCTCTGAGTGGAAAGACAAGATTGGCGCAGGTTCAACGGTAAACTGGCCTGTTGGTCTGGGCGGCAAGGGTAACGACGGCGTTGCTGCTTTCGTTCAACGTCTGCCAGGCTCAATCGGTTATGTTGAATACGCATACGCTAAACAAAACAACCTGGCATACACCAAGCTGGTGGATGCAGACGGTAAGTCAATCAGCCCAACTGAAGCTTCTTTCAGCGCGGCAGCTAAAGGCGCTGACTGGAAGAAAACTTTCGCTCAGGACCTGACTAACCAGAAAGGCGACAACGCGTGGCCAATCAGCTCTACCACCTTCATTCTGGTGTACAAAGAGCAGGCTAACGCAGCCAACGGTGCTGAAGTGCTGAAGTTCTTTGACTGGTCTTACAAAAACGGCGGCAAGCTGACTACTGATTTGGATTACGCCACTCTGCCAGAATCTGTTGTTGAACAAGTTCGCGCAGCATGGAAATCCAACATCAAAGACAGCAGCGGTAAAGCTCTTTACTAATCAATCATCTTTAAGTTGTCTCGGCGTTGGTCGCCTTGATGGAACTTAAATGATTTTGAGTTAGAGTACAGGTCTTCTGCCTCATTCCCTCTCCGTCCGGAGAGGGAATTAAATCTGAACAAGAAGAGAGTGGTATGGCTGAATATAAGCCGTCTATCAAAGCACCAAGTAAAAACGGTGACATCATCTTCGGCGCGCTAGTTAAGCTGGCAGCGCTGATTGTGCTATTGCTGCTGGGCGGTATTATCGTCTCGCTGTTTATTGCCTCATTACCAAGCATCGAGAAATTTGGTTTCTCTTTCCTGTGGACGAAAACCTGGGACGCACCGAACGAACAATTCGGCGCACTGGTGCCAATTTACGGCACGGTTGTCACCTCGATTATCGCCTTGCTGATTGCTGTTCCGGTCAGCTTTGGTATCGCACTGTTCCTCACCGAGCTGGCACCTAACTGGTTGCGTCGCCCGCTGGGGATTGCGATTGAACTGCTGGCGGCTATCCCCAGCATTGTTTACGGCATGTGGGGCCTGTTTATCTTCGCGCCGCTGTTTGCTACCTATTTCCAGACTCCCGTTGGCGAAGTCCTTTCCGGTATTCCTATCGTTGGCGCCCTGTTCGCAGGCCCGGGCTTTGGTATCGGTATTCTGGCCGCTGGCGTGATCCTCGCCATCATGATCATCCCTTATATCGCCTCCGTGATGCGTGACGTGTTTGAGCAGACGCCGGTGATGATGAAAGAGTCCGCGTACGGCATCGGCTGTACGACGTGGGAAGTTATCTGGCGCATCGTGCTACCTTTCACCAAAAACGGCGTTATCGGCGGCATCATGCTGGGTCTTGGCCGTGCGCTGGGTGAAACCATGGCGGTGACCTTTATCATCGGTAACACCTACCAGCTCGACAGCGCATCGCTGTATATGCCGGGCAACAGTATTACCTCCGCGTTGGCGAATGAGTTTGCCGAAGCCGAAGCTGGCCTGCACACCTCGGCGCTGATGGAACTCGGTCTGATTCTGTTTGTTATCACCTTCATCGTTCTGGCCTTGTCCAAAGTGATGATTCTGCGTCTTGCTAAGAAAGAGGGCCGCTAAATGACCACGATGGAAATGCAAAGCAACGAAGCTTTATTACAGTCACGCCGTAAACGTCAGGCGTGGCGCCGTCAAAAGAACCGCGTTGCCCTGCTGTTGTCGATGGCAACCATGGCTTTCGGCCTCTTCTGGCTGGTGTGGATCTTATTCACCACCGTAGTGAAAGGTGTCGACGGCATGTCCTTGGCGCTGTTCACCGAAAACACCCCTCCGCCGAACACCGCGGGTGGTGGTTTGGCGAACGCCATTGCCGGTAGCGGCCTGTTGATCCTGTGGGCGACCGTGATTGGTACCCCGCTCGGCGTGATGGCGGGTGTTTATCTGGCTGAATATGGCCGTAAATCGCCGCTGGCCGAAGTGATTCGCTTCATCAATGACATTCTGCTCTCCGCGCCTTCCATCGTGGTTGGCCTGTTCGTTTACACCATCGTGGTGGCGAAAATGGGTCACTTCTCCGGTTGGGCTGGCGTGCTGGCACTGGCATTGCTGCAAATACCTATTGTTATCCGTACCACGGAAAACATGCTCAAACTGGTGCCGGACAGCCTGCGTGAAGCGGCCTACGCGCTGGGTACGCCAAAGTGGAAGATGATTTCTGCTATTACGCTGAAAGCGTCGGTGTCGGGGATCATGACCGGTATCCTGCTGGCGATTGCCCGTATTGCCGGTGAAACCGCACCGCTGCTGTTTACGTCGCTCTCCAACCAGTTCTGGAGCACCGACATGATGCAGCCGATTGCCAACTTGCCAGTGACCATCTTCAAATTCGCGATGAGTCCGTTTAGCGAGTGGCAAGAGCTGGCTTGGGCAGGTGTATTGCTGATCACCGTCTGCGTCCTGCTGCTGAATATTCTGGCGCGTGTGATTTTCGCCAAGAAAAAACAGTAAGTTAGAGCAAAATAACATTTATTGAGGGTGGCTCCGGCCGCCATCACAGTTACCCGGCGTCGCAGCTGCGGCGCGCGAAAGATAAAAGAGAGATGTCTTAATGAGTCGAATGACTGACGCATCCAACAGCAAAATCCAGGTTCGCGACCTGAACTTTTATTACGGCAAATTCCATGCGCTGAAAAATATCTCCCTGGATATCGCCAAGAATGAAGTCACCGCCTTTATCGGCCCATCCGGCTGCGGTAAATCGACGCTGCTGCGCACATTCAACAAAATGTACCAGCTCTACCCAGAACAGCGCGCGGAAGGTGAAATCCTGCTCGACGGCGAAAACATTCTGGTGGATAAGCAGGACATCGCGCTGCTGCGCGCCAAAGTCGGCATGGTATTCCAGAAGCCAACGCCATTCCCGATGTCGATTTATGACAACATCGCCTTCGGCGTTCGCCTGTTTGAGAAGCTGTCTCGCACCGACATGGACGAGCGCGTTCAGTGGGCGTTGACCAAGGCCGCGCTGTGGAACGAATCCAAAGATAAACTGCATCAGAGCGGCTACAGCCTGTCTGGTGGTCAGCAACAGCGTCTGTGTATTGCGCGCGGTATCGCGATCCGCCCAGACGTGCTGCTGCTCGATGAGCCTTGCTCGGCGCTTGACCCAATCTCTACCGGCCGCATTGAAGAGCTGATCACCGAGCTGAAATCGGACTACACCGTGGTTATCGTGACGCACAACATGCAGCAGGCTGCGCGTTGTTCCGACCGCACGGCGTTCATGTATTTAGGTGAATTGATTGAATACAGCGACACCGACTCGCTGTTCACGTCACCGGCGCGCAAACAAACTGAAGACTACATCACTGGCCGTTACGGTTGAGGTAAGAAAAATGGATAACCTGAACTTAAATAAACACATTTCCGGCCAGTTCAATGCAGAGCTTGAGCACATCCGTACTCAGGTGCTGGCGATGGGCGGTCTGGTTGAACAGCAACTGACTGACGCCATTACCGCCATGCACAATCAGGATGGCGAGCTGGCTCAGCAGGTCATCAAAGGCGATGACAAAGTTAACATGATGGAAGTGGCTATCGACGAAGCTTGCGTGCGCATCATTGCGAAACGCCAGCCGACCGCCAGCGACTTACGCTTGGTGATGGCGATCATCAAAACCATTTCCGAGCTGGAACGCATTGGTGACGTGGCGGACAAAATCTGCCGCACGGCTCTGGAGAAGTTCTCCCATCTGCATCAGCCGCTGCTGGTCAGCCTGGAGTCGCTGGGCCGCCACACGGTGCAGATGCTGCATGACGTGCTGGACGCCTTTGCCCGTATGGATCTCGACGAAGCGGTGCGTATTTATCGCGAAGACAAGAAAGTCGATCAGGAATACGAAGGCATTGTGCGTCAGTTAATGACCTACATGATGGAAGATCCGCGCACCATTCCAAGCGTGCTGACCGCGCTGTTCTGCGCCCGTTCTATCGAGCGTATCGGTGACCGTTGCCAGAATATCTGCGAATTCATCTTCTACTTCGTGAAGGGTCAGGATTTCCGTCACGTGGGCGGCGACGCGCTGGACAAGCTGCTGACTGATAGCAAAAAAGAGAAGAAAGAAGACTAACAGCTTCCCTTTCTGCTCGAACGAAAAGGCCTCCTCGCGAGGCCTTTTGCTTTTCTGCTTTCTAGCGCGCTGTAATGGTGTAACCCTTGGCGCGCCACAGTGCGGGCAGTTCGCGCATATCGTGGAAAGTAGTTACTAGCGGGTTGTCGAGAGGCGGGTTGTGCGGGTCGGCGCAGTAGTAAAAGACTGGAATGCCGGCGGCGATCCCCGCCTGCGCGCCTGCCACGGAATCTTCCACCAGAATGCAGCGTTTGATGTCCACCTTCATCACCTCGGCGGCTTTATACAGCACGGCCGGATCGGGCTTCCAGCGCTGCAAGTCGTAGCCGCTGAACAGGTTATCGCCCATAAACGGCAATAGGCCGGTTTTGCCAAGTGAAAGCTGCATTTTGCTCACCGGGCCGTTGGAGACCACACACATCGGCACCTGAATCTGCTCTAACAGCTGGTGCACGCCGTCGATGGCTGTCAGTTTGCTATCAAACAGCCGCGCCACGTGCTGGCGGAAAATCACTTCCATCTCTTCTTTCGGCACATCCAGCCCGTGCTGTTTATTGATGATGGCGATGATTTCGTAGAGCTTGACGCCTTTGTAAGTCTTGTACATCTCGTCAAAGGAGACGGTAACGCCAAAGTGCGCGAACATCTCCACGTAGGCTTCGCAGCACAGCAGTTCGCTGTCCACCAACGTGCCGTCACAGTCAAAAAGCACGCAGTCGATCGGCAACGGGTCATTGTTTTCAATATTTTGGCTTACGGACATATTTCCTCCGGCAGAGATTTTTGTCATGGCATCATGAATTTAGGATCTTTGACCTCAACTCTATCCTGTACGCGACAAAATGTGCTGCTTTTCGTGCCAGAAAAAATCCTGCCGAGTGGCATCCAAAAAGCACTTTTTGGGGTAGGATAGCCGTCGACTGTTTTTTCCCTTCTTCGGAACCCACTCAATGAGTAAACCACAAAGCAATGTCTCCAGCGGACAGGGCCTGTTCGAACGTCTGTTTAAACTGACGCAGCACGGCACCACCGTACGTACTGAAACTATCGCCGGGCTGACGACGTTCCTGACCATGGTCTATATCGTGTTCGTGAACCCGCAGATCCTTGGCGTGGCCGGTATGGATAAACAGGCTGTGTTCGTGACCACCTGTCTGATTGCCGCGTTCGGCAGCATCCTGATGGGCGTGGTGGCTAACTTGCCGGTGGCGCTGGCACCAGCGATGGGGCTGAACGCGTTCTTCGCCTTTGTCGTGGTTGGCGCGATGGGCATTTCATGGCAGATCGGCATGGGTGCTATTTTCTGGGGCGCAATCGGTTTCCTTTTGCTGACCATTTTCCGCATTCGCTATTGGATGATTGCCAATATTCCGGTGAGCCTGAGAATTGGCATCACGGCCGGTATCGGGCTGTTTATCGGCATGATGGGGCTGAAAAACGCCGGCATTATTGTGCCGAACCCGGACACCATCGTCACCATCGGCAATCTGACCTCGCACAACGTACTGCTGGGAGCCTTGGGCTTCTTCATCATTGCCGTACTGGCTTCGCGTAACATCCACGCGGCGGTGCTGGTGTCCATCGTGGTGACGACGGTGATCGGTCTTATTATCGGCGACGTACACTTCACCGGCTTCTTCTCTATGCCGCCGAGTGTCACCTCCGTTGTGGGGCAAGTTGACCTGAAAAACTCGTTAAACATCGGGCTGGCGGGGGTTATTTTCTCCTTCATGCTGGTGAACCTGTTTGACTCCTCAGGCACGCTGATTGGCGTGACGGACAAAGCCGGGCTGACCGACGCCCAAGGCAAATTCCCGCAGATGAAGCAGGCGCTGTATGTCGACAGCATCAGCTCCGTCGCCGGGGCTTTTGTCGGCACCTCTTCCGTGACGGCTTACATCGAAAGCTCCTCAGGCGTTTCCGTAGGGGGCCGCACCGGCCTGACCGCCGTGGTGACAGGCATCCTGTTCTTGCTGGTGATTTTCCTCTCCCCGCTGGCGGGAATGGTGCCAGCCTATGCCGCCGCCGGTGCGCTGATTTACGTGGGCGTGCTGATGACCTCAAGCCTGGCGCGCGTCACGTGGGATGACCTCACCGAGGCTGTTCCGGCTTTCGTCACCGCCGTCATGATGCCGTTCAGCTTCTCCATCACCGAAGGTATCGCCTTAGGCTTTATCTCCTACGTGGTGATGAAAGTCGGCACCGGCCGTTGGAGAGAGATCAGCCCGTGCGTGGTGGTTGTCGCGCTGCTGTTCGTGCTGAAAATTGTGTTTGTCGATAGCCACTAACTCCAGCATCGATACATAAAAAAACGGCCCGTCATGTGAGTGACGGGCCGTTTGGCGTTTGGCTTACCGCTGGCGTTATTTGGCCGTGACGCGGCGCGTGTAGTCGGCGAAGGCATTCAGCTGGCCGGTGAGGAAATCCAGCGTGCCTTGCTCAATCACTTCGCCCGTTTGCTCATCCACTTTGCTCTGGATCACGCCACCCATAAACTCAGGACGGTTCATCACCTGGGCGTCGAGGAACACCAAAATCTGGCGCAGGTGATATTGGCAGCGCGCGCCGCCAATCGGCCCCATTGAGCTGGTCTGGATCAGCACCGGTTTGCCCGCGATTGGCTGGTTTGGCAGGCGCGAGAGCCAGTCGATAGCATTCTTCAACCCGCCGGGAACCGAATAGTTATACTCCGGCGTCACGATGATCAGGCCGTCAGCCTGACGAATTTGCTCGGCAATGGCTTCGATATCCGCCGGGAAACCCTCTTCTTGCTGCACGTCTGCGTCATACAGCGGCAGGGTGCCAATCGACGGCAGAGCTTCAATACTCACGCCGGAAGGTGCAAGTTTAGGGAGGGTTCGCGCGACCATCGCGTTGTACGAGCCTTGGCGCAGGCTGCCTAACAGAGTGACAAACTTCAGGGGTTGCGTTGACATGAATGACTCCTGTTATGGGGAATGTCTTGAATGAGGCTCAGAATAAATCTATACCAGATTGCTGGCGCCGGACAGCGATCCGCACGGCGCTTTCGCAGGCAATCATTACTTTGCCGGAGGCAGACTGGTGAACTTCATAAAATGCGGCGAGTTGGGCTGCTGCTGGATGGAGAGAGCTTGAGTGCGAGTAAAGCCACTTTCGGGTGAATATCGCCAGCAGAGTAGACGGGCGATAGCCGGAGAGTGCGCACAGGCCCACGTCAGAGAGCCATCGATGTCACTCATCACCTGAGCTTCAGGAGTGATGGCCGAGCGCAGGCGGCCCGACGCCGGATTCAGGCTCAGGCTCCTCTCGCCGTATTCCGTCAGCCCGGAGAGTTTCAGCATGCTTTGGCGAATACACCACAGTTGCAGCGCCGACTCCACCGGGTCACTTTGTAGCGCGATCCATGTCTGTTCGACGGCAGACAGCTGGGCTTGCTGCTGCGAATTGATTAACGCGCTGCGGGCGTGGATCACTTCCAAATCCAGCCCGACCTTGCCTTCGCTGCTCAACATCACGCCGACCGTGGTTCCGGCGTAAGCCAGACTGAAATCAGGCAGGTTTTGCGATTCAAAGCTCGGGCGGCCGCTGGGCAGGGTAATGATCGCGGGCAGTTCGGTAATGCCGTACAGGTAAAACATCATTTCGGCCAGCAGCACGCGGCCACTTAGAAAGCGTTTACGCTGTTTTTCGGAAAGGCTTTTGGCAGATAAAAGTACGTTCGGGGGAAGGCGGTGAGTATCCGGCTCAGGCTCCGCTGCAACCCATCTAGCAAAATGGCACGCCATTGTTCACTCCATGATTAATGGTTCGGCTTATTTTCTATTAAGAAAGGAAGGATAACATTAAGAGAAATCATTAAAAACTGCTTAAAAACCGCCTTTAATCGCATTTCCACTGCTTAAAAATGCGCTTTCCATCCCCAAAAGGTGAGCCACATCACGTTAATCCCCCACAACTAACAAATTTCGCTGTCCGAAGGATGTTCTGGCGTTTTCTGACCGAAACTGACTTACAAGATATATCTGCTAACAGCACATAAAGAAACCTCAGAAAATGCCGTTAGTACTTAAGCAGCGCTCTCGCTGCTTTGCCTGTGAGTACCGCGAAAATGTTAAAAACAACGCAATCACGCTTTATCGCCTTGATCAGCTTATTTTTTATTGTGCTGGTTATCGTTACGCTTATCGTCATCCAGGTGTATATCTCTCCCAAGTTGAAACAGGCCGAAAGCACGCAAGTCGCCAATCAGGTTGACGATATTGCGGTTGCTATCAACGATCGCCTGAATAAAGTTGAGTCGCAGGTTCGAAGCATTACCCAGAGCGTGGCGCAGATGGACAGCGCCTCCATCGACAAACTTCTGCCGCCACTTGTGGATCAGTATGGCGACAGCGCGGTGTTCGGCGGCGGTATCTGGCCTCTGCCCAACAAGCGCGATCCGGCCAAAGTGAAGTTCAGCACCTTCTTTGCCCGCAATGGCAGCAATGAGCTAACCGAAAATACGTTTTGGAACAGCGCGGAGTCGCCAAACTACTTCGAGCAGTCGTGGTACGTCGGGGCTTTAAAAGGTGAAAAGGGCCAGTGCGTCTGGGCTCCGGCCTATTTCGATGATGCCAGCACCCAGCCGCGCACCAACTGTGCGATGGCGATTTACAAAGGGTCTGAACCTTGGGGCGTGGCCACCATTGATGTCACGCTGGGCTTCTTCAATCAGCTGGTGGCTGATATGGAGAAAAAGGTTCACGGCACGATTTATATCGTTCAGCAGGATGGCACCATTGTCGGTACCAGCCACAGCAGCGATGAAAAACTGCCGAAACTGGCCTCACTGGGCGATCAGTCTGCACTGGCCGAGCAAATCAGAAAAAGTCTCGATGGGATAAAAGACAGCAGCACTCTGGTGGCGGATTATGACAATGACGGCACCAGCCACACCCTGTTTATGAGCCGCATTCAGGGGCCGTGGTTTATCGCCACTGATATGCCAACCAGCCAGCTGTTACAGCGGACGCACAGCATTTTGGCGAGCCTCGGCCTGGTGCAGATCCCGATGGTTCTGCTGCTGTTGATTGTGCTGATTGCCGGCATCAAGCTGTTTATGCGCCAGCTCGCCGCGCTGAATCGCAACATCAGCCAGCTTTCGGCCGGTGGCGCGGACTTGACCCAGCGCCTGCCGCAAAGCAGCAGCCCTGAGTTCAACGCGGTGAATAGCAGCTTCAACAACTTCCTCGACTTCCTCCAGTCGCTGCTCAAGCAGGTGGGCGACAGCTCGCTGGCGATAGCCTCGGCGTCGCGGCAGATTGCCAGTGGTAATCTGGATCTCTCGGCGCGAACCGAGGAGCAGGCCAGCTCGATTGAAGAGACGGCGGCCTCGATGGAAGAGCTGACCAGCACGGTGAAACAGAACGCGGGCAACGCCGAAAGTGCCAACCAGCTGGCGCGCGATGCCTCCAACGTTGCCGAGAAAGGCACGCGGGTGGTGCGCCAGGTGGTGGATACCATGGGCTCGATCACCAACTCGTCGAAGAAAATCGTCGATATCATTAGCGTGATTGACGGCATTGCCTTCCAAACCAACATCTTGGCGCTGAATGCCGCGGTAGAAGCCGCGCGCGCGGGCGAACAGGGGCGCGGATTCGCCGTGGTGGCCTCGGAAGTACGCAGTCTGGCCCAGCGTTCCGCCACTTCAGCCCGTGAAATCAAAAAGCTGATTGAGGATTCGGTGGCGGATATTACCTCCGGCAGCCAGCTGGTCGCCACGGCAGGCAGCACCATGGATGAGCTGATGACCGGGGTGAACAATGTTGCCACGCTGATGAATGAAATCATGTCCTCCAGCCAAGAGCAGAGTCTGGGGATTGAGCAGGTGAACGTGGCGATCACCCAGCTGGATAACACCACCCAGCAGAACGCCGCGCTGGTGGAACAGGTGTCTGCCGCCGCGCAGGCGATGCAGGATCAAACCCTGCAGCTGGAAACCGTGGTATCGGGCTTCAAACTCTAATTTTCTTCTGACGGCATTAATCCAAGCCCGGCCAGCGCGCCGGGCTTTTTTTATGTCCCAAATCAGCCATAAACCAATGGTTACGATCTGGCCTTATTTCGTGGCGTGAATTGAGTGATTTTTAGCCCCGCTCGGCGGCATAATGGCAGACCTTCACTGTGACCCAAAAGTAACTCACCGGATGACGCGAAAAATAACCATAAAGTCTTACGGGCTGTGGCTCGCCATGGCAATCAGCGGGCTGGCGCAGGCGGCCCATGCCGACAGCGACCTGGCCGCGCAGATTAAACATGGCGAGTATCTGGCGCGTGCCGGGGATTGCGCCGCCTGCCACACCGCGCCGGGCGGCAAGCCTTTTGCTGGTGGCTTGAAGATGATGACGCCGGTGGGGGCCATCTATGCCAGCAACATCACCCCGGACAAACTGACTGGCATTGGGAGTTACAGCGAGCAGGATTTCAGCCGGGCGCTGCGCCAAGGCATTGCCCAAGACGGCCACCATTTGTATCCGGCGATGCCTTACCCCTCATTCAATAAAATCACCGACAGCGATACCCGCGACCTTTACCTCTATTTCACCCAGCAGGTCGCGCCGGTGGCACAAACCAACCGGCCGAGCGACATCCCTTTCCCGCTCAACATTCGCTGGCCGCTGGCGGTGTGGAATCAGGTCTTTTTGCAAGAAAAGCCTTACTACTCCGACCCGAAACAGACCGCCGACTGGAACCGTGGAGCCTATCTGGTTCAAGGGCTGGGGCACTGTGGCAGCTGCCATACGCCACGCGGCGTCGGCTTCCAAGAGAAAGCCTTGGATAACGGCAATCGCGCCTATCTCTCCGGCGGCACCTTGGACGGCTGGCATGCGCCAAACCTGCGCGGCGACGCCACCACCGGGCTGGGGCAGTGGACCGAGGGTGATATCACCCAGTTCTTGCAGCAGGGCCACACGGCGCGAAGCACCGCCTTTGGCTCGATGGTCGAGGTAGTGCAGGACAGCACCCAATACCTGACCGACGCCGACCGGCAGGCGATTGCCGTGTACCTCAAATCGCTGCCTGCCGACGGTCAATTTAGGGTTCAGGTGAATAACAGCGCCACCGCGCAGGCACTGGAGAAAGGCGACCTCGCCGCCAGCGGCGCACAGCTTTATATGGATAACTGCGCCGACTGCCACTTAGCCAGCGGGCAGGGCGAAAAGAACAAATATCCGCAACTGGCGCAAAACCCGGTGGTGGTCAGCGCCGACCCTTCATCAATGATCAATATCGTGCTGCGCGGCGCGCACTCGCCAGTCACCGCCACGTCCGGCAAAGAAGCGAAAATGCCCGCCTTCGCCGACCGACTGGAAGATCAAGACGTCGCCGACGTCGTAAACTTCATCCGCAACGGCTGGGGAAATCAGGCCGAAAAGGTCAGCGCCGCACAGGTTAAAGCCATGCGTAAGCTGACCGAGCCTGATAAGGGCTAAATTGTAGGGGGTCTGCCGCCAGTGTTGGCATGCGGCATTAATGCTGGTGGTAGCACTGAAGCGTGGTTTTGATTGCCTCTTACGGCATAAAAGAGTGAGGGTAAACCTGCTCCACAATGGATTTTTCTTTCGATAAATCAACTCAGAGCAGCTTTTCGATCTGCTTCTCGCTCATCCCCATACTCAGCTCAAGCAGCTTAAAATCCATACCGAGATACTCGTCGAAAAAAACCGCATTAACAGAGAGTTAACGCGGTTAGTGTTTACTTACAAACTTATCGAATTTCTGGCTTATTTGCCGATACAGAAACTGGAGAAAATACGCCCAAGTAGGTCATCCGAGGTAAATTCACCGGTAATTTCACTCAGCGCCTGCTGCGACATGCGCAGCTCTTCTGCCAGTAACTCTCCGGCGCGCGCGCCTAAAAGCTGGTCTTTGCCGCGGATCAGGTGTTCTGCCGCCAGTTCTAGCGCCTGCAAGTGACGGCGGCGGGCGAGGAAGCCCCCTTCCATATTGTGATTGAAGCCCATAACCTGCTTTAGATGCTCACGCAGCAGGTCTACGCCGTCGCCGGTGCGTGCCGAAAGGCGAATAAGTGAGTGACCAATCACTTCGGTCATACCCAGCGTTTCACCTGTGATGTCTGCCTTGTTGCGCACCACGACAATCGGCAATGTCTCTGGCAGACGGGCCATAAACTCCGGCCAAATTTGCGCAGGCTCGGTGGCGTCGGTGGTGGTGCCATCAACCATAAACAGCACTAAGTCGGCCTGTTCGATCTCATTCCACGCACGTTCGATACCAATTCGCTCAACTTCGTCACTGGCTTCGCGCAGTCCGGCGGTGTCGATGATGTGCAACGGCATGCCGTCGAGGTGAATGTGCTCGCGCAGCACGTCACGGGTGGTACCGGCGATGTCGGTGACAATGGCCGCCTCGCGCCCCGCTAACGCATTGAGCAAGCTTGATTTTCCGGCGTTTGGACGACCGGCGATCACCACTTTCATTCCTTCGCGCAGCAGGCTGCCCTGACGCGCCTCGGCACGCACGGCATCAAGGTCGCCGATCACCGTATTGAGTTGAGCCTCAATTTTGCCGTCAGACAGGAAGTCGATTTCCTCATCGGGGAAGTCGATCGCCGCTTCCACAAAGATTCGCAGGTGAGTAAGTGCTTCCACCAAATGGTGAACACGATTGGAAAATGCGCCCTGTAGGGAGTTTACCGCCGAACGCGCGGCCTGCTCGGAGCTGGCGTCAATCAGGTCAGCGATGGCTTCGGCCTGGGCTAAGTCCAGTTTGTCATTGAGGAAGGCGCGTTCAGAGAACTCGCCCGGGCGCGCGATACGCACGCCGTCCAGCGAGATAATACGCTTAAGCAGCAAATCGAGGATAACCGGGCCGCCGTGGCCTTGCAGCTCCAGCACGTCTTCGCCGGTGAAGGAGTTCGGGCCGGGAAACCACAGGGCAATACCCTGGTCGAGCGTCGAGCCGTCCGCATCGCGGAAGGGCAGATAGTCGGCGTAGCGCGGCTTGGGCAGCTTACCTAAGATCTCCTGCGCAATCTGGCTCGCCGCGCGGCCGGAAACGCGCAGAATGCCGACTCCGCCGCGGCCGGGAGGCGTGGCTTGGGCAACAATGGTATCTGAGGTGCTCATAGCGAATTATCTCTATTTTGAATGTACAAAAGGCGATCAAATGATCGCCTTTTCTGTTAATTACACAAGTTCAGAATTTCACAAGTTTAGAGCTTCAGGGGCGGGAAGCCCCTGAGACTGACTTATGATTTTTTCTTGTCGCGGCTGTGCAGACCACGTTTTTCCAGCCCGCGATAAATCAGCTGCTGCTGGAGGATGGTTACCAGGTTACTGACGATGTAGTACAGCACCAGACCGGATGGGAACCACAGGAAGAACACGGTGAAGATGACCGGCATGAAGGTCATGATCTTCTGCTGCATTGGGTCTGTGACGGTAGTCGGCGACATCTTCTGAATGAAGAACATCGTGATACCCATCAAGATCGGCAGAATGTAGTACGGGTCTTGCGCTGACAGGTCATGGATCCACAAGGCGAACGGCGCGTGGCGCAATTCAATGGAGCCAGACAGCATGTAATACAATGCCAGGAAGATTGGCATCTGGATAACCAGCGGCAGACAGCCACCCAACGGGTTCACTTTCTCTGCTTTATACAGCGCCATCATCTCCTGACTCATGCGCTGTTTGTCATCACCAATGCGTTCACGCATCGCGGCCAGTTTCGGCTGCAGCATACGCATTTTCGCCATCGACGTGTACTGAGCGCGGGTCAGTGGGTACATGATACCGCGAACAATAAAGGTGATGATGATGATGGAGAAGCCCCAGTTACCGATGAAACCGTGAATGAATTTCAACAGTTTAAACAGTGGCTGAGAAATGAACCACAACCAGCCGTAGTCAACAGTCAGGTCAAGGTGCGGCGCGATGGCGGCCATTTGATCCTGAATCTCTGGGCCTACCCACAGGGTAGAAGCCACTTGTTGCTGCGCGCCAGGTTGAACAACAAAAGGTGCACCTTTGAAGCCAACAGCGGAAATGCCGTTATTGGTCGTGGTGTAGAAGTTGTTGGTGTCTTTCGCTGAAGGGATCCACGCGGTTGCAAAGTACTGCTGCAACATGGCAACCCAGCCGCCTTGAGTGGTGACGTTCAGCGCTTCGCTCTTATCGAACGCGTACTTCTGATATTTATCATCGCTAGACGAGTAAGCAGCGCCACGGAAGGTATGCAGGGCAAAGTTATTGCTCCCGGTATCTTTGTGCTTCGGCAGCTCGGTGGTTTGGCGCAATTGGCCAAACAGCGTCATTTCAAGTGGGGTCGCAGTGGTGTTGTTGATGTTGTACTCAACATTCACGGCGTAAGAACCACGCTTGATAACGAAAGTTTTGGTGATCACTGCGCCGTTCTGAGCGGTATAAGTCAGAGGGATACGCAGTTCAGCCTGACCTTCGCCTAAGGTGAAGTTGTCCTGACTAGCCTGATACAGAGGACGTTCGCCGTTAGCCGGGTTGTCTGGGCCGTTTTTGCCCGTCAGACCGCTTTGAGCCTGATAGACGAAATTAGGAGTGGTTTCCAGAAGCTGGAAAGGTTCGCTTGAACCCAGAGACGTTGGGTAAGCAGTCAGTAAAGCCTGATCAATATCACCGCCACGGGTGTTGATGCTCAATGACAGCACGTCAGTGTTGACGGTGATCATTTTGCCCTGTCCGCTGCCAGGAACAGCCTGGTTAGCAGCATCGCCGTTAGCAGTATTCGCAGTCTGTTGCGTGGTCTGATTGGCTGGTTGCGGAGCGTGGTCCGTCTGCCAGGCCTGCCAGATCATGAAAGACACGAACAGCAGAGCGATGAGAAAGAGATTGCGTTGCGAATCCATCGTTAGAGTTCTCTGTTATTGTCGGTTTTCGGCGGCACGGGGTCATCACCACCTGGGTTCAAAGGATGGCATTTTAATACGCGTTTCAATGTCAACCAACTGCCTTTTAACATGCCAAAACGACCAATGGCCTCAATACCGTATTGAGAGCAGGTTGGTCGAAAACGACAATGTGGCCCAAGCAAGGGACTGATAAAAAGCTGATAACCACGTATCAACCCGATCAGGATGCGGGAGCCTGCCGGCAATGTCGACGCCATAATTTCTCCAACGCTTCCGTCAACGCACGATTGTCTAAATCGGCGACACCCTTTTTAGCCACTACCACAAAATCCATCGAAGGCAGCTTGTGCTGAAGTAGCCGGAAACTTTCGCGGGTTAGGCGTTTTATCCGGTTACGCTCATGAGCGCGTTTGACGTGTTTTTTTGCGACGGTGAGACCCATGCGGGGATGCCCCAGCTCGTTCAGGCGGCCGAGTATAGTGATTTGCGGCGTGCCAGCCCGTTGTGGCTGCTGGAAGACGAAAGTGAAATGACGGGGAGTTAACAAACGTAACTCCCTGGGAAAAGCGAGCTTAACCACTAAATAGGTTAGCTTTTATTACTTAGAAGCAGACAGACGGGTACGGCCTTTCGCACGGCGGCGAGCCAGAACCTGACGACCATTCTTGGTGGCCATACGAGCACGGAAACCGTGGCTACGGTTGCGCTTCAATACGGACGGTTGGAAAGTGCGTTTCATAGCGATTTCTACCTAAACTTAAATTATTACTGATCAGTAAACGCGTTGGCTGTCGGTGAAAAAACAACCGATGCCTTTATCGCAACATATAAAGAAGCGGGATTGTAATAACTGTACAGTCCTGAGTCAATTTACATTACCAGATGTTTACCATATATGGCCCGTGGTCACCGCTTAATCCCATCAGGCTATGACCATCAGGAACACAGGCATCACACGTAGGGCTGAGGATTATACGGACTCCGCCCTAAAGCGCAAGGATCGACCGCAGATCCTTGCGCTTTAGTTATGTGATCTGACGATCAGGCTGATTAAAAACATAGCGAATAAATCTTATTTTTTGCAGTGAGTGATGATTACGACACCTAATTTTTTTAGGATCGGCTAAGCTTACCCACTTGCTGATCGTAGCCTGTGGATAAAAAGGATCTAATCTGTCAGGAAGGGGAGGATCTCTGTGTCGGATTGCGTTATGATCCGCCATTCCGACAGCGATCCCAGCACGCTCGTTGTCGACAAAACCGTAAAAAGCGGTTCGCACGGTAATTCATATCACTGACAGGGTGATTGAAGACTCATCCCCCGCAACGCCGGGCGGTACGTGTGTCAAAAATCATGATTTAAAAAATATCCTGATCCTTTTCTTTTTTTGATCTTGTTCGAGTGGAGTCCGCCGTGTCACTTTCGCTTTGGCAGCAATGTCTTGCCCGTTTGCAGGATGAGTTACCTGCCACAGAATTCAGTATGTGGATACGCCCCTTGCAGGCGGAACTCAGTGACAATACGTTGGCGCTTTACGCACCTAATCGTTTTGTCCTTGATTGGGTGAGAGACAAGTATTTAAACAATATCAATGGTTTGCTTAACGATTTTTGCGGCACTGATGCGCCATTATTGCGTTTTGAAGTCGGCAGCAAGCCGCTGATTCAACGCGTTAACCAGCCGGTTACCGCCAGCGTGAGTTCGCCTGCCACTCAACCTGCACCACGGCTTGCGCCTTCGCGCCCAAGCTGGGACAGCTCGGCGGCACAGCCCGAGTTGTCATATCGCTCGAATGTGAATCCCAAGCACACTTTTGACAACTTCGTCGAAGGTAAATCGAACCAGCTGGCTCGCGCGGCTGCACGTCAGGTTGCGGACAATCCTGGCGGTGCCTATAACCCTCTTTTCCTTTATGGCGGTACCGGTCTCGGTAAAACCCACTTATTGCACGCGGTCGGCAATGGCATCATGGCGCGCAAAGCCAATGCCAAAGTGGTGTACATGCACTCCGAGCGTTTTGTTCAGGACATGGTTAAAGCCCTGCAAAACAACGCCATTGAAGAGTTTAAACGTTACTACCGTTCGGTCGATGCACTGCTGATCGATGACATTCAATTCTTTGCTAATAAAGAGCGTTCTCAGGAAGAGTTCTTCCATACCTTTAATGCCCTGCTTGAAGGTAACCAGCAAATTATCCTGACGTCTGACCGTTATCCGAAAGAGATTAACGGCGTTGAAGACCGGCTTAAGTCCCGCTTCGGCTGGGGTTTGACCGTGGCGATTGAGCCACCTGAGCTTGAAACGCGCGTCGCCATCTTGATGAAAAAGGCTGATGAAAATGATATTCGCCTGCCGGGTGAAGTCGCCTTCTTTATTGCTAAACGTCTGCGTTCTAACGTCCGTGAGCTGGAAGGGGCGCTGAACCGCGTCATTGCCAACGCCAACTTTACTGGCCGGGCGATCACTATCGACTTCGTTCGTGAAGCGCTGCGCGATCTATTAGCGCTGCAAGAGAAGTTGGTCACCATTGATAATATTCAGAAAACGGTGGCCGAGTATTATAAGATTAAGGTTGCAGACCTGCTCTCCAAACGACGCTCTCGTTCGGTAGCCCGCCCGCGCCAGATGGCGATGGCATTGGCGAAAGAGCTCACCAACCACAGCCTGCCAGAAATCGGCGATGCGTTCGGTGGTCGCGACCATACAACGGTGTTGCACGCGTGCCGTAAAATCGAGCAGCTGCGTGAAGAAAGTCACGACATCAAAGAAGATTTCTCCAACTTAATCAGAACATTATCCTCCTAGCGCTATGAAATTTATTGTTGAACGTGAGCATTTGCTAAAACCGCTGCAACAGGTCAGTAGCCCGCTGGGTGGGCGACCAACTTTACCTATTCTCGGCAACCTGCTTTTACAGGTGACTGAGGGTTCGCTGTTGCTGACAGGTACCGATTTAGAGATGGAGATGGTGGCGAAGGTGGCCCTGTCTCAACCCCATGAAGTGGGCGCGACCACCGTTCCGGCGCGTAAATTCTTTGATATTTGCCGTGGTCTGCCAGACGGCGCGGAAATTTCCGTCGCGCTGGACGGTGACCGCATGTTAGTTCGCTCGGGCCGCAGCCGTTTCTCGCTGTCGACTCTGCCTGCGACTGACTTCCCAAATCTGGACGACTGGCAGAGCGAAGTCGAATTCACTTTGCCACAGGCGACCTTAAAACGCCTGATTGAAGCCACTCAGTTCTCCATGGCGCATCAGGACGTTCGCTACTACTTAAACGGCATGCTGTTTGAGACGGAAGGCGAAGAGCTGCGCACTGTGGCTACCGACGGCCACCGTCTGGCGGTCTGCTCCATGCCTATCGGGCAGGCGTTGCCGTCGCATTCGGTGATCGTACCGCGTAAAGGCGTGATGGAATTGGTTCGCCTGCTGGATGGCGGCGACGCTCTATTGCAGCTGCAAATTGGCAGCAATAACATCCGTGCGCACGTCGGCGACTTCATCTTCACCTCGAAACTGGTTGATGGCCGTTTCCCTGATTATCGCCGCGTATTGCCGAAAAATCCGGACAAAACGCTGCAAGCGGGCTGTGACTTGCTCAAGCAAGCCTTTGCTCGCGCCGCCATTCTTTCCAACGAGAAATTCCGCGGTGTTCGCCTGTATGTCAGCCATAACCAGCTGAAAATTACGGCCAACAACCCAGAGCAGGAAGAAGCCGAAGAGATTCTCGACGTCGGCTATGACGGCACTGAAATGGAAATCGGCTTTAATGTCAGTTACGTGCTCGACGTGCTGAATGCGCTGAAGTGCGAAGACGTGAATCTGCTGCTGACTGACTCAGTATCCAGCGTGCAGATTGAAGATGCCGCCAGCCAGTCAGCCGCCTACGTTGTTATGCCAATGAGGCTGTGATCTGAATTAATGGCCCTCACCCGATTACTGATAAAAGATTTCCGCAACATCGAGGCGGCGGATTTAGACCCGTCGCCCGGCTTCAATTTTCTGGTCGGCCCCAATGGCAGTGGTAAAACCAGCGTGTTAGAAGCGGTTTATACGCTAGGGCACGGGCGCGCTTTTCGCAGTTTGCAGGCGGGAAGAGTAATTCGTCACGATCAGGCGGAATTCATTCTGCATGGCCGTATCGATGAAGGCGGCGAGCGTGATATTTCCGTTGGGCTAAGTAAAAGCCGCCAGGGTGACAGCAAAGTGCGCATTGATGGCAGCGACGGCCACAAGGTGTCTGAACTGGCGCAACTGCTGCCGATGCAGCTGATCACTCCCGAGGGCTTTACCCTGCTGAACGGCGGGCCAAAGTACCGACGAGCATTCCTCGACTGGGGCTGTTTCCATCATGACCCCGGTTTTTTTATCGCCTGGAGCAACCTACGTCGGTTACTCAAGCAGCGCAACGCCGCGCTGCGTCAGGTGAGTCGCTATGCGCAGATTCGTGCCTGGGATCAGGAGTTGATCCCGCTAGCCGAGCGCATTAGCGAATGGCGGGCAGCCTACAGTGACGCAATCGCCGCTGATATCAGCGCGACCTGCGCCCAGTTCCTGCCTGAGTTTGCCCTGAGTTTCTCTTTCCAGCGAGGATGGGATAAAGAGACTGAGTATGGTGAATTGCTGGAGCGTAACTTTGAGCGCGACAGAGCCTTAACCTATACCGCATCAGGCCCGCATAAAGCCGATTTCCGCATCCGTGCCGATGGCACGCCGGTGGAGGATTTACTGTCTCGCGGGCAGCTGAAATTACTGATGTGTGCGCTGCGATTAGCGCAGGGTGAGTTTCTCACCCGACAGAGCGGGCGGCGTTGCCTGTATCTTCTTGACGATTTTGCCTCCGAGCTGGATGCCGACCGACGTCGGTTACTGGCCGATCGCCTGAAAGCCACCCAGGCTCAGGTATTTGTCAGCGCCATTGCTGCTGAGCAAGTAACCGACATGATGGGTGAAAAGGGCAAGATGTTCCGCGTGGAACAAGGTAAAATAGCCGTTCTATCACAGGACTAAAAATGAGCGAGAAACGTTGATGTCGAATTCTTATGACTCCTCAAGTATCAAGGTATTAAAAGGGCTGGACGCGGTGCGTAAGCGCCCCGGCATGTATATCGGCGATACCGATGACGGCACTGGTCTGCACCACATGGTATTCGAGGTTGTGGACAACGCTATCGACGAAGCCCTCGCTGGCCACTGTAAAGAGATTCAAGTCACTATCCACGCTGACAACTCTGTCTCCGTTCAGGATGATGGCCGTGGTATTCCGACCGGTATTCATGAAGAAGAGGGCGTTTCAGCTGCTCAGGTCATCATGACCGTTCTGCATGCCGGCGGTAAATTCGATGATAACTCGTACAAAGTCTCTGGCGGCTTGCACGGCGTGGGTGTTTCCGTCGTTAACGCCCTGTCAGAAAAACTCGAGTTGGTTATCCGCCGCGAAGGCAAAGTGCATGAGCAAACTTACGTGCACGGCGAGCCACAAACCCCGCTGAAAGTGGTCGGTGAAACGGAAACTACCGGTACTACCGTGCGTTTCTGGCCGAGCTTCCAGACCTTTACTAACCAAACCGAATTCCAGTACGACATTCTGGCGAAACGCCTGCGTGAACTGTCGTTCCTGAACTCCGGTGTGGCAATTCGTCTGCTGGATAAGCGCGACGATAAGAGCGATCACTTCCACTACGAAGGCGGTATCAAGGCTTTCGTGGAATATCTGAATAAGAACAAAACGCCAATCCACCCAACGGTGTTCTATTTCTCTACCGTGAAAGACGATATCGGCGTTGAAGTCTCATTGCAGTGGAACGATGGCTTCCAAGAGAACATTTACTGCTTTACCAACAACATCCCTCAGCGCGATGGCGGTACTCACCTTGCCGGTTTCCGCTCTGCGATGACCCGTACGCTGAATGCGTATATGGATAAAGAAGGCTACAGCAAAAAATCGAAAATCAGCGCCACCGGCGACGACGCCCGTGAAGGCCTGATTGCCGTGGTTTCCGTTAAAGTGCCCGATCCTAAGTTCTCATCTCAGACCAAAGACAAACTGGTTTCTTCCGAAGTGAAGACTGCCGTTGAGTCGCTGATGAACGAGAAACTGGTTGATTACCTGATGGAAAACCCAGCCGACGCCAAAATCGTCGTAGGCAAAATCATTGATGCCGCCCGTGCGCGTGAAGCTGCACGTAAAGCGCGTGAAATGACCCGTCGTAAAGGCGCGCTCGACTTGGCCGGCTTGCCGGGCAAACTGGCTGACTGCCAGGAACGCGACCCAGCCCACTCTGAACTCTACTTAGTGGAAGGGGACTCAGCGGGCGGCTCAGCCAAACAGGGCCGTAACCGTAAGAATCAGGCCATTTTGCCGCTGAAAGGTAAAATCCTGAACGTTGAGAAAGCGCGTTTCGACAAAATGCTTTCTTCTCAGGAAGTTGCGACGCTTATCACCGCGTTGGGTTGCGGCATTGGCCGTGACGAATACAACCCTGACAAGCTGCGTTACCACAGCATCATCATCATGACCGATGCCGACGTCGATGGTTCTCACATCCGTACCTTGCTGCTGACCTTCTTCTTCCGTCAGATGCCTGAAATTATCGAACGTGGTCACGTGTATATCGCTCAGCCGCCGTTGTATAAAGTCAAAAAAGGCAAACAAGAACAGTACATTAAAGATGATGAAGCGATGGATCAGTATCAAATCACCATCGCAATGGACGGCGCAACGCTGCACACCAATGCCCACGCTCCGGCGCTGGCAGGTGAAGCACTGGAAAAACTGGTTGCCGAACATTACAGCGTGCAGAAGATGATTGGCCGCATGGAGCGCCGCTACCCGCGTGCTCTGTTGAACCGTCTGGTTTACCAGCCAACGCTGCACGAAGCCGATCTCACCGATCAGGCTAAAGTTCAGGATTGGATGGAGTCGCTGGTTGCTCTGCTCAATGAAAAAGAGCAGCACGGCAGCAGCTACAGCGCCATTGTGCGTGAAAACCGCGAACGCCAGATTTACGAGCCGGTTCTGCGTATCCGTACTCACGGCGTGGATACCGATTACGATCTTGATTTCGAGTTCGTTCACGGTGGCGAATACCGCAAACTCTGCACTCTCGGTGAGAAGCTGCGCGGCCTGATCGAAGAAGATGCTTTCATCGAACGTGGCGAACGCCGTCAGCCAATCTCCAGCTTCGAGCAGGCGCTGGAATGGCTGGTGAAAGAGTCCCGTCGCGGCCTGTCAGTACAGCGTTATAAAGGTCTGGGTGAAATGAACCCAGAACAGCTGTGGGAAACCACCATGGACCCAGAGCAACGCCGCATGCTGCGCGTAACTATCAAAGATGCTATCGCCGCCGACCAGCTGTTCACCACCCTGATGGGTGATGCCGTTGAGCCGCGTCGTGCCTTCATCGAAGATAATGCCTTGAAAGCCGCTAACATCGACATCTAAAAATACCCGGCATCCTTCGCGCCGTCTCGGTGTTGGCTGCCTTCTTTCACCCCGGTCACTTACTTGTGTAAGCTCCCGGGGTTCATTCAGTTGCCGCCTTGATACAGCACGAATGATTTTGGGTAGTAGAGTGTTATGAAACTAAGTCCGGAGTGAGAAATCACTTCGGATTTTTTTTATCCGTGATCAACTCGGCATATCGCGCTAGCATTGGGCTAGATACCGACAATTCAGAGGATGCTATGGCTATTGAATTAATCGCAATTGATATGGACGGCACGTTGCTCAATCCGCAGCATGAAGTGACACCCGCGGTGAAAAAGGCACTGTCCGCCGCTCGCGACAAAGGCGTGCAGATTGTTCTGGCGACCGGCCGTCCGTTCGTTGGCGTGCAGCGATACCTGATGGAGCTAGATTTGCAGCAAGAGGGTTGTTATTGCATTACCAATAACGGCGCTTTGGTGCATAACGCGCAGGATGGCAGCGTGATTGCCGAAATAGCTATGGATATCCATGATTATCACTACTTTGAGAGGTTGTCTCGCGAGCTGGGCGTTCACTTCCACGCGCTGACCCGCACCGAGCTGTTTACCGCCAACAGCGATATCAGCCAGTACACTGTTCATGAGTCGGCGGTCACCGGCATTCCCCTGCACTTCTGCCCGGCAGAAGAGATGGACGCGGCGATGACCTTCCCGAAAGTGATGATGATCGATCATCCCGAGCTGCTCGACCGCGCTATCGCGCAAATCCCTGCTGAAGCTCGGGAAAACTACACCATCATGAAAAGTTCGCCGTACTATCTCGAGATCCTCGATAAGCGCGTGAACAAAGGCGAAGGCGTCAAAGCCTTGGCGGAAAAACTGGGCATTCCGCGTGAAAACGTCATGACCCTTGGCGATCAGGAAAACGACATCGCCATGTTGGAATATGCCGGTATCGGCGTGGCAATGGGTAACGCGCTGGACAGCGTGAAGGCCGTCAGCCAGTTCGTGACCAAAACCAACCTTGAAGACGGCGTGGCCTATGCCGTTGAAAAATTTGTATTAAATGTCTGATATAGACTGATGAACAGGGCGGCCACTGGCCGCTTTTTTTATGCCCGCCATTCGTCGCCACTTCACACAATTGTTAATTCAATGTTGCTGATTGTCTAAAATGTGATCTGAATTGTAGTACAACCCAAATATTGGGTACTACAATCGCTCACAAGTTGAATGACTTTTAGCCGGAGATGGCATGGACGTTGTGGTGAATGAAGACAGCCTGTTGAGCAAAACCGATCGCATTATTTTGGCATTAGGCGAGCAGATTGTGGCGGGCAAATACCCTCCGGGCGCCGCGCTGGCGCCTGAATCTGAGCTGTGCGAAGAGTTTCAAACCTCGCGAAACGTTATCCGTGAAGTAATGCGCTCGCTAACCGGCAAACGACTGATAGATATCAAACGCTATCGCGGCGCGTTCGTCACCCCGCGCGACCAATGGAATTTCCTCGATACCGACGTCTTGCAGTGGTCGCTGGCGCAGGGTGATAAACCCGAGCTTATCGCAGCCATGAGTGAAATCCGTAATTTGGTGGAACCGGCAATCGCTCGCTGGGCCGCCGCGCGCGCCACGGCTGCCGACCTGATGCGTATTGAAGCCGCGCTCAACGACATGGTGGCTTTTGCTCAGGAGCGTCAGGCGTTTAACGAGGCCGACGTCCGTTTCCACGAAGCCGTGCTGGCGGCGGTGCATAACCCGATTATGCAGCAGCTCAGCGTGGTCATCAGTTCTCTGCAACGCGCCGTTTTCGAAAGAACTTACATGCCAGATGCCAATAACATGCCGCGCACGCTGCGCGAGCATCAGGCGCTATATGACGCAATTCGCTTACAGCATCCGGATGAAGCAGAGCAGGCGGCGTTAACCATGATCGCCAGCACCACCCGCCGCTTACAGGAGATGCCATGAACCACAGCTATATCGCCGTCGACTGGGGCTCCACCAACCTGCGCGCCTGGCTTTACCGCGACGGGAAATGCGTCGACAGCCAGCAGTCGGCCGCCGGGGTTACGCGTCTCGAAGGGCGCACCCCGGCGCAGGTTTTCCAGCAACTTATTGCTCCGTGGCAACAGCACGGCCTGCCGGTATTGATGGCCGGAATGGTGGGCAGCGACGCGGGCTGGGTGCCCGCACCTTATCTGCGCTGTCCGATTAGCTTGTCGGAAATCGCCCATCGCCTGACACCCGTCGAGCAGGCTACGTCGGCCAATGTGCGCATTATCCCAGGCATCTGCATCGAACGTGAAGACAACTTCAACGTCATGCGCGGTGAAGAAACCCAGCTGGTGGGTGCCTACGCCACGCGGCCCGCCGAGTTTTACCTGCTGCCCGGCACCCACAGCAAATGGGTGCGCCTTGAGGGCGACAGCGTAGTGGATTTCTCTACCGTGATGACCGGCGAGTTGCACCACTTGCTGCTGACCCATTCGCTGATTGGCAGCGGCCTGCCGGAGCAAATCGTCGACAGCGCGGCTTTCGCCAAAGGCATGGAGCAGGGCTTCTACGACAGCAGCCTGATGCGCCGACTGTTTGAAGTCAGGGCCGCGCGAGTGCTGGGAAAACTGGCGAAAACCTCAGTCAGCGACTGGCTCTCCGGCCTATTAATCGGCCACGAAGTGGCACAAATGCAACAACACTACTCGCTCAGCCGAGAGCACGGCCCGCTGGTGCTGGTGGGCAGCCCGGCGTTGACCCAACGTTATCTCCCCGCGCTGAAAATAGCGGGGATTCAGGCCTTGGTTATCGAGGGCGATACGGCTTTTCAGGCGGGAATAAGGAGCATTGTCAATGAGTTGGAAAACTGAGGTATTCGACGGCGAACTGCTGCCACTGATCGCCATCCTGCGCGGCATTACTCCTGCCGAGGCTGAGCAGCACGTCGAGGTGCTGATTGAGGCGGGTTTCAACGCCATCGAAATTCCGCTGAATTCACCCGACTGGCAGAGCAGCATCAAGGCCGTCAGCGCCAAGTATGGAGCGCGCGCGCTGATTGGCGGCGGCACCGTACTGACGCCGCAGAACGTCGACCAACTGGCCGAATTGGGCGGCAAACTGGTGGTGACGCCAAACACCTCCGCGCCTGTGATCCGCCGCGCCGTCGAGCTGGGCATGGTGGTCTGCGCCGGTTGTGCCACGGCCAGCGAAGCCTTTACCGCGCTGGAAGCTGGAGCACAGGGGCTGAAAATTTTCCCCTCTTCGGCCTTCGGCCCTGAATACATCAAAGCCCTGAAAGCGGTGTTACCGCCGGCGATCCCGGTGTTCGCCGTCGGTGGCGTCACGCCGGAAAACCTGCATCTGTTTATGGCGGCAGGCTGCGTCGGCGCTGGCCTGGGCAGCGATTTATACCGCGCCGGGCAGCCGGTTTCGCGCACGCAACAACAGGCCCGCGCCTTTATCGACGCCTATCGGGGAGCACTGCAATGAAAATTACCAAACTGACCACTTACCGTCTGGCGCCGCGCTGGATGTTTTTGAAAGTCGATACCGACGAGGGCATCAGCGGCTGGGGCGAGCCGGTGATTGAAGGCCGCGCCCGCAGCGTAGAAGCTGCGGTTCACGAACTGAGCGAATACCTGATTGGCCAAGACCCGGCGCGCATCAACGATATTTGGCAAACCCTGTATCGCGGCGGTTTTTATCGCGGCGGCCCTATTTTGATGAGTGCCATTTCCGGCATCGATCAGGCGTTGTGGGACATCAAAGGCAAGGCGCTCGGCGTGCCGGTCTATCAACTGCTTGGTGGTTTAGTGCGAGATAAAATCAAAGCCTACAGTTGGGTGGGCGGCGACCGTCCGGCGGAAGTGATTGAAGGCATTCGCAAATTACAGGGCATTGGCTTCGATACGTTCAAGCTAAATGGCTGCGAAGAGATGGGACTTATCGACAGTTCGCGCAAAATCGATGCCACCGTCGCCGTGGTGGCGCAAATCCGCGAAGCCTTCGGCAACAGCATTGAGTTTGGTCTGGATTTCCATGGCCGGGTGAATGCGCCAATGGCAAAAGTGCTGATCAAAGAGCTGGAGCCGTATCGCCCGCTGTTTATTGAAGAGCCGGTGCTGGCCGAGCAGGCGGAATATTACCCACGGCTGGCCGCGCAGACCCATATCCCGATTGCCGCCGGTGAGCGCATGTATTCACGCTTCGAGTTTAAACGCGTGCTGGAGCAGGGCGGATTGGCAATTCTTCAGCCCGATCTCTCCCACGCCGGGGGCATCACCGAGTGCTACAAAATCGCCGCGATGGCCGAGGCCTATGACGTCACCCTCGCGCCACACTGCCCGCTGGGGCCTATCGCGCTGGCGGCCTGCCTGCACGTCGACTTTGTTTCCCGCAACGCTGTGTTTCAGGAGCAAAGCATGGGGATCCACTACAATCAGGGCGCGGAATTGCTCGATTACGTGCTGAATAAAGAGGATTTCTCCATGGAAGGGGCGTTCTTCCTGCCGCCGACCAAACCGGGTCTGGGCGTGGTGATCAATGAAGTGTTGGTGATTGAGCGCAGCAAGCAGGCTCCGGACTGGCGCAATCCGGTGTGGCGGTATGAGGATGGCTCGGTCGCCGAGTGGTAATGCCCGGCATACTTCGAGCCGTAGGGGCGTTGGCTGCCTTCCTACAGCTCGAATTATTTAGGGCATAAGCAGGTTATTTTTATTTAAAACAATAATACCTACGGGTTTTTATTCCGCTTAACGGGATAGGGGCTCCCCTACACGTAATTCAACACCAAGGTGCGTACGATGAATAATGAATTGTACTCCTCGACCATTAAAAAAATGAATATCAGGATCATTCCTTTTATTATGTTGCTGTATCTCATTGCTTATATCGACCGTTCTAATATTTCGGTAGCGGCGTTGCAGATGAATGCGGATTTAGCGCTTACCGCCGAAATGTACGGTATAGCCGCCGGGATATTTTATATCTCCTATATTATTTTCGAAGTGCCGAGCAATGTGATTTTAACCCGCGTTGGCGCGAAATTATGGATAGCCCGCATCATGATCACCTGGGGCCTGCTGGCCGCCGGGATGAGCCTGGTACAGACGCCGGTACAGCTCTACGTCATGCGTTTCCTGCTGGGTGCCGCGGAGGCGGGCTTCACGCCGGGGATCATTTATTATCTCTCCTGTTGGTATCCGCGCAGTGACAGAGCGCGGGCCATGTCGCTGTTTTATATTGGTGCTGCGCTGGCGTCAGTGGTCGGTTTACCTATTTCGGGCACGATTCTTAATATGCACGGCTTCTTAGGTGTTGAGGGCTGGCGCTGGTTATTCCTGCTGGAAGGTATTCCCGCCTTTCTTTTAGGTATAGTGACCTGGTTTTATTTAGATGATTCACCGCTGAAAGCCAAATGGCTCAGCGAGGCGCAGCGTAATGCGTTAACGCAGCAATTAAATCGCGAAGCGGGTGAGTCAGTGATAAATAAAGACCATCGCTGGTCAGCAGCATTAAAAAGTAAAAAGGTCTGGGCATTAAGTCTACTGTGGTTATTACAAGCTTTTGGGACAATTGGTATCACGCTATTTTTGCCGCTGATCGTCAAAGGCGTGGTGTCAGAGCAGAGTAATTTGATTGTCAGCCTGCTGTCGGCGGTACCTTTCCTTTTCGCCTGTATTTTCATGTATTTGAATGGTCGCCACTCGGACCGCACCAAAGAGCGCGCCCTGCACCTTGGGCTGCCACTGATTGTGTCGGGCTTCTTACTGCTCGGGGCGATTTTCACCCATAACTTGGTTCTGGCTTACATCATGCTGGTGCTGACCGTTGGGCTGAACTGGGCCATCACCCCCATCTTCTGGGCGGTGACCACTGAGACGGTGGCGGGCGTGGCGGGTGCCGCCTCGATTGCGCTGATTAACGCGGTGGCGAACATTGCCGGGTTAACCTTCCCGCCGATTATGGGACGCATCAAAGACGTGACTCACAGCTACGACGCGGCGCTGATTGCCGTGGCCGCCGCGCTGATCCTGGGCGGGCTGCTGGGGCTGGTTCTGGGCCGCAAACGCTCCATGCTGGTGAATGCGGGCAAAGGGGCCATGCCCGCCGCCAAATAGTGTTCCCATAAACAAAAACGTTTACTCTTAAACAAGGCCGCACAGGGGCAGAGAATAAGAGGAAGCAAACGTGGTGGGTGAAAAGCAGTTAACCGACGATGCTCGCGGGCATCAGCTGACCAACATTAACGTCTGGACGCCGGACGGCCAGTGGCTGGTCTATGATGTCCGGCCGCACGGCGGTTCATTTACCGGCTCAACCATTGAGCGGGTGAATGTCGAAACCGGCGAAGTGCAGGTGATTTATCAGGCCACGCAGGCGGCGCACGTCGGCGTGGTCACGACCAGCGCGCAGCCGCCGGTGCGTTATGCCTTCATCCACGGGCCAGAAAACCCAGATGCACAGTGGCAATATGATTTTCATCATCGCCGTGGGGTAATTGTCACTGAGCCAGAAGCTGAAGCAGTTACTCTCGATGCCCTTGATATTACGGCACCTTTCACCCCCGGCGCCCTGCGCGGCGGCACCCACGTTCACGTCTTCAGCCCCGACGGCAGCCGCCTGAGCTTTACCTATAACGACCACGTTTTGCACGAGCTGGATGTGCAGCTCGATCAGCGTAATGTCGGCATCGCGCTCTCTTCCTTGGGCGTCGTTTCCCCTAAACATCATCCGCGTGAATATAACGGCAGCCACTTCAGCGTGCTGGTGAGCCACACCACGCCGGACCCTCAGCCGGGCAGCGATGATATTACCCGCGCCTATGAAGAGGGCTGGATTGGCACCGAGGGCTATCTCAAGCCGGACGGCAGCCGCCAACGCTGGGCGCTGGCGTTTATCGGCGACACACTGTCGGCCAGCGGCGAGAAGCTACCGGAAGTCTTTGTGGTTGATTTACCAGAAGATGACGCCAGCTATCGGCAGGCCGGAGAGTTGCCGTTACAGGGCACTGCTGCTTCGCTTCCCGCGCCGCCCAAGGGAGTGCGCCAACGCCGCATAACCTTCACCGCGCAGCAGGCTTTCCCCGGCGTCGCCTTGCAGCCGCGCCACTGGCTGCGTGCTTCCCCGGACGGCTCAAAAATCGCCTTTTTGATGAAGGATAACAACGGCGTAGTTCAACTGTGGACGGTTTCGCCGAACGGCGGCCAGGCGCAGCAAATCAGCCGAACCACCACCGGAATTCAGTCGGCATTTAGCTGGCACCCCAATGGCAATGCGTTAGCACTGGTTTGCGATAACAGCGTGATGGTGCTGGACGTGGCGAGTGGCGAGATGCGCCGCCTGAACGAGCGCAGCGAAATCGCGCCCTGCGGCGACGCGGTGGTGTTTTCACCCGACGGGGCGAAAGTCGCCTATATGCGCCAGTGCGGCCAGTTTGCCCAGCTTTTTGTGGCGCAGAATGTAGGCTAAATAAAGAAGCTTGGCTGCATAAAAAGCAAAAAACCGGCCTGATGAATGGGCCGGTCTGTTTTTAATAAAAGAGGCTGAGGTGGGGAATATTAATGTGACGCCCGCTTTTTCTGCTTCGTCGACTCAGTCATTGGCGGCACGTGGTCAATATCAATGCCGTGGCTGATCGCTAAATTCTGCTCCTCGCTGGCTTTTATACGATCCCGCGTGTTGAGTTTGTCCTGGCGGTAATAGTCATAAGGCAGCAGCAGGGTATCAAGTAATGCACTAAAAGGCAGATCGACAATCAGCAGTGGCGTCATGGCCCAGCTGGTGTCGTCGCTTGAAATCATCGATACGTCGGCGCGTGTGCCCGGATAATAACCCTGATGGCCGCCGGTATGACTCATTACGCTAGAGCAACCGCTAACCGATAAAAACGCGCATCCCGTCACGAGCGGTAATAAAACTGATTTCATCATGTAGAACTCATCTCATGCTGTCGGGCTGAGGATATTTCGTCAACGTTGATTTATATCATTCAGCTAAAAGATTTAACAAAGCAAAGCGCGGCTCTGTGCTAGCCATCCCAATTTATCTTTTTCATCCTTGAATCGTGTTTATAAATGTCGCAGCGATCTGTCCTAATTATTTCGCTGGGTTATCTGTTTTGGCTTTGTCACAAAATTACAGCGTTAGTTATAGTGTAAGAGATAACTGAGATCCTGCCGCCCAATGTCAATTTTTATAGGGTTTAAGCTTTGTTTAGACATCTATAGCTCCCTGCTGACATGCACTGATAAAAAACTTTTCTTTCCCTGACTTGAAAATCTTTTTTCCGTCGCCATTTTTATCATACGACGCAGGAAAAGCATACGCCGACAGGGTATGAAGCGTCGCAGACCTGTCCATGAGGAAGGTCGTTTAACCGACTCGCTGCATAATCAGGAGAAGTAATAAATGCGTAATTTTGATTTATCCCCTCTATACCGTTCCGCTATTGGTTTTGATCGCCTGTTTAATTTGATTGAATCTGGTCAAAATCAGGGTGGCGGCTACCCTCCTTATAATGTTGAACTGGTAGATGAAAATCACTATCGCATCGCGATAGCGGTCGCCGGTTTTGCTGAGTCTGAGCTGGATATTACTGCTCAAGATAATATGTTGCTGGTCAAGGGCGCGCATAAAGATGCAGCCGCAGAGCGTACCTATTTATATCAGGGTATCGCTGAGCGTAATTTCGAGCGCAAATTCCAGTTAGCAGAACATATTCAAATTAAATCCGCCAATTTGGCGAATGGTCTGCTGTATATCGATCTCGAACGCGTGGTCCCCGAGTCCTCAAAACCGCGTCGGATAGACATTCGCTAATTTCTAACGAATTTTAAATTTTCCACCTTGCTCGCCGTCAGGGAGCAGCAGCGTCACGCCGATGAATAACGTGGCGCTTGATGAATAAACATTATCTCGCTTCACAGAAGGAGTTTTAAATATGCGTAACTACGATCTTTCCCCATTACTGCGTCAGTGGATTGGTTTCGACAAACTCGCCAGCTCCATGCAGGGCGCTGAACAAGGCTTCCCGCCATATAACATTGAGAAATCAGACGATAACCATTATCGCATCTCACTGGCGCTGGCCGGTTTCCAGCAGAGCGAACTGAATATTGAAGTCGAAGGCCCGCGCTTGACCGTCAGCGGCACCCCGGCTGAGGCGGATAAAAAAGTGGAATATCTGCATCAGGGGCTGGTGATTAAGCCTTTCAGCCTGAGCTTCACGCTGGCCGAACATATGCACGTATCGGCGGCCGAGTTCGTCAACGGCCTGCTGCATATCAGCCTGGTGCGCGATGTTCCGCAGGCGCTGCAACCGCAGAAAATCGCCATCGGCACTGAGAAGCCTGCGTTAGAGAATCAATCGGCTGAATAACAGCCAAAAGCAGCAGAAATGAAAAAGGAGGACATCACGTCCTCCTTTTTTATGTGCGTTTTCCAGCAGTTAGCGAATCAGCCCTTCGGCGTGTGCTCGCTCGACTTCTTCCGCCAGAATCTTCACCCCGCGTTCGATCTGCTCGGCGTCCGGCACGTAGTTCATGCGCATACACTGGTGAGTGTGCGGCCACGGGTGCTCAAGGCCGGGGAAGAAGAAATGCCCCGGCACCATCAGCACGCCGCGCTGTTTTAGGCGCTGATAGAGCGTTTCAGTGCTGATCGGCAAATCTTTGAACCACAGCCAGAGGAAAATCGCCCCTTCGGGTTTATGAATTAAGCAGCGATCTTCTGGTAAATAGCGGCGTAAAGTAGCAATGGTTTCCTGCACGCGCTGATAGTAAAACGGCTTAATGACCTCTTCGGAGAGGCGCAGCAGATCGCCGCGAGCAATCATTTCATTGGCGATGGCTGGCCCTACGCTGCCCGGCGCGAGGCTGATAATGCCGTTCATGTTGCTGATTGCCGTAATGATTTTCTCATCCGCGATGACAATGCCGCAGCGCGAACCCGGCAGGCCGAGCTTGGACAGACTCATGCACAGAATGATGTTCGGATTCCACAGCGGCGTGGCTTCGCTAAAGATAATGCTCGGGAAAGGCACCCCGTAGGCGTTGTCGATCAGCAATGGCACGTCGTGCTGCTGGGCGAGAGCGTCGAGGCGCTGTAATTCCTGATCGGTTATCACATTGCCGGTCGGGTTGGTCGGGCGTGAAACGCAGATCAAGCCAACTTCTTCATTGATGTTCAGATGGTCGAAATCAACGTGATACTTAAACTGCCCTTCGGGCAGCAGCTCAATGTTTGGTTTGGCGGAGATAAACAGGCTCTCGTCCAATCCGGCGTCGGCATAGCCCAGATACTCTGGGGCCAGCGGGAACAGCACTTTGGACATTGAACCGTCTGCGCGACGACCGGCGAACAGATTGAATAAATAGAAGAACGCGCTCTGGCTGCCATTGGTTAACGCAATGTTTTTTGCATCTAACTCCCAGCCCAGCTCTTTCTTCAATAGCGCCGCCAGCGAGTGGCGCAGCACGTCTTTACCCTGCGGGCCGTCATAGTTGCACAAGGCCTCTGTCAGCTTGCCTTCGCTTAACATCTCGGTAAACAGCGTCTGGAAATAGTCCTGCATTTCAGGTATTTGCGCAGGATTCCCCCCGCCGAGCATCACAGCGCCCGGCGTGCGCAGACCTTCGTTCATATCACCCATCAGGCGGCTAATGCCTGTGGAACGGGTAAATTTATCGCCGAAAACAGAAAACGTCATAGTCAAACTTTGTGTTATCAGAATGTGATGACCACCTTAACGCTTGCTTTAAAACAGTGCAATCAGGTGCAGGTTTTTGCATGAATTCCTCTCCCCGCGCAAGGCGAAGGGAGAGGTGAAGTGGCGCGGTTTTTACAGCAGAAAAGGCGGAAGAAAATTACTTATTTAGAACCTGCGGGTTGACGCAATTCTCTTGCACATCGCCGGTCAGGGCGGCAATCAGGTTGTCCACCGCGCAGGCGGCCATGCCGTAGCGGGTTTCATGAGTGGCAGAGCCAATGTGTGGCAGCGCGACAACGTTCGGCAGGCTAAGCAGTGGAGAATCTTTCGGTAGCGGCTCAGTTTCGAACACGTCCATACCTGCGGCGTGAATGGTGCCGTCCTTGAGCGCGGCGATCAGCGCCTTTTCATCAATGACCGGGCCGCGACCGGCGCTGATCAGAATCGCGCTGGATTTCATCTTCGCCAGCTGCTCTTTGCCGATGGTGTGGAAGGTCTGGTCAGTCAGCGGCAGCAGCACGCAGACGAAATCAGATTTAGCCAGCAGTTCGTCCAGCTCGCACTTTTTCGCGCCAAAACGCTCTTCCGCCGCTTTATGCTGGCTGCGGGCGTTGTACAGCACCGGCATGTCGAAGCCGAAGTGGGCGCGCTGGGCCAGCGCCATGCCGATGCGGCCCATGCCGATAATGCCGATAGTTTTGTGGTGCACGTCAACGCCAAACCAGTCTGCGCCGATGTTGCTGGTCCATTCGCCCGCTTTGACGCGCTCGGCAACGTTGACCACGCGGCGCGCGGTGGAGAGCACCAGCGCCATCACGGTGTCGGCCACGGTGTCGGTCAGCACGGTCGGGGTGTGCATCAGCGGGATTTCGCGGCGAGTCAGCTCGTCCACGTCGAAATTGTCGTAACCCACGGAAATGGTGGATACGCCGCGCAAGCGCGGAGCGTGGTCCAGCAGCTCCTTGTTTACCGCGCCGCCCGAGCCAATCAGCCCTTCAGCCTGTTGCAGGGCATCGAACACCTTGGCGCGGTTTCCTTCATTAATTCCGTCGAATTCGACAATTGAAAAATGCTCTTCCAGACGTTGATGCAGGTCGGCAGGTAGTTTTTTGTATAAAACGATAGACGGCTTCATTACGGACTCCAGAAACGAATGAATGTACCCAACCTATTGAAATGGCTGGGATAGCGATTTAAAGGTAATGTCTAAACATAGCACAGGCTTAGGCCGACTGCGGCTTGGCGGCATCGCGTTCCGGCTTCACCATCAGGGTCAGTATCACGGACACCAGCAGGGAGACGGCCATGAAAATGAAAGAGGCCGCCGGACTGCCGGTGTTGCCGTTGAGGTAGCCGACGAACCAGGAGCCGAAGAAAGAGCCGAGCGCGCCGAGGCTGTTAATTAAGGCCATCGCGCCACCCGCAACGTTTTTCGGCAGCATCTCAGGGATGATGGCGAAGAACGGGCCATAAGGCGCATACATCGCGGCGGCGGCGACCACCAGCAGCGAGTAGGAGATCCAGAAATTATTCGGCCCAATCGCCCACGACGCGAAGAACGCCAGCGCGCCAATCAGCAACAGCGGCCAGACGAAAATTTTGCGGTTTTGCATTTTATCCGACGCCCATGACACCAGGATCATGGCGATGGTCGCCGCCAGGTAAGGCACCGAGGAGAGCCAGCCGGCTTCCACCATGCCCATCTGCATGCCACTGCGCAAAATCGACGGCAGCCACAGCACGAAGCCGTAAACCCCGATACTCCACGCAAAATATTGCATGCAGAGTAAAATCACATTGCGCGACTTAAAGGCTTCCGCGTAGTTATGCACGGCCTTGATGCCCTCCTGCTCCTTGGCCAACTGCGCGGCCAGCGCCTGTTTTTCGTCCTGCGACAGCCAGCTCACTTGCTCCGGTTTGTCCTTCACCAGGAACCACCAGCAGAAGGCCCAGATCACCGCCGGAATGCCCTCGAAGATGAACATTTCGCGCCAGCCGAAGGCGTGGATCAGATAGCCGGAGAGCACTGACATCCACAGCACGGTGACCGGATTACCCAAAATCAGGAAGGTGTTGGCCCGCGAACGTTCGGATTTGGTGAACCAGTTACTGATATACACCAGCATGGCGGGCATCACGGCGGCTTCTACCACGCCGAGGGCGAAACGGATCACCGCCAGCATCGGAATGTTGTTGACCACGCCGGTCAGCGAGGCAAAACCGCCCCACAGCAGCAGGCACCAGAAGATCAGTTTTTTGACGCTACGCCGTTCGGCGTAAATCGTGCCGGGGATTTGGAAGAAGAAATAACCGAGGAAAAACAGTGCGCCGAGCAGGGAAGACATGCCTTTGGTGATGCCAAGGTCGTCATTGATGCCCGCGGCCGAGGCAAAGCTGAAGTTCGAGCGATCTACATAGGCCAGACTGTAGGTAATAAAAACGATGGGCATGATATACCACCATCGTCTGATGGCAATTTTGGCTTCGTTCATGACTTTTATCCTCAGTTTCGCGACTGATTAGTATTATTTGATGTTATATAGGGTGCTAACTAAGTGTAGCAAACAGGGTATTTTAGGCTTGGCCCAGTTGCTCGCGGGTCGGCAATCCTTCGCTATCGCCCACCGCCTGCACCGCCAGGCTGCCAATCTTATTGCCGCGCTTCACGGCTTGCTCAAGGCTTAATCCTTCCAGCAGGGCGCTAATCAGCCCAACCGCGAAACCGTCGCCAGCGCCGACGGTATCCACCACGTTTTCCACTTTGCAGGCCGCAACGTCTGCCTGCTCGCCGCCGGCGCTTTTAAACCACGCGCCGTCCGCGCCGGTTTTGATGATCACGGCTTTCACGCCTTGCTCGAGGTAGAAGTCGGCGATGCCCTCTGGCGTTTGTTGACCAGTCAGCAGCTGGCCTTCACCAAGGCCGGGCAGAACCCAGTCTGCGGCAAAGGCTAAGGCATTAATTTCTTTGCGCATTGTCTCCTCGCTGCTCCACAGTATTGGGCGCAGATTGGGGTCAAACGAGATAGTTTTGCCTGCTTTACGCATCTCGCTGGCGGCGAATTTCGACAGTGCCAGAGAGGTATCCGACAGCGCAGCGGCGACGCCGGACAGGTGCAAATGTCGCGCAGCGCCGAAGTAGTCCGGATTGAAGTCTGCGACCGACAGATGGCTGGCCGCCGAGCCTTTGCGGAAATACTCGACGCGCGGATCTTTACCGCCCAGCTCTTTGGATTTGAGCTGGAAGCCGGTCGGAAAACGCTTATCCACCGTCACCTGCCCGGCGTTAATCTGCTCTTTTTCCAGCTGTTTAAGCACAAAGCGGCCAAATACGTCATCACCCACGCGGCTGGCCCAGCCGACCTTCAGCCCGAGGCGCGACAGGCCGATCGCCACGTTCAACTCCGCCCCCGCCACCTGACGAGTAAACTGGCTGACGTCCTCTAAAGGACCGGTTTCACAAGCGACAAACATCGCCATAGCTTCGCCGACGGTGACCACATCCAGCGCGTCGGGTTGCGACAGTTTCGACATCTTATTGCTCCTTGGCTTAGTCGCGGAGTAAATCCACATAGTGGCGCGTCACGGCGGTCAGATCTTCGCCCACCAGTGGGAATTCGATGCCGCGCGGCGCGTCCTGCGGTAGCTTCGCCAGCAGAGGTTTCCAGCTGCCATCGCTGTCGTCGAGGGCCACGGCGTGCCACTTGTCACCGCGTTTTTCGGCGGCTTTGACGTGGACATAGCCCACATGGCTTGCCAGACGATCGGCGGCGGCCATCGGGTCTTGCCCGACCCACAGCCAGTTAGCCATGTCGAACGTCATCGCCAGAGGTAAATGGCGGGACTCGGCGGCAAACATAAACGAGTTCATCAATGACAAAATGCCGCAATCCGACGTCTGGTCATTTTCCACCACCAGTTTCACCGGGCTGGCGTCCAGCGTGACTTTCAGCGGCGTCAGGTCTGCGCCCACGTTGAAATGGCCCAGTGCCAATTTCAAGCTGCGCGCGCCTAGCGTTTCGGCTTCTTTTAAAAATGTCGGCAACGACGGGTTCACTTTTCCACCCTCGACAAACAGGGATTCCGGTACCGAATAAACCGTAAATAAATTTTTCTGGCGGATCTTTTCGGCCAATTCGGACAGTGAATTAAAGTCGGCGTCATCAAACAGTTCGCGACGAATTTCTACGCCATCGGCACCGGCGTCGGCAACCACCGATAGCAGCTCCGCCTGGCCGCCCAGCGCCTTCACGTTGTCGTTCCCATAGGCCGCCATCACTACCACAATGTCTCTTTTCATCTTGATGATCCTTGTTAGAAATGGCCCAGTCACGTGGGTCAACGTTCAATTTTAGACGGTTAAACGCAGTGCCGTTTTTTGTTAAGCACTTGCTGTACCTTTTTAACGCCTTTTCCACAGTAATTGGGACCGGTACCATTCGAAAGCCGTAAGGCTGAAAAGTATGATCCCGCTCACGAAGTAAAAACTGGATTTCACGGCAATAGGGTATATGCTCAACACTATATGTGGACTCATTGTGCCCACAAATAACCGGAGGCGTTATGGAAACCAGTATCAAAGCCCGCGTGTCAGAGGAGCTTAAGCGCGAAGCGGCCGAGGTTCTGCATGATTGTGGGCTGAACGTGAGCACGGCAATCAGGCTGTTTCTCGAACAAGTGGTTAAGTCAGGAGGGCTGCCATTTGAAGTCAGGAGATATCCGTCTGAGAGTATGAAGACCGCGTTAAAAGAAACAGCGGAAATCGAGGCTTCAGGAAAGGAGCTGCACAGCTCATTGGAAGATATGTTCAAAGGAATGAACCATGAAATCGAAGGTCAGCAAAAGAGCTAAACTACCGCGCTGCGTGGCCTATACACGTACTTTTGAGAAAGCCTGGACGCGCTACAACAATGCAGGCCGGCATAACATGAACGCTGTTCGAACCGTTATGGGCCTGCTTTACATGGGCAATCCACTCCCGGCAGAGTATCTCGACCATGAGCTTAAAGGTGCAGAGTGGAATAAGGCCCGTGAGCTTCATGTTGAGGGAGATTTTCTGCTGGTTTACAAAGTCTGTGAGGCACAAAACCTGCTGACTTACATTCACTTAGGTACGCACAGCGAGCTATTCGGCTGATCAATTCATTCCTAATGTCGAACCACGCACAATCAGTTCTCCGGCGAAGGCTTGCTCGCGGATGGGGTCTTGGCTGCCCTGAATGCGGGTGACCAACTGCTCTAGCGCCGCGACGCCCATGTCATAGGTGGGTTGCTTCAGGGTGGTGATGCCCACGCCAGCCAGCTCGGCCCATTCCAGTTCGTCGAAGCCCAACAGGCCAATGTCCTGACCCCACACCAGCTCCATCCGGCGCATGGCGCGGGCGACCAGCAGCGTCATGGCGCCGTTGGCGGCCAGCACGGCTTTGCATTTGTGCGGGTGGCGGGAGACGAAATCGTGCAGCAAAGCTTCCAGACCGGCGGTGTCGCTAAGCTCCACTTCGCCCTGTTCGGCAATGCGGTCCGGCTCGCGCTGCATGCGTTTGAGAAAGGTGTGTAGACGGTCAAGACGAGTGTTGACCGTCATCGGCTCGCTGAGGAACAAAATAGCCTCGAAGCCTTGCTCTAGCAGATGTTCGGTGACTTCGCTGGTGGCCTGAGCATTGTTTAGGCCTATGACGTCGCAGGAGAAGTTCTCCACTTTGCGGTCAATCAGTACCATCGGCAGTTGGGCCTGTTGCAGCGTCGAAATCGCCGCTTCGCGCATACCCACCGCGTTAACCACCATGCCATCGACCCGATAGCTGCTGAGCAGCTGAAGATAGTGCTTTTCTTGATCGAGCTGATTGTTGGTATTACACACCAGCAACGTCAGGCCCTGCTGGCGGCAGGCGGCTTCGACGCCGCGCATCACTTCGACAGAATAGGGGTTGGTGATATCCGCCAGAATCAGGCCGATTAAGCGCGTTTGCCCACTTTTCAGGCTGCGCGCCATCTGGCTTGGCTGATAATCCAATAAGGTAATGGCCCGCTCAATCCTTTCTTTCAGATCGTCGGAAAGCAGATTCTTTTCGCCATTCAGATAGCGTGAAACGCTGGTTTTACCGGTTTTAGCCGCACTGGCAACATCACGTATCGTGGCGCGGACGGCGTTGCCCGGCTCCTTTTTTCTGCTCACAACCTTATCCTCAAAATGCATAACCACAGGAGACTAGCATAAAAAACGGGGCCATTAGGCCCCGTAATTACCAAATCGACGCGACTTACTGCAACGGACTGAGGGTGATTTCTACGCGACGGTTCTGCGCTTTGCCCTGTTCGGTGCTGTTGCTGGCGATTGGGTTATCCGGGCCTGCGCCCTGAGTGCGCACGCGGCTACCAGCCACGCCTTGGGTGATCAACGCGCTGCCCACGCCGTCAGCACGCTGCTGGGACAGTTTCATGTTCAGCGCGCGAGTGCCGGTGCTGTCGGTGTAGCCGACGACGTTAACGGCAGTTTTCGGATATTCTTTAAGTACCATCGCCACGCCGGTCAGGGTGTTGGCACCGGCCGGTTTCAGGGTGCTGCTGTTGGAGTCAAAAGTGACGTTATTTGGCATGTTCAGCACGATGTTGTCGCCCTGACGGGTCACGCTAACGCCGGTACCGCGCATTTTGTCACGCAGTTTGGATTCCTGCACATCCATGTAATAACCCGCGCCGCCGCCCAGTGCTGCGCCTGCCGCCGCACCGATCAGGGCGCCTTTGCCGCGGTCATGTTTAGATGATGAAAGCATCCCTACGCCCGCGCCCAGTGCGGCCCCAAGACCCGCGCCGATGCCTGATTTTCCTGCTTCAGATTCGCCGGTGTACGGGTTGGTGGTACAGGCTGACAGGCCCATAGTGACGCAAAGTGCGCCCGCGACCACAAGAAGTCTTCTGTTCATCTTAATTTCCTTTAGGGATGTTTTATTTCAAGCCGAATCGTTTTGATTATGACGCCGCAATTCGTCATAAGTTGCACATAAAAAGGTGTCAAAACATAAAGAAATGAAACCGGCTGTCATAGGGATTTCGGCGTTCTGGCGCTCTTTATGCGGAATTTTGCTGCGTTAAGCAGTAGGTGAATTCCGGTTCTCTTTTTTTGTCACTTCTGCGGATTTTTACGGAACTTTTTAAAACTTACTACGGCGCTAAAGGCTTTTGCCAGCGCAGTACCCAAGTGGGGAGAGAAGTACCGGGATGAGTTGTTACATTGACCACCAAAAAACCCTCTTTGCGATAAAACGCCACCGCGCGGTGATTTTGTTGGTAAACCTCTAACAGCAGCAGTGGGAAATTAGCCTTGGCTTGCTGCATCAATTGTTGAGCAACACCTTGACCATAAAGGCTTTCCTTGATGAACAGCGCGCCAATAAACTGCTTGTTGAGCACGCTGATAAAGCCCTCAATCTCTCCCGCCGCGTCGCAAGAAACCCAGGTTATTGCTTTAGGTAAGAACTCTTCGCGCACCATCGCGGCACTCTCGAACCAGTACGACTCCTCGATAAAGGGGTGGGCGGCGAGGGTGCTTTTCAGCCATAGCAGCATAATGGCTTGCGTGTCGTCGGGCGCGGCGAGGCGGATCATGCCGGGCGGTTTTTAGGGTGGCAGAAGCAGTAAGATTGATGATCGTTCACCAGCCCGGCGGCCTGCATAAAGGCATAGCAAATTGTTGAGCCGATAAACTTAAAGCCTTTCTTCTTCAATGCCTTGGACATGCTGTCGGACACCGCGGTTTTGGCCGGAATGCCTTCTGGGCCAAGGGGATTATTGATGACCGGTTGGTTATCAACAAACTGCCAGATGAACGCGGAGAACTCTTCGCCGCCGGCTTGCATTGCTAAATACGCCTGCGCATTGGAGATGATGGCTTTGATTTTACCGCGATGGCGAATGATGCCCGCGTCTAGGACCAGCGTTTCCACATCTTCATCAGTCATTTTTGCGATGCGAACCGGGTCGAATTGGTGAAAACAGCGGCGATAATTATCACGTTTACGCAACACGGTTATCCAGGAAAGACCGGCCTGCTGGCCCTCAAGACACAGCATTTCGAACAGTTCGCGGCCATCTTTCACCGGAACGCCCCATTCTTTGTCGTGATACTCCAGATAAATGGGCTCTTTTGATACCCAACTACAACGTGTCATTACGTTAATCCTTATCGTCATGGCGGTGGCCCATAGTCCTACTAATGGGGCGAGTCTGCAACTTCATGAGACTACTCTGCAACTTCCCGCTTTTGCGTTCTCTTCCTTGACTCCCCGGCATTCTGAACCATAGTCAAAACCACAAATTACGCAATCCTTACATATTGATTGAATTCGACCTCTCGTTAATGATGGAAAATATGATGAGCAAACCTCTGATGGATAAGAAGAAAAAACCTCTTTCGCGCCTGAGCCTATGCGCGCTGGCTACCGCCATTTTGTTAGGTACTAGCGCCTCTGCCCATGCTTATGACCAGCTCTACGTCTTCGGCGACAGCCTGAGTGACACCGGCAACATCGGCCGCTGGACCTTCGACAGCAACACCCATCAGCTGTATGACGAAATTTTGGCTGGCAATATCGGCACCACCTTAAGCCCTTCTTCCAAAGGCGGGTTGAACTATGCCGAAGGCGGCGGCGTGGCCGTGCCGGGGCTGGATTCGGACTACACCACGCAGGATCAGGTAAAAAGCTATTTGGCATCGACCGGCGGGAAAGCTGACCCGAATGGCCTGTATATCCACTGGATTGGCGGTAATGACCTGGCAGCTGCGGCGCTAAACCCCCTCAAAGCCTTGGATATTGCAACCAACAGCGCAACTCAGGCCGCGTCGCAGGTCAATGATTTGCTGAAAGCCGGAGCAGGAACCGTGGTGGTGCCGACGGTGCCAAACATCGGCCTGACGCCGGTATTAATGGAAGGCATTATTCAGGTCGGTATGCTGCCAGTGCAGCAAAAAGCGCTGGAGGCGGCCTATAAGTACCTCAATGCGCAAAATACGCCGAGCACCGATGCTCGTACTCAGGCGATTCACGACGCCTTAAAAGCCTCGACCACCGCAGGATTAGACTTAGAGATCGTGCAGGACTTGGTGTCGAAGGGGATGATTGCCGCCTACGACGCGCTGCGAGGCGTGGCGGAGGGACTGACTGAAACCTACAACACCACCGAAGATATCGCGCTGGCCCAGACCGGCGGCAACATCGCGCGCGTGGACATCAACGGCCTGTTCAACGAAGTGATCGCCAACCCGGCGATGTACGGCTTCGCTAACACAGCGGGCACCGCCTGTCCGGTCGGCACCTCGGCGTCAGAATGTACCTCGAACCTGCCGGGCTTCGACAGCAGCAAAAACTTCCTGTTTGCCGACCACTTCCACCCAACGCCGCAGGCCCACGCGCTGATCGCGCAGTATATGCAGTCGGTGATCAACGGCCCGCTGGAAGTCACCGCCCTGAACCAAGGTTCACTAGCTTTGGCGCGCAACACCCAAGGGCTGCTCGACAGCCGCTACCAGCAGCTGCGCACGCAGGATAACAAAGCCGGTACCTTCGGCATGTTCGGCGGTTATGCCGGGCAGCACTTTGATAATAAAGCGAATTCGTCCCTGAGTAATGGCGATACCACTACCAACTCCGGCAACATCGGGTTGGATTATCAGCTGACCGACAACTGGATGATGGGCCTGATGATCTCCGGCTCCAGCGACAAGCAGGACCCGACCGACAACTACAGCTATCGCACGCGTGGCTGGATGGCGACGGCCTTCACCGGAGTGAAAATCGCCGAAAACGGCTGGATAAACGGCGATTTCCACTATGGCTCACTGAACTATGACGACATCAAGCGCAGCATCACCCTCGGCCCGGCGACTCGCACCGAGCAGGGCGATACCGACGGTAAAAACATCGGCGGGCGCGTGACCGCCGGTTGGGATATCCCCGTGCTGCCGGTGCTGACTACCGGCCCGGTGGCGCAATACAGCTGGGATTACAGCAGCGTGAACGGCTACGCCGAGAAGGACAACACCAGCACCTCGATGCGCTTTGGCGACCAGACCTCCCACTCGCAGATTGGCGCGCTGGGCTGGCGTCTGAACGCGCAGCTGGGCATCGTCAACCCGTATGCGCAGGTCACCTATGACCGTCAGTTCGGTGATAACAACTACACCGCCACCGGCGCGATTAAATCGACCCGCACGCGCTTTAGCCGCACCACGGAAGATCAGGATAAAGACTGGGTGGATATGACCCTCGGCGCCAACGTACAGATAACCGACAGCGTCGCGGCCTTCGCCGCCGTTTCGCAGACCACTGGACTGGATTCTGGCGAGCAGACGTCATACAACGCGGGTATCAGTGCAAGGTTCTAAAAGAATCTTTAAAGGTGCTTTTAAAAGCACCTTTAAAGGCTATAATTACGGCATAGTCTGACAGGAGAAAAACTATGCCGTTTGAAATACTCACCTCATCAGCTGCCAGCATTACTGAATTAAAACGTGACCCGATGGGGACGTTTAGCGCAGGAGAAGGCGAAGCCGTGGCGATTCTCAATCGCAACGAGCCGGCTTTTTACTGTGTCCCGCCTGACGTCTATGCCTACCTCATGAGTTTGGCGGAAGACGTTGAACTGAACCGCATTATGGATAAGCGGCAGGGTGAAGAAAGGATAAGGCTGACTCTGGATGACCTATAAACTCGATTTTTTAAAGTCAGCGCTCAAGGAATGGAAGGCGCTGGCTCCCCCAATTAAAGATCAATTCAAGAAAAAACTGGCCGAGCGGCTGGAAAACCCCCATGTCCCTTCAGCTCGCTTATCCGGGCCAAAAGCCAATCGCTATAAAATAAAACTCAAAAGTCTGGGTTATCGATTGGTTTATCAGGTTGAAGACCAGCAAATCGTGGTCGTGGTGGTGGCGATAGGTAAGCGGGAAGGTGATGCCGCCTACCGATTAGCCGCCAGTCGATGAGCGCAGAGAGGCCGAAACCGACTGCAACCGATCTGTTGTGTCATTCTGGCTGATTATCTTCCGCTCAGCGGGTATACTGTCCGAATCTTTTAAACTCACTGTCTCGCGTGCGAAACCAACATGCAAAAGTTTGATACCAAGACCTTTCAGGGCCTGATCCTGACACTTCAGGATTATTGGGCGCAGCAGGGCTGCACCATTGTTCAACCACTGGATATGGAAGTCGGCGCGGGTACCTCGCACCCGATGACCAGCCTGCGCGCACTCGGCCCTGAGCCTTTTGCGGCAGCCTATGTCCAGCCGTCACGCCGCCCGACTGACGGTCGCTACGGTGAGAACCCAAACCGCCTGCAACACTATTACCAGTTCCAGGTGATGATCAAACCTTCCCCGGACAACATTCAGGAGCTGTACCTCGGCTCGCTGAAAGAGCTGGGTATTGACCCGCTGATCCACGACATCCGCTTCGTTGAAGACAACTGGGAAAACCCAACGCTTGGCGCATGGGGTCTGGGTTGGGAAGTGTGGCTGAACGGCATGGAAGTGACGCAGTTCACTTATTTCCAGCAGGTCGGCGGTCTGGAATGTAAGCCTGTGACCGGCGAAATCACCTACGGGCTGGAGCGTCTGGCGATGTACATTCAGGGCGTAGACAGCGTTTACGACCTGGTCTGGAGCGACGGCCCGCTGGGTAAAACCACCTACGGCGACGTGTTCCACCAGAACGAAGTTGAGCAATCGACTTATAACTTCGAATATGCCGACGTTGATTTCCTGTTCACCTGTTTCGAGCAGCATGAGAAAGAAGCGCAAACCCTGTTGGCTCTTGAGAAGCCGCTGGCACTGCCTGCTTACGAACGCATTCTGAAAGCGGCGCATTGTTTTAACCTGCTGGACGCGCGTAAAGCCATCTCCGTGACTGAACGCCAGCGCTACATTCTGCGCATCCGTACCCTGACTAAAGCGGTTGCTGAGGCGTATTACGCTTCCCGCGAAGTGCTGGGCTTCCCGATGTGCAAAAAGAACGAGAAGTGAGAAACAGTGATGACTGAAAAAACTTTTCTGGTAGAAATCGGTACTGAAGAACTACCACCGAAGGCTCTGCGTAGCCTTGCTGAATCTTTTGCGGCTAACCTGACTGCGGAGCTGGATGCGGCAAATCTGCCACACGGCGAAGTAAAATGGTTCGCAGCACCGCGCCGTCTGGCGCTGAAAGTCTCCAACCTGAGCGCCACTCAGGCCGATCGCGAAGTCGAAAAACGCGGCCCGGCCGTGTCTCAGGCTTTCGATGCCGAAGGCAAACCGAGCAAAGCGGCCGAAGGCTGGGCGCGCGGTTGCGGTATTACTGTCGATCAGGCCGAGCGTCTGGTGACTGACAAAGGTGAATGGCTGGTTTACCGTGCGCACGTCAAAGGCGAAAGCGCGCAACACCTGCTGGCACCGATGGTCGCTAACTCGCTGGCCAAGTTGCCAATCCCTAAACTGATGCACTGGGGCGACTCCGACGTGCAGTTTGTACGTCCGGTTCATACCGTGACCCTGCTGCTGGGCGATGAGCTGATCCCAGGCACCATTCTGGGCATCGAGTCTGCGCGCACGCTTCGCGGCCACCGCTTCATGGGTGAAGCTGAATTCACCATCGACAATGCTGACCAGTACCCGCAAATCTTGCTGGAACGCGGCAAAGTGGTTGCCGATTATGAGCAGCGTAAAGCCCTCATCAAGCAAGATGCCGAGAAAGCTGCCAAAGAGATTGGCGGTATTGCTGACCTGAGCGAAAGCCTGCTGGAAGAAGTGGCCTCGCTGGTGGAGTGGCCGGTCGTGCTGACCGCCAAGTTCGAAGAGAAATTCCTCAAGGTGCCTGCCGAAGCGCTGGTTTACACCATGAAGGGCGACCAGAAGTATTTCCCGGTGTACGACGCTGCGGGCAAACTGCTGCCGAACTTTATCTTCGTGACCAACATTGAGTCGAAAGACCCGCAGCAGATCATTTCCGGTAACGAGAAAGTGGTTCGTCCGCGTCTGGCCGATGCCGAGTTCTTCTTCAATACCGACCTGAAAAAGCGTCTGGAAGATAACTTGCCGCGTCTGGAAACCGTTCTGTTCCAGAAACAGCTCGGCACCCTGCGTGATAAAACCAACCGTATCGAAGAGTTGTCAGGTTGGATCGCCGATAAAATCGGTGCCAACGTTGAGAACGCCAAGCGCGCTGGCCTGCTGTCTAAGTGCGACCTGATGACCAACATGGTGTTCGAGTTCACCGATACTCAGGGCGTGATGGGCATGCACTATGCGCGTCATGACGGCGAAGCGGAAGAAGTGGCCGTGGCGCTGAACGAGCAGTATCAGCCGCGCTTTGCCGGCGACCAACTGCCAGAATCGCTGGTGGCCTGTGCGCTGGCAATCGCCGACAAAATGGACACGCTGGCCGGTATCTTCGGGATTGGTCAACATCCAAAAGGCGATAAAGACCCGTTCGCTCTGCGCCGTGCTGCGCTGGGCGTGCTGCGCATTATCGTTGAGAAAAACCTGCCTCTTGACCTGCAAACCCTGACCGAAGAAGCCGTTCGCCTGTACGGCGACAAGCTGACTAACGCCAAGGCTGTGGATGAAGTGGTTGATTTCATGCTCGGCCGTTTCCGCGCGTGGTATCAGGAAGAAGGTCACGCGGTCGACACTATTCAGGCCGTATTGGCGCGTCGTCCGACCAAACCTGCTGATTTCGACGCCCGTGTGAAAGCCGTGAGTCACTTCCGTACGCTGGATGAAGCCGCGACGCTGGCCGCTGCCAACAAACGCGTTTCCAACATCCTTGCTAAGTCTACCGACACCCTGCTAGACCACGTTCACGCTTCAGTCTTGAAAGAAGCGGCAGAGCTGAAGCTGGCGACCCATCTGGTGGTGTTGCGCGACAAACTGGAACCGCTGTTCGCAGCAGGCCAGTATCAGGAAGCGCTGGTGGAGTTAGCCGCGCTGCGTGAAACCGTGGACAGCTTCTTCGATACCGTGATGGTTATGGATGAGAATGAAGCTATTCGTGTGAACCGCCTGACGCTGCTGTCCAAACTGCGTGAGCTGTTCCTGCAAGTCGCGGATATTTCTCTGCTGCAGTAAAAAGCTATTTATCACCATGCTGCATGGGTTTCAGCCCATAGCACACCAGAGGGGGCAACAATCGTTGCCCCCTCTTTTTTGGCGAAAAACTTAGCGGGAGAAAACGGTTATTACGCCCAGAATAATTAAGATCACGCCAATAGCGTATTGCGCAGTAAAACGCTCCTGAAAAATAAAATAGCTAGCCAGAGGGACTAAAATAAACGCCAGTGCCATCAAGGGATAAGCATGCCCTAGGGCTATTTTTTGTAAAACCCATACCCAGGCCAGCGTTGTTACTCCATAGAGAGCTAAAGCTGCCGTCAGGATAAGCAGTCCGCGAACAGAGGTATATGAGCCAGCATGATGGAAGCTCATCGCGCTGAGTTTGAACAGTATTTGCCCAGCCGAAATACCCAAAACGCACAGCAATGCCACGAAGTACGTCACGATTTATCCTCTATTGAGTGGGAGTGGAGGCTATCCCGCTGATGTAAAACCCGCGTCGGGATGGAGGTGGTATCGTGGCCGATAAAGGCCAAAATAAACTGAATACCTATAATGATGGGCATCGCTGCCAACATCACCGTACCGGCGGGCGTGGGTAGGCCAGTGTCCTCAGCGCTTATCCATTTAATCGAACCAAAAATCACACCAAATAATAGAAAGATTATCCCAATAGGTAGCTCGACAGAGGCAAGCGACATGTCTCGAAGATAATAATTATAAAAAATACGCTTTATAAAATTGCGGCAGTGCTTAGCCAAAAAACCACCAATGATAGCGGGAATTTTTAGATTACTTATTTCATTCCCATATTTCGAGTGCATGGGGACATCCATCACTACTGCTCGTAATATATTGAGGTGAAACAGCATATCTGTTTCGAAGAAGTAGCGGTTGCTGATTTTGTCTAAAGGGAGCTGAATGGCCACATCGCGATGCAGCGCGGTATAACCATTTGTAGGGTCAAAAATATTCCAATATCCAGACGAGAGTTTGGTCATAAAGGAAAGTACGGCATTACCGGCAAGCCTAATTCGCGGCATAGTGAGGAGATTTTCCAGATTATGAAATCGATTACCTTTGGTATAATCTGCCTCGCCGCGCAGAATGGGTTTAACAAAGTCTATTAACAGTGCAGGATCCATTTGCCCGTCACCGTCTATCTTTACCAATATCTCCATTTTCTGCTCAATCGCCAGACGATAGCCGGTCATCACGGCTCCGCCGACCCCTTTATTTTCCGGGTGTCGGACAATGTGAATACGCGGATCGCGGGTATTTTCCCGAACGTAATCCCCGCTCTGCTCTGGACAACAGTCATCCACAACAAAAATAAGCTTCATCTCAGGCCCAATAGCAGCAATTACCTGAAGAATGTGCTCCCTGACTTTGTAGCAGGGAATAATGACGGCTATGTTCGGTATCACTCTTGGCTCCCCTTTTTCTTATATTGCTGTCTATCATTTAGCAGAATTAAGGTTGCTATTAAGGCTGAGCAAAGACTCCAGACCATGTAGCGGAAATCTGCAGCAGTAGCGATAAAAAAGAGCGAAGCTGTATTAACTAAGCCACTTAAACTGACCGCAATAACTAACCCACACCGGCCTTTATTATCATCATGGTTGAGAACTCGACGCACTGATATTAACAGTGCAATAATAGCCAGCAGAGTATAGAGCCACGCTCGGTAAATAATCGACGAAGTAAAAGTATCAAAAATAGTTAATAACTTTCCCACATCCTCCATGGAGAGATGCGTGAAACTGATACCCATATATTCAGCGCGATTACCTGGTTGATAGGGATTATAAACCGGCTCGCTATCAGCACCTAAAAGTCGCGTAAATATATAGAGCCGGTGTTGTAAATAGTCACCGGGATGTGCCAATACCAGTGTTAACCAATCATGAAAGAGGGCCGATTGCTCCTTTTTCTCGAGATAGGGTGAAACTACCTCAAAGGTGGTGGTATTGACATTGGGTGAATACCTTTCCTGCAGATAACTGAACATATCGCGTTGAGGATCTATTCTTGGTAGATAATCCGGCAGCAAATTTTTATTTTCGGCAATAGAAATGGCGGCCATGTCCCAAATTAAAAGGGTGCCGGTCGAATATATGCGTACAGTTTTATGTTTTATCAATGAGCTGACAGCGGTCATTGCTATCAGCACGATGAAACAATAGGTCAGAGTTAAGGCCCAGAGGCGGTAGAGTGATTGCGTTAATTTCTTGCTGAACTGGAAACTCAAAAATAGCAGTAATATCACACCGGGAATGTACCCATTGATGCGTACTGAAATGGCATAGAATAGTGCAATTAGCGCGACGGTGATCCATCCCCAGTGAGCGTTGTTACCATAGCCAAGCAGTGCGGCGACACATAATACCAAGGCACTCATCATGCCGACGTCTTTCCAGACATGCAGAGACGTTATAATCAATGGCGGCCAAAGACCTATCACTAATAGTAATATCAAACGCGCAGCAAGACTCCGCGTGAGCTGCGTGACCAGCAGTAGCAGCGAAAGCCAATAAATAAACTGATGAAACACCAGCATGCTGCCGATGAAGCCCGTGATGTTAAGTAAGCCTCGCCAAAGGTAAACCATGATGACGGGATGGGCGTCGTTGATAGATTGCAAACCGGCAGCTTGACGATATTGCGACAGGCTATCCACCGACATAAATCCTGGATTGAAATACCAGGAAAAGAAAATGCAGCAGCTAAGAGCAAGCAAAGAAACAATGAAAAGGTTGGCGCGCTGGCTGATGGTCTTATTATCTGATTCCATTGGATGAACTCCTTGTCGCGCACGACGAAAACAGGGCTTTGCCAGTGGCTATCTACATATCTTCCGAAGTAAAGCTTTAACAAGCGTAGTTGTCGCCTCGCATATGCTCAACCTTACTAATGAAAAGAGGCACTCACTAAATTTTGGAATAAAATCTTCAAGATATGGAGTCACTAAATTTTATTTTACCTTTGTATATATATGATTCGGGTTAAAGATAGAGCAAAAAATAATCCCCTGATTTAATAGTAAGTTGAAGATTAAATTAATTGAATAGATTAGTCTGTTAATAATTCAAATTTACTATCTACCACCACACCTTTTACGTTAACTAGAAGTGATAGGTAAAACCTATATATTAATATGGAAGTAATTAACAGGCTGGTCTGCTTTTAATTTGGGTTAAGTCAAGTAAACAAAGAGAGAGAACTATTATGAATAAAACAATTATATTATCTGTTTTTATCGGGTTAACTTCCTTTGCCGGTATTGCGGCGGCGGCAGAGCAATGCCCAAAACCTGAAACGGTCGTAGCCACAAAGCAAGAAGAAGATAGTGATAAAGTCATGAGTATGGTTTATTGCTCTCCATCTGCAGATGATTGTAAGTGGAAAGGGTATGACCCTATGGCTGAAAAAGGGAGTGAGGTTGAGACTCTCTTAAACCCTAATGGGGAGCCGACGAAAAATAATGGGTTAACCTATTGTGACTATAAATTAAAAACAGGTGACCAAATTAGGATGACCCTGTCTAAATAATTTTGTTGATAGTTTTTATATAACCTCTGGGCTTATTTCTTTAATAAGATTTAAGCCTTTTTAATTTTTTGTGCAGGCCTATTTTTTCGACAATAACGCCTCTTAAGGCTGTATCACATTTTTTTAACCGCCAAGTTGTTGTTTGTATCGCATTCCCCCCAGATGTTCTATTCTATTACTCGCATGGAAAGCCCAGATCGGCACGGAACTGGCCGGTAAAAAGAACATTGAAATCAGGAGTCAGGACTCATGGCTGTAGGGATCAGAAGCAGGGCATTCGGGCGTTGGTTAGCGCCGTTTGTGGCATTGCTGGTCGTGTTTCAACTCACGGCATGCGGCGATAAAGAGCCGGAGCAACGCAAAGCTTTTATCGATTATTTGCAAAATACCGTGATGCGCAGCGGGCAGAATCTGCCGTCGCTGAGCGAAGATCAAAAACAGAAGTTCGGCAATTACGCTAACGATTACGGCATCATTCTGTCGTTCTCGCGTCAGCTGAAGTCATCGGTTGAAGGCGGTCTGGTGCCGGCGGTTAGCGCCATTGGTCAGATTCGTGCTCCGCAGGACTACATGACGCAACGCTCTGCGCTGCAACAGGCGGCGGGTTCGTTAAATCTTCTGAGTGCGCAAATTCGTGACTCGAAGAATAAAGCGGATACCGCGATGGCCGCGCTGAAGCAGCCGGATGATTTGAAAGCGGTTTATGGTCAGGTTTATTCCAATGTCGTGACCGAACCGGCTAACGTGCTGACACCGCTGGTGCCTGCGCTCAGCAGCTTCACTCAGGACATCATTGCCGTGGGCGATTACCTGCAACAGCAGGGCAATCAGGTGGCTTTCGCCAATGGCGGCGTGCAATTCCCGACTCAGCAGCAGGCAACGCAGTACAACACTATGATGTCGAATCTGGTGGGCAAACAGCAGACGCTGCTCAGCGCGCAGAAAGTCGCGCAAGGCGATTACAGCCATTAATTTCTGGTAACTCGCTGAATTATTGTTAAATAATCGAGCCACGTGGGAAACCTCGTGGCTTTTTTGTCTCTTGCGCCAGCGTCAGGATCTGTAAATTTATAAAAAATAACAATTTCTCACCTGCAACTGGCTGCGATTTACTCTACTTTTCAGCAATACATTTTCCTCTTTCCCGACTTTATCGATTAAGGATCTATGAATGAAACGTCAGACGATGACTTTGCTGGCCGCACTGGTAATGACCCCGACGCTAGCGATGGCGGCTGATGCCACCACCGCCGATTTCACCCCGGCTCAGCAAGAAGCGATTGGCAAGATTGCTGCCGATTACATGGTCGCGCACCCAGAAATTTTGGTGCAGGTGAGCCAGAAGTTGCAGGCCCAGCAGGCTGACCAGCAGCAGCAACAGGCTCAGGATGCCGTGCTGGCTAACGCCAAAGCGCTGGTGAATGACCCGGCGACGCCAAGCTATGGCCCGAAAGATGCCAAAGTCGCGTTTGTGGAGTTCTTCGATTACCAATGCCTGTATTGCAGCCGTATGGCCCCGCTGGTAGAGCAAACGGTGAAGGCCAACCCAACGGTGCGTTTCGTGTTTAAAGAGTGGCCAATCTTCGGCGATCGTTGGAAAGAGTCGATCACGGCCGCTGAAACCGGCATGGCAGTGTGGAAAGAGAAGGGCTCTCAGGCTTACTTCGACTATCACAACAGCCTTTATCGCACTGGCCATGACGAGGGTAAGTTGACTAACGCGGATATCGCCGCCGCGGTTAAAGCAGCGAAAGCCAGCACGCCAAGCGCAGAACAGCTGAAAGCGACCCATGAAGCTCTCGCATCCAATGACGAATTGGCGCGTACTTTAGGCTTCGGCGGCACGCCGGGCTTCGTGGTGATGCCAACCTCTGGCGCCACCGCTGCAAACACCACCTTATTGCCAGGTGCCGTGTCTGCCGAGGAGTTACAGGCCGCCATCGTCAAAGCTCAGGGTAAATAACCCGCTAGCCACACCTTCAGGCTCCTCGATTGGGGGGCCTGATATTTTTTCTCGCTTTGCCTTCCCCTGATACGCCGATAAAAATTTCACGTACACTCTAAGAATGAATTCTAATTGTTTTCTTTTAGATATTTTATGCGCTCAATGGTTTTATCAAGAAGGCATTGGGTATATATGCTTTGATACCCAGTTCCGGTTTGGGATTCGTATGTTTCATAATCACAACTTGTATCCCTAAATCTAATCCATATTTGTTGGGATTTTTTCAGAAATATATCTTTCGATAAAGTTTGTCCATACAAATCGCCACCTTCTTTTTTATATTTCTGCATTTGGGTAGTATACAAGTTATTTAGCTCGTGGTCTGCTTGTGCATATTTATTTTTAATATCAAGATAATTCAGCTCTTCATCCTTAGATGTTGCATATGTAAAAAAAGTTATCGTTATTAGTATGAATGTTGCTTTCTTTGGAATTATCATTGTAAATACCCCTTCCTTGAGTTAAAAATATAACGTTGATATTTTTTTAGCTCAGATTTGATGACTGTTCCCATAAGGTTGAATTATCTTAGTTAAGCAGTTATCTGACTTAGCAAAACCACCTTAAAAGATGGTTTTTTTTAAAAAAAAGCATTGCGAGAATATTAAACTGCTCTTAAGTGATTTAGTTCTGCCAACTTAATACTCATCTACTCGTCAGAATGAAGAAACTGGTTTCTGCCTTTACATTCAGTATCTGAGAATTGTTTCTCCATAAAGTCACAGTGATTTTTAATGTAGTTATTCCATTCGGGCTGCGCCTCAATTTTTGGGGCCCCATCTTTATTGGTCTCTTTGTCGATTATAACTTTTAGCTCGCGGTTTCTCTCGTATGTTTGCTGATACAAACATGCATTCTGATTTATCTTATACTCAGAACCGTCATCAGGACTATATTTGCAAATTTCATCCCTAGCTTTGATCCATAGTATCTGAGTTCTCTTAACTTCATATTTTATCTCAGGAAAAGATGTAACTATACTTTTATACAAGTAGTTGAGAAGATTATCCTCTGATTGATAGTTATTGTAAGAGCATTTTTCCAATGCGGCAGTATTCCCACTTGTACAATTTTTGTAGCCTACAGCAGAAAAACTAATTAAAGATAATAGTATTAATTTTTTCATTGAGATAATCCCTCCTCGAATAATTTGGCTTCATCTTCTCTGCGGGTTATTAACCCGTCTAACCCCTTACCAACCCAAAGTCTCTTCATTGAGCGGAACTGATTTGGAATGTCACTCAAATTTCCTGAAATAAAGTCATCATGAATATTCTTCATTTCAATGCGCGAAGCAACATTGGGTTTAACAAAGGATGTACCACGATTGATTACTAGTGAAAGCATGGCTCCTTGACAATGAGGGTGCGTGTTCAAGACTTCCGGATACGTGTCCACGACTATTTGTGCATATTTAGATTTCATTTTCATAGCTAAAGACGTCGCTTCCTCTTTGCTAATTGTTATATCACTCAATGAAGGGATAAAAGCCAAAGCATTATCACCTTTCAGTCCAATACTTTGTTCCAAACGAGTTAGCTGTTCCTCCGTAAAATAGCCAGTAAGCATGGCTTGCATTTTAGCTACGGTTTGCTGTCCTAAATCATAACCATATCCAATTGTGACGCCACTAGCATTACTACCTTGAGGTACATAAGGAGATTTTTGGTAACCTTCAGCTTTTAAAATTAAATCGGCTGATTTTTTAGATATTTTGTAAATACCCAAGCTTGTCTGGAAATCAATTGTATCGCTAAATTTTCTTGTGATTGCATCCAAAAAAACCAAAGGATGCATGTGCCACAGTGCCTCTGCGCTTCGAATTTCCGGCACCTCTTTCATCCATACCAGTGCGTTGATATGCGCGTGATTGTACTGTGCGATCGCGGGATAACGTTTCGACAACTCTGCCAGCCTCGGCCGCCATAGCGCGGAGTCCGCGTCGTGCAACCATTCGCTATGGTGCTTCACCAACAGTCGCTGCACGATGTCACGGCACCAGCTTTCACGACAGTGTAAACCACGCCATATCTCGTACCCGGACAGTTTCTGGTCCCCGTCTAAGTCCCACTTGCGCAGCCGTGTCTGGTAGTACTCCGTCAGGCTCAGCGAATACATCCCATTCTGCTTCGTCGAATGCACTTCAAGCTTTCCATAAACGTCACGCAGCCAGCTTTCCTGAAATCCTTTAGTGACGTCCGTCGGCGGCTCCTCCTGAACCAGCATGACAAAGCCCCGCGCAGACAAATCGTACTGTTCAACCTCCGTCACATCCGACGCAGGCAGCCAGCCGTTTTCCTGCTCAATGAAGTACCAGAGCTGGCCGTCAACCTCGGTCTTCTTCGCGTCAGTCAGTTTGGTAAATTGGCGGTCGCCGGTCTGGCGGGCCGAGTCTCCTTCCATCGCAACAAAGCGATTTTCTCGCTCGCGGTACCGCCACAGCGTTTTTCCCGCCTCTGACCTGAGCAGCTTCTCGCCCACACTCAGGCCCGCTTTGTTCTCCACAAAATCGGGGAAGCGGCTGTCCTGGCTAAATATCTCAAGGTGTGAAAACGCACAGGGCGCGACGCCCGGCGACTCATGGTTTCCGGCGTGGCCAATCTTTTCTCCCGCAGTCACGGCGATAAGGTCATCACCGGCCAGTGTTACCACCTGATTAAACACGTCCCGGGCTTTCGCCTTTTGCATCCAACCCGGAATGGTTGAAGGCTGACGTTTCAGGTATTTACCCAGTCCAGACACCCAGCCGGTTTCCCCCACCGCAAGCGACGAGTTTTTACCCGACGGGACGGAAATCACCCGGACAAATACAAAAGGAGAAGCGCGCCGTTGCAGAAAGAAGCTGGCCTCCTCCAGTATTTCTACCTCGGCGCCGCGAGGCAGCGTGCCGCCGCTGTCAGCGGGGGCGCCGTAGAGGGAGAGATTCTCGCCAGACGCATTGACAGGATGGCCTGCGGGTATGCCGCCGCGCGCCCAGCTACCGTCCGTGCTGTCCTGCCGGACCTTTAGGCTGCTCGCGGTAACCAAAGCAGGTTTATCACCACCGTATTTTGACAGCGGAGAGAGCTGCATCCACAGGGTATAAAAGTCTAGCGCGTCCGCCGGTTTGTCAGCGTCGGGTGTGCAGGTCGATTTGATGAGGATGAATGTAGAGGTGAATTTCAACATTTTTGGCCCGCATGGGGCTTTCAGATAGTCGTCATTCAGCCGGTAGGCTACGACATGGCCGTCGGTCATGCTGCGAAAACCGGAAGTTCCGGAAATGCTTTCTTTGAGGTGGATGCCGCCGTGCCAGTGACCTTCTGCTTTCGCCAGCCAGAACGTATCGCCGTTTGTTCCTTGCATTGCTTCCATCAGCTCGTGGGCTGACGCATACCCTTCCACGGGTAGTTCCGTTTTCATTACTCAATCCTTGAGGTAATTTGGTTGCCCCAGCATCATACTCGGCGCCATCTCAAACCAAAAAACTTTTTAAAGCTTGTTGTTCTACGCCATATAACCTCATTAGAGGGAGGGTCGAGGACATATCAGTAGTACCCAGCGCATTTCTGCCTCCCCCAACCGTAATTTTCTTTCAACCTTCCCCTCGTAAACCGGTTCATTGACGGCGCTCATACAGCTGGCCGCTTTTTATACAGATTTTTTGTCGTCATCGAAAAATAAATTGTGATGAATGTCACATTTTAATAACAAAGCGACAAAGTAAAAGTGTGATTTTAATCACATTTTAAGGGCGATAACGCGCAAAAATTATTCGTTGTACCTAAGTTTCAGGGGTGTTTTGTGATGAAAGTCACTAAAAAGTGGGGTGTGACGGGGTGGGCTGCGTGATCTTGCTCACGTAATGCGCAGCGTCTACGCGGTGCCATAATCACGTGGTAGAGTCCGCCTCGCAGACAGCAATTCGACGGACGGATTTTTAAAGCAGTGGCACGAAAACCGTATTAACCGTCACCGATAATTAACAGATATCACGCGCTCTTATTGTTAGCGCGTATCAATAGGGGTGCGTTTTATGTTTTCACCAGACGTTAAGGTCGGAGTTCAAAACTTTGGCCGCTTCCTGAGTAACATGGTGATGCCTAACATCGGGGCATTTATTGCCTGGGGTATCATCACGGCGCTGTTCATCCCAACGGGTTGGTTGCCTAACGAAACGTTAGCGAAGCTGGTTGGCCCGATGATCACTTACCTGCTGCCATTGTTGATCGGTTTCACCGGTGGACGTCTGGTTGGCGGCGACCGTGGCGGCGTGGTGGGTGCTATCACCACCATGGGCGTTATCGTCGGTGCAGACATGCCGATGTTCCTCGGTGCGATGATTGCAGGTCCGCTGGGCGGCTGGTGTATCAAGCGCTTTGACCGTCTGGTTGACGGCAAAATCAAAAGCGGCTTCGAGATGCTGGTTAACAACTTCTCAGCCGGTATCATCGGTATGCTGCTGGCGATCCTCGCCTTCTTAGCTATCGGCCCGCTGGTGGAAGCGCTGTCCAAAGTGTTGGCGGCTGGCGTGCATATCATGGTTATCCATAACCTGCTGCCACTGGCTTCTATCTTTGTTGAACCAGCGAAAATCCTGTTCCTCAACAACGCCATCAACCACGGTATCTTCTCTCCACTGGGTATCCAGCAGGCGACTGAAACCGGTAAATCAATCTTCTTCCTGATCGAAGCTAACCCAGGTCCGGGTATGGGCGTACTGATGGCCTATATGTTCTTCGGTCGTGGCAGCGCTAAACAGTCAGCTGGCGGCGCGGCAATCATCCACTTCTTCGGTGGTATCCACGAAATTTACTTCCCATACGTTCTGATGAACCCGCGCCTGCTGCTGGCGGTAATTCTGGGCGGTATGACTGGCGTGTTCACCCTGACCGTATTGAACGGCGGCCTGGTTTCTCCTGCATCTCCGGGCTCTATCCTCGCGGTTCTGGCAATGACGCCAAAAGGTACTTACTTCGCTAACATCGCGGCAATCGTGGCGGCGTTCGCGGTCTCCTTCATCGTGTCTGCTTTCCTGCTGAAAACCAGCAAAGTGAAAGAGGGCGACGATCTGGACGAAGCCACTCGCCGCGTTCAAGACATGAAAGCACAGTCTAAAGGCGGCAAAGCTTCTACCGCTGGCGTGGCTGGCGACTTGTCTACCGTGCGTAAAATCATCGTAGCTTGTGACGCAGGTATGGGTTCAAGTGCCATGGGTGCAGGCGTGCTGCGTAAGAAAGTGCAGGATGCTGGCCTGACTAACATCAGCGTCACCAACAGCGCAATTAACAGCCTGCCGGACGACGTTGACTTGGTTATTACCCACCGTGACCTGACCGAACGTGCAATGCGCCAAGTGCCACACGCACAGCACATTTCACTGACTAACTTCCTCGACAGCGGCCTGTACACTGATCTGACTGCCCGTCTGGTTGAAGTGAATAAAACCAGCCAGTACAAAGAGAAAGTGAACACCACGCTGAGCGACAGCCTGGTGAGTGAGCAAGAGAACGAACACCTGTTCCGCCTGAGCGAAAGCAACATCTTCCTCGGCTTGCAGGCGAGCAATAAAGAAGACGCGATTCGCTTCGCCGGTGAGCAGCTGGTGAAAGGCGGTTACGTTCAGCAGGAATACGTTGAAGCGATGCTGGCCCGTGAGCAGCTGACTTCCACTTACCTCGGCGAATCTATCGCAGTACCGCACGGCACTATCGAAGCGAAAGATCGCGTGCTGAAAACCGGTATCGTGTTCTGCCAGTACCCGGCGGGCATTCGCTGGGGCGATGACGAAGATGACTCAGCCCGTCTGGTTATTGGTATCGCGGCGCGTAATAATGAGCACATCAACGTGATCACCAAGCTGACCACGGCGCTGGATGAAGATGGCGTAATTGACCGTCTGGCCAACACCACCAGCGTGGAAGAGGTTCTGACCATCCTTCGCGGCTAATCAGCCAACAAGGGAAACGGTCGAGAGTATTACTAAGCGGGTCTTTCGAGACCCGCTTGTTGATTCGGACTCGAAGGAAATATTGTTATGAAAGCACTACATTTTGGCGCGGGCAATATTGGCCGTGGATTTATCGGTAAACTGTTGGCCGATGCGCAAGTTGAATTAACCTTCGCTGACGTCAGCCCTGTGCTGCTGGAAGCCTTGAACAGCCGTCATGGTTACGACGTGCACGTGGTTGGCGAGAAGGCCAGCGTCGAGCCAGTGAAAAACGTTAACGCGGTCAACAGCGCCGGTCAGGAAGCTATCGACCTGATCGCTAAAGTCGACTTGGTGACCACCGCCGTTGGCCCAACCGTGTTGGAAAAAATCGCTCCGAACGTGGCGAAAGGCCTGGTTCTACGTCACCAGCAGGGCAATGAGTCTCCGCTGAACATCATCGCTTGTGAAAACATGGTGCGCGGCACCAGCCAGTTCAAACAGCACGTGTTCAACGCGCTGCCGGAAGATGAGAAAGCCTGGGTTGAAGCGCACGTCGGCTTCGTTGACTCCGCCGTTGACCGTATCGTGCCTCCGGCTGCGGCGGGCACCACGGATCCGCTGGAAGTGACGGTTGAAACCTTCAGCGAGTGGATTGTCGATCAGACCCAGTTCAAAGGCCCGTTGCCGACTATCGCCGGTATGGAGCCAACGGATAACCTGATGGCGTTCGTCGAGCGCAAGCTGTTTACCCTGAACACCGGTCACGCGATCACCGCGTATCTCGGCCAGCAGGCAGGCCATGCCACCATCCGTGATGCAATTCTCGACGAAAAAATCCGTCTGGTGGTGCGCGGCGCGATGGAAGAGAGTGGTCAGGTGCTGATCAACCGTTACGGCTTTGACCCGCAAAAGCACTTCGCTTACATCGAAAAAATCATCACCCGTTTCGAAAACCCGTACCTGCATGACGACGTTGAGCGCGTTGGCCGCCAGCCATTGCGTAAACTGAGCGCGGGCGATCGTTTAATCAAGCCACTGCTGGGTACATTGGAATATAATCTGCCACACAACAATTTGGTGATCGGTATCGCCGCCGCAATGCACTACCGCAGCGATGAAGATCAGCAAGCCAAAGAGTGGGCAGAGTTGCTGGAAAAAGTCGGTCCAAAAGCGGCGCTGGCTCAGGTTTCAGGCCTGCCAGAAGACGGCGAAGTTGTCGCCCAAGCCGTGAGCATCTACGAGAAAAAGCACTAATTTTCAAAAATTAATGCCCAAGTGATGAAGCTACAGCGGTTCGCGCCGTTGTAGCTTCAAACACAACTGGGACTCACGGATGACTATGGACACATCAGAAGCCGTAATTCATGACGCGATTCTTAACGTAAGTAACTCGATGGAAAAAGCACAGGCGTTTGAAAACCGGGTACTGGAAAAACTGAACGCAGGCAAATCTGTGCGCAGCTTCTTGATGACTGCCGTAGAATTACTGGCTGAAGCGCTGGATATTCTGGTGATTCAGGTATTCCGCAAAGACGATTACGCGGTGAAATATGCCGTCGAGCCTTTATTGACCGGCAACGGCCCGCTGGGCGATCTGTCCGTCAGGCTCAAATTGATTTATGCGCTGGGCGTGATCAGCCGCCATGAATATGAAGACGCCGAGCTGCTAATGGCGCTGCGCGAAGAGTTAAATTATGACGGTGAAGACTATCGTTTTACCGACGATGAAATCCTTGGCCCCTTTGGCGAACTGCACTGCGTAGCCGCACTTCCCCCTGCGCCAACCTTCCTCAAACCCGGTGAAGCCGACGAATCCTTGATCGCCATGCAGCAGCAGCGCTATCAGCAAATTGTCCGTTCCACCATGGTGCTTTCCATTACCGGGCTGATTGCTCATATCAGCAATCAGCAGCCGTCGCGGCTCTCTCCCGTTCAGCGTTAATCCCTTTGTTACTTAGAAAACGCGCTAGTTAAAAGCATGGCGTAACTCGTCAAACATCAGCCAGACGGCGGTGATCGCCATCAGCCCGGCCATGATGCTATTGAACAGTTTCAGCTTCCACGTCACCCGCAGGGCCTGGCGCAGACGGTCGCCCATCACCACCCAAACCAGAATGCACGGCAGGTTGATCAGCGCGAAACCGATACAAATCATCAAGGTATGGCTTAACAATGCCCCTTCGCGCGGAGTGAAGAGGATCGCCACGTTGGTCGCCATCAGCCAGGCTTTGGGGTTCACCGCCTGAAACAGCGCGCCGTGGATCATCTTCATCGGTGCTTGCTCCGCACCTTCTCCGGGCGTGCCGGAGCGATAAATTTTCCACGACAGCCAGAACAGATAGGCGCAGCCCAACACCGCCATAGGCAGGCGGATCACCTGCATCCAGCTGAGTAAAATCGCCAAAAGAGAGGTGGTGAGTGCGCACTGGATCACGCAGCCAAGGGTGATGCCGAGCATCATCGGCACGGTGCGGCGCAGGCCGAAATTCACGCCAGAGGCGGCGAGTAAAATGTTATTCGGGCCGGGCGTTATCGACATGACGGTGACGTAACTGACAAAAGCGGTGTCCAGCATAGGGCGTTCCTCGGAAAAAAATCTGTACCGCCAGAGTAAACAGTCAGTCAGTTAGGTAACAGAACCAAAAATAAGCTATTGTCATGGTTACAGTTGTACTAAAAATAAACTGTACTCATTCAATTTTGCGGAACTGACACCATGGCCGAGATGCTAACCCCTTTGATCGATGCAAACAGCGCGGGCGACACGCGCTACAACCTGTTGGCCGATAATCTGGCTGAGGCGATTCGGCGCGGCACCTTGCCCGCTGGCAGCCGTTTGCCTTCGGTGCGGCGCTCGGCCCAGACCTATTCGGTCAGCATTAATACCGTGGTGGCGGCCTATCGCCGGTTGGAAGATCGCGGGCTGATTGAAGCGCGGCCGCAGTCGGGATTCTACGTGCGCACGGCGCTCCCGGCCCTGGAGGTGCGGCACTTGCCCCACGGGCCAGCGGCGGAGCCAGCCGACAACGTGCTGGACCTGATCGATACCGTGTTTGCCGCGCAAATCAACCCGGCCTACACCAATCTCTCGCTGGCTTGCCCGCAGGCCAACGACTTCTACCCCGGCGCCAAGCTGGGGCGCATCATGTCCTCGCTGCTGCGCCGCCAGCCACACTTGATTGGCCAGTACGCGCTGCCGCCGGGGAATCTGCCGCTGCGCCAGCAAATCGCCCGGCGCTCGCTGGCTCTGGGCATGATGCTGGAAGCCGCCGACATCACTCTGACCCACGGCTGTATGGAAGCGCTGCAACTGGCGCTGCGCGTCATCACCCAGCCGGGCGACAGCGTCGGGCTGGAGACGCCGACCTACTTCTATTTGCTGCCGCTGCTGGCGAGCCTTGGGCTGAAAGCGGTGGAAATCCCTACCGATCCGCAGACCGGCCTGTCTCTCGACGCCCTTGAATTGATGCTCAATGAGAAGCGGCTAAACGCGGTGATCGCCATGCCAACCGCGCAAAACCCTATGGGCTTCACTATGCCGCTGGCGGCGAAAAAACGGCTGGCGCGCCTGATGAACGATCATCGCGTGCCGCTGATAGAAGACGGACTGTATGCCGAAATTCAGTTTAGCGACGCGCTCTCTCCGGCGGTGAAATCCTTCGACAAGTTCGGCTGGGTGCTGTTTTGCACCAGCTTCACCAAGACGCTGGCCCCCGATTTTCGCATTGGCTGGATTGCGGGCGGGCGCTTCGCCGACAAACTTCGCAAGCTGAAGGCGGTGTCGTCGATGACCGAGTCCTCTTTGCTGTCGCAAACGCTGGCGGTGTTCCTCGAGTCAGGGGGTTACGACCACCATCTGCGCAGTTTACGCCGCCGCTATGAGGCGCAGGTCGACGAAGCGCGAGCGCTGATTGCGCAATATTTCCCGCAGGGAACTCGCTCCACTCGGCCGATGGGCGGTTTTGTGTTTTGGGTAGATTTCCCGGCGGACGTGGATACCGTGGCACTCTTTAAGCAGCTGATTGAAGAGAAAATCTGCCTGACGCCGGGCACGCTGTACTCGCCGAGCGGGCGCTACAGCAATGGCCTGCGGCTCTCCTGCTGTTATCCTTTCGACGTGCGTTACACCGCCGCGCTGGCGCGCCTGGGGCAGCGAGCCTGTGAGATGAGCGGCCTGCCGCCGGGGCTGGCGGAAACTACCGATGATGCGCGGGCTGATGAAACCCGCACTTCCTGATACAATAGCGGCTATTGTGTTTAGCAACATCGTGCCCGCTGCGGCACCTACGGGTCGAAAATACTATGAAAGAAGTCGAAAAAGCCGAAATCAAACGCCTCAGTGACATGCTGGACGCGTTGAACCACAAAGATGCGACCGTTATCCAACAGGGTAACGCTGAGCTGATTGCCAAGCATGAAGAAGAGAAAGAGAAGCTGGCGGCCGAAATCGCTCGCCTGAAAGACGTGCGCGTTAAGAAGCTGAGCAAAGAAGCGCAAAAGCTGGAAACGCTGCCATTTAGCCGCGAAATCACTAAGAAAGAGCAGGCCGACATGGGCACGCTGAAGAAAACCGTGCGTGGCATCGTGGTGGTTCACCCGATGACCGCGCTGGGCCGCGAAATGGGCCTGAAAGTGGTGACCGGTTACGCCAAAAAAGCCTTCTAAGCCGCGAATCTCCTCCCTGCATCGCGCAGGGAGGAGCTAAAATCATTTACCCGCCGAACCAAACAACCTTCTGCCAAAATCCTCAATCTTGCGATTAATCAGCCGCATCTGCATGGTTTTATTCCAGCTGGCGGACAGCCCCGCTGCGTTCATTAATCGGCGATACTGCTCTTCGTCGAAAGGCATGTTGAAAGCGATGGAAATCGCCTCAGCCACCGACACGTCGCTGTTGCGGGTCATCAATTCAAAGGGTTTATCTCCGCTCACGCTGCCAGTGGCGATCACGCGGTAGAGCCAGCCGCATTTGCCGGTGTCTTGTAGCACCTGCGACATCTGCGGGCAGTGCAAAAAGGTATTGAGCTTGTAGCAGGGGGATCGCGGCTGAGTGACCTGAATCAGCGCGTCGCCCCAACGGAAAATATCGCCGATAAAGACGTTAGCTTCTGTCAGGCCGAGGGTGGATAAATTTTCCCCAAAGGCGGGCGGATGGAAACGCTCTTCCTGCTCGGGAAAGTGCTGGCGCAGCCACGCATAGTGCTCGCGGGGGAAGTGGCATAAGGCGCGATCTGGCCCGCCGTGGTAGCTGCTTTCGGCCTGCTCGTCACCTTCTAATCCTAGCGCTTTGAGCTGTAAAATACCGTCTACCTGCCGTTTGCCGATGGCGCTCGGTCTGTCATTCTCATAGGGTTTGACCGCGCCGATATACACGTCCGGGTAATGCATAAAAACCTCCTGTCTTGTCGTTGCCCCTGGTGCTTCAGCATACCCCGCAATTGCCCGGCTAAACAGGCGAAAAAAAATGCGCCCGATGGGGCGCATTTCACGGGGAGGGCGACAGGCTTAGAAAGTTTCCCAATTATCCTGACTGACACCCGCCGGGCGCGGCAGCAGCGGAGACTGCAACTGCGGCGCGCGCGGAGTGACTGACGCACTCTTGCTGTCACTGTCCGACAGGCGGAACACCGACACGGCTTCGGTCAGCAGGCGTGACTGCTCTTCGAGAGAGTCGGCGGCGGCGGCAGACTGCTCAACCAGCGCGGCGTTCTGCTGGGTGGTGCTGTCCATCTCGACAATGGCTTGGGAAATCTGCGTGATGCCCCGGCTCTGCTCGTCAGACGCGGAGGCAATCTCGCCCATAATGTCGCGCACGTTGGTCACCGACTGCACGATATCCTGCATGGTGCGCCCGGTACTTTCGACCAGCTTGGCCCCGGTATTCACTCGCTCGACCGACTCGGCAATCAACCCTTCAATCTCTTTGGCGGCCTGCGCGCTGCGCTGGGCCAGCGTGCGAACTTCAGAAGCCACCACCGAGAAGCCGCGCCCTTGCTCACCGGCGCGGGCAGCTTCCACCGCCGCGTTCAGCGCCAGAATGTTGGTCTGGAAGGCGATACCGTTGATAACGGAGGTTATCTCGGCGATGCGCTTGGAGCTGCTGGAGATCTGCTGCATGGTGAGCACCACGTCGCCGACCTGCTTGCCGCCGAGGGTGGCGGTTTGCGAGGCGTCAGAGGCCAATTTGCTGGCATGGTGGGCGTTCTCTGCGTTTTGTTTCACTGTCGAACTGAGCTGCTCCATGCTGGCGGCCGTCTCTTCCACTGCCGCCGCCTGCTGTTCGGTGCGCGAGGATAAATCAGTATTCCCCGCGGCAATTTCCGCCGCCGCGTGGGACACCTGACCGACGCCCGTACGAATTTCATAAATCATATTGCGCAGGTTCTGGCTCATTCCGGCCACGGCGTTCATCAACATGCCCAGCTCGTCGCGGCGGGCGGTAGGCTGCGCCGCCGTGAGATCCCCCTTGGCAATCAGCTCGGCGGTGGCCAGCGTGGCACGCAGCGGATGGGTTAACTGGCGGGTGATGTGCCACGAGAATAGGGTGCCGATAACCAGCACCGCCAGCGTAATAATACCCATCAGCATCAGCGCTTTGTTGATGTCGGCGTGGGTGCTCTCCAGCTCGTTTTTGAAGATATCCGCCACTAATGCGTTCATATCATTGGCTTTTACCGCCAAGATTTGCGAGGCCGCCTTCTCGCGCTCGACGGCAGGCAGGTAAGCCACGACGTGTGATTTATAGCTCGCCAGCGCGTTCATCAGCGGGGCCAGCGTCTCTTGCTGGTTTGGCAACAGCAGGGCGTTGAGCTTGGTGGCATTGGCCTTGGTATCGTCAATCGCCTGCAATAATGGCACTTCTGACGCCTGAGTTGGGCTGAGCAGCAGGCCGCGAACGTAATAGCGGATGCTGATCAGCTTCTGAATCACTTCAGAAAGCGACATGCGAATCGACGGATCTACATCTTCTACCCGCAGCTGTTCTTGCAAGCGTTTGAGGATGTCCTCAGTGTCCGACAAGTTCCAGCTCTTGCGCACCGCGTCTTTTTCATCCACCGCGTGTTTGAAAGCCGCCTGCGCCTGTTTGTATTCACTAATTTTTACTGGCACCTGATCTAAATTGGCTTGATTCTTCGGCTCCCAGCTCATCTTGCCTTTGGACTCTTGTAGTAACTGCTCAACTTGGCCGATAAGTTGCTGGTTTTTCTCCAGATAAACGGGGTCGTAATTGAATTGGTATAAGGTGCGATTAAGACGTGCGTCGTGCAATAAGGTATTAATTTGATTGCTGAAATCAACCTTATCGGCCCGCTGGTCGATGCTTTTGAACTTCATCATCCCCACGGCGGATATCACCACGGCAATCAGCAAAATAAACCCCAGGCCCAGCCCGAGTTTGGTGCCGACTTTTAGATTATCGATGCGCTGTACTAAACCCATTCCCATCAGTATTTTCCCCCAACGTCCATGCTTAAAAAGAGATGCCTTTGTGAAGGGTCTATCGGAATGACTTAAGCCAAACTTTAGGGGGGTGAGGCAGGATATTTAAGAAGTGCGAGCAAGGTCTGAAAATTGAGAGAAAAGGCTGCAACAAGGGGGCGAAAAATGGGCGTAAAAAAGGCGGGGAAGCCCCCGCCTAATGTGCGTTTCTGAACCCCTAGGGGCGCGAAATTACTTCGCTTCAGCCAGACGTTTTGCCGCTTCGTCCCAGTTCACAACGTCCCAGAATGCTTTGATGTAGTCAGGGCGTTTGTTCTGGTATTTCAGGTAGTAAGCGTGTTCCCAAACGTCCAGGCCCAGCAGAGGGTAGCCAGATGCGCCAGAGATTGCTTCACCCATCAGCGGGCTGTCTTGGTTAGCAGTAGAAACTACCGCCAGTTTGCCGTCGGTTTTCAGCACCAGCCACGCCCAGCCTGAGCCGAAACGAGTAGTTGCTGCTTTCTCGAAGGTTTCTTTGAAAGCGTCAACGCTGCCGAAGTCACGTTCGATTGCCGCTTTCAGGTCGCCCTGCAGGGTGGTACCGGTTTTCAGGCCTTTCCAGAACAGGCTGTGGTTAGCGTGGCCACCTGCGTTGTTGCGCAGAGCAACTTTCTTGTCAGCTGGCACTTTGTCCAGGTTGGCAATCAGTTCTTCAACAGACAGTTTTGCCAGTTCTGGCAAGCTTTCCAGCGCAGCGTTAGCGTTGTTAACGTAGGTCTGGTGGTGTTTAGTGTGATGGATTTCCATCGTCTGTTTGTCGAAATGCGGTTCGAGTGCGTCGTATGCGTAAGGCAGTGATGGCAGTGAATAACTCATGTTCATCGTCTCCATAGTGTAGGGCGGCACCGTCATTGTGAGCACCGCGTAATCAGTAGGATCATTATAGTTAATTAAATGATATTGAAAATGATTATCTATGCTCCGCACTTTGTGCGGGTATTGTCTCAGGCCCGTCAGGCGGGGCTTTCGGCCGCCCTTAGAGCAAGTACAAATAAGCTGGTAATAAACAATCTAACGCTGAATTGAGAGCAATCCGACGCGGGCTCAGCCCCTCAACCTCTGTGGATGAGTATAGACCGTCGCCCGCCCCGGCTTGCTGAAGCCGACCAGCGTCAGGTTACAGCGTTCGGCGACATCCACCGCCAGTTGCGTGGCGGCGGAGACGGCAAACAGAATTTCGACGCCGCACATTGCGGCTTTCTGCACCATTTCATAGCTGGCGCGGCTCGATACCAGCGCCGCGCCCTGCTGCCAGTCGGCTTTCTTGGCCCGCACGCCGAGGATTTTATCCAGCGCGACGTGGCGGCCGACGTCTTCACAGCCGCCGAGCAGTTCGCCCTGTGGGCTAATCCATGCTCCGGCGTGAGTGCAGCCGGTGAGCTGGCCGATGGTTTGCACCGATTTCAACTGACTCAGCGCCTGATCTAACAGCGCTAAATCAAAGGTTTGAGTAAAAGGCAGCGGCTTGAGCGGGCGGAACAGATCGCCAAGCTGCTCAATGCCACACACGCCGCAGCCGGTGCGTCCGGCCATCGCGCGGCGGCGCTCTTTTAAACCGCTAAAACGTCGGGTTGATAACTCGATGTTAACTTCGATGCCATTGCAGTTGGATGACACATCCATACCGTAAATGTCAGAGACGGATTCGATAATGCCTTCTGATAAAGAAAATCCGAGCGCGAAGGCGTCGAGATCTTTTGGCGACGCCATCATCACCACGTGAGAGATGCCGTTGTAGACCAGTGCTACCGGCACTTCTTCGGCGATCCAGTCATCTTCTGGCGCATCCAGATGCCCGCGCTGCATCACCGGCTTGCGGGTCGCCCCGACAATCGCCGTCCGGGTCTGATCGCCTTTTTCGTCAGAAGGGTTCTGGCGCAGAACATCCATCGAAATAACCTTTTAAACACTACGAAATTTAAACAATATTTTAACGCTTCGCTTCTCAGAGGGGAAAGCCTGATTGCGCAAAACCGAGGCTGACGCGGCAGAAAGGCATTTTTGGTGTAGGACGCGTGAAGGGCAATTCTTAAAAATGGCGCTTTGCGCGGCGTAGCTTGGTAAAGCGGGGCTTGGCTGCTAGCTTTAAAATAGGTCTTAACGCGGGAGAATATGATGAAGCTAGTCGGCAGCTACACCAGTCCATACGTGCGTAAAATCTCAGTCATGCTGCTGGAGAAGGGCATTCCTTTTGAGTTTGTGAATGACCCGCCGAGCGAGCCGGGCAGCAAAATCACCGACTATAACCCGCTGGGCAAAGTGCCCGCGCTGGTCACTGACGAGGGCGAGGTGTTTTACGATTCGCCGATCATCGTGCAGTTTATCGAGTTGCAGAATGCTTCCCCTACGCTGCTGCCGTGGCAGCCCCTTGAGGCATTGCGGGTTAAACAGATTGAGGCGCTGGCCGATGGCGTGACCGACGCCGCCGTGGCGTTGGTGTTAGAGAGCAAGCGCGATGCTGACAAACGTAATGAAGAGTGGGTGGTGAAACAGCGCGCCAAGGTGCTGCGCGGCCTCGACACCCTTGAGCAGCATGCCAAAAACTGCACGTTGTTGAATGGCGAAAGCCTGAACGTGGCGGATATCGCCGTCGCCTGCGCACTGGGATATATCAACTATCGCCGCGTGGCTCCCGGCTGGTGCGTCGAGCGCCCGAAGCTGGTTTCGCTGGTAGAGCGCCTGTTCCAGCGCGAAAGCTTTTCCCGCACCGCGCCGCCTTAATCTAGCCCTTTCTCGCCGATCTATCCCCCTTTGAGCATCTCGTGCGCCTCCGGCTGAAAAGTTGTGAGGCCGCTCGAAGAGTTCCCTTTACATCCCGCCCTCCATCTCCTTACTGCCTACGCTTTATACAGCGTTCTGCGTTTTACTCTCGTTCAAGGCAGCATAAAGGAGATTCACCATGGCTTATGACAAGACCCCGCACGCCGTAAAACCCGAAGAGTATGGTTTCCCGCTGAAACTGAAAAAACGTTATGACAACTTTATCGGCGGCGAGTGGGTCGCGCCGGTGAAGGGAGAATACTATTCCAACCTGACGCCAATTACCGGCGAGGCGCTGTGCGAAGTGGCCAGCTCCAGCAAAGATGATATTGAACTGGCGCTGGACGCCGCCCACGCCGCCAAAGCCGCGTGGGGCAAGACTTCAGTGCAGGAGCGCGCCAATCTGCTGCTCAAAGTCGCTGATCGTATGGAGCAAAATCTCGAGCTGCTGGCGAATGCCGAAACCTGGGATAACGGTAAGCCGATCCGCGAAACCTCGGGGGCCGATGTGCCGTTGGCTATTGACCATTTCCGCTATTTCGCCTCTTGCGTCCGTGCGCAGGAAGGGGGCATCAGTGAAATCGACAGCGAAACCGTGGCTTACCATTTCCACGAACCGCTGGGCGTGGTGGCACAGATTATTCCGTGGAACTTCCCCCTGCTGATGGCCTGCTGGAAGATGGCACCGGCGCTGGCGGCGGGTAACTGCATTGTGATGAAACCTGCCAAGCTGACCCCGCTTTCCGTGCTGCTGCTGATGGATCTGCTGAAAGACATTCTGCCCGCTGGAGTCATCAACGTGGTTAACGGCGCGGGGGGCGAGATTGGCGAATATCTGGCGACGTCTAAACGCATCGCCAAAGTGGCCTTTACCGGCTCCACCGAAGTGGGCCAGCAGATTGCCGGATACGCCGCGCAAAACCTGATCCCCGCCACGCTGGAGCTGGGCGGCAAGTCGCCGAACATCTTTTTTGCGGACGTAATGGACAAAGAAGACAGCTTCTTCGACAAGGCGCTGGAGGGCTTCACCCTGTTTGCCTTCAACCAGGGCGAGGTCTGTACCTGCCCGAGCCGCGCCTTGGTGCAAGAGTCAATTTACGAACGCTTTATGGAAAGGGCGATCAAGCGCGTGGAGGCTATTCGCACCGGCAACCCGCTGGACGCGGATACCCAGATGGGCGCGCAGGTGTCGGCGGGCCAGATGAAAACCATTCTGGACTATATCGAAATTGGCAAGAAAGAGGGCGCTCAGGTGCTGACCGGCGGTGCACGCAAGAAACTGGAAGGCTCGCTCAATGAGGGTTATTACCTGCAACCGACCATCTTGCTGGGTAAAAACAACATGCGCGTGTTCCAGGAGGAGATCTTCGGGCCAGTGCTGGCCGTCACAACCTTTAAAGACATGGACGAGGCGCTGGAGATTGCCAACGATACGGCTTACGGGCTGGGAGCTGGGGTGTGGAGCCGCGACGGCAGCGTGGCCTACCACATGGGGCGGAACTTGCAGGCGGGGCGCGTTTGGACTAATTGTTACCATGCCTATCCGGCCCACGCGGCCTTCGGCGGCTATAAACAGTCGGGCATCGGACGCGAAACCCACAAGATGATGTTGGACCACTATCAGCAGACCAAGTGCCTGCTGGTCAGCTATTCCGATAAGCCGATGGGTCTGTTTTAAGCATAAAAAGAAGGTCCGCTATTGCGGACCTTTTTCTGCTACACCACGCTGTTCGGTGCGATGAACACCTGACGGCGGCGGATAAACACGGCCACTAAGGCTAACCAGCACAGTCCGCTTATCAGGTTGAAAAGGTTAAATAAACCACTTCCCCCCTCGACGTAAGCCACTTTCGCCAGCTCAATGCCCAGCGTAAACACCGCCATGCTGATCATCCCCATCGCGGCGGATACCGTGCCTTTGCTCATGGTGCTGGAGAACAGCGTTAAGCGATATAAGCCGGCGTTAGCCACCCCAATGCCGAAAGCGTAGAGGCTCAGCCCTGCGGTCATCCAGAAGTAGGCGTGGCCCGACAGCAGGGTGGCCGCCGCGGCAATAATCAGTCCGACTACCATGGGTCCGGCACCCAGCTTGATTAACTGCTCGACGCTGCGTTTGCCGGTCAGCTTTGCCAGCGTGATATTGCCGATGATGAGCGCGCCGAAAATCGGCACCTGCAACAGGCCGTACTCAAACGGTGGCAGGCCTTCGCCGCTGATCAGAATCACCGGAGATTGGGCAATCCACGCCAGCAGCGGCAGGCTGGCAAAGCCAATGGCGAGCGCGCCGCACAGGAACTGACGGTTTTTCAGCACCTCTTTATAGTCTTTCCACAGGCTCTTCATGGAGAAGCTTTCGCCCAGGCGCGATGCGGTTTCCGGCATTGATTTCCACAGGCCCCAGAAGGCAATGGCGGCCAGCAGGGCGAACAGCACGAACATGGTTTCCCAAGGCGCGAACTGCACCAGCGCGGCTCCGGCCAGCGGCCCGAGTAGCGGCGCTATCAGCGCGACGTTAGCCATCATGGCGGTGATTTTAATGCACACCGACTCTTCGAAAGATTCCTGAATCGCTGCATACCCCACCGCGCCGATAAAGCACAGGCTAATCCCCTGTAAAAAGCGCATCACCATAAATTGCTCGATGCTTTGGGCGAACAAAATCGCCAGACAGGTTACGATGAAGAAACCGACCCCGGCCAGCATCACCGGCCGACGCCCACGGCGATCCGACAGCGGCCCGAGCAGCCATTGCAGGAACATGCCGCCAGCTAAATAGGCGGTCATCGAGGTTGGAACCCACTCTTCGCCAGCGTTAAAATTCGCCACCACGGCCAGCATGCCGGGTTGGATCATATCGTTGCCGATATAAGTGGCGAATTCAAAAAGCACCAGACAAAGCGGGAACAGAAGCGCCCGCCGATCCAAAAGGGACGCGGTATTTGGAGAGTTATGCATGTTGTTATTTCACGACGTAAGGCTAGATCACGGGAAACTAGCAAGAAAATAGGGACTGTCCGGGCGGGTAACGCAGGCGGGGCAGTAATGGCGGCTATTTTGCCGATTTTTTGAACTAAGCGCAATCCTCTTTTTGTGTTTAGCACTTTCTGAGAATGTCACTTTTAGCTTGTTAGCCCAGTCAAAGCTCATTAACCTGCTAATAAAGGTAGAAAGTGAAGGTCTTTGTAGGAAAAAAGAGTTTAATGAATCAGAAAATCAGCTGGATAGACAATTTGCGGGCGGTGGCCTGCATGATGGTGGTGATGATCCACGCCAGCACGGCGCAGGTAGTGAATTTCGCCGCCATCCATACTCTTGATTGGACCCTCGCTAATCTGCTCAATTCCACCTCGCGCGTCTGCGTGCCGCTGTTTTTCATGATTTCGGGCTATCTGTTTTTCGGCGAAAAAAGCGCGGAGAAACGCCATTTCCTGCGTATCGGCTTATGCCTGTTGTTCTATAGCGCGGTGTCGCTGATTTACATCTTAAGTTTTACAAATGTTGGATTTTGGCCTTCTTTACGTCTTATTCTGCAAAAGCCGGTGTTTTACCACCTCTGGTTCTTCTACGCCATTGTGGTGATTTACCTGCTCTCCCCACTGATCAACGTCAAACAGGTGTCGGGTAAGTATCTGCTGGTGGCCGGGCTGCTGCTTGGCGTGCTGGCTAACCCACAGCTTCCAGCGCTGCGCATTGACCGAGTGGCGATTTTGCCACTCAACCTGTATATCGGCGGCAACACCTTCTATTACGTGCTCTATGCGCTGATGGGGCGGGCGATGGGCATGATGAATACGCAGAAAACCGGCGTCACGCCCGTGGCCTGCGGGCTGTTTATCCTCAGCACTTTGGGCGTAGCTTGGGGGACTTACCACCAGTCGCTGATCAACCAAAACTTCGCCGACACTTACTATGTTTACACCGGCCCGCTGGTGTTTATCTCGGCGATTTCGCTGTTCGTTATCGGCAAGAACGCGCTGGATTCGCGAGTGCTGCCGGGGCTAGGAATTATCTCGCGCCATTCACTGGCGATTTACGGTTTTCACGCGCTGATCATCATCGGCCTGCGCGGTGCGCACATTGGCTTCCCGCAGTGGCCGTTGGTCAATATCGCCTTCCTGTTCCTGTGCGGCCTGCTGGGAAGCCTTGGGTTGGCAGTGCTGCTGGCGAAAATCGATCGCCAAAAATGGATCAGTTAGTGCCCACTCGGCCATCTCTCCTGTGCCCGCCGTAACTGTCTGCCGGAGGTAAATCCGGCGGCGAGGGCGGCTTTCTCAATGCCCAGACCTTGCTGCAGCCGCTGCTGGGCGACGGCGATGCGCAGCTGCTCATGGTAGTCGCGCACGCTGATCCCCAGGTGCTGGCGGAACAGCCGCGTCAGATGCCGCCCGCTGACATGGGCCTTCGCGGCAATCTCCTCCAGCTGCCACGGCGCTTCTGGCGTGGCTGACATCAGGTTTTGTGCGCGATGCACGGCGGGGTGAATGTGATTGCGATATCTCAGCCACGGCGAAAGCTGCGGGTCATCCCCGGCGCGGCGAAAATAGACCACCATCTCGCGGGCCACGTCCAGCGCGGCCTGCGCGCCTAACCGGCTGGAAATGATGTGCAGCGTCAGATCTATCCCCGCCGTGATGCCCGCGCTGGTCAGCACAAAACGGTCTTCGACAAAAATGCGATTGTCTTTCACCTGCGCGCTGGGCACTTGTTGCTTTAGACGCGCGATCACGTCGTGGTGAGTGGTGCACTGGTAGCCGTCGAGCAATCCCGCTTGACCCGCCAACAGGCTGCCGGAGCAGATACACACCAGCGTCACCTCTCCCTGTTCAATCGCCGCTTTTTGCTGTTTGAGCCAGTCGCGCACTTGCACTGCGGCGGGCGTGGCGAAGTTTTCCGCCGAATGCTCAACGCCCGGAATAACAATGATACTTCCACTGGCGAAGGAGGTCGGTAAGGGCTGCAAGCTGCCCACTTTCAGCCCGGTGGAGGTTTCTGCTTCGGTGAGCGGGCTGATGTAATGCAGACGAAACTGCCCGGTCAGGCGCAAAGCCTCGCCGGGGCCGACTAAATCCAGCGCCATCACGCCCGGGAGCGTGACAAAGTAAACGTCTTGCATGGTGAAACCTCTTGGCTAACTCACGGCTGCGAAATCCCATCTTCACACAGCTTGGTCAAGCTCCGCCAGCGCGCCGTCGACGTCGGTGATGGTGGCAAATCGGTCCGCCAGAACCAGCTCGGTGCGACGTTTAATGGCATCCGTGGAGAAGGTTTCCCCGCTGGCGTGGGTCATTGGGAAGGTCAGCGTCGCTTCGGTCACGAAAGTCACGGTATAGCCGATGTCCGACGCCACGCGAGTGGTGGTTTCACAGCACTGTTCGGTGCGCACACCAGCAATAATCAGGTGGCTAATGCCCTGTTCACGCAGCCATTCATTCAGGCCTGACTCCAGCAGCGCGTTGTGAACGTGTTTGTGAAACACCTGAGTCGGCGTATGGCGCAGGAAGGGCATCGGCGTAACCAGCCCGGACTCCAGCGAGAAAACCCCCTCAGAGTTGACGTGGAAGACATCAATAACCGGCACGCCGCGCGTTTGGCAGCCGTCGATCAGTCGGTTCAACGCCTGTTGGAATGCGGGTAAATCCTCTTCTTGCCAGAAAGGGCGGTGCTCGAAGGAGCGTTGGACGTCGATATTTAATAAGGCGCTGCGGGTCATTTTAGGACTCCATCTCATAGGTGTGAAACCAGTGTGCGCCTGAAAAGATGGGAAGGACATGCCAAAAACGGACATCATGCTGGCGGAAAGGGACGAACTGCGATGAGGATAATTCGGCGGGTTTTAGTTAAGGACAATTCTAATTATGTCTCGCGATTAATCCTGTAATGCATTGTTTAAATAGAGTTTATTGGTTTTCCCCCTGACTTGAGTATTAAAGTGATTCGGCAGAACAAGGTTGTTCTGCGATTTACCAATATCAATCTAAATGGAGATGTAAAAATGCGTACATTAGAAAAGCATGAGTTGAACGAAGTGTCTGGCGCCGGTCTGTTAAGTGATGTGGGCGCTCTGCTGGATAACGGTTTAGATCAAATCGGCTCTCTGATTAACGGCACCACCAAGCCGACGGGTACTAATACTTTCGGCGTTGAAGTGGGTAATATTGTTGAATCAACAATCAAATCTGTAGCTGACATGTTCTGCGGCTTCTTCAAGCGTAAATAATAAATGGAGGGGAGAGTTTTGGCTCTCCCCTTTTTTGACGATTAAAGGCCTAACTCGCCGGAACATCCATTAGAACACCAGCTGCACCTTAGAGGCTTTGGATTTATCCATCGCGAATTCCAGCGCTTCCACCAAATCGCCTTGTGGGAACTCCGCAGACAGCAGCGGCATCGGGTCAACCGTTTTATTTGCCAGCCACTCAACCGCCGTTTTGAACTCTTCCGTGAAGCGGAAGCTGCCGACCCAGTTAATTTCCTTAGCAATCAACATCATCAGCGGGAAGTCATTCACCGCGCCACCCATACCCACCTGCACCAGCGTGCCGCGCGCGCGGGTTAACTCCAGACAGCGGCGGATAGACGACGGATGGCCTGAGGCATCGAAAGAGACGTCAAAATAGCCTTTTTCCGCCTGATAGGGCGCGAAGTCGCCTTTTGCGGCATCAAGTGCAATATTGGCACCCATTTCTTGTGCCAGGCTCAGGCAGCGTTCACTCAGATCGGCGCAAACAACCTCCTTCGCGCCTTTGGCTTTGGCGGCAGCGACAATCAGGCTGCCAATCGGCCCAACGCCTGAGACAAACACCGTTTTACCCTTGATATCACCAGCCTGATTAACGGCGTGGATAGCCACGGCCAGCGGCTCGGCAAACACCATCAGGCGATCGCTAACCTGATTATCGAAGGCGATACACTGCTCGCTGTCGACGATTTTATACTGGGTGAACGCGCCGTTGATGTGGGGGAAATACATCGCGCTGCCGAAGAATTTCATGGTAGTGCACTGGTTTTCATCACCAGAAAGGCAGTATTTACAGGCTTTACACGGCTTGCTTGGGTTGAGTGCCACTTTTTGGCCCGGTTTCAGGCGATCGGTGTCAGATTTCTCCACTACGCCAACCACTTCATGGCCCAAAACCATGGCTTCGCGCACTTTGAAATCACCAACCTGACCATGCTCGTAGTAATGCAGGTCAGAACCGCAGATGCCGCCACGGGTAACTTTTACCAGCGTGCCTTGTCCCTGATAATCGATCTGCTGCTCGACCACGGAGACATCTTTTTTGCCGGTGACCACGCAGGATTGGGTGTCAATCTTCATCATAGTTTTGCTCTTTATTAGGTGCTTTGCCGCTGCGTTTTACAGCAGGAATGCTGCCAGTAAAGAGGGTTTATGGCGTCAGAAATGTGATCGCCATCACCTTAAGGCGTGTTACTAAATCCTGTTACCCAGAACTTGAAGGCCCTCAACATTTACAGTGCCTTTTGCTTGCCGAAAGTCAGCGCCCAGTGAGCTATCACCCCGCCAACCAGCCCCCAGAATGCCGAACCTACGCCCAGCAGCGTGACGCCAGAGGCGGTGATCAGGAAAGTAATGACTGCCGCGTCGCGGTGCGACTCTTCCGCCAGTGCGCGCTGCAAACTGCCCGCAATGGTCCCCAATAGCGCCAATCCGGCGATGGTGTGGATGAGCGGCGTGGGCAGCGCGGTGAACAGCAGGCCGATAGAGCCGCCGAACAGCCCGGCCAGCAGGTAAAACACCCCGGCAGCCACGGCGGCCATATAGCGTTTTTTGGCATCAGGGTGGATATCTTCTCCCATGCAAATCGCGGCGGTGATGGCGGCAATGCAGAAGGTGAAGCCGCCAAAAGGCGCGAGCAGCAGGGCGGTCAGCGCCGTCCATGAAATCAGCGGAGAAACCGGCACCTGATAGCCGTGAGCCTTAAGCGTGGCGATGCCCGGCGCGTTTTGCGACGCCATAGTGACCACAAAAAACGGAATGCCGATGCCCAGTAGCGCCGAGAGCGAGAAGTGCGGGGTGACGAATTCCGGCACGGCGAAGCTCAGGCTTTGCCCGTGCAGGCTAATGTCTCCCTGCAATCCCGCCACAATCAGCCCGGCGGCCAGTGTCAGCACGATGGCGTAGCGCGGGAGAGCACGGCGAGCCAGCAGATAGACCAGACACATCGTCCCTGCCAACGCAAAATTGCTTTGCAGCGACGTGAAAGCGTTCAGGCCGAAACGCAGCAATATTCCGGCCAGCATCGCGGCGGACAGCGCCTGCGGAATGTAGTGCATCAGTCTGGCAAAAAGGCCTGTCACGCCGCATAACAGCATCAGGCCGCTGGCAAAAATAAACACCCCAATGGCATCATTCATCGAGGTGCCCGGCAGGCTGGTGACCAGCAGCGCCGCGCCCGGCGTCGACCACGCTGTGACGATTGGCGTGCGATACCACAAAGAGAGGCCGATGGAGGTCAGCCCCATGCCGAGACCCAGCATGGTCAGCCAGCCACCAATCTGCAAGGGGCTGGCACCCGACGCTTCCGCCGCCTGGAAGATAATGGCCGCCGAACTGGTGTAGCCGACGAGTACCGCCACAAAACCGGCGAGGATGGCGGAAAAGGTCACATCTTTGAGGCTAAGGCGCGGCAACATGGCTGGAAATCCTTGCAATAGACGATTAATTTAAGCGAAAGCATCCACTTATGTTTAACAGAGAGAACGCAATGAGCCAATCTAATGAGGTGAAAATTCGTACTTTGACCCCTGCTGACCGCCAAGGGTGGGAAGCGCTGTGGCGCGACTATCTCGACTTCTACCAGTCAGAGCTTGACCCGGCGCAGTTTGATTACACCTTCCAGCGTCTGTCGCAGAGCGATTATCCCGACATGTTTGGCTATGTGGCGGAGTATCAGGGCAAGTTGGTGGGCTTGGTCAATTGCATCAACCACGATCACGGCTGGCACATGCAGCAGGTGGTCTATTTGCAGGATTTGTTCGTGGATGACAGCGCGCGCAAGCTCGGCATTGGTCAGAAACTGATTGAAGCGGTTTATGACTATGCCGATCAGAACGACAAAGCCAACGTCTACTGGACTACCAAAACCTCCAACCATACCGCGCGCAAACTGTATGACCGGATTGGCACGCAGACTGAATTCATCAAATATCAGCGCTGAGGGGAGGTTATTAATCCGCTAGGTTTTTTACCATGGTCAGATTGGTTGGCGCATAGCCCAGACCGGCATACAACGCCTGTGCGCCGCTGTTGTGATAGAACACGTTCAGGCCGATGGACTTCAAACCCAGCTCGCGCACTTTCTCTTCTAACTGAAGAAAAGCGGCGCGAGCATGGCCCTGACGGCGAAACGCCGGGTAAACAGATACTTCATAAATAAACGCGCTGCGATCGCCCTGGCGCTCGACGTCGGCTAACCAAATACAGCCAGCCGTTTCACCTTGATCAGTTTTGATTACAAACAGATAGTTATCTGGCGTGGCGACGCCCTGCGGCAGCAATTCCTCCATGACTCCCTGAGCACGCGCCAGCGCATTGTGCTCCAGCCAGCGCCCCGATTTGACGTTCTCTCTGGCGTAATCTTCCGCCAGCTGCTGATGAAATTGTGAGAAATAGTCTGCACTCATTGCACATAACTGGGTCATTAGGTTTATTCCTTTTCCGCTTTTTTCACCGGCGTGACAAAGCATTCGCTGACGTTAGTACCATTTTTCTCAACGGTAGTAATGACATAACCCTGCTCGTTTATCACGATGGCGCCGTAAGGCAGATCATCCTGCTTCACGCTGATCATCTTCTGAAACTCTTGAATAAGGTTGCTTTTCGCCGCAGCCTGCTCGGGCTTGTCCATTCCGTTTACGTCAATATAGGCCTGCTTAAACTCGGTGCTCATGCCTTTTGGCTTTAGGCGGCTTTCCACCACGGCCTTGACCGTCGCGGTCACGTCGTTACCCAGTAGAAACATGCTAACTATTTCATAAGTCAGCACATCTTTCTGTTTGGCGATCACATAGCCGCTTTCGAATGACTTCATTTTCTGGTTGTTGGGATAAGTAAACTCATCCAAACAAATGGTCTTGTCGCCAATCTGAAACTGATTAAACCGCGCTTTGATCGCCTGCGGAGACGAGCCGGGTGAAGGGGCTGCCTGAGCGGCGCTCACCAACAGGGGAAGCAGTATTGCCAGCACAAATGTCCGTTTTTTCATGGGTTTTCCTGAAAGAGTCACGTCTTACCTCACGGCCTATTTTGCAGTATAGGGAGATGAATCGAGGATGAGAAAGATTAAATATGCGTATGACATAAACTTGTAACATTCAGACGCTGAAAGAACCTGCGACACCCCCGACGTTTTGCGCTATGTTTTTAATTATTAATATTTTTCCGCATTCTCAGGAGAGTCGATGAGCCAGTCCGCGCTGAAGTTATATTCTGATGCACAGTTTTTCAGCCCCTACGTGATGTCCGCTTTTGTCGCCTTGACCGAAAAAGGCATCCCTTTTGAGATAGAAACCATCGATTTGGCAGTGGATGAAAATCTGCATGATTACTATTCGGCGGTTTCGCTGACGCGCCGCGTCCCGACGCTGACCAATGGTACTTTCGTGCTGTCGGAGTCCTCGGCGATTGATGAGTATGTGGAAGAGCTGTTCCCCGCGCCGACCTTCCCGGCAATCTATCCCTCAGACCCGGAAAATCGTGCCAAAGCGCGCGAAGTTCAGGCTTGGCTGCGCAGTGATTTAATGCCGATTCGCCAAGAGCGTTCCACCGAAGTGGTGTTCGCCGGTAAGAAATTCCCCCCTTTGAGCGAAAGTGGCCAAATGGCGGCGGAAAAGCTGTTTAGCGCGGCGGAGCGTTTGCTCGGTGAGCGTGAGAATATGTTTGGCGAGTGGTGTATTGCTGACGTGGATTTGGCTTTGATGATCAATCGGTTACATCTGAATGGCGATGCCGTTCCCGAGAAGCTGGCGGCCTATGCCGATGCCCAGTGGCAGCGTCCGGCGGTCAAAGAGTGGCTGGCGCTGTCGGCCAAGTAAAATGCGACAATGGGAAAAGATAGGTGGCGCGACAGGGAAGAACCCCGTCGCGCGCAGCCATCAGCCCAGACGTTTGGTTAAATAAAAACGGGTGTGGGTTGAAGGAGCTTCATCAGGCGCACGGATATCCTTGATGTAATCTTCCAACGCCATTTGCATATGGAAGCCGTGGCGCTCGTAGAACGGGCGCGCCTGAAAACTAAAGGTATCGACCATGGCGTAGCGGCAGCCGCGCTGTAGCGCTTCTTGCTGGACATCCTGCAACAGTTTGGTGCCGATGTCCTGACCACGCAGAGACTCATCAACCCATAAGTAAATGATTTTTAGCCAGTTACCCACTGTTTCCGCAATAATGCCAGCCTGCTTCTTGCCCTGATCATCTTCGATAAAAATCGCTAAATCCCGGAATGATTGCTCGGGGATAAAGCCTTTATTGTAGCCGCGCAGGCCATCGATAATGTCAGTGATGTCAGCCTCAGTAGGCGTGTCGGTCATGCGCGTTTTCATAACTCTTTCCTTTGTTAACGTTTTGTCGTCGCGAGACGAACTGCAAAAGCGATAAATACTGTGCCGGTCAGGCGATCTAAGGTTTTCACCACGCTCGGGCGTTGCAGCCAGCGAGAGAGTGGTCGGGTGGCGGCGATCATGGTCAATGACCACAGGGTGCCAATCACCGCGTGCATGGCCGCCAGGCCGAAAATGTATGGCGGAACCGAATAACCGGTAGCAACAAATTGCGGCAGAAACGACACGTAAAACACCCCGACCTTGGGATTAAGCACGTTGCCGAACAAACCTTTGATAAACCAACTGCCGAAAAGTGGATTTTTCTTGGCTTTGTCCTGTGCGCTAAACGACATGCTTTCACGCGGTTTTAGCAGCATTTGCACCCCAAGCCAGCACAGATAGGCTGCGCCAATCCATTTCAGCAGATTGAATGCCAACTCTGACGCCGCCAGCAGCGCCCCTAAACCCAGCGCAACTGCCGCACCCCAAACCAGACAACCCGTGCTAATGCCCAGCGCGGCCAGCACGGCTTTCTTGCTGCCCTCGCTGGCGGCGGTGCGTAACACTAAAGCAGTATCCAGACCCGGCGTTAGGGTCAGAATACCGGCGGCAAAGGCGTAAGAAACCAAAGATTCGGTCAGGGTCACGGCGTTGTCTCTATGCTGTGGTGAGCTTTTTGCTCAGGAAATAGCGGGTATGCGTGGTGGATTCCCCCTGCGGCGCCCGCGCGTCTTCAATGTAATCTTCCAGCGTCATCTGCACGCTGTAACCCATACGCTCGTAGAACGGGCGCGCCTGGAAACTAAAGGTATCCACCAGTGAGTACAGGCAGCCGCGGGCTTTGGCTTCTTCTTCGGCTTCGCTGATAAGCTGCGTGCCGACATCTTTTCCGCGCAGGGACTCATCCACCCACAGCATCTGGATGTACATCCACTTCCCGACGGTTTCCGCCACAATACCGGCCTGTTTTTTGCCGTGTTCATCTTCGACAAAAATACCCAGCTCACGGAGTTTAGGCCGGTGAATAAAATTGAGATTGAAAGTGCGGAGGGCCGTTTTTATTTCGTCGACATCATCGGCCGTCGGTGCTGCGGTGAGGCGTGTTTTCATGGCGGTTCCCTTTGCTGAAAAAATGACAGTCCAGAATAGTAACCGGCCTTGAGGGATGCAATGGGAAGCGTAAAGAAAGTCTTAAAGTGAGATCAGGAGAGTGTCTGATAATCATGACAAAAGCCTGTGGAATGCGCCGCTAAGACGCTTTCCACAGGCTTCTTGATTTCTGAGGGTATTAACTGACTGGCGAAAGCTTATTTGTAGATTTCAGCGTCGGCGTGCAGGCGGTTATTACCGGTCACGGAGATGATGCGGTAAGAAGAGGCACCAGCATCACTTGCCTGAGCTGCCAGTTTGCTTTCCAGACCACCAATAGTGGTTGGGCCAGAGGCAGAAATCACGCCCAGTTTTTGTTGACCGTCCATCGGCTGACTCACCTGCTGAGCAGCAAAACTACCGAAAGAAATCAGAGAAAGGGTTGCAGCTACAGCAAAAATTTTGACGTTTTTCATGATGTATATTCCATTCAGGTTATTAGATAGAAAGGTGGTTGCCTTTCGATGAGTGAATAATAGACCTGTGGCATGCAGATGAAAAACGGATTGATTTGAGAATGTCATTCAAAAAATTAGTTGAAGATTTTACGCGAATTTACAGCCGGCTGCGAGAGGTTGACAATGCGGGTTCGGACGTTGACACCGGTTTAAAAACCGAGCACAAACTGACGTTTTATTACCCTTCCTGCTGATTTTGGGCGAGTTTCTGGTTTTCTGCTACGCTATAAGTGCAGTGCAAGAAAAAGCCGTCTCTGGTGGAATTTCAGCAGGCGATCATGCGAGGAGCAACCTCCTTCGCACTTGTTTAGCCGCATTGGCTCAACAATATTCACGGTACGGAAATTTATTTGGAGGAGTCAAAAAATGGGAATTTTATCCTGGATTATCTTTGGTCTGATTGCAGGTATTCTGGCGAAATGGATCATGCCGGGTAAAGATGGTGGCGGGTTCATCCTGACCGTGGTTCTTGGTGTTGTCGGTGCCGTCGTCGGTGGTTACATCAGTACACTGTTTGGCTTTGGCCGCGTGGACGGTTTCAATTTCGGCAGCTTCGTCGTCGCCGTGATCGGCGCGCTGGTGGTGCTGTTTATCTACCGCAAAGTCCGCAGTTGATAACACCAACCTAGATTATTTCTAAAAAAGCCGCGTTGAACGCGGCTTTTTTGTGTCTTGAGATCCCCCTGAAGCTCCTCCCATCCATTACCCTGTATAAACATTGTTGACACTGAGAGGGCTTTGTCTCACAGTATCATCATTGTTGATACTTCCTTGAGGAAAATCTATGCCGCAGGTCATTGTGAAAAAATGGGGAAATAGCCCTTCTGTGCGCCTACCGGTCGCTATCATGGAAGCAGCCTCTCTCAAGGTCGATGATACTGTCGAGATTGCAGTAGAAGACGGCAAAATCATCATCGTCCCAGTTCGCGCTAAAACCTATTCACTCGATTCCCTTCTAGGGGGAGTGACGGAAAGCAATATGCATGAAGAGGCCGATTTCGGTTCCCCTACAGGCCGAGAGGTGTTGTGACATGGTGAAGCCTTTTATTCCTGACGCCGGAGACATTATCTGGCTGGATTTTGACCCACAAGCCGGTCACGAACAGGCCGGGCATAGGCCAGCCGTCGTTCTGAGTCCTGCTGCATATAATGATCGAGTGGGGTTGCTGCTGTGCTGCCCGATGACCACCAAGATAAAAGGCTACCCTTTCGAGGTGTTAATTGCTGGCACTAGGCAGAGCGCGGTGTTGTCAGATCAGATAAAAAGTCTGGACTGGCGTAAAAGAAATGCTGTCAAAAAAGGAACCGTGAGCCTGCTCGAGCTTGATGAAGTCAGAGCAAAGGTAAAAGCGCTGATTGACGGTTAACCCTAGCTGTAAGCTAAAAGCCGCGTTGAACGCGGCTTTTTTGTGTCTGCGAGTGATTTAGGTGACTTTCCGTGGGCGCCCGCCTTTTTTGCCATTCTCACGGCTGGCCTGGGCTTTTACCGCGCTGCGGATCGCGCCATTGATTGACGCAGCGATCTTTTTCAAATCACTGGCTTCAAACAGGATTTTTGCTAACAAGCCGGGTAAAAAAATATCGACATCGCAGGCTGGAACGCGCAGGGCTTTGCTGAAACCGTCGACTTCCGCCGCCTGAAGCTGCTCAGGGGTGGCGTCCTGAAGTTCATCAATGAGATCAACATTAATCAGGTAACCCACGCCATTGCCATGCATGATCATAAATGCATGTTGCTGAGGCCGATATTCAACGGAAACCGGTCGGGAAGACTCGTTGGCCGCCTCTTCCCCGCGTTTTAGCGCGGCTTCAAATTGCGTCATTCGTTATCCATAAACCTAGCAGTTAGGTTTTAGAATAGTCTCTTAGTGGCGGCAATGCGAGCAGAATTTGATTAAATCGCCACCAATCCCCGCACGCCTTCGGCTTCCATCTCCTTGCCGCGCCCGCTTTTAATAATGCTGCCGCGCGACATTACCAGATAGCTGTCGGCCAGCTCGGCGGCGAAATCGTAGAACTGCTCGACCAGCAGGATTGCCATATCGCCTTGTGCGGCAAGCTGCTTGATGACCGCGCCGATCTCCTTAATCACCGAGGGTTGAATACCCTCGGTAGGCTCGTCGAGGATCAACAAGCTCGGTTTACAAGCCAGCGCCCGTCCAATCGCCAACTGCTGTTGCTGGCCGCCGGACAGATCGCCTCCCCGGCGATGCTTCATCTCCAGCAGGACCGGGAACAGGTGATAGATGTGGTCGGGAACCTGTTTGGCTTGGCTGCCCGGGAAGCGCGACAGCCCCATCAGCAGGTTTTCCTCCACCGTCAGGCGAGGAAAAATATCGCGACCCTGCGGGACATAGGCAATGCCCGCCTGCACCCGCTGGTGGGGTTTACGGCCATTGATGGTTTCTCCCTGCCAGTTGATGGTGCCGGACTTGGCCGGGATCAGCCCCATCAGGCATTTCAGCAGCGTGGTTTTGCCAACGCCGTTGCGGCCGAGCAGGCAGGTGACTTCGCCGATTTTTGCCTCGAAGCTTAACCCGCGTAGAATATGGCTTCCGCCGTAAAACTGATTCAGTTCATTGACTTGCAGCATAATGGTTCCTCAGTTTTAGCGTCCCAAATAGACTTCAATAACCTGCTCGTTGGCCTGCACCTGTTGCAATGAGCCTTCCGCCAGCACTTGCCCCTGATGCAGCACGGTGACGTGGTCGGCGATGCTCTCCACAAACCCCATGTCGTGCTCGACCACCATCAGCGAGTGCTTGCCCGCCAGCTGCTTGAACAGCTCGGCGGTGTATTCGGTTTCGGCGTCGGTCATCCCGGCGGCAGGCTCGTCGAGCAGCAGCAGGTGCGGCTCCTGCACCAGCAGCATGCCGATTTCCAGAAACTGCTTCTGGCCGTGAGACAGTAACCCCGCTAGCCGATGGCGCTCACCGGCAAGGCGCAGCGTCACCAGCATTTCGTCGATTCTGTCGCGTTGTTCGCTGTTCAGTTTGGCGCGCAGACAGGCCCACACCGACTTATTGGTTTTCTGGGCGATCTCAAGGTTCTCGAACACGGTTAGTGCTTCAAACACCGTCGGTTTCTGAAATTTCCGCCCAATGCCTGATTGCGCAATCCGCTCTGGATCAAGCTGGGTAAGGTCAGTGGTCTGGTCGTAAAATACCCGGCCACTCTGCGGCTTAGTTTTGCCGGTGATCACGTCCATCAGGGTGGTTTTCCCCGCGCCGTTAGGGCCAATTACGCAGCGCAGCTCGCCCACGCCGATGCGCAATGACAGGTTGGTCAGCGCCTTAAAGCCGTCGAAACTGACATTGATATTTTCCAGCAGCAAAACCGGGTCGGTCTGCTGGCGAAAACGGTCAGACGGATAGGATTGCGTGAACAGCTCTTCGGTCATAGTCATTGAATTCATGAGGATTTTCTCTTACGCAGCAACCCAATCACGCCTTGCGGCAGGAACAGCGTCACCAGAATAAACATGCCACCGAGGATAAATTGCCAATACTCGGGAATTGCGACGGTGAACCAGCTTTTCGCGCCATTGACGATGCCAGCGCCGAGAATCGGGCCGATCAGCGTGCCGCGCCCGCCGAGGGCCACCCAGATTGCCGCCTCGATTGAGTTAGTCGGCGACATCTCGCTGGGGTTGATAATGCCCACTTGCGGCACGTACAGCGCCCCGGCGATGCCACACAGCATGGCGGAAACCGTCCAGACGAACAGCTTGAAGCCCTTCGGGTCATAGCCGCAGAAGATCAATCGGTTTTCGGCGTCGCGCACGGCGGTCAGCACTCGGCCATATTTGCTGCGCGCCAGAGCGAAACCCAGTGCCAGACTGGCGGCGAGCACGATAACGGTCATCAAAAATAGGCCGATGCGCGTGCCGGTTGCCGTGACCTGAAAGCCGAGCAGGGTAGTGAAACCGGTGAAGCCGTTGTTGCCGCCAAATCCGGTTTCATTGCGAAAGAACAGCAGCATGCCCGCGTAGGTCAGCGCCTGCGTCATGATCGAGAAGTAGACGCCTTTGATTTTCGAGCGAAAAGCGAAGTAGCCGAAGACAAATGCCAGCGTGCCCGGCACCAGCACAATCAGGCACAGCGCCCAGGCGAAATGCTGGGTTCCGGCCCAAAACCACGGCAGCTCGCTCCACGAGAGGAATGACATAAAGTCCGGCAGGCCGCTGCCCGCCGCCTGACGCATCAGGTACATGCCCATGGCGTAGCCGCCGAGGGCGAAAAACAGGCCGTGGCCGAGGGAGAGCAAACCGGCATAGCCCCACACCAGATCGAGGGCGATCGCGACGATCGCGTAACAGAGGATCTTGCCGACTAATGTCAGCGTGTAGGTGGAGACTGCCAGCGGGTTAGTCGCTGGCAGTAATGCCAGAAAAGGCATGACAATCAGCGCAATAAACACCAGTGCGCCAATCGTCAGGGCGGCTTTCGGCGCTTTTTGTACGCCAGAAACAGTGAGCGGTTGATTCATCAGTCGATCACCCTGCCTTTGAAGGCGAAGAGTCCCTGCGGACGTTTTTGAATAAACAGAATTATCAGCGCGAGGATCAGGATTTTCCCCAGAACCGCACCGATCTCCGGCTCAAGAATCTTGTTCACAATGCCCAGACCAAAGGCGGCGACCACCGTGCCGGCCAGTTGGCCCACGCCGCCGAGCACCACCACTAAGAATGAGTCGATGATGTAGCCTTGACCCAACTCCGGGCCGACGTTACTCAGCTGCGACAGCGCCACGCCGCCCAGCCCGGCAATACCGGAGCCGAGGCCGAAGGCCAGCATATCTACGCGGCCCGTGGGCACGCCGCAGCAGGCCGCCATGGCGCGGTTTTGCGTCACGGCGCGCACATTCATCCCCAGACGGGTTTTGTTCAGCAGCAGCCAGGTCAGGGCCAGCACCAGCAGCACGAAGATGATCACCGCGATGCGGTTATACGGCAGCACCAGATTCGGCAGCAGCTGGATACCGCCCGACAGCCAGCCGGGGTTGGCGACTTCGACGTTTTGCGCGCCAAAGAGTACCCGCACCGCCTGAATCAAAATTAGGCTGATGCCCCAGGTAGCCAGCAGGGTTTCCAGCGGGCGGCCGTATAAATGGCGGATCACCGTGCGCTCTAGCGCCATGCCAATTCCAGCAGTAATAAAGAAGGCCACCGGCAGCGCGACCAGTGGGTAGAGCGCCAGCAGGCCCGGCGCGTAGTGCTCAAACAGCGACTGAACCATATAAGTGGAGTAGGAGCCAAGCATCAGCATTTCGCCATGGGCCATGTTGATCACCCCCAGCAGGCCGTAGGTGATCGCCAGACCCAGCGCCGCCAGCAGCAAAATCGAGCCGAGCGACAGGCCGGTAAACGCCTGACCAATCAGGTCGCCGATCAGCAAACGGTGCTCAACGGCTTTCAGGCTAGCCTGCGCGGCTTTGCGCACATCGGCGTCGGCTTCGGTTTTCGGGTCAGTCAGCGCCTGAAGGCGGCCCTGCGTGTCTGGGTCCCCTGAAGCGCCCAGCAGCTCGACGGCTTTCAGCCGCACCTGCGGGTTAGCATCGGCGAGCTGCAAATTCGCCAGCGCGATATTCAGGGCATCATGCACAGCAGGGTCTTTTTCCAGCGCCAGACGATGGGTCAGCAGCGGCAACTGGTCGGCCTGCGCCTCGCGCTGCAAGGATTTGGCCGCCTGTAGCCGCACATTGTTGTCAGTACTGACCAGACGATGCGCCGACAGCGCGTTGGCAATCAAAATGCGTAAACGGTTGTTGAGCCAAACCTTCTTGGTGTCACCCTGCGGCTTGGCATCGCCATCTAGCGGGGTCAGCGCGTCGCCCTGTTGCACAAAGGCGTGTTTGGCGTCGTCGATCACCACATTTTCCTGCTTCAGCCCCTCCAGCAGTGGTAAACGCTCCGGCTGCGGGTCGGCGGCCCACTGCTGTAATAACGTGGCTTGCTGGCTGCGATTGGCCGCCGCAAAGTCATTGGCCGCCCCGGCCTGAGCCAGCAGCGGCAGGCAACAAAGCAGGAAAAGCAGTGGCCTGAAGTTAAATAAAAGTGTCGTCATGGTGTTTTCCCGTTGCCCAAAGTTATCGCTAGCATGCTCCCTCGCCTTTTTAAGCAGAGGACAGAGGTGAGGTTTATCACTTCGGATGGAAACCACCCCTCATCCCAGCCTTCTCCCCGTGAAGGGAGAAGGAGCAATCCAATCAGTTAGTGCTTTTCACCGGAGTGTCAGGCTTTTTGTCGTTACCGGCGATATACGGGCTCCACGGCTGGGCGCGGATAGGTTTGTCGGTCTGCCATACCACGTTGAACTGGCCGTTGGACTCAATCTCGCCAATCATCACCGGTTTGTGCAGGTGGTGGTTGGTGGCATCCATGGTCAGCGTGAAGCCAGACGGCGCGGCGAAGGTCTGCCCGGCCATGGCGGCGCGGACTTTATCGACATCCGTCGTTCCGGCCTTTTCCACGGCCTGCGCCCACATATGAATGCCCACGTAGGTGGCTTCCATCGGGTCATTAGTGACGGCTGTATCGGCGTTCGGCAGCTTGTGGGCCTTGGCGTAAGCCTTCCACTCGGCGACGAATTTCTTGTTCACCGGGTTATCCACGGATTCGAAGTAGTTCCACGCGGCGAGGTCGCCGACCAGCGGCTTGGTGTCGATGCCGCGCAGCTCTTCTTCCCCCACGGAGAAAGCGACAACCGGCACGTCGGTCGCTTTAACGCCCTGATTCGCCAGCTCTTTGTAGAACGGTACGTTTGAGTCGCCGTTGATGGTGGAGATCACCGCGGTTTTGCCCCCGGCGGAGAATTTCTTAATGTCGGAGACGATAGTCTGGTAATCGCTGTAGCCGAACGGCGTATAGACTTCCTGAATATCGCTGTCTTTCACTCCTTTAGAGTGCAGGAAGGCGCGCAGAATTTTGTTGGTGGTACGTGGATAAACATAGTCAGTGCCCAGCAGGAAGAAGCGTTTGGCACCGCCGCCATCTTCGCTCATCAGGTATTCCACCGCCGGAATAGCCTGCTGGTTTGGCGCTGCGCCGGTGTAGAACACGTTTGGCGACATCTCTTCCCCCTCATACTGCACCGGGTAGAACAGCAGGCCGTTCAGCTCCTCGAACACCGGCAGCACTGATTTGCGCGACACCGATGTCCAGCAGCCGAACACCGCCGCCACCTTGTCCTGCGTCAGGAGTTGGCGGGCTTTTTCGGCAAACAGCGGCCAGTTGGAGGCCGGGTCGACCACCACCGGTTCGAGCTTTTTACCCAGCACGCCGCCGTGGGCGTTGATGTCGTCAATGGTCATTAGCGCCACGTCTTTCAGCGGCGTTTCAGAAATCGCCATGGTGCCGGAGAGCGAGTGCATGATCCCAACCTTGATGGTGTCGGCGGCCTGCGCGCCCCAGGCCAACCCCATGCTGACCACGGTCGCAGAGAGAGCAAAAGCTTTAATAAAATGTCGACGATGCATAGTAAAACCCCTGTTAGTTATTGGTTTAAGTCGAAAAATTTTTATAAAAGTCCTGATGGGTTGCCCTCATCATTTCGAGCCTGATGCAGCATGTGCAGCGTGATTTTGCGTACCTCGGCCTTACTGACCGAGATATGGTCGTGAAGTTGACGCTGAGCCTCCTCGGTTTGCTGGTGCAAGATGGCGAGCAGGATGCTCGCGTGTTCGTGATACGTGGCATCAATGCGCGAGCCTTTGGTGAAATCGAGGCGGCGAATGATGCGGATTTTCTCCGTCAGGTCGCGGTGAATGCGCGCCATTTCGGCATTGCCTGCGGCCTCGACCAGCGTCATGTGGAAAGCCTCGTCATAGCGCGAGACTTCCTGCCCGTCCTCAAGGCGCGGTGCGTCCACCCAGAAGGCTTTGAGCTGGCCGAGTTGCCCCGGCTGCAAGCCCGCAGGCAGGGCGCACAGGCGTTTCACCGCCTCCAGCTCCAGCACTATGCGCAGGTCGTAAAGCTGCTCGAAATAGTCGAAGTCGAACGGCCTGACCTGCCAACCGCTGCGGAAAAACACCTCGACATAGCCTTCGCGCTCCAGCCAAAACAGTGCCTGACGCACCGGCGTGCGGCTGGTCTCCATGCGGTCTGCAACATCGTTCTCACTGAACCTGTCGCCCGGCAGCAGGCGAAAGTTGAAAATGTCGTCCTTGAGCTGCAAATAAATGCGCTCGGCCAGCCCTTCCGGGCGGATTTTGGTGCGTTTTTTATCCGCAGCGTTACGTGAATCAGTCAGTTGCATCTTGGCTCCTACTTCTTCGGGGCTTAGGCCGATTGCGCCACGTCTAGCCACAGCAGTGCGTCGCCAGGGCCGACCGGACGGCCTTGCTGGCAGCTGATTTTGCTCACCCGGCCCGCGCAAGGGGCGTAGACCGACAGCTCCATTTTCATCGCTTCAACTACGATCAGCGCCTGACCCTCTTCCACCTGCTGGCCCGGCTCGACCAGAATCTTCCACACGTTGCCATTCAGGTCGGCGCTCACCAGATGGCCGTCCTGTTCGCTTTGATCTTCAACCACTTGCACCGCGTTGGCGGCGGCTTCCACGGCGGCACTCTCCTGCGCGGCCCAGTGGGCGACTTCGGCGGTGAAAGCGGCGGATTGGCGCGAGCGGAAGTCGGCGATATCCTCCGCGTTGTCCGTCAGGAACTGGGTGTACTGGGCGAAATCAAACTCGGTTTCTTCAATCCGCACCTGCGCACGGCCTTCGCGGAAGGCGTCGCGCTGGGCGTCCAGTTCTTCTTCGGTCACTTCATAGAAACGCACCTGATCGAAGAAGTGCAGCAGCCATGGCTCGCCGTTTTTGAACTGGGCGTTCTTCAGATACTTGTTCCAAATCGGCAGGGTGCGGCCCACCAACTGGTAGCCTCCCGGCGAGTCCATGCCGTAGATGCACATGTACATGCCGCCAATGCCGACGGTGCCCTCGGCGGTGTAAGTGCGCGCCGGGTTATATTTCGAACTCAGCAGGCGATGGCGCGGATCGACAGGCACGGCGCACGGCGCGCCGAGGTAGACATCTCCCAGCCCGAGGATCAGATAGCTGGCGTTGAAGATGATGTCTTTCACTTCCTGACGGCTCGCCAGTCCGTTGGTGCGCTGAATAAAGTCGACGTTGTTCGGCAGCCACGGCGCTTCGGCGCGCACGGTTTGCTGGTAGCGCTCCACTGCGCCAAGGGTGGCGGAGTCCTCGAACGCCATCGGCATATGCACGATGCGGGTAGGGATTTTCAGCTGGCTGACGTCGGCCAAGTCGTGTTCCAGCGTCAACAGGTGCTGTAGCAGGCGCGACTGGTGAATCACCCGGCTGTCATAGCGAATTTGCAGCGAGCGTACTCCCGGCGACAGCTCCTCAATGCCCGGCTCGGCGGCTTCGCGAATAGCTTTCATCAGCAGATAAAGGCGCAGACGCAGGGCCAGATCCAGCACGCTGTCGCCGTACTCAATCAGAATGTAGCCGTCACCGGCCTGACGATATTGCACCGACGGGCGCTCGGCGCTGGCCGGAAGTTCAGCCAGCACGGTGGCGGACGCCGTGGTGTCAGGCAGCAGAGACGGCGTGGCCAGCGCCATAGCTTCGACCGGCATTAATGAGTCGATGGTGCCCTGCTGGGCCAGCTCCAGCGCCTGCGCTTGCTCAAAGCTGATAGGGTGGAAGCGAATTTTATCCCCCGGTTTCACCTGACCGACTTTCCACAGTTCGGCTTTGGCGATGGTAACCGGGCAGACGAAACCGCCGAGGCTTGGCCCATCGCGGGTTAAAATCACCGGGAAGTCGCCGGTAAAGTTGATCGCGCCAATGGCGTATTCGCAGTCATGCACGTTGGACGGGTGCAGGCCGGCTTCGCCGCCGTCCAGCCGCGCCCACTGCGGCTTTGGTCCGGTCAGGCGCACGCCGAGGCGGTTGGAGTTGTAATGCACTTGCCACTCGGCCTCGAAGAAGGCGTCGATGGACTCTTTGGTGAAGAAGTCCGGCGCGCCGTGCGGCCCGTAAAGCACGCCAATATTCCAAATATTGCCGTAAGTCGGCACCACGTGCGGCGCGGCGGCCTGCGGCAAATCTACCGGCGCGGGGGTGGTGCAGGCCTCAAGCTCAGGCTGGGAAACGGTGAGCATATCGGCGACGCGCAGCGTGCGGCCCGCGTGGCCGCCAAACTGGCCGAGGGCGAAGGTCGAGCGGCTGCCAAGGTAGACCGGCACGTCGAAGCCGTTGCGCACCGCCAGATAGGTGCGGCAGCCCTGAGTGGCGCGGCCGAGGGTTAATATCTGCCCGGCTTTGACCTGCACCGGCTGCCAATAGCCCACGGTTTCGCCATCAAGGTCTGCCGGGCAGAGTGCGCCGGTCAGCGCGATGGTGGCGTCGCAGTGGAAACGCAGGGTCGGGCCTTGCAGGGTGAATTCCAGCCCGGCGGCGTCGAGGTGGTTGCCCACGATGCGGTTAGCCAGACGGAAGGCAAAGTCGTCCATCGGGCCTGACGGCGGCACGCCGATATCCCAATAGCCGAGGCGGCCGGGGTAATCCTGAATGCTGCTGTAGGTGCCGGGCGCAATCACTTCGACGGCCTGCGGCGCGTACTCGAAGCTGTCGAGCATCCGCGTCCACATTTCGCCCTGGTGGAACACCGGCGTGGCGACCACCTGGCGCAGATAATCAATGTTGCTGCTGATGCCGTGCAGGCGGGTGGCGGCCAGTGCGCGGGACATCTTCTCAAGAGCTTCTTCGCGGTCTTTGCCGTGAACGATCAGCTTGGCGATCATCGGGTCATAAAACGCTGAAACTTCACTGCCGGTAGAGACCCAGCCGTCGACGCGCACGTCGTCAGGGAACACCACTTCCGTCAGCACACCGGGGCTTGGCTGGAAGTTTTTCAGCGGGTCTTCGGCGTATATACGCACTTCCATCGCGGCGCCCTGCGGGGCTTTTTCCATCGCGGCCCAGTCCAGCGGCTGGTCGGCGGCCACGCGCAGCATGCACTCAATCAGGTCCAGCCCGGTGACCATTTCGGTAACCGGATGCTCAACTTGCAAGCGGGTGTTCACTTCGAGGAAGTAAAATTCGTTGCGCGCCGGGTCGAAGATGAACTCCACGGTGCCCGCGCTGCGATAGCTGACCGACTCCCCGAGCTGCACGGCGGCGCGGTGCAAGGCCTCGCGCGTGGCCTGCGGCAGATTGGGCGCTGGCGTCTCCTCAACCACTTTTTGGTTGCGACGTTGCAGCGAACAGTCACGCTCGCCGAGGGCCACCACGCGGCCCTTGCCGTCGCCAAAAATTTGCACTTCTACATGGCGCGCGCGATCCACAAAGCGTTCTAAAAACACCCCCGCGTCGCGGAAGAAGTGCTCGCCGAGGCGTTTTACGCTGTCCCACGCGGCGCGCAGAGCGGCTTCGTCGTCACAGCGAGTCAGGCCGATACCGCCACCGCCCGCGGTGCTTTTCAACATAATCGGGTAGCCAATTTCCGTCGCCGCGCTCACTGCTTCTTCAATGCTGTCCAGCAAGCCGGTGCCCGGCGTCATTGGCACATTGGCGGCCCCCGCCAGCTCGCGCGCCCGGTGTTTAAGGCCAAACTCGCGGATTTGCGCCGCGCTCGGGCCAATAAAGGCAATGCCCGCTGCCTCGCAGGCGTCGGCGAACTCGGCGCTTTCGGACAGGAAGCCGTAGCCCGGATAAATCGCCTGCGCGCCGGTCTCTTTGGCGGCGGCCAGAATCTTGTCGATCACCAAATAGCTGTCGCTGGCTTTCTCACCGCCCAGCGCAATGGCGATATCGGCGTCGGTGACGTGCGGCGCATTGCGATCGGCGTCGGAATAGACCGCCACGCTAGTCACGCCAAGGCGTTTAAGGGTGCGAATTGCGCGGCAGGCGATTTCACCGCGATTTGCCACTAGTACGGTAGTCAGCATTGTCGTGATCCTCAGGCGTGATTCAGGGAGGCGAGGTGGGAGATGTAGCTTCTCCAGCCGCCAAAATGGGTGATGTCGGTGGCGTCGGAAATCGCCCACGGCTCGCAGATAAAGCCTTTCACCGTGCGGCCGTCGGCCAGTTGCAGCGAGCCAATGCCCAGCGGCGCGGGGATCTCCGCAACGAACTCGCCAAAGCGCGCCAGCGGGATGTCCCACAGCTCGACGATGATGGCGCTACCGCCCTCGGCGCGAACCAAGCCCGGTTTTGGCGGCTGGGTGTTGGCCAGCGCAAACAGCTTGTAGTTGGCGGCGGTGGTGGTCTGCTCGACCCGCACGGCTTTGCGCTGGGTCAGTTGGAAGTTCAGCGGCATGCCGGTCAGGTGCGCCCCCACCACGGCGACGCGCACGTGGTCTTTACTGGTCGGAATGGCGTGCATCAGCGCGTTGGCGCTCAGCTCGCGGCCGGTCGCGCCGAGAGGCAGAGAAAGGCTGCGCTGCCACTGGCGACCAAAGGCAGCTAACGCGTCGTCGTGCCATGCTGGAGCAATCAGCGTGATGCCGGAAGGCAGGCCGTCGGCGCGAATGCTGGCAGGCAGCGCCAGCGCAGAGAGGTCTGCCAGATTGGTGAAGTTGGTATAGGTGCCGAACTGTGAGTTGTAGCGTACTGGCTCCTGCGCCATCTCTTCCAGCGTGCGAATGGTCGGGGAAGTGGGCACGATCAGTGCGTCAAAACCTTCGAGCGCCAGATTGATTTTGCGCGCCAACTCGGCGCGCAGATATTCGGCCCGCCACGCATCGCAGGCGCTGTAATTCAGGCCATTCGCCACAATGCCGCGCACCGTGGGGTCCATCACTTCTGGCGTTTCTTCGAAAATTTTGCCCACTGCCACCGTGCGCTCGGCCACCCACGCGCCGTAATAGAGCTGCTCCGCCAGTTCGCGGAACGGCGTGAAGTCGATAGGTACCAGCGTCACGCCGCTGGCCGACAGGCGCTCAAGGGCCTGGTCAAATTCAAACTCCGCCAGCGCGTCGCCGAAGAATTCCAGACTATTCGGCACGGCGAAGCGCGGATGGGCCGACATGGCGGCTGGCGCGGTGTGCGGGTTGGCGCGCGAATAGGCGTCGGCGGCGTCATACCCGCCGGCGGCGTGCGCCACGGCTTGGGCATCTTCCACGGTGAGGGCGAAAACGGAGACGGCATCGTTCAAACGGCAGGCCGGAACCACGCCTTTATTTGACAGCCAGCCTTTGGTCGGTTTCAGGCCCACAATATTGTTAAAACCGGCCGGTACGCGGCCAGAACCGGCGGTGTCCGTGCCTAAAGAGAACGCGACCAGCCCGCGTGCCAGCACCGAGGCCGAGCCGGAGCTTGAGCCGCCGCTGACGTAATCCGGGTTGAACGTGTTGCGCACCGCCCCGCGCGGAGAGCGAGTGCCCACCAGGCCGGTGGCGAATTGGTCGAGGTTAGTTTTGCCGACCACGATCGCCCCTTTGGCGCGCAGATTGGCGACCACGGTGGCGTCGTCTTGGGCGACGTAGGTGAATTCAGGGCAGGCGGCGCTGGTGGGCCAACCGCCGACGTCGATGTTGTCTTTAACCGCGAAAGGCACGCCAAACAGCGGCAGGGAAGCCAGCGAGCCATTGGCGTCGCGGCGCAGCTGCTCCAGATGAGCAAACTGTGCCTCGAGCTGGGCGGGCGTCGCCAGAAAGAGCCAGGCGGTGTCTTGCGGGTTCAGGCTGGCTACAACCATTGACAGCGAAGTGCGCAAACTGTCCGGTGCAGAAAGGTAGTGCCGTTGCCAGTCAGATAACGTGAAGGCATGAAAAGGGGGAGTTACCGAGCTTTTGCTGTCGTTCATTGGTTGAATTCCATCTGGTACACAAGATTGAATTCAACAAAGCAAAGGCTGTGCCATATTTTTACTTTTTGATTTTAAAGGACTTTGTAAGAGGTTAGATCCCTACTGCGCAAATGTTGCACCAACGTTGCAATGCAAATGACCGAAAATGGCGCGGGAATTTTGCGAGTTGCCACGCACAAAATAGATAAAATCGGCTTTCTATTCCCTGCGATGTATAGATAATTGCATAAATGATTTATTGTTGATTACAGGAAAGTGAGCTGACCTATGGCACAAGAGATGATTGACCACGCATTACTTACCCGTTTGAACGAGGCGGGCGTAGTGAGTCAGGTAAGTGTGATAGCCCAACATGGAGGATGGACAGTAATGATTAAATATGGCGAAAGTCAGGCGGCCCTTATGGCCCAACGCAGTGGTAAGGTGCGCGTTTTCAAACGGTTTGAGACGCTCGCCGCCTACTTAAAAGAGTTCGGTATCAATCGCTTTGAAGTGGATATTACTGACTTTGACCCCGCAAACGGTGGAGGAGTTACCCGCCCGGACCGTTCCCAAGCCCTCAAACGCGCCCACGAGGCAGCGGCTCTTGATGCTTGGCTCCGCGAGCAGGTCCAAGAATCACTTGATGACCCACGGCCCACCGTTGCTCATGAAGACGTCAAAGCTTACTTCGCAGCCCGTAAAGCCGTGCTGAATAAAAAAGAGAGTGAATAAACGTTAAGGAAAACTATGCAACTGGTATGGAAACCAATGGCACTCGAGGACCGTGAACGCATTTTTGACTGGTTATCAGCCCAGAATGTGCAGGCTGCGATAGCGCTTGATGATGAGTTTGACCTCTTTTCTGAGCGGGTCTGTATCGACCCGCTAATTTATAGAGAGAGTAGAGTCGCGGGTTTACGTGAGGCAGTGATTCGGCCAAATTACATTATGATTTATCAGATACGGGGCGTTGAACTTCATATCGTTAGAATCATTCACACTGCCCAGCGCTGGCCCTAGGGAATACTGACTTCATGCACTTTCGAAAATTGTCGCGGCGTTTGAAAAGAGCGCTATTTGCCCTGTTGCTGGTGGCGCTAACTCTGTTTGGCGTCCGTGTTTATGACTCCCTTCAAGGAGCACCGCTGGAGCCGTGGCATCGTTTAGTGCCGGATGAACTGACCGATGTGCAGCTTGATAAAAGCACTTGGGCGGATTATCTCAAGGCAGAACAGCGCGCATTTGAAGAGGTAAAACAGCAGGTTACGGATAAGCTGGAACCTGAAGATCGCATTCCTTTGAATCGCTATTACAACCGTAGCCCGATTTATCCCGAGCATTTTGCCACTGACTGGAATCGGTCTTACGAGCTGATGCCCGAGGGGAAGCCCCGAGGCGCAGTGGTGCTGCTGCATGGCCTGACCGACTCGCCTTATAGCCTGCGGCACATCGCTCAGGATTATCAGCGGCGCGGTTTCGTGGCGGTGGGCATTCGTCTGCCGGGGCATGGCACCGTGCCGGGCGGGCTGACCAATGTTGATTGGCCGCAGTGGCTAGCGGCGACAAGGCTCGCCGTGCGCGAAGCCCGCCGCGCAGCGGGTCCTGACGTCCCGCTGCAAATGGTCGGTTTCTCTAACGGCGGGGCGCTGGCGGTGAAGTACGCGCTGGATGATGCATCGCTTGAGCGGCCTGCGCGTTTAGTGCTTATCTCGCCGATGATCGGCGTCACCAGCTTTGCGCGCTTTGCCGGTATCGCGGGCTGGCCGGCGATTTTCCCCGCCTTTGCCAAAACGGCGTGGTTAAATATTTTGCCGGAGTTCAATCCATTCAAATACAACTCATTTCCGGTGAACGGCGCGCGACAGTCCTATCAGTTGACCCGTGCCTTGCAAAAGCAGGTCGGCGCCGATGCTAAATCAGACAAACTGGCGCAACTGCCGCCGATTCTGGCTTTCCAGTCCGTGCTGGATTCCACCGTCAGCACTCGCGCGGTGGTCACGCACCTGTTTAATCTGTTACCCGCTAATGGCAGCCAGCTGGTGCTCATTGATATCAACCGCAATGCCTATGTCGGGCCGTTGTTGCGTACGTCCAGTGAAACGGCCATTGAGCGGCTGTTGCCCGCCGGGCCGCGACACTATCAAACCACGGTTATCACCAATGCATCGCCAGAACAGGCAGCGACGGTGGCACAAATCACCGAGGCGGGGCAGACTCAAACAATCACTACGCCGCTCGGCATCGATTATCCTGCGGAGTTTTATTCTCTATCCCACGTGGCGCTGCCTTTCCCGCTGGACGACTCGCTGTACGGGCGAAATCCGCAGGGCGCACCACAATACGGTATTCACCTTGGGCGCTTAGCCGCGCGAGGTGAAAGCGGGGCGCTGGTGGTCAGCATGGATCAGTTAATGCGCGTGTCATCCAACCCCTTCTATCCCTACATGCTGCAAAGAATTGCCCAATGAAGGGTGGATGTTGTCATGCAAATGAATGACAATAAGGGCTTAATGCCCAATGAGGAAAACATGATGCCAAATGCTCTGGTTCAGGCGCGTATCGATTCAGAAATTAAGGACAAAGCAAGCGCAGTGCTTGAAAGTCTTGGTTTGACCCTCTCTGATGTTGTGAGGATTTTATTGACGCGAGTCGCCAATGAAGGAGGGCTGCCAGCCGGGTTTGTCTCGGATTCAAAAGCTTACGATACATGGTTTAAGGCTAAAGTTCGGGAGTCCCTGGAAGACGACTCGCCGAGCATACCTCATAAAGAGGTGGAGGCGTATTTCGCCAAGCGCAGGGAAGAATTGCTAAAAAGGTAGAGGGATGATGCTCGAATGGTCAAAGCAGGCGCTAAAAGACAGGGAAAACATATTCGACTATATCTCAAAGGAAAATGTGCCAGCAGCAATACGCACTGATATTCGGATCAGAGATCATATCTCTCAGTTGCTGATTTTCCCTGAATCGGGAAGAAAAGGTCGTTTAGCGGAAACCCGCGAACTGATTGTTCCGGAAACACACTTCATTGTGGTCTATGCTGTTCTTCCATCAACTCCTAACAAGATCAAGATATTGCGTGTTTTACACAGCGCACGACAATGGCCCGAATAGCTTTCGAGCAAAATGACGTCAAAAAATGCTTGCGATAAAATCGCGCACTATATATATTGAGGCCCATGAAGACGAAAACTGAATCACCAATATCGACCAATGCTCTGCTCCATCTGGATCAACAGATGTGTTTTGCACTGTATTCCGCGAATCTGGCACTGCATAAAGTCTACCGTAAGCTGCTGGGTGAGCTTGATCTGACCTATCCGCAATATCTGGTGATGCTGGTGCTGTGGCAGCGTGATGACGTGATCGTATCGGAAATTGGCGAAAAGCTATTCCTTGATTCCGCGACCCTGACGCCGCTGTTAAAGCGTTTGGAAACTGCCGGTCTGCTGGTTCGTAATCGGGCTAAAACCGATGAGCGCCAGGTGATTATTACCCTGACCGATGCCGGCAAAGCGCTGAAAGAAAAAGCAAAAGGTATCCCGGAGGCGATTATGTGCGCCACTGAATGTGATATCGATGAAATGTCAGCCTTGAAGGGCCAGCTTGAGTCCCTGCGTGAAAGGCTGAAAGATAAGTCCTGATTGCTGAATATCAGGCAGCGAGAAATTCTTTGTAGTCAGCAGACAAGTCCGGAGTAGAGCTTCGAGTTTGTCTGCGAATGATTAACAAGTCGTGCGCTATTAAATAGCGATATTAATTCTTGCCCTAAACCCAACCTGTCTTAAAGGAATGAAATATGTCTATCGAAAAAGTAATGTACCGCGCTCATGTCTCTTCCACCGGTGGTCGTGATGGCCGTGCGGTTTCTGACGACGGCCTGCTGGATGTCAAACTGGGCCTGCCGAAAGAGATGGGGGGATTGGGTGGTGCAACGAACCCTGAGCAGCTGTTTGGCGCGGGTTATTCAGCCTGTTTCCTCGGTGCTCTGAAAGCCGTTGGCGCGAAAGAAAAAGTGAAAATCCCTGCCGACGCTAAAATCGAAGCGACCGTGGGTATTGGTGAAATCCCTGGTGGCTATGGCTTAGAAGTGCAGCTGGATATCACTCTGCCAGGTATCGAACGCAGCGAAGCCGAAGCTCTGGTGGAGAAAGCGCACCATGTCTGCCCTTACTCTAATGCCACTCGCGGCAACATTGATGTCACTCTGAACGTAAAATAAAATAATGGCATCAGTGGAAACCCATTAGTCACGCGTTTGCCACACCAGGTTTACCCACAAAGGAGGCTTCGGCCTCCTTTTCTCGTTTGGGGCTTCGCCTAATGCAGATCATTCTGGAAATCCTAGCCAAATCTCGTTTCTGACCAATATGGGTGAACCACCGGCCAACAAACATGTCACAATGATTCAGAATCTTTCTAAAACTGTCTGGAAAACCACATTACATGAATAGAGTGAAGACTCTATCGCAGCAAAATCTCTCCTTCTTGTTAGCGATTTACATCGGCATTTTCCTCAATGTCTCCGTGTTTTACCGCCGCTTTGCACCGATGGCCCATAACCTCAATCTGACTGAAGTGGTTCAAGCCTTCACAGAAGTGGTTGCCATCGTGCTGTTCACCTTCTTCTTGCTCCGCCTGTTATCACTGGGCGGGCGCCTGTTTTTCCGCATCATTGCCAGCTTTTTGCTGCTGATATCGGTGGCCGCCAGCTACTACATGGTGATGTTCAACGTCGTCATTGGCTACGGCATTATTGCCTCGGTCATGACCACCGACATTGACCTGAGTAAAGAAGTGATTGGCTGGTATTTCTTCTTGTGGATGGCCGTTGTCAGCATCATTCCTTTGATACTTATTTGGAAAAATGACCTGCGGCTGACGCTGATTGAGCAGATGAAAACGCCGGGTCAGCGCCTGCTCCCGCTGGCTATTTTGCTCGCCGTGGTGGCGCTGGTATGGCTGCCGCTGCGCATGCTGGATCGCCAGCAGAGTTTGAATGAAAAACTGACCAACATTGACTTGCCGAGCTACGGCGGCGTGGTCGCGCACTCTTATTTACCCTCTAACTGGCTGGCTGCGCTGGGGCTTTTTGCCTATACGCAGGTGGATGAAAGCAATGACGCCAGTAACTTGTTAGACCCGGCGAAAAAGTTTACCTACATTCCTCCGGCCGGAATTAATGACACTTATGTGGTGTTTATCATCGGCGAGACCACCCGCTGGGACCACATGGGCATCCTCGGCTACGAGCGCGATACCACTCCGCGTTTGTCGCAAGAAGAGAATCTGGTGGCGTTTCGCGGCACCTCGTGCGACACCGCCACTAAGCTCTCGCTGCGCTGTATGTTCGTGCGGGAAGGCGGGGCAGAAGATAATCCACAGCGCACGTTGAAAGAAAAGAATGTGTTTTCAGTGCTTAAGTCACTGGGCTTTAGCTCTGAACTGTTTGCGATGCAAAGTGAGGTGTGGTTCTACAACAACACCAATACTGACAATTACTCTTTCCGCGAAATTATCGCCTCGGAAAAGCGCAATGACGGCAAGCCGGTAGATGACATGCTGCTGGTAAACGAATTGCAAGAGTCGGTGAAAAACCATCCGCAGGGCAAACACTTAGTCATTCTGCACACCAAAGGTTCGCACTATCAGTATTCGCAGCGCTATCCGCGCAGCTTTGCGCGCTACACGCCCGAGTGCATGGGCGTAGATCGCTCCTGTTCAAAGGCGCAGCTAATTAACGCCTTTGATAATAGCGTCCTGTATACCGACACCTTCATCGGCAACGTAATTGACTCGCTGCGCGATAAAAAGGCCGTGGTGTTCTATGCCGCCGACCACGGCGAGTCGATTGATGAGAATTCCCACCTGCACGGCACGCCGCGCCAGATGGCTCCTGACGAGCAATTCCGCGTACCTATGATTGCCTGGGCGTCCGACAGCTTCCTCGCCCAGCCGGACCATCAGGAAGCTTTCGACAGGTTAAAAGCCCAGCAGCGCGTGGGGGGTAAAAAACGCCACGAGGAGTTATTCGACTCAATTCTGGGTTGTCTGGGATATACCTCGCCCGACGGTGGTATCAATCCCGCCAATAATTGGTGTGCTAAACCTCAGTCTGCTGACAGTATTTAAGGCTGAAAATGCCGGTTCCGCTGAATTTCTAAGCAGTCAGCAGAGTTGTCATAAAAAGGCGTTGACGCTCTGAATCAGCAGCAGTAACATGCGGCCCAATTCGGCGAGTAGCGCAGCTTGGTAGCGCAACTGGTTTGGGACCAGTGGGTCGGAGGTTCGAATCCTCTCTCGCCGACCACATTTGAAAAACCTGCTTTTTAAAGCAGGTTTTTTTTCGTCTGGAGTTTATGAGGATGAGAACCTCCGAAGGAGGTTTGAGCCGAGCGCAGCGAGACCACGTTGCTTTAGCAACGGCCCGTAGGGCAAGCATCGTAGATGCGCGTAATCCTCTCTCGCCGACCACATTTGAAAAACCTGCTTTTTAAAGCAGGTTTTTTTTCGTCTGGAGTTTATGAGGATGAGAACCTCCGAAGGAGGTTGGGAGCTATTTCATTAGCTTTAAATCAGCCTTCCGATGATTCTTCTGATCCTGATAGAAGTTTTCATGAGAATCCAGACTCAGCAAATACAGTGCAATTTTATCTTCTACCCAGCTGTAGCCTATTAGCGCGAGCTGGTTGTTGAGTTGGAATTTGTGCACCCGCAGGTAATTCAAATCCCCTTTCTTTAACTCGCCGATAGTCGGGTTGTCCTGTATGCGCTCAATCTCATCCTCCACCACGGCTTGCTGCTGTTGCGGTAAGCGATTTAATGCCTTTGAGAAACGATGAGACTCAAACGTATCAATCCTTTGACCGCTCTGTCCTTCTGACATAACGCGTTACCTTGTGGTTATCAATTTCACTTTTGGCTAAGAGGGTTTCCATAATAAATCGATAGGTAAGGTCAGGGTTATCTTCGGCAATCCGGCCTATTTTCGCCCAATGCTCGATCTGCTTTGGGATACTGCGATGGGTGGCTTCTGCGTGGATTTTTACTTCACTGACAAAATCATCATCAAGCCTGATGCTGGTTGCCATAATTTCACCTTTTTTCATGTGTGCATGCTGAGACTCAGGTTGCGGCATAATGTCGCTATATGCAACAAAATGTCGCAAATAAAATTCTTTCACTCGGAAACAATCACTATTTCCCCCTCTGCACCAAAATAGAGCGAAGGCCCTATTTTGGCGTCCATCTGCACCCTATTCTGGCGCGTTCGCGGCAAATTATCTCATCCGTCCTCAGCATTTTCCGCTGGCTTATGGCCCGATCACACCAATAACCGTTCATATAATCATCATTTGGCAAGAAATTTTTTTCGAAAGAAAACGGGGTAAAGCGCTGAGATGATTCTGTTAGGTAGGTGAATGTGTTGACTTTCTGCCATATAACTGAACTTTCATCCTGCATATGTTAAAGAAAGGTTTTTTTATGTTTGTTTGCTGTTACTCACAGTCTTTGTAAATGCCTATTGGTTATATTGACGTCATCCATCAGAGTTGCCAAATTGATAGCCCGAAGTAAGACCAGAAGATTTTTCCGGTAATTTTTTGTAACGCTAAGTTTACGAGTTTTGCCTGAGAAAACGCCTCCTCGGCGTTCCTCCCTTTTTCTGGAAAGACTTTCCGCAGCGAATTGGGCAACACAGCCTCCCGTCTATAAAAAATAAAGGGGGGCGTGAGCTGCAAATACAACACACACATCCACATCACCATTAATAGATGGAGCACAAGCGATGAAAATCTCCTTGGGTAAAGCAGGGCTACTGAAATTCAGTATGGGCCTGATAGCGCTGACCGTGGCCGCCAGCGTCCAAGCCAAAACTTTAGTTTATTGTTCTGAAGGCTCGCCTGAAGGCTTTAACCCACAGCTGTTCACCTCTGGTACGACTTACGATGCCAGCTCCGTGCCTATCTACAACCGTTTGGTAGAGTTCAAAATTGGTACCACTGAATTGCAGCCGGGTCTGGCTGAGAAGTGGGACATCTCCCCAGATGGCAAAACCTACACCTTCCACCTGCGCAAAGGCGTGAAGTGGCAAGACAGCAAAGATTTCAAACCTACTCGCGATTTCAACGCGGATGACGTGGTTTACTCCTTTGAGCGTCAGTTAGACAAAAACAACCCATACCACGGCGTTTCTGGCGGCAGCTATGAATACTTCGAAGGCATGGGCATGCCTGACCTGATCAGCAAAATCGTCAAAGTTGACGATTACACCGTGCAGTTCGTGCTGAACCGCCCTGAAGCGCCATTCCTGGCTGACCTGGGTATGGACTTCGCGTCAATCCTGTCTGGCGAATATGCGGCTAACATGCTGAAAGCCGGCACGCCGGAGAAAGTCGACCTGAACCCAATCGGTACTGGTCCATTCCAGTTGCTGCAATACCAGAAAGACTCCCGCATCCTGTACAAAGCCTTCCCAGGCTACTGGGGCACCAAGCCGCAGATCGACCGTTTAGTCTTCTCCATCACGCCTGACGCTTCTGTGCGTTATGCCAAATTGCAGAAAAACGAATGTCAGGTTATGCCGTTCCCTAACCCAGCTGACATCGCGGCAATGAAGAAAGACAAAACCATCAACCTGATGCAACAACCGGGTCTGAACGTGGGTTATGTCTCCTTCAACGTTGAGAAAAAACCGCTGGATGACGTGAAAGTGCGCCAAGCACTGACCATGGCTGTGAACAAACAAGCCATCATCGACGCGGTTTATCAGGGTGCTGGCTCTGCGGCTAAGAACCTGATCCCACCAACTATGTGGGGCTACAACAAAGACATCGTTGATTACCCATACGATCCAGTTAAAGCCAAAGAGCTGCTGAAAGAGTCTGGCCACGCTGACGGCTTCACCATCGACCTGTGGGCAATGCCTGTTCAGCGTCCATACAACCCGAACGCTCGCCGCATGGCTGAGATGATTCAGGCTGACTGGGCGAAAGTGGGCGTGAAAGCCAACATCGTGACTTACGAGTGGGGCGAGTATCTGAAACGCGCCAAAGCGGGTGAGCATCAGGCAGTGATGATGGGCTGGACCGGCGACAATGGGGATCCAGACAACTTCTTCGCCACTCTGTTCAGCTGTGCAGCGGCGAAAGACGGCTCTAACTACTCTCGCTGGTGCTACAAGCCGTTTGAAGACCTGATTCAGCCAGCTCGTGCTGAATCCGATCACGCCAAACGTGCTGCGCTATACCAACAGGCTCAGGTTGTGATGCATGACCAGGCGCCTGCGCTGATCGTGGCTCACTCCACCGTTTATGAGCCAGTGCGCAAAGAAGTCAAAGGCTATGTGGTAGATCCACTGGGCAAGCACCACTTCGAAAACGTTTCTGTGGAGTAAAGCTTACTGAATGACCCGGGAACCGCGTTGTGCGGTGCTCGCAATCTTCGCCTACCTAATGGTATGTCTTGATTGCTGCGCTCCTCCGCCTTGTTCGCGGGCCATTCACTACAGCCTTGAATCCATTAGTAAAGAAATAAATGTGAGCTAACAATAAGCCCGGCGAGCTACGGTTCTCCGGGCATTTTATACAAGAGAGTACGGGATATGTTTCAGTTCATACTCCGACGTCTGGGGTTAGTTATCCCAACGTTTATCGGCATCACTTTGCTGACTTTTGCCTTCGTGCACATGATTCCAGGCGACCCGGTGACCATCATGGCCGGAGAACGCGGTATTTCTGCTGAGCGCCACGCACAGCTGATGGCCGAAATGGGCCTCGACAAGCCGCTGTATCAACAATACTTCCACTATGTGACAGGGGTGCTGCACGGCGACCTTGGCGTCTCGTTAAAAAGCCGCGTCCCTGTTTGGCAGGAGTTTGTGCCACGTTTCAAAGCCACGCTGGAATTAGGCATTTGCGCCATGATTTTCGCGGTGATCGTCGGTATACCCGTGGGGGTATTGGCAGCGGTGAAGCGCGGTTCCATCTTTGACCACACCGCCGTAGGTATCTCATTGACGGGATACTCGATGCCGATCTTCTGGTGGGGGATCATGCTGGTGATGCTGGTCTCGGTGCATCTTAACCTCACGCCCGTGTCGGGGCGAATAAGCGACACCGTGTTCCTTGATGACAGCCAGCCGTTAACCGGCTTCATGCTGATCGACTCCTTAATCTGGGGCGAGCCGGGTGACTTCAAAGACGCCGTGATGCACATGATCCTGCCTGCCATCGTACTCGGGACTATCCCGCTGGCGGTTATCGTACGTATGACCCGCTCTTCCATGCTGGAAGTGCTGGGCGAAGACTACATCCGCACCGCGCGTGCCAAAGGCGTGAGCCGTATGCGCGTCATCGTGGTCCACGCACTGCGCAATGCGCTGTTGCCCGTCGTGACCATCATTGGTTTGCAGGTCGGTACGCTGCTTGGCGGCGCCATCCTGACGGAAACCATCTTCTCTTGGCCAGGACTCGGCCGCTGGTTGATTGATGCATTACAACGCCGCGACTATCCGGTCGTGCAGGGCGGTGTCTTGCTGGTCGCCATTCTGATTATCGTGGTTAACCTGCTGGTAGACGTGCTCTACGGCGTGGTCAACCCGCGTATTCGCCACAGAAAATAAGGGGCTCACTATGTCTCAAGTTACAGAGCCCGTTGCTAACGAAATAGTGACGGCAGCGCCGACGCCGATGCCGCCAATGCGCGAATTCTGGCACTACTTTAAGCGCAACAAAGGGGCCGTGACTGGCCTGGTTTACATCATCATCATGCTGGTTATCGCCATTGGCGCTAACGTGATTGCACCCCACGGCCCGGCGGAACAGTTCCGTGACGCGCTGCTGCGCCCACCGGTTTGGCAGGAAGGCGGAAGCTGGAAGTTCCTGTTAGGCACCGACGACGTGGGCCGCGATATCCTGTCTCGCCTGATGTACGGCGCGCGCCTGTCGCTGCTGGTCGGCTGTCTGGTGGTAGTGCTGTCGCTGATCCTTGGCGTTATTTTTGGCCTGTTCGCCGGTTACTACGGCGGCGTGGTTGACGCCACTATCATGCGTATCGTTGACATCATGCTGGCGCTGCCAAGCCTGCTGTTAGCACTGGTACTGGTGGCGATTTTCGGCCCGTCGATAGTCAACGCCTCGCTGGCTCTGACCTTCGTCGCCCTGCCGCACTATGTGCGTTTGACCCGCGCTGCGGTGTTGGTCGAAGTGAACCGTGATTACGTGACGGCTTCTCGCGTGGCGGGTGCCGGTGCCACGCGCCAGATGTTTGTGAACATTTTACCTAACTGCTTAGCGCCGCTGATTGTTCAGGCCTCGCTCGGCTTCTCCAACGCCATTCTGGATATGGCGGCTCTCGGCTTCCTCGGCATGGGCGCACAGCCGCCAACGCCTGAGTGGGGCACTATGCTGTCCGACGTATTGCAGTTTGCTCAGAGCGCGTGGTGGGTGGTGACCTTCCCGGGCGTGATCATTCTGTTGACGGTACTGGCATTTAACCTGATGGGTGACGGTCTGCGCGACGCCCTTGACCCTAAACTCAAGCAGTAAGGGACGAGAGATGGAAACCACATTGATTAAAGATGTACCGGTTGGCAAAACCCTGCTGACCGTAGATAAGCTTTCCGTTCACTTTGGTGACGAAGGCACGCCGTTCCGCGCGGTTGACCGTATCAGCTACAGCGTTAAACAGGGCGAAGTGGTCGGCATTGTTGGCGAGTCCGGCTCGGGTAAATCCGTCAGTTCACTGGCGCTGATGGGGTTGATCGACTTCCCCGGCAAAGTGATGGCTGAGACGCTTGAGTTTGGTGGTCGCGACCTGCAAAAAATGAGCGAAAAAGAGCGTCGTCAGATTGTCGGTGCCGAAGTCGCGATGATTTTCCAGGACCCGATGACCAGCCTCAACCCGTGCTACACCGTAGGGTTCCAGATCATGGAAGCCATCAAGGTGCATCAGGGCGGCAACCGCAAAACGCGTCGTCAGCGCACTATTGACCTGCTGACGCTGGTGGGCATTCCTGATCCCGCTTCACGCCTTGATGTTTATCCGCACCAGCTTTCGGGCGGCATGAGCCAGCGCGTGATGATTGCCATGGCGATTGCTTGCCGTCCAAAACTGTTGATTGCCGATGAGCCGACCACCGCGCTCGACGTGACCATTCAGGCGCAGATCATTGAGCTGCTGCTGGAGCTGCAACAGAAAGAGAACATGGCGCTGATGCTGATCACGCACGACCTGGCACTGGTTGCCGAGGCCGCGCAGCACATCATCGTGATGTACGCCGGGCAGGTGGTGGAATCAGCCCGCGCCTCGGAAATTTTCCGCGCGCCGCGCCACCCGTACACCCAAGCCCTGTTGCGTTCCCTGCCGGAATTTGCGGCGGACAAGGCCCGTTTGCAGTCATTACCGGGCGTCGTGCCGGGTAAATATGACCGCCCGAACGGCTGCCTGCTCAACCCGCGCTGCCCGTATGCTAACGATCGCTGCCGTAAAGAAGAACCTGCACTGCGCGACTTGAGCAATGGACGCCAGTCGAAGTGCCACTACCCGCTCGATGATGCCGGGAGACCAACCTATGAGTCATGATAATTCTGTGAAGTCAGAGCCGCTGCTGCAGGCGATTGACCTGAAGAAACACTATCCGGTGAAGAAGGGGCTGTTTGCTCCTGAGCGCACGGTGAAAGCCCTCGACGGCGTCTCTTTTGACCTCGAACGCGGCAAAACGCTGGCAGTGGTGGGCGAGTCTGGCTGTGGTAAGTCCACGCTGGGCCGCCTGCTGACCATGATTGAAATCCCCACCGGCGGTGAGCTTTACTATCGCGGTCAGGATTTGCTCAAGCCAGACGCCACGGCCGAAAAGCTGCGCCGCCAGAAGATCCAAATCGTGTTCCAGAATCCTTACGGATCGCTGAACCCGCGTAAGAAAGTCGGGCAGATCCTCGAAGAGCCGCTGCTGATCAACACCAAGCTGTCAGCCAAAGAGCGCCGCGAAAAAGCCCTCGAAATGATGGCCAAAGTGGGCCTGAAAACCGAGCATTACGACCGCTATCCGCACATGTTCTCCGGCGGCCAGCGTCAGCGTATCGCCATTGCCCGCGGTCTGATGTTAGACCCGGACGTGGTGATTGCCGATGAGCCAGTTTCTGCATTGGACGTCTCGGTGCGCGCGCAGGTGCTGAACTTGATGATGGACTTGCAGAAAGACCTCGGTCTGTCTTACGTCTTCATTTCGCATGACCTGTCGGTGGTAGAGCATATCGCCGACGAAGTGATGGTGATGTACCTCGGCCGTTGCGTGGAGAAAGGCTCGAAAGACGCCATCTTCAACAATCCGCGCCATCCGTACACCCAAGCGCTGCTCTCCGCCACGCCGCGCCTGAATCCGGATGAACGCCGCGAGCGCATCAAGCTGACCGGCGAACTGCCAAGCCCGCTGAACCCACCGGCCGGTTGCGCGTTCAACGCCCGCTGCCGCCGCGCCTTCAGCACCTGCAAGCAGTTCCAGCCGCAGCTCAAACAGTACGGCGACCAGCTGGTGGCCTGCTTCGCCGTCGACCAAGACGAAAACGGCCAGACGCAAACCGTGGCCTAACAACCGGCTTCGACTCCTTTGCTGAAAATCAAAAAGCCCGCGATTGCGGGCTTTTTTTCGTCCAAATCATATTAAATATGCAATGGATACTCAGCCAATCCATTGCATTTATACAATTATTTCCCCTGACTCGCCCACCAAGCCAGCAGTTGCAGGGTCGAGGAGTAGTAGTCATCTTTTGGTGCGAGGTCGGGGCTGATGGCGCTGCGATTTGCCATGGTGAAATCGCGGATTGCCAGCAGGCCGGGGGACATATTGTACTCCGCCTTGGTGCCGGTCATGACGTCAACCCAGGCAGGCGTGGCGTCGCGTGGTGATTTCTGCCACCACTGGATATAAGGCGCGAGCCCAGGGCTACCAGCGTGTGCCCAGCCGAGGTAGAGCGGGATGCGCACCGCGTCGTAGCTAAAGCGCGGCGGCCATTTGCTCGAGGGTAGCAGAGTGCCGTCGGCTTGCAGCGTCACCCAGTCGGTCGGCAAACGCAGTTCGCCAAAGGTCATCTTGCCGAGCAGCGCGACGCCGCTTTCATCGAGATCTTTCCACACTTTCAAATGACTGTGCTGGTAAAACGCCTGCCACGCGGGGAACAGGAAATAGGACGGGTTGAGGGTTATCGAGCTGGTCTGGTTAAAGCCCGAAACGCCCGGCAGCATCACTTTATATCCGGCGTAGTCGATCACCGTTTTCTTGATGAGCGCCGACTGGAGTTTGTCCGAAGCCTGCGTGTAGCGCGGGTCATGCCAGCGATCGCCCGCCAGCAGCAGCGCCCAGGCCATTAAGGTATCGCCATCAGAGGCGTTATTCTTGTCCGCTACTTTGGGAGTGGCATTTGGGTCATAGCGCCACGAATAGAGGCCAATATCCTTGCGATAAAGGTTCTTATTGGCCCATTGCCACAGCTGGTCGAAGGTCCCCTGATCATTGTTGTACACCGCCAGCAGCATGCTGAAACCCTGCCCCTCGGTATGACTCACGCCTTTGTTGGCGGTGTCGGCAATGCGCCCGTCGGCCAGCAGAAATCGGCTTTTATACTCTAACCAGCCATTGCTCTGCGACCAGCCACTGTTCTGTGCCATTACAGCCGTTGAAAACAGCGTCGCTGAAACCAGCGAGCAGAAAACGCCAAGCCACAACAGCAGGCGACGTGCCCGAACTGACAACATAAAAATTCCTTACAATCCATTTTGATAACGGAAAAGCAGCACACCTTCACGGCCGCTTTCCTGCCAGCGGAGTGATACCGAAGCCTGCCCGCCCTGGGCCAGTAGCCATTCGCCATATGCCCCTTCCAGTACCGCAACCAGCGCGATTTGCCACAGGGCCTCATCACTGCCCTGCGGGGCCGCAGGCCAGGCGATATGGGCCAGCGTCAGCTGCTGGTTGGTCGCCTCAATCTTCACCACGCCCCAGTCGAACTGGCCGAGCAGCTGATTGAGCTGGTCTTCCAGCTCACCCAATGTGGCCGCCGTCGGAAGAGGATATTGTCTGGCTAAATTGCTGCCCATCAGTGCCAGAAAGCGTCGCCCGTCTTCATCATCCGCTGAGGAAAGGATCCCTGAGAACAGCACCTGCACCAGATTTTGCCAGCCAGACGTCTGTTTACGCTGGCGATAATACTGCTGCTCGACCCGTGTATAGTCTTGTTGTTGCATGGTTTTTTCCATCACTGAGATCAATTCTGGCCCATAAGATAGCGGAAGTAGAGCTGAGCTTTGCTTTCATTGTAGTCGCCGAAAGTGTCATAGCCCACTTGCCCGCCAATCTGCATATTTTTGTTCAGGTGGTAGTTGCCGCCGACACCCGCGTTCCAGCCGATGCCGTTTTTCGAGCCGCCGGAGTAGAAGGCTTCCTGCGCTTTGCCATCGGCAACCAGCTGTTCCAACTGGCTTTGCAGGTTTGCGTCTTCCGGGAAGTACGGGCTTTCGTCCTGAGTGTAAGACTGATAGCCGACCGAGCCGCTGAGCTTCAGGTCCCAATCGTTATATTTCTGGGTGTATTCCACCGGGAATGACACGCTGACGTAGTTTTGCGGGCTGAAGTAGCCACCCTGACCATAGCTGAAGTAGCTGAGGTTTTTGTCGAAATTCATATAGCCGACGTTTACCCCGGTTTTCAGCTCGCGGTCGTCATAACGATAAGGTCGGATATATAAACCGACGTTGGCGTTAACCGCCTTGTTCGAGGTGACGTGGTCGCCCAGATAGCTGTAGTAGCCGCCACCGGCATAGAAACCGGCGTCGCCGTCGTCATAGGATAAATTGACGCTGCCGCCGTTTTTGGTGACTTGCCCCCACTTGTCGCCGGTGTAGGCATCTCGGGTGCCGACGTAAGAGAGCAGGCTGTCGTTGACGGCGCGGCGCTCGGCGGTCACGGTCAGGGTGGTGAAGTCGCCTAGTTTCGGCGCCCACTGTGCGCCGCCGACCAGCGAGGTTAAATCCTGACCCAGCGGCGTGGAGCCGACGTCCACTTTGTAGTTATCGCCACTCAGCGCGGCGTTCAGCTCGACGCCGGATTCACTCTGTGAACCCGAGGACTCTTTGGCAATGTACTGCGACGGCGAGGCCGGGGTATTGGAGGCATTTTGCTGCGCCTGAGCCAGCGGGCTGAGCTCGCCGTGCAGCGCGCCAGTACCAAAGCGATTATTGGCGCTGTCGCTGCTTGAACCGGCGTCCAGCGTGACCGGCGTGACCCCCAGCGTGACGCGCGACGAGTCAAACGGCACGAAGGAGAAGCTCATCGGCGCTTTGGCCTCGGTCAACTGGCTCAGACCACTTTCCCCATCGCGCCCGCGCACCGACAGTTCGCCCTGTACCCAGTTGGCGGTTCTGTCTTGCAGCTGGTCGAGCATGTCGTCGATCTGCTTTTCAGTAGCGTTGCGCTGAACCACGGCGGTCGGCGTCGCACCCGGCAGAGGCGCCGTGCTGGTGGAAGCCGTTTGGTCCGACTGCTGCCACGGCATCACCGTGCCATACACCGACTGCGTGGTGCTGCGCGAGGTGCGGGTAGAACGGTTGATGAACGGGTTGTCGCTCAGTTGCAAACCGGCGATCTGCGACGAGCCGCCGTCAGCGCCTTCCAGCCCAATCATCTTGCCTTTCGCCGAACGCAGCAGCGCCAGCGCCTGCTGATGGTCGCCTTCGGCTTCGGCCACTCGCGCCGCCAGCAGCAGTCGCTCTGGGGTGCGCGGGCCGGTTAAACCGTTCATCAATTGCTGCGCCCGCGAGGTGTCGCCTTCGGCCAGCGCGATGTTAATCGCACCCACCCTGGCGTCCTGCGTCGGCGTATCGTTGCTCATCAGGTAGTTATAAACCTGACCGGCCTGTTTATTCATTTTGCCGGACTGGTATAGACGGGCCATCGCCAGCATCAGGTCGCGGTTTTGCGGATCGGCCTGCAGGGCGACAACCAGCTTGTCGTAAGCCGCCGCGTACTGGCCCTGCTCGCGCAGGTCGTCGGCCTGATTAATCACAAAGCCGTTGCGCATACCGGCCATTTCCGTTGGTGTCGAGCTGGCCTGAATCTGAGGGTTTTGCAGGAATGCCTGCGCCTCGCCGCTCAGCCCCGCCTGATTCAGTACGGTGATTTGGTCGGCATAGTCTCCGGCATTGCCCTGCACGCCCTGACGCATATTCTGGCGCACAACCTGCACCGCCAGCGGAATTTGCCCGGTGGCGGCTAAGTTCTTCGCCAGCACGCCCGCATCGGCAGGGGCCGACGGCGGGTTCTGCGCTAAGGCGCGAAGGGTGTTGGCGGCGGCAGCGCTATCCCCTTGGCGTAAGTAGCTTTCTGCCGAAGCCATCTGCTGATTGAAATTCGCCCGTTGGCCCAGTTCACGCATGGCGGTGGTCTGTCTGGCTCGCGGAATGCGCGCCAACAGGGCGCTGGCGCTGGACCAGTTTTGGGTTTCTGAAGCGAACAGGGCAGCGGCATACAGCTCGGTGGCCCCCGCGCCCGGCTGATTCGCGCCCGCCATCAGTGACTGCGCCTGCGCGGTTTGCCCCTGTTTTTGCAGAATGCGCGCTATGTCCAGCTTCACCCAGACGTTGTTCGGCTGCCTCTCGCGCGCCTGTTGCAGAATCATCAGGGCGCGCTGCGGGTCGTTGTTGGCGACGGCCTGCGCGGCCTGACGGCGCATTGGCTCGATGACGTCAGCCACCGCCGGAGGTTGCAGCTTATTGCGCAGCGCGGTCGGCAGGGTTTGCAGTACCTGATTGGCCTCGGCAGTTTTATTCTGCTGGCGTAAAACGTAGTACAGCCCCGCGCGGGCATCGGGATTGTCACCCAGCTGGCTGTACTGCTGCTCGGCGGCGGCCAGATCCCCTTTGCGGCGCAAAATGTCGGCGCGCAGCAGGCTGGCGGACAGCCCTTTGTCGCCACCGGCCTGGGTCAGCGGCGTGACGCTGGCCAGCGCGGCGTCGAAATTGCCCGCTCCGGCGTCATTTTTGGCTTTGCTCAGTTGGGCATAAAACTGCGAGTCCTGCGCCTGCGTCGCCAACTGGGCGCTGTTGGTGCCGCCCTGTTGCGCCGCGCGGGAGAGGTAATCCGCCGCCGCCGCAAAATCGCCGTTGCGCTGCGCGATATAACCCAGCCCGGCGAGGGCATCGGCATCGTTAGGATTGCCATTTAAGACGGTCTCGAACCGGGTTTTGGCATCATTAACATTGCCACTATTCAGCTCATCGAACCCCTGACTTTTCGCCGCGCCGCCAATATTCTTCTGGAAGTAGGCCATCACGCTGGTGTCATTGGGGTGACGCGCCTGATAACCCTGATACAGCTCGCGGTCGCTTTCGCGCGGCACCATCCACAATAACGCCTGACGCAATGAGCGATCGGCCTCCGGGCTATTGGCCGCCATGCTGCCGAGCAGATTAATGCCGTCGCGGCGGGTAGATTCTTGATAAGTCAGCACTTTGCCGAGCGCGAGGCGCGCCGTGGCATCTTCAGGATGCTGGGCCACGCGCTGTTGCAAACCCTGAATCGCCTGAGGTTGCAGTGACTTGTCGCCCGCCATGGTCAGGTAATATTCGTTCGCCAGACTGTCCAGCGGCTGATCGCCATTGAACAGCGTGCGGTACGCCGTCAGCGCGCCGCTGATATTGCCCTGCGTCGCCATCTGCCGTGCGGCGGCCAGCTGGGCCGGGGGAATAGATTGCACGGCTTTCGCATTGCTTAGCGAGGCAAGACGCGGATCCTGCGGCGACACGGCGCCCAGCTTGTCCCGCCACTGGTTGGCGGCGGCCTTATCGCCACTTTGCAGGGAATAGAGCGACATCAAATAGAGCGCCTGCGCGTTATTCGGGTCAACCAGCAGCACTTTGTTCAGCGCGTCTTTGGCTAAATCATCGTGGGCGCGATCGTGCCAATAGGCCGCCTGATCGAACAAGGCTTTCAGCGCCGGATTTGAGGTGTCCGCCGCATGGGCTGCCAGCGCAGCACTTCCCAGTCCGGCGATCCCTACCAGATAAATCGCCCTGAACACCGCCAGAGATAGCTTATTGTTTTTCATGGTTAACTCCGGTGATCGCCGAGTCAGATATCATTGTTATTGTTATGTTCATTGTGCCGACTTCTTACCGAGACGCTTCGCCGCGTGCCTTGCCAGCAGGACATACAGGCTGAGGCCAAGCAGCAGGGAGATACCCACGGTGATAAGCGACAAGATCACGATATGCGAGCTGGCGTACCAGATGACCATCATGTACCACGGCATCTGCCCGGCCGGGAACTGCTTGCCGACGGTGAAGCTGCGAATGCCGTTTTCATCCGTAACAATGGCTAAATCGCCGCGCACCCCGGCGTTAATCTTCGAGGATTTAAGGTCACTGTGGATTTTCAACAGCTGCTGGTCATCGGTGCCGGTGGCAACCACCACCACGTGGGACGGCGACCAGGGCGAGCGATAACTGGCAAAGCCGCGCCACGCGCCCGTTGAAGAGAGATAACGGTCAGCATCCAGAGGCTGGCGATACCAGTCGCCGGTCAGGGCATCGAGCACGCTTTGCCACTGGCTCGGCGTTTTCACACTTAGCGAACTGTTGTTGATGACAAACGGCGAGTCGTGCAGCAATTGCTGATTAAACGGCGAATCACCCAGCGTGCTAATAGCTAAAATATTTCGATCAAACAGCGGGTTATCCTGCTCATTGTCTTTCAAACCAAAAGCCACTTCCACGTGATTGACCGGCACGCCCGTGGCATTGCCCGCGCGCGCCGCCATGTTCAGCAGGGTATGAACCTCCCCGGCCGACGGCGTTTCTGGCAGCAGCATCAGCGTGTCGGCGAAGTCAGCCTGTTTGGAGAAAGGGAAGGACGCGCCGACGAAGTAAGAGAGGTTAGGCAGCTGGGCAAAGTGGTAGCTGTTGCTCAGATCGATGTAAGAGTTGGGGTCGATGCGGCTCTTAATGTTGTCGCTGCTCGTGATGCTGCACGGCGCGTCTTTTTTCGGCTGAATGTCGAAGTAGAACGCCAGCTGGTTATCACCGTAAATCAGGTACGGCTGAAGCTGTAGGTTGTAGCTCTCCTGGCGACTGTCGAAGCCAATGCGCCGCCAGACGTTCTCCAGCAGGCCGACTTTATTCACCGTCAGATTGCGCAGGAAGGTGCCGTTAATCGACACATTGAGCTGCGAGTTATCTTCATCAATCCAGTTTTCCGTTGGGAAACGGTAATCGATTTTCACCGGAATGGTGTGCCCATCCCACATAAAGAGGTCCGGCGCGGCGCGGAACGGAACGTGGATTTCATTATGGTAAATGCCGGTGGCGGTCAGCGGATTTTGGTCACGGGCAACCAGTTCGCCCAGCGTGACCGGGCGCGTGGTGTCAATCCAGTGCGGCGCATCGTAAGGCTGGCGCGCCGGAATGGTCTGCTGGGTGACGTCGAGATATTCGGTATTGGCCGGAAGCGGGGCGCTAATCAGACGATAGGCGGCCTGGCGCAGTTGGTTTTCGTCATTGCCGGTGATCAGCAGCAGTTTGTAGACCGGATTGTTTGGGTTATCAATTAGTTGAATGCGCGGCCCCTGACTGACAGGCAGCGTTAGCGAGCCGATTTTATCCCCCGGCTTGCCAAAGATAATGCCACTTTGCTGGGGTAAATCATTCAGCACCACCGGAAAATCCACGCCGCGATAGTCTGACAACACGCCCAAATAGGAGGCGACCATCGCCGCCGCGCTGACATCCTGCGGCTGTAGCGACGAGGTGAAAGCCATCGGCACGATGGATTCTTGCATCTGCAGGGCGTCGAAGAACGGGCGCGGGAACTTGCCGAGGTCGCGGCCGATATTCAGCTGCTGGCCTTCCAGATTGAGATGCGAGGTAGGCCGCACTTGGACCCAATACTTGTCCGACTGGTCCTTCTCACAGGCCATGGTGTTGTTGTCATGCACGCGGAAGCTGAGGTTGTTGCGCGACACCACCATGGCTGACGGAATATCCAGCTCGAACAGGTCGCCGGCGCTGCTCTCTTCACTCAGCGGCAGGCTGCCCAGCGGCTGGCCGTTGAGCATCAGCTCTAGCGTGGTATTGCGGGCAATCAGCGCCGGGGAGATTTTCAAAGCCAGTGAAAGCTTGGCGTTGGTTATCACCTGATCGGTCGGCAGGGTGAAAATAATCCCCGACTGTAGCTGACCGCCGCTCAGGGTTAAGCCGTTTTTCTGGCCCATATCGGCCACGCTGATGCTGTTGGCGAAGGGCTGAACCATGGCCGCAGGCGCTGTTTCTACCTGAGCTGGCGTGACTTCGACGGGCGCAGGAGCGGTTTCAACAGGTGCAGGGACGTCCGGCAGCGGCGTCGCGGTTTCCACGGCGGATGCCGCCGGTGCGGGTGGCATCCACGAGGGGGCAGCAGGCAGGGCGCTGGCGTCAGCGTTGGCGGCCGGCGGGGCCTCTTCCGCGTTGGTTTGGGCCAGCGGCAGCATGCCTAAGGCCAGCAGCACGCCTTGGGATACGCGGCGATAGAACCCAGAAGCTGTTGATTTATGAGGTAATGACTTCATGCTGCCTCACTCTTAGTGGCTGATTTTTGCAGCTTGTTTTTGGCGCGGCGCTCGCGCCAGGTGCCGAAGAACAGGTCAAAGACGCAACGCACAATGCCAAATAGCGAGTGCAGTGGGCGGTCTTGCGGGTATTCATCGCCAATCCACGCATCGGCGCGCGACAGCACCACGCGCACCAGCTCACGGCGTTTGTCCAGCGGCAGATTTTCAAATTGCAGGCGGATACGGTCTTTATTGGCGCTGATTTGGCTGACCGGGAAGCTCTCTGCGCCCGAGGCCAGCTGGATTTCCACCTCTTCAATCTCTTCATTGATATAACGCTCGTCCGGCGTCACCAACTGCACGCCGCCCATCGACATATCAATGGTTTGGGTGCGCAGGGAGATGCCATTGGCGTAGTGAATAATGGCCGGAATGGCGGCTTCGACGCGAATGGTTTTGCGCACCTGACGCGTCTCTTTCGCCACGGCGATGGCCGCCAGCAGGATCAGCACGCTAAAGCTGCCCCACGCCACGTTAAGCGCGATGACGCTCGGATCGACATCAAAATAGTTGTGGAACACCACGCGAATAAGCCCCCAGCCGATGCCCATCAGCATCAGCGTCAGCGCGATGATGTGCGGCTTAACGATGTGGAAATCGAAGAAGCCGTTGTCGAGCAGCCCGCCTTTGTCCGTTACGTTGAATTTGCCTCTTTTCGGCGAAACCAGCGTCAGCAGGGTAGGGATAATCAGGTGGAAGGCCATGACGGTGTCATACACCTCGCCCCAGAAGGAGTAGCGGAATTTGCCGTTAAGCCGCGAGTTCATATAAATCGACATCACCAAATGCGGCAGGGCGTAGGCAAAAATCAGGCTCGAAGAAGAGGCAATGATATTTAGGTTGAACAGCAGGAAGGCGATCGGCGCGGTCAGGAACACCACGCGCGGCAAACCGGACTGGAAGCTTATCATCGCGTTCAGGTAGCACAGGCGCTGTGGGAAGGTCAGCCCGAGACCAAACAATGGATTATCCATGCGCAGGATTTGCGTCATGCCGCGCGCCCAGCGGGTACGCTGGATGACGTGCAGGCCCAGTCGCTCGGTGGCTAAGCCAGCGGCCAGCGGAATAGCCAAGAAGGCCGACTTCCAGCCCAGACGCTGCATTTTCAGCGCGGTATGGGCATCTTCGGTGACGGTTTCTACGGCAAAACCGCCAATTTCATCCAGCGCGCTGCGGCGAATAACCGCGCAGGAGCCGCAGAAGAAGGTGGCGTTCCAATTGTCATTTCCTTTCTGAATTGGGCCGTAAAACAGCGAGCCTTCTTTGGGAATATTGCGGCCAATTGACAGGTTGCGCTCGAAAGGGTCGGGGGAGTAGAAATAGTGCGGAGTCTGCACCAGCGCCAATTTTTCGTCTTTCAGGAAACCGCCCACGGTGGCCTGTAAAAAGACCCGGGTCGCCACGTGGTCGCAGTCGAAAATACAAATAAGCTCGCCACGGGTTAATTTCATCGCATTATTTAAATTGCCGGCTTTGGCATGGGCATTATTATTACGGGTGATATAACCCACGCCGACGTCGGCGGCGAACACCGCAAATTCATCGCGCTTGCCGTCATCCAAAAGATAAATTTTCAGCTTATCCTGTGGATAATCAATGCATTGTGCCGCCAGCACGGTATCGCGCACCACGTCCAAACTTTCGTTATAACTCGGGATATAAATATCTACCGTCGGCCATAACGACATGTCGGCAGGCAGAGGTTCGATGGTGCGATTCAATGGCCACATGGTCTGTAAATAGGCCAGCATTAAGACCACCCAGACATAAATATCCGCCAAGAATAGGCCCAGGCCCAAAATGGTTTCAATAGTGGAGTTGAAATGCAGGGTTTCAGTGGCCCGATAGTAGATATATCGGGTGGACATCAGTACCGACAGAATGACCAGCACAATAGAAATGCGGCGGTGTTTGATTCGACCCAGAATAAATAACAGGCCGATACTGATTAAGCCAAAAATATACTGTTTCTGGCTATCCATAGGGGTAATGATAATAACTGCCGCAACGGGCAGTAAAAGAAGTACGAGCAGGGAGAATAGGAATTTATTCATCGCTTTTAGGATCGCTTTCTGCTGGAGCTATTAATAATTATCTGGTTTTGGAGAGGCATGTAATTCCCCATCACCGACTTTGATCCCTAAAATAGCGGCGACTTTTTTGCTGATCAGTTCAATATCAAAGGCCGAAGCCGATACCGGGCTGAAATCAATAATCGATCGCTGCGAGGCATTGGCCTCTGGCACGCATTCATCCCTGTGGATGGTGCCTAACAAGCGTTCATTCAAACGCTGCTCGAAGAATTGGGTGACGTCGCGGCTTAGTGTCCGGCGATTGTCACTTTGATTCACAACGTAATACTCACCTTTTTTATTATTCAAAGGTGTGCCAATCAGCCGATTTTTTTCCATCAAAGGTAATAACGACAGCGACGCCGTGTCCGCCAGCATCACCACCACGTGGAGATCGGCCAGCGCCTGCACGGCTTTCAACGCCGGGCTTGGGCCGGGAGGGAAATCAGCAATAATCACCAAGCCTGGATAGTTCAGCACGGTATTCAGACCGCGCTGCAGGAAGTGGGGATCGAGGGTTAACTGCTGCTCGAACTCCATCCGCTGCTCTTCGGTGACTTCGCCGTAAGGCAGCACGAAAGTGTTTGAACCGGCTTTGAGGATGAACTGGCTCCAGTCGGATTCATTCCCTGAGCCAGCGACAAAGCCGCGTGTGTCAGAGATGGGCACGCCAAAGTGCAGGCGCAGGGCGTTCTGTACGTCGAAATCGATAACCAGCACTTTGCTGCCGCTGCGGGCAAGTGAATACGCCAGATTCGACGCGACCGTGGTTTTACCGACCCCGCCTTTTGGGGAACACACACAAACTAACGGCATGAGGCAATCATCTCTAACAAGGGTTGAAGCGGCGTGTCGCGAGGCAGAGTGTTCTCCTCGCGCTGCGGCGCTTTTTGTTTAAACATTTGGCGAAATTGGCTGCCTGCCTCTTTATGCTGTGTGGCAGCCGCAGGGGCTTGGCTGGCAGCGAAAGGTGAGGCGGCCTGAGGTGCAAGCGGTTGCGCGACCGGCGGCGCGGCATCAGGCTCCGGCAGGGCGGCGCGCAGCGTGTCCAGAATATTCATTCCTGCGGGGACAATCGACGAGCTAACGATGTCGGGCGAGGCATTTTTAGGCTCGGCTTTAGCATTGGCAATGCTCGCGGAGATCGGCGATGGGATCTCGGCTTTATGCGCGACGGGTGCAAGGTTTTTGAACTCTTCCCGGTTCACCGGCTGTGGCGTGGGCTGGGTGGTGCGGCCATTGTCCAGCGCCCCCTGAGGCTCATCGCCAGAGGAAATCTGCTTAATCAATGTCCATTTATTCATCGAGCTGGTAATGCCGTTGCCCATCGACTTTGCATTTATTTCTTTATAATCAATGTCTTCTGTTTTTGATTTTTCCATGAAACGCTTAATGTCGTCATAATTATTCATATATTTTGCCTGATAGGAATTTTGTTATAAGAGGTATTAGGCGTAAGACTTCCCTGCTTAAAGCCACTATTTTCAGAATGTCTTAGTTAAAATCTAGATTATTTATGACGTAGGAATAATCTTAATGTAACAGTTATCGTACAGTTTGAACCAGTATTTACGAAAAATATGCATCTGCCTCAAATATGCCGATTTCAAAGTAACTCAATGTTAAACAGTGACTTAGGCGTGTTCTGCTATTGTTTGCTGCTGAACCATTCATTCATCTCGTTTTTCACTGCCTATATAGCACACTAACCCCTTTGGTATCCCCCGCGTTAGACTAATAGCCGATTTTGCTCACGTTATTAGCCGCCGCATGGCTAAGGCGATTAATATTAACTATTTATAATAGGGATACCATGAACCCTTCAGGGATTAAGTCACTATTATTCTTTGATATAAAAAGAGAATTTTAATGCATAAAACCCTCGCTTAAGGCATGAGAAAGGGGGCTTATCAGGTATACTGCGCCAAGCTATTGTTCCCCCGTTTGCACTGTTAGGATAGGCGGGTTGATCAGGTTGGCAAGTCATGGAGAATTAGGTTGCGGGTCAGGCGTTCATTAACTATTAAACAGATGGCGGCGGTATCCACCGTTGCGGTGATCACTATCTGTATTTTTATCCTCATCCAACTGTTTCACTTTGTGCAGCAGCGGAGGGAGGATTACGCCCAACAGCTTGAAAATATTGCGCATTCAGTGAGAAAGCCGCTTTCTCAGGCGGTGCTTGATGTCAACCTGAATGAAACACAAGACATTCTCAATACCCTGCGTCCGGTAGGTATTCTCAGCCGCGCTGACGTGGTGATGCCCAATGAAATTGCCGCGCTGCATACTAATTTCCCCGCGGGCCGCCCCGTGCCTGAATGGATCACTCGCGGTTTTAACCTGCCGGTGAAGATTTCCGTGCCGCTCTATTCGGCGGCGGCCAGCCCGAAAGATCCCAAACCTTTAGCGTATTTAGTGCTGCAAGCCGACTCCTATCGGATGTACCAGTTCATCATCAGCGCGCTCTCCACCATGCTGACGACTTATCTCTTGCTGGCGCTGATTTTGACTATTTCTGTGAGCTGGTGCGTGAATCGTCTGGTGGTAAAACCCTTGCGGGCCATTGCGCGAGAGTTGGAATCCCTGCCTGAAAACGAAATTTGCAGCCATCAGCTGGCTCTGCCCCCACGCCACGAGGATGATGAGTTTGGTATGCTGATCCGCAGTTATAACCGCAATCAGCAGCATCTGCTTAAAATGCAGCAGAAGATGCAGGACATCACCTCGACGACCGACAGCTCGTTAAACAATGAAGCGCAGTTTATGGCGCAATTGCAGATGCGGCTGAACGCCACGACGAAGGAGAAAGATTTCCATCTGCTGCTGATTGGTATTGAAAGCCTGCGCGACGATGGCCATCTGAGCTGCCCGCTGATTAACGCTATTATTGACGTGCTGCCTGCCAACTGCGTGCTGGCAAGGCTGAGTTACAACGAGCTGGCCTTGCTGGCGAGTGACATTCCCCGCCCTTTTATGGCGATGCGGCTGGCGCGCCATATTATGGAGCGCATCAATGCCCCGCAGCAGAGCGATGTCACGCCGCTGGCGCTGCACCCGACGGGCAGTATCGGCATTGTGCATTTTGATGGTGAAGCGCCAGTGACCGCCACGCAGTTGATGGCGAATGCCCGCGCGGCGCGCGTTTCCGCCTACCAACAAGGCAAAAATCAGATTCTGTTCTTCGAGCCAGAGCTGACCGACCGAATTCAAAAACGGCTATTACAGGAAAACGAAATCCTGCACGCCGTCGGCCAAAACGACTTCATCCTGTTTATTCAGCCCCAGTTCAATATGCAGACCGGCAAAGTGATGGGGGCCGAAGCCCTGCTGCGGCGCAGAATGGTGGACGGCAGTTATGGGCTGGAGAGTGATTTCATCGTGCTGGCGGAAGAAATAGGCGTGATGGGGCTGTTGGGTTATAAAGTGCTGGAATTAGGCTGCGGCATTTTGGCGGATTGGCAGCAGAGGGGAATTACTCTGCCGCTGTCGGTTAACCTGTCTGGAATTCAAATCCAGCAGCGAAATTTCTTACCTGAACTGCGCAGTTTGCTCAGCCGTTATAAAATCAATCCGGGCCAACTGGTGTTAGAAATCACCGAAACGGCGCGCATTGAGGATTTGGATCGCGCTTTAATCCTGTTAAGTGAATTGCGCGCCGCCGGCGTCTCTATTGAGCTGGATGATTTTGGCCTGGGCTATTCCGGGCTGGAGTATCTTAATCGCCTGCGCAGCTTGCCAATTGATGTCATCAAAATCGACCGCAGCTTTATCAACGTGCTGCCAGAGGATGATGTGATGGTGAACATTGTGGCTTCCATCGGTAAAGCCATGGATATTCAACTGATTGCCGAAGGCGTCGAAACCAACGAGCAGCGCCAATGGCTGCTGGAAAACAATATTATCTTTGGTCAGGGTTATTATTTCTCTCCCCCATTGCCGCAAGCTGAATTCGAAAGTAAGTTTTGCGGGAAATAACTTTAGTTTTAAAACTAAAGTTAGCGCGAGTTATTTATCTCCAATAAATGCCTCCCTTCTTTTAATAGCAAAAATAGCGTTAAGGTTTTAGTGACTTCCCCCCGTGGGGCAACAGTTCTTATGTATTTTCTCGCCTATTACTTTTTAACTGAATCGTTTCAGCTCTTATTTTAAAACAAAGATAATTACAAAGCGGAACAAGTTATTTCCATCTTGTTATGGCGGTGTTATTTTCCCGCCTATCAATTTTGAGCGGTAGCCTTGGTATTTATCACGGCTGTTGTATCTATACAGGGTGGGCAATAAATGAAAAAAAGTCTCTTTAAAAGCCTCTATTTCCAGGTATTAACGGCAATTACGCTGGGCGTGTTGCTTGGGCATTTCTATCCGGATCTAGGCGCACAGATGAAGCCGTTAGGTGACGGCTTTGTTAAATTAATCAAGATGATCATCGCTCCGGTGATTTTCTGTACTGTCGTAACCGGCATTGCCGGAATGGAAAGCATGAAAGCCGTGGGCCGCACTGGCGCCATTGCTCTGCTCTATTTCGAAATCGTCAGCACCATCGCGCTGATTATTGGTCTGGTGATCGTCAACATCGTCCAGCCGGGCGTGGGGATGAACGTTGACCCAGCCGCGCTGGACGCCAAAGCCGTCGCGGTGTACGCGGAACAAGCGCAGAGTCAGGGGATCATTCCTTTCCTGTTAGACATTATTCCGGGTAGCGTGATTGGTGCCTTTGCCAGCGGTAACATCCTGCAAGTGCTGATGTTTGCTGTACTGTTCGGCTTCGCGCTGCACCGTCTGGGTGACAAAGGCCAACTGGTCTTCAACTTCATCGACAGCTTCTCAAAAGTCATTTTCGGCATCATCAACATGATCATGCGCCTTGCTCCACTGGGTGCATTCGGCGCGATGGCCTTTACCATTGGTAAATATGGCGTTGGCTCTCTGGTGCAGCTGGGCCAGCTTATTCTCTGCTTCTACCTGACCTGCGTGCTGTTTGTGGTAGTGGTGCTGGGGCTGATTGCGCGCTTCACCGGCTTTAGTATCTTCAAATTTATCAGCTATATAAAAGAAGAGTTGCTGATCGTTCTCGGCACCTCTTCGTCTGAATCCGTTCTGCCACGCATGTTGAATAAAATGGAGCGCCTTGGCTGTAAGAAGTCAGTGGTGGGTCTGGTTATCCCAACCGGCTACTCCTTCAACCTTGATGGCACCTCGATTTACCTGACCATGGCGGCGGTGTTTATTGCTCAGGCAACCAATACCCACATGGATATCTGGCACCAAATCACCCTGTTGGTGGTGCTGCTGCTCTCCTCTAAAGGTGCGGCGGGCGTGACCGGCAGTGGCTTCATTGTTCTGGCAGCAACCCTGTCAGCCGTCGGCCACCTGCCGGTTGCCGGCCTGGCGCTGATTCTGGGTATCGACCGTTTCATGTCCGAAGCGCGCGCCTTGACCAATCTGGTGGGTAACGGTGTTGCCACTATCGTGGTTGCCAAATGGTGTGACCAACTGGATGAAGGTCAATTGAACGCCGAGCTGTCCGGTAAAAATAACGAGCTTGCGGCGGGGAAAACGGTCTAATCGGATCCGTTCTTCTTAAAAGTTGATTAGAAGTTGTAAAAAGGCAGGTTGGATCACTCCAAACCTGCCTTTTTCATGCTTAATTTCCCTATAAATCCAACGGTTGCTTGATGTAACCCTAAGATTATCTTCATAATGTGCATCCCCGATGTCCCTGCGGCAGTTTTTTCTTAAAAATTTTCATGTGAACGGTGACATCGGCGAAAACGTGCGGTCTAACACAGTGCTAAACTTTGCCGTCTTCGTTTCAACACATCGATATCCTGTGGGCCAGTCGTCAGACACCGGCAGGACAGACAAATTGAAAATTGGATTGTCATTACGTAGGGGTTCACATGCAGGGCACCAAAATTCGTTTACTCGTTGGTGGATTGCTGCTGGCAGTTGCCGCAAGCAATGTTCAGGCTGAGGCGCTACAACCCGACCCAGCCTGGCAACAGGGTAAATTAGACAATGGTTTTACCTGGCAGATGCTGGCAACGCCGCAACGCCCAAGCGATCGCATTGAATTACGTCTTATTGTCCGTACCGGCTCTTTAGCCGAATCAAGCCAGCAAACTGGCTTCGCGCATTTCCTTCCTCGTATCGCCTTAACGCATTCCGAAGGGTTTACCAGCGCACAATTACAGTCTTTCTGGCAACAGGCTATCAGCACCGTAAGACCTCTTCCGCCAGCCGTCTCTTCTTATGATTTCACCATGTACAACATCAGCTTGCCAAACGGCCGTGCTGATCTGCTGAAAGAAGCCCTGTCATGGTTGGCGTCAACCGCCGGTCAGTTGCCTATCACTCCAGATACTGTTAGCGACGGCGCGCGCATTTCCCCTGATCCCGTGGGCTCGATCCCGATGGATACTCAGGATGCCTGGTGGCGTTATCGCCTGAAAGGTTCAACATTATTAGGTCATGATCCAAGCCAGCCTCCGGCACATCCGGTCGATGCCAAGGCGCTGAGCCAGTTCTATCATCAGTGGTACACCCCGGACGCCATGACGCTGTACGTGGTGGGGAATGTCGATAGCAGCCGCAATCTCAGCGAGCAGATCAATAAAACCTTCTCCAAGCTGAAGGGCACTCGCGAGACGCCGCAGACACTACCAACGCTCGCCAGCCTGCCGCCAAAAGCCATGACGCTGATGGATGACTCCATCACGCAGGATAAGCTGTCGCTATTGTGGGATACGCCGTGGCAGCCGATCCAAGACTCACAGGCATTGAGCACTTACTGGCGCAGCGATTTAGCGCGGGAAGCCTTGTTCTGGCATTTACAGCAGGCGTTGAAAACCTCGCCTGACGGTAAAGAGTCAAAAGCCAGCGCCGATATGCCGGTGCCTAACTTAAGTTTCGACTGCCGCGTGCAATACCAGCGCGCCCAGTGTGCAATCCGCATGGACGCCGCCCAAGACAAGATGCTTGATTCGCTGAAGCACCTGTCACAAGAGCTGCTCAAAGTGCGCGATACCGGACTGTCTCAGGCCGAGTTTGATGCCTTGATTGCGCAGAAGAACGATCAGCTTAGCAAGCTGTTTGCGACTTATGCCCGCACCGACACTGACGTGCTCATGAGCCAACGCCTGCGTTCCCAGCAGAATGGCGTGGTGGATATCGCTCCAGAGCAATATCAGAAACTGCGTCAGGAGTTCCTCTCTTCCCTGACCCTGCCGGTATTGAATCAGGAGCTGAAACAGCAGCTTTCTCGCGACCCGGCCTTGTTGCTGGTTCAGCCGAAAGGCGAGCCAGAGATGAGCGTCAAGCTGTTGCAGGAAACCTACGATCAAATCATGGTCCCTGCTGTAGCCCCTGAGGCGGCACCTGCCGATGCGGCGAGTAATGCCGCGGGGGCGGTGCAGGGGCAATAAAGTTTTAGAGTTTTTAGCTCCTTCTCCTCTGAGAGGAGAAGGAGCAAACCCACTCCCATCCTGAACTAACCCGACCTTCCCAAAAAACTTTTTACCCAGTTTTTTTCAAAAAGCCACATCCTCAGGAATAATAGCCCCGCGATGTTGGATAACCGTGCTGGCTGTTTTGTGGCCGCGAATGGCGGCTTCTTCTGGGCTGCCGCCGTTCAGGCGGACGGCGAGATAGCCGGCGCTGAAGGAGTCTCCGGCGGCGGTGGTGTCGATGACTTTCTCTTTCGGCAGCTTCACCGCAGGCACGTCATACAGCTTGCCGTCAGAGGCGGAGACGATGCAACTCTCTGCGCCGCGCTTGATCACCACTTCGCTGACGCCGAGCGCGTGAGTGCGGGCGATAACTTCGTCATACGGCTTCGCGCCCCACAGCATGTCTTCGTCATCCAGCGTCAGGAAGGCGATGTCGGTGCAAGAGAGCATCGCGTTATAAGCTGACTGGGTTTGCTCTTTGCTGGCCCACAGGCGTGGGCGGTAATTGTTATCGAAAATGACTTTGCCGCCGCGTGAGCGGCAAGCTTGCAATAAAGTCATCAGTCGCTCGCGGCTTTTATCGTTAAGAATAGCGAGGCTGATGCCGCTGAGGTAAATGTAATCAAATTCAGCCAGTTGCTGACAGATCTCGGCGGACTTCGGGCTGTCGAGCCAGTAACGCGCGGCGGCGTCATTACGCCAGTAATAGAAGGTACGCTCGCCCGTTTCATCAGTTTCAATCACATATAAACCCGGTAGTTTGTTATCGAGACGCTGGGTCAAATCAGTTTTCACCCCTTCCTGCTGCCATGCTGACAGCATCTCATCGCTGAAACTGTCCGTGCCCAATGCCGTGACGTACTGCACTTCCAGCGCGTCTGCGGGAACCTGGCGGGCGATATAAACCGAGGTGTTGAGCGTGTCGCCGCCAAAGCCGCGATGCAGGGAGGAGCCTTTCTGAGACAGTTCAATCATGCACTCGCCGATAACGGCAATTTTTCTGGTCATTGAAACGGGCCTTGTCTTAAGAGATGGAAGCGACTGTTTGGCGCAATCAAGCTGGCGAAATCATGCACGTAGTCTCTTCGCTGACGAGGGGGCAGTCAATACTATTAAAACGCAGTTTTACTTTTTTTCGAGGCGTCTCGAAGAAGTGAAAAATAGCCATTAAAAAAGCGAAAGCCGGAGAGCTTTCGCCGTTATCTTGGTGACGAGAAGTGAAGCTTATTTGGCTGCGTTGCGACGCTCGGTCACGCTCTGCCCGCCAATGCCCCAGTTGTCAGTGTCGATCTCGTCGATGATGACCGTGGTGGTGGCTGGGTTTTTATCGAGGGTATCCACCAATAATTGGGTAACGCCTTCAATTAGCGCCTTTTTTTGCTCAGCGGTGGCACCATCGCGGGTAATTTTAATATTCACGTAAGGCATGGCTTTCTCCATATTTATAAGCGTTGTTAAGTCATCAATGTAGAGCCTGAGAGGGGAGACGTCTAGCCTGATAGCGGGCTATTTTGTGCTGCTGCGCGCGGTACCGGGCAAGGTGATTAAAGTTTCCTCCGGCGACGCCGATAGTTATCACTACGAAGTGGAAACAGGGGGGCGGGCTGTCCGTAGAGCCACGCAAAGCATGTTGCCGCATGTGACCTGATTGGATGATTTTTATTTCTGGCAACAGAAAGTATGGCGGCATAAAAATATGATAACGAAGATGATGTTAGGTCTGATGATGCCAACATTTTCTGTCATCGAACGCGTCAGGGCACAGTCCTACTGGCGCCAATGTCAGAGGGTGTATCGCTTTCAGCCCATTTACCGCACGTCTGGAAAGTTACTGGGTATTGAATTACTTACCGGGATTTTCCATCCGTCGGCACCACAGAAATTTGTCTCGCCAGAAGAGTACTTTGTCGCCGTTGCGATAGGCAAACGTGTACAAATCGTTCAAGAACAACTCGATTTATTGCAGCAATGGCAGCAACTGTTTATCGAGCACGGCCTGCTTGCTTCCATTAACGTTGATGGGCAAGTGCTGGAGGCTTTGCAGTCCGATAGCGCCCTGAAGCGGCAGATCAATACCATGCCCTACGTGCGCTTCGAGTTAGTCGAAAGCGCTGAACACGCGCTGAGCATCCCACTTTCCAAAATTGAGCAGTCTGACCGGCTATGGCTCGATGATTTCGGTCAGGGCATCGCCAACTTCTCTTCCTTTACCACCTGGCATTACGAATACATCAAAATCGCGCGCGACCTGTTTATTCTGCTGCGCCAGAGTGAAGAGGGATCGAGGCTATTTTTCACCCTTGTCACGCTGATGAATCGCTACAGTAAAGGGGTGATTATCGAAGGTGTCGAGACGGCGCAAGAGTGGGCGATGGTGCGTGAATCTGATGCGCTGGCGGCTCAGGGATACTACTTATCGCGGCCGAAAACCTTCGATCAACTCGATAAACTGCCTATACATTTCCCAGAATAATCACGTTCTGTCACGTTTTTCCCTCCCATGCCGATTATGCAAGCTGCGGCAAACTCAACTATGGTTAGGTCTATGAATCAGTTAACTCTCTGATAGGAATAGACTAATGACGCGCACAGGTAAAGTGGTTAGCTGGGTGGTGGGGATCATCGTTATTTTATTGATTGCCATCGTGATTTTCATCTCGCTGTTTGACTGGAATCGCCTGAAACCCACCATCAATCAGAAGGTCTCTGCCGAATTAAACCGCAGCTTTGCGATACGCGGAAACCTCGGCGTCGACTGGTCGCGTCAAAAAGATGAAGCAGGTTGGCGGGCCTGGGTGCCCTGGCCGCACGTGCATGCCGAAGATATTGTCTTAGGAAATCCTGAAGACGTACCGGGCGCCACCAAAGATGCACAAATGGTCACGCTGGCCCGCGTAGACGCCAGTCTGGCGCCGCTGGCCCTGCTGCATAAAGAAGTGCTTATTCCGCGTATTTGGCTCAAACAGCCGAATGCTTCGCTGATCCGCCTCGCCAACGGTAAAAATAACTGGACGTTTAATCTGGCGAACAGCGACACCAAAGATAAAGACCAGCCCGCCTCGCCGTGGTCCTTCACCCTTAATGACATCGTGTTTGACCGTGGGCAGATTGATTACAAAGACGCGCCGCTCAAGGCGGATTTCCGCGCGGTGATTGATCCCCTAGGCAAACCGCTGCCTTTCACCGAAGTGGTCGGCGAGAAGGGCGACAAGAAGACGGCGGATAAAGGCAAAACGCCAGATTACGTTTTCGGCTGGAAAGTGGACGGTAAGTACAACGGCGAGCCACTGTCGGGTAGCGGCAAAATCGGCGGCATGCTGGCGCTGAAAGATCCAGACTCCCGCTTCCCGCTGCAGGCTGATGTGCGTTCGGGCAACACCCGCGTTGCCGTCGCCGGGACACTGACCGACCCGATGAACCTTGGCGCTCTGGATTTGCGCCTTAAATTCTCCGGCCAGACGCTATCCGACCTCTACGGCCTGACGGGCGTGCTCTTGCCGCAGACTCCTTCCTATTCCACCGACGGCCATTTAACCGCGACGCTGCACGACAAAGATGGCGCGGTTTATCGCTATCAGAACTTCAACGGCCAGATTGGCGACAGTGATATTCACGGCTCGCTGACCTATCGCGCCAGTAAACCTCGCCCTAGCCTGAGCGGCAGTGTGGAATCCAAGCAGCTGCGCTTTGCTGACCTCGCGCCGCTGATTGGTGCTGATTCCAACAAAGACAAGGCCAAGCGTGGCGAAACCACCCGCCAGCCTTCAGACAAAGTGCTGCCGGTTGAGAAGTTTGATACCAAGAGTTGGGACGTGATGGATGCTGACGTGAAGTTCAGCGCCAAACGCATTGAACACGGTAAGTCGCTGCCGCTGAGCGACCTGAGCACCCATCTTAAACTCAACAACGGCGTTATCCTGATGGATCCGCTGCGCTTTGGCGTGGCGGGCGGCAATCTCAACTCCACCGTGCGACTGGAGGGGGACAAGTCGCCAATGCGCGGCCGAGTGGATATGCATGCGCGCGGCTTGAAGCTGAAACAGCTGCTGCCGAACGTCCAGTCGATGGAGCGCAGTCTGGGTGATTTGAATGGCGATGCTACTTTGTCGGGCACCGGCAACTCGGTGGCGGCTCTGCTGGGTAGCAGTAATGGCGACATGAAACTGCTGATCAATGACGGGGTCATAAGCCGCAGCCTGATGGAGATCGTCGGCCTGAACGTCGGTAACTACGTAGTGGGTAAAATCTTCGGCGATGACGAAGTGGCTATCAACTGCGCGGCGGCCAATGTGAATATCAAGAACGGTTTAGTTTCGCCACGGCTGTTCGTCTTCGACACGGAAAATGCGGTGATCAACATTACCGGCACCACCAACATGGCAACCGAGCGTCTCGATTTAACCATCGATCCTGAGAGTAAGGGAGTTCGCGTGCTGACCCTGCGCTCGCCGCTCTATGTGCGGGGCACCTATAAAAATCCAGACGCCGGCGTGAAGCCTGGTCCTCTGATTGCTCGCGGTGCCGCCGCCGTGGCTCTCGGCGCGGTCGTCGCCCCAGCCGCTGCCCTGCTGGCACTGATTTCCCCAAGTGATAATGAGCAAAACCAGTGCGGCCCAATCTTACAGAAGATGAAAGAGAAGTAGCAGCAACACTGGCATGCCCTTCTAAACCCTCTCTTATAGGAGAGGGTTTAATCAGTGCAAAAATCATGCAAATTGTTTATTTTATGGCTCGTTGTGATCTACAAATGCCACGGATTGCTTTACCCATTTACATCGAGGTAAAAAGAAATGATTAGCGACGCCATCAAAGCGACTGAAGAATTGGTTAACGCGGTACCTTTGCTCGGGCAGCACGCCAGCGAAAAGGACTATCGAGAAGCATTGGATCTGGTGGAGTATTTATTGATGAATAACCCACACAGCCCGCTGTTGGATATTGTCAGCAATAAAATCCGAGAATATGAAAATAACCTGCCAGAGGTGGTTGCCTTCCGTACCCAGATGGAAACACTGCCGAGCGGGATTGCTGTGTTGGCGACGTTAATGGAGCAATATGGCCTGAAACAGACCGATTTTCAGGACGAGATCGGAGGCAAATCCCTCGTCTCTCGCATCCTGAGTGGTCAACGTCAGCTCACCGTTGACCACATTGATAAACTGGCAAAGCGGTTTGGGATCTCACCCGCTCTTTTTATCTGAGTTTATCAAGACTTCGGCACTGGATTGAGGACTGCGCAATCGTGGTCCTGAATCTCTTCGGTCGAGGCGTTGTTCATTTTGAGCAGGTTACGCTGGTTCGCCAGCAGCAGGAAATCCCCGCCAGACAGGCTCACCATCGCCATACCGAAATGCCCCATCTTCTCGCGGGCTTCCGGAACACCCTCGGCCAGCAGGCGGAAAGCTCCTTTTTGATTCAACTCGGCAGGCGCGACTTTGCGCACTAAGTAGGTGTGGCCAATCAGCTGATCCGGCAGCTCTTGCCAGCGATAACCTATCTGCCCAGCGTCTTTCACCAGCGTGTTTTTCACCTCTGGCAGCAGGCAGGAGATATGGATATGCAGCTGGTTTTGGGTGCGGCCATACTGCGAGTTAATGGCGAGCGAGACATTGCTGTCATCAATAGGTTTACCGTATTTATCCGCCATATAGTGCCGCGCTTCCCACGCCTGGCTGAAGTAGTTCGGCGTGGCGTCTTCGAGCAGCGCCGGGCTTTCCATGCCGGTGACTTTAGCCGTCGGCATCAGCAGGAATTGCAGCGGGCCGTTTCTATCCTTCATCACCACAAAGCCTTGTTTTTCATCTACCTGAGAGCAGGGAGCGGGCTGCCCGTTGGCGCGCTGGTTGGGCACACACTTCTGGCTAATGATGTTCCACAGGGCATTTGTGTTGGATTTATTGGGCAGGAAAAACCATAAACCGGCGGCGATAATGACGGCCAAAATCACCAGCGGAATGAGGGAACGGCGAGTCAAACGCATGAGGGATAAGTCCTTAGAAAATCCCCGCACCGAGTGATGCGGGGGAATCAATCAGAGTGACTGGTCGCGAGTCTCTTTCGACAGCAGTAGCGCGATCAGGGTGATCAGCGCCATGGAAGCCAAATAGACGCCGACATAGAACAGGCCGTAGCGGGTTGCCAGCCAGGTCGCGATGTAAGGCGCAACCGATGCACCAAGAATCGATGCCACATTATAAGAGAATGACGCGCCGGTATAGCGAACTTCGGTCGGGAAGAGTTCTGGCAGCAGGGCGCCCATCGGGCCGAAGGTCAGCCCCATCACCACAAAGCCGCACAGCAGGAAAATCATTACCAGCGTCTGTGAACCCGAACCCAGCAGGGAAGGGAACAGCAGGGCAAAGACAATCATCAGCAGAGTAATGCAAATCATGGTTCTGCGACGGCCAAAGGAGTCCGCCAGCTGGCCGGCAATCGGCACCATCACGCCAAAACCAACCACGCCAATCATCAGCATCAGCAGGAAGTCATTACGGGTAATGCCCAAGCCCAGCGGCTTCGGCTGCGTGCCGTAACTCAATGAATAGACAGTCATAATGTAAAACAGGGTGTAAGTCGCCACCATGATGAACATGCCCAGTACGGTGGCTTTCAGGTGCTTGCTAAACAGGGTGCCGATAGGGATGCGAACCTGTTTTCCGGCCTTAGCAATTTTAGCGAACACCGGCGTTTCATGCAGAGAAACGCGGACATACAGGCCAATCAGTACCAGCACGGCGGAGAGCAGGAAAGGCACGCGCCAACCCCAGTCGATAAATTGCTGTTCAGTCAGTAACCACGACAGCAGCAGGAACATGCCGTTGGCGAAGAAGAAGCCAATCGGCGCGCCAAGCTGCGGGAAAGAGCCGTAAAGCGCGCGCTTCTTGGCTGGCGCATTCTCTGTCGCCAGCAGCGCCGCGCCGCCCCATTCACCACCCAGACCCAGGCCCTGACCAAAACGCGCCAGTGCCAGCAGCAGAGGAGCGAAAACGCCGATGCTGGCGTAGGTTGGCAGCAGGCCGATCACCACGGTTGAAATCCCCATGGTGAGCAGCGAGGCAACCAGCGTGGCTTTACGGCCAACGCGGTCGCCGAAGTGGCCGAACAGCGCCGAGCCAATTGGGCGGGCGATAAAGGCAATGGCGAAGGTCGCCAGAGACTGTAGCGTTGCCGCCGTTGGGTCACCCTGCGGGAAGAAGATATGCGGGAAAACGATCACCGCCGCCGTGGCGTAGATATAGAAGTCGAAAAATTCGATGGCCGTGCCGATCAGCGACGCAACGATGACTTTGCCGCGGGAGTTTTGGCTGACCAGGTGGGCGTCAGCTGCTAATTCTGGTGTGACTGAGGCTTGCATAAGCGATGATTCTTATTGTGATTGAAAGGATGGATGTTATGTAAAGAAATGTTTGCTAAAGGCATATTAAGCAGGGAATGTGACGTTTTCAACGCCAGAGGGCGGAGGGAGAACGGCGCAATTGCACCAAATGGGGGAATGTTTTCCATCTGAAGTGATATCAGGTTTATCTGTTCAATAAATGGATAAAGGTTAGAACAACTCACTGGTAAATGGCCAAATAAAATGCCAGACAACGAATATTGTCTGGCACGATATAAATCAGGGCACTTATTGAGCGGCGTTATGAGTCTCAGGCTGCTCGATTTCCTTATCCCCTTTGTATTGCGCGGTGGCGATCCAGGCGGCGACAAACAGCGTTAGCCGGGCGAAGAAGTAGAAGAAGGCCATCAGGCCGATAACCGAGCCGAAAGCCGCGCCGGAGGGCGAGCTTGCCAGCCGTGGCAAGGTCATGGTCATGACGAACTTGATCACTTCAAAGCCGATGGCCGCCAGCAAAGTGCCGCGCAGCAGGGCTTTTTTACGCGGCTTGTGGCGCGGCAGCATCCAAAATATCCACAGGAACAATAAATAGTTAGCCGCAATGGAAATCACCAGCGTGACCGAGGTCATCACCGGGCGAAGCCACTCAATGCCGCCAAGGCCTAAAGCATCAACAATCGATTTCTGCGCCGAACCGGCAATCGAGGTTAGCGACAGCGTGATGATCAGCGCCAGCACCAGACCCGTCAGCGAGATGAAGTCGCGAATATAGCGCTTGTAAATCACCTCTTTATCCTGCGGATTGCGCTCCCACACGTCGCGGGACTGGGCGCGGATCGCTTCGCGCAGATTCCCCATCCAGCTAATCCCGGAATAAAGCGCAATCAGCAAACCGGATAGCCCCACCGCCGTACGCTGCTGAATTGCCGTGTTGACGGTGTTTTTCAGCGTGCTGGCAAGGTTGGGATCGCTGATGCTGTTGACGATTTTGCCAATCAGTCGCGCCAGCAGGTCGGGGTTGGAGGCCAGAATGAAACCCACTGCGGCAAAGGACACCATCAAAATCGGGATCAGCGACAAAAAGGAGAAATAGGTAATGGCCGCGCCGAACTGGCTGCCGAGGCGATCGTTGAATCGCTCCGTGGCCCGCAGCAAATGGGCGACCCAGCCCCATGACTGGATGCGCGTCACCAGCTTCGAAGCCCGAGTAATATTTTTATCCACAGTGTGATTGCCGGTTTTGATATTAATCAGCGGCTTAGCGTCTTCCTGTTCGAGCGTTTCTGGTTTATTGGTGGTTGGCATTAATCCACGGAGTCCTTATTTTTGAGATTTTCCATCAGTTTAGTATAGCTGCTCAATCGCGCCCGCTGCCGGCCAATGGCTGATTGCTCAGCTACTGCTCAAGAGGCCGGCCCTATTTGAGATGGGCATGGGTGATTTCGGTCAGCCAATCCATAAACACTTTGGCGCGCCGTGAGAGGTTCAGCCTGTGCGGGTAAACCAGTGAGATGGGCATCGGCGGCGCATTGTACTGCGGTAAGATTTTGACCAACCGGCCTGTCTCAAGATAGTCACGCATCCCCATCATCGGCACCTGAATAATGCCTAAACCCGCCAGACAGGCGCTGGAGTAAGTCTGGGTGCTGTTGACCGTCACCGCGCCGCCGGTCTTCACCGAACGCAGCGTTTTGCCTTCTAAATATTCAAAGCTGGAGGTCCGCGCGCCCAGCGTCTGCTCGTAATGCACCATGGCGTGCTGGGATAAATCGTCCGGATGCAGCGGCGTGCCGTGGCGTTGGAGATAAGCCGGACTGGCGCAATTTATCATGTTGAGTTGCCCGAGCGGGCGAGCGATCAGCCCCGAATCCTTCAGCGCGCCGACGCGGATCACGCAGTCAAAACCTTCGCGAATGACATCAACCCGATGGTCGGTGCTGCTGAGTTCAATCTCAATGGCCGGGTAGCGGTTGAGGAATTCGCCCAGCTTTGGCAGCACAAAATCGCGCGCCATGGCGACCGACATATCTACCCGCAGGCGGCCGCTGATGGTCGCAGGGTTAGCCTGAAACAGGGTTTCCATCTCCTCGACGCTGGCCAGCAGCTCTTTGCAGCGGTCGTAATAGACCTGACCGTCCTGCGTCAGTTGAACCCGGCGGGTGGAGCGATGCAGCAGGCGCACGGCAAGTTGGCTTTCCAATTGCTGAATTAGCCGCGAGACGCTGGCCTTGGGAAGACTCAAACTTTCGGCGGCGCGAGTAAAACTGTTCAGCTCTGCGACGCGAACAAACACCTGTATCGATTGAATTTTATCCACATTTCCGCCAATTGTTGTTTTATATGGAACAGTGAAACTCATTTACTCCTGTTTATCGTTATTCATTCTGCCAATAGACTCTATTTCATACAACGAGTACCCACAATATTCACTACGGAGTCTGATATGAGCAATAAAATCGCGATAGTGACCGGCGCAAGCCGTGGTTTAGGCAAAAATGCCGTTGAAAAACTGGCAGATCAGGGCGTGGATGTGATTTTGACTTATCACAGCCAGCGTGAAGAAGCCGACAGCATTGTCCGCGCCGTGCAGGCCAAAGGAGGCAAAGCCGCGGCGTTGCAGCTGGATGTCGGCGACAGCACATCTTTTATCGCGTTTGCCGCGCAGGTGAAGACCCTGCTGGCGGATACCTGGCAGCGCGAAAGCTTTGATTTTCTGGTGAATAACGCCGGTATTGGTTTAGGCGTGCCTTTTGCGGAAGTGAGCGAAGAGCAGTTTGACCTGCTGATGAATATTCATCTAAAAGGGCCGCTGTTCTTGACCCAAAAACTGCTGCCGCTGATTGCGGACGGCGGCCGTATTCTCAACGTCTCTACTGGCCTGACGCGTTTCTCTCTGCCGGGCTACTCGGTGTATGCCTCAATGAAAGGCGCGATGGAAGTGCTGACCAAGTATCAGGCGAAAGAGCTGGGCGCGCGCGGGATCCGCGTCAATATTCTGGCACCGGGGGCGATTGAGACTGACTTCGGCGGCGGCCACGTGCGTGACAATAAACAAACCAATCAGATGGTGGCATCCAACACCGCGCTGGGGCGCGTCGGCCTGCCGGATGATATCGGCCACATGGTGGCGCTGATGCTCAGTGACGCGGGTGGCTGGATGAACGCCCAACGCGTGGAAGCATCGGGCGGCATGTTCTTATAAGACTGATTGAGTCATTAATCGCGGAAGCGTTTCGCTTTCTGATGCTGCTGCTTTTCCAGCTCAAATATCGCCCGTTGCAGGTCGCGCTCCTGCGCGGGGGATAAATAAGGAAAACGGAAACTGAGCCGCTGGCTGGTGACCGTTTCTCCTTTACTGCTTACCGTTTGCCGGTCCATCGCGCTGATAAATTCCAAATCCAGTTTGAAAGAGCCAAACTCGGCTAATTCCACCAGAGAGTCTTTAATCACCGTGCCAGCTTCAATCGCCAGTGGCATCACTTTGTCGACGTGCAGGCCGATGCCTCCCAGCGAGATATCTTTCAGGCGAAAGCTGAAATCACTGGTGTCGGGGAATTTGCCGCGACAGACATAAGTCGGTTGCAGCGGAATATTGACGCGGAAATACTCGCGGCGCTGAATGAAATAGAGCTCCGGCGGGATTTCGCAGCTAAAGGTCGGCAGATTTTGCCAGCTGATTTCCTGCGCCTGTCCCGAGGTGAACTCGACTTTTGCTCCTGCCGGTTCCGCCACGAAATTCAGGGTTTGCGCCTCTTTTGCCAGCTGGTTGTCGTAATCACCACTGCCCAGATCAAACAGCAATTGGTTGGTATCCGGCAAAACGTCCAGAATTTTGCTGATAAATTGCCCGCGCCCGTGGGACACCATGACCAGCGTGTTGTTCTTCTTCAAATCACGCAGAACGGCCAAAATACCCAACTTATTGCGACGGACAAACTGCTCTTTAGATGCTTCGTTCACCAGCGATACCCCACCTGACAGTTTTTATGATTGTAATGGTTTTAATTTGACTTAAAGGATGTGCATAACGGTTATCGGCAGGCCTGATGGAAGCTTGATGCTTTTTTCTCTTTATTGCGAAATCGCCGCCAATACAAAAATCGAAAAAAATTTCTAAAACCATCGAATAAAAATCACCACTCAAGTGTTTACTGACAAATCGGACACTTATGGGCCTTTCTCTATGCAAAACACTTCAGCTCCAACGCTGCGCCGTCGCTATGACGGCCTGACGATCCTCCTGCACTGGGCCACCGCGCTCATTGTTATCTTCATGTTTGCCAGCGCGCATATTTGGGAATTGCTGGATCGCGGCACCCCGCTGCGCAAAGGGCTGCAATCCGTGCATATCTCCGTGGGCATCCTGCTGGCGGTGATCATTATCGGACGTTTGCTGTGGCGCTTATTCACCGTGAGCACCGGCCGCAGCAAGCAGGAACCTATTGCCATGCCGACGGCGATGAAAGCCGCGTCGCACCTGACCCATCTGGTGCTCTATCTGCTGCTGATTTCGCAAATAGTGCTCGGCTTTTTATTCCGCTGGGCGCAGGCCGAGCCGTTCTACTTCTTCGGTTTATTCCCGATCCCCGACGTTTTCGATTTCGACAGCGTGATGCCGCGCACCTTCGGCATGCTGCATAACAACGTGGCGTGGGCACTGATTATTGTGGCCGGGGTGCATGCTCTGGCGGCGCTATTCCACCATTACGTCTTACGCGACGGCACGCTGCGTCGCATGCTACCGGGCAGCCACGGCCGCTCATAAGAAACAAAGCCAACACCTTGCTACTCAGGACCCTACAATGAAAAAAAATAATAATCTCACCACGCTCTCCGCCCTGTGCCTGTGCGCGGGCCTGTCGATGTTCTCAATCGCGGCCCACGCCATGGGCGATGACTCGGAGAAAACGCCGGACTGCCCGAAAGGTCAGGTTTATGACAGTAAAACCAAAAGCTGTATGGTAGAAAAAGGCAGTAAGATCTCTGATCAAGATAAGACCCAATATGCTTATCATCTGGCAAAAACCGGTCGCTTCCAGGAAGCCTTAAATTTGCTCGATACGCTGCAACAGCCCAACACCCGCGAAGCCTGGAATTATCGCGGCTATGCCACGCGTAAATTGGGGCGCACGGATGAAGGGATCGGCTATTATCAGCGTTCCATCGCGCTCGACGGGCATTACGCCAAAGTGCGTGAATACCTTGGCGAAGCGTACATGATCAAAGGCCGTCCGGACTTGGCCAAGGCGCAGCTCGCCACGATTAAAGGGATTTGCGGCACCGGCTGTGAAGAGTATCGCGACCTGAATGCCGCGATCGAGGGCCACCCGGAATCTTAAAATCGATTGACCACGAGGTAGTGAAAAATCACATCCACCGAGATCCGGCATGAATTAAGCCTCTGTCTGGCGCGTCTTTGGCGTTACGGCATGGTGTTGTCGCGAAAACGCGATGTGGCTGATGATTTAGTGCAATCGACCTGCGTGCGGGCGCTTGAGCGCAGCGCGCAGTTCGAAGAGGGCACGCGCATCGATCGCTGGTTATTTTCGATTTTGCATTCGATTTGGATCAACGAGCTTAGGGCGCAGCAAGTTCGTCAGGGACAGGGATTTGTGGATATTGATGACGTGAGCACCTCAAGTGAGTCCGGTGATTTTGAAAGCCGCCGCTGGCAATTGCAGGTGATGCAGCAGGTCGGCGGCTTACCCGAAGCCCAGAGAAACGCGGTTTTTCTGGTGTATGTCGAAGGTTTTACCTATCAAGAGGCCGCCAATACGCTGGCTGTGCCGGTGGGAACCATCATGAGTCGGCTGGCAACCGCCAGACAAACCTTGGCGAAATCCGCCGTGACGCCTTTCCAACCACAACAGGGAGAGAAAAAATGACGCAAGAACGTCTGCCGATCCCTTTCCCTGATGAAGTGCTGGTGGCCTGGCTCGACAATCAACTGAGCGAAGCCCAGCGCGAACAGGTTGCTCAGCGATTACAGAGTGACGAAGTTTTGGCCGATCGCCTCAATCAACTCTCTTACAGCAATCTGCCTTTCCATGAAGCCTATGAGCCTTTGCTGTCCGAAGCGCCAATTGCCAGCTTGCAGGCCCGGCTGGATGCCATTCCAGATCCCGTTAGTGCGCCAAAAGTTGCGAATAAACAGGGCGTTAGCCGTCGCCACCTGCTGGCCGCCGCGGTGAGTTTCCTTGCAGTAGGGATTGCCGTCGGGCGCTACGCCGTGCCTTTTGCCGAGCCTGAGCAAGATCTCGGCTGGCGCAATCTGGTCGCAGAATATATGTCGCTCTATTCCGCCGACACGCTGGCTGATATCAATGAATCTCCAGCACAGCAGCAGCAAGAATTGCAGCGAGTGAACGCCTCGCTGGGTACCAGCTTGACTCCTGCCAGCCTTGCCCTACAGGGCGCGACGCTGAAAAATGCCCGCCTGCTCAACTATGACCAGTACAACATTGCGCAGATAACTTATCTCGACGCCACCCACGGCCCGATGGCCCTGTGCATCACTCGCTCATCCCAGCGCGGCGACACCTCCCAGCAAAGTGAAATCCGCCGAGGTATGAATGTTATTTATTGGCGCGCCAAAGGTTTTAACTACATGTTAATTGGACATAATCCTGCCGACCAAATGGCACTGCGCGGACAAATATTGTTGAGTGCGCTGAGTTGAAACTAACTTATTAATTTCCATAAGAAACTACTTTGCTGAATTAGTTTAATAATTAAAGTTATTTTTAGCTGACGTAGCGTTAATGTTACATTGGTTGCGAAAGGTCGATATTTGGAATATCTAGCAACAACAATGTGTGTTTAATTTGTTAACACATTCCGCAGTAAATAAAACCCTTTCATTCTGTCAGGGATAATCGCTTATCTCTGTACGCATCAGGTTATTGATTTCACCAACTACAATGAAATCTGGGCATTTTTCACCTGAAAGACAAAACTAAACTTAAGAGATACAGACGTCATGAGAAAGTTACTCGTCATGATCCTCTGCCTTAACGCTATGGCGCTAACCCCGCGCGCGTTTGCGGCAGAAGAAGAAAAATCCGTCGATGTGTTACTGATCGGCGGAGGAATCATGAGTGCCACTCTGGGTACTTACCTCCAGGAACTTGAGCCAGACTGGTCGATCAACATGGTCGAGCGTCTTGATGGCGTTGCTGAAGAGAGTTCTAACGGCTGGAACAACGCCGGTACGGGCCACTCGGCATTGGCTGAGATGAACTACACGCCGGAAAAAGCCGACGGTTCAATCGATATCTCCAAGGCAGTCGAAGTCAACGAAGGTTTCCAGATTTCCCGCCAGTTCTGGTCTTACCAGGTTGAGAATGGCGTTCTGCACGACCCACGTTCCTTCATCAACAGCGTGCCGCACATGAGCTTTGTATGGGGCGACGCCAACGTCGACTTCCTGCACAAACGCTACTTGGCTCTGCAAAAAAGCACCCTGTTCCGTGGTATGGAATACTCTCAGGATCCAACCAAAATTAAAGAGTGGATCCCACTGGTCATGGAAGGTCGTGACCCGAACCAGAAAATTGCTGCGACCCGCATTCCAATTGGTACTGACGTTAACTTCGGTGAAATCACCCACCAGTTAGTGGCATCGCTGCAGAAAAATCAAAACTTCTCCCTGAGCCTTGGCCACGAAGTCCGCGACATCAAACGCAACCCAGACAACACCTGGAACGTGACCGTCGCTGACCTGAAAAACAACGGCAAAGAGAGCGTTGTGAAGGCTAAATTCGTGTTTATCGGTGCTGGCGGCGCGTCCCTGACCCTGCTGCAAAAATCCGGTATTCCAGAAGCTGACAACTACGGCGGCTTCCCGGTTGGCGGCCAATTCCTGGTGACTGAAAACCCAGAAATCGTAAACCGTCACTTGGCGAAAGTGTATGGCAAAGCCTCTGTTGGCGCGCCTCCGATGTCCGTTCCACACTTGGATACTCGTGTTTTCAACGGTAAACGCGTTCTGCTGTTCGGACCGTTCGCGACTTTCTCCAGCAAGTTCCTGAAAAATGGTTCTCTGTGGGATCTGTTCGGTTCCGTGAACTTCTCTAACATCGGCCCGATGACTGACGTCGGTATCGACAACTTCGATCTGGTTAAATACCTGATTAGCCAAGTTATGTTGAGCGACAACGACCGTTACGAAGCGCTGAAAGAGTACTTCCCAGACGCGAAGAAAGAAGACTGGAGACTGTGGACTGCGGGCCAACGTGTTCAGATCATCAAGAAAGACCCGAAAGAAGGCGGCGTACTGCGTCTGGGCACCGAAGTGGTTAGCTCTAAAGATGGCAGCATCGCGGCGCTGTTAGGCGCATCACCGGGCGCATCAACTGCGGCTCCAATCATGCTGCACCTGATGGAAACCGTGTTTAAAGATAAAGTTGCTACCCAAGAATGGCAAACCAAACTGAAGCAGATCATTCCTTCATACGGCACCAAACTGAACGGCAACGTGGAAGCGACCGAGAAAGAATTGGGCTACACCAGCCGCGTTCTGCAACTCGACAACCCAACGCCAGCAGCCCAACCTGCTGAGCAGGCACCGGCGGCAGAAGCTGCTCCGGCTCCACAGGGCAATACCGAGAAGAAAGAACAGAAACAACCAGCCGATATCGCGCTGTAAGTTACGTTCTCTTCTGATGCATGAAAACCGCCTTTAGGGGCGGTTTTTTTATGCTTACGCTTTACGCCCCAACCCCCAGCAAACCAGTGCGGCAACCAACAGTGACGGTAGCGTAGCCCCGACGTCGGGCAGGAAATGCGCCATCAGGTGATACACCGCGATACCTATTACCCAAGCTGCAAGCGAGCGCATATTCAGGTCGTGGTGAGCGTGGCGGCGCAAAATGAAGTGATGAGTCAGCACCACGCCAAACAGTGGCGCAAACACCGAGCCAATCAGTAGCAGGAAGTTCTCATACTGGGTCAGCGGCACGCTCCAGGCGATTAGCGTACACAGCAGGCCAATCCCCAGCGTCAGTTTGCCGATGCCAATAGGCAGCGAGGTGCCGGCGGACACCGCCGCCGAGTGAATATCCGCGAAGGCATTTTCATGTTCGTCGACCAAAATCAGCAATAGAGGAATGCCCAAGGCGACGCCCGAAAGGGCCAGCAGAAGGGCATTGGCGTCAGCCGAGTTGGTGACGAAAGCCAGCGTGTAGGCCACGCCGAGCGACATCATCCAGCAGCTGCCAAGGAAATACCCGCAGGCCGTTCCCCAGAAATTTTGCCGCGCCGATTTGCCAAAGCGGGTGTAATCCGAAACCAGCGGCAGCCATGAAAAGGCCATCGACACCACGATATCGCAGGCCAGCGCGAACGGCATCGAACCGTCTCCGGCTTTGTGCCACAGGGCGGCGAGGTCAGCGTGCTGGAATAGATAAACCGTCAGCCACGCGCAGCTTGCCATCAGCAGCCAGATACCCCAGCGGCGTAGTACTACGCGAATAAATGCCAGAGGGCCGCTGGCCGCCAGCAGTGTCGCCACCGCGCCAAAAATAAAGGTCCACAGGGTCGAATTCGCCCAAGGCGTGCCGCTTCCCCAAGCTCGCTGGGCCAGCAGGCTTGCTGCATCGCGCATCACCACGATTTCAAACGCGCCCCAGCCGACCAGCTGTATCAGGTTAAACAGCACCGGCAGGGCAACGCCGCGCTTGCCGAGAGTCAGCCGCAGCGAGGCCATCGACGACAGCCCGGTCTGCCCGCCAATCACGCCGACCAGCGCCAATAGCGCCACGCCCACCGCGCTGCCAAGCAAAATGGCCGCCAGCGAACCCGCCAGCCCAAGGCCCGGCGCCAGAATCGCGCCCGCCTGCAGCACCATCAGACCCATGCCGAGCGAGAACCACAGCGAGAATAAATCAGACCAGCCGAGCACCCGAGACTTCTCAGGAATCGACGTTTGAGGCGAGTAAATACTATTATCTTTCATGGGGTTAATTTCGTTATCACAGCGAACGGCTGTTATAGCATATCTGCTGTGGGTTCAGATGACAGAGGGGGAGGAAACGCACTTTTCGGTGCTATTAGCATTTTCTCTAAGGAAGAGTTGTCTGAGGAGGCAGTTGTCAACCGTAAGTTGACAACTGCGATGGACGGAAAAGAGTACTTAACCCAGCTTTATGCATTGTCTTGACCATTCCCCCCACCCCCTACTTAGAATGAATCACAATCACCCCGAGCTTCTCCAGCAAATGGCTTTGCTGCCAGTCGTCGATTTTCGCGCCGTCGAGATCCACCATGCGCAGGTTGAGTTCGCCGAGGTCTGAGTTGGTCAGGTCGCAGTGGGTGACGTTAATGTCATTCCAGTTGAATTCGGTGAATTCGCCGCCGGAAAGGTCGGAGCCACTGAGGTTTGCGCCGCGCAGATTGGCGCCGCTCCAGCGGTTTTCCCACAGTTCACATTTCTCCAGCACCACCTTGCTGAAATTGGTGTAGCTGAAGTTGTTTTTGGTGAGAAAGGCGCTGCAAAACCAGCTGCGAGGGGTGATCATATTCATGAAATTAGCCCCGGCAAAGTCTGCGCCGGTCGCTTTGCATTCGCGCATTTCCAGCCCTAACGCCTGAATATATTTGAAATCCGCCATGGTCAAATCGCAGTGTTTAAAGCTGGCATCTTTCATTTGGGCGTTCTGGAAAGAGCAGCCTTTCTGGTTCTCATCATCATAAAAGCTGCAATTGAGGAAGGCGGTGTCGCTCAGATCTGCGCCGTCAAAACGGCATTGCAGAAAGCGGCAATCCTCTAAAATTTCACCGGTGAATTGCAACTGGCTGATGCGTTTCTGAATGAAGATCTGTTTTTTTATCATGAGAGTTACCTGTAATTATTTACAGGTGTTATAACCTATGAACAGCAGAATTCACAATAATCTCATCACGATTTTGCTGATCCAGCGAGCTGTTACTATGCTCAAGGACTTAACGGAAATTAGGCAAAGGAACCCTTCAATGCGTCTTTCAAACCTCTTTTTGGCTATTAGTTTGGCATGCAGCTCGTACGTGGCAGTGGCGGAGACCCCTTCCACGGCGACCTCAAAGCAGGAAAATGTCATGAACAGTCCCGAACAAACGGTAAACCCTTTCTTTGAACGCAGCCCGTTGATTTATCAGGCTCCGCAGTTCGACAAATACAAAGAGAGTGATTACGCCCCGGCGATTGCCGAAGGTATTAAACAGAAGCTGGCTGAAGTCGATAAAATTGCTAATGACACGGCGCCGCCAACCTTTGAGAACACCTACGTGGCGCTGGAGAAATCCGGCGTGCTGCTGACCCGCGTATTGAGCGTGTTTGATGCGATGACCTCGGCCAATACCACTGACGGCCTGCAGAAAATTGATGAAGAGACCTCGCCAAAACTGGCGGCAATGTCGGACAGCATTCACCTCAACAGCAAGCTGTTTGATCGCCTGAAAACGGTTTACGAGCAGCGTAATTCCTCAAAATTAGATGCCGAGTCCCAGCGGCTGATTGAAGTGACATATAAAGATTTCGAGCTGGCGGGTGCCAACCTGTCTGATGCCGATAAAGAAAAACTCAAGGCCCTGAACCAGCAGGCGGCGACGCTCAGCACTCAATTCACCAATAAGCTGCTGGCGGCCAGCAAGGCGGGCGGGCTGACGCTGAAAGACCAGAAACAGCTGGCCGGTTTGAGCGAGGCCGAGCTTTCAGCTGCGTCTCAGGCAGCAAAAGATCGCAAGCTGACCGACGCGTGGCTACTGGTGTTACAGAACACTACCCAGCAGCCGTTGCTTCAGCCGTTGGAAGACCGCGACACCCGCAAAGCACTCTATGAGGCGTCGATTAATCGTGCCGAGCACGGCGATGCAAACGACACGCGCCAGCTGATTTCCAAGCTGGCGAAGGTCCGCGCCGAGCAGGCGCAGATCCTGGGTTTCCCTTCTTATGCTGCATGGAAATTGCAAAACCAGATGGCGAAAACGCCGCAGGCCGCGCTCGACTTCATGCATAAAATTGTTCCAGCCGCTACTGCTCGCGCTGAACGAGAAGCACAGGACATTCAGACGCTAATTGATAAGCAAAAAGGCGGCTTCAAGCTGGCGGCATGGGACTGGCAGCACTATTCCGAGCAGGTGCGCAAAGAGAAATATGACCTCGACGACGCGCAGATCAAACCCTATTTCGAGCTGAACAATGTGCTGGAAAACGGCGTGTTTTATGCTGCCAACCTGCTCTACGGGGTGACTTTCAAAGAGCGCCATGACCTGCCGGTTTATAACCCTGACGTGCGGGTGTTCGAGGTGTTCGACAAAGATGGCCAATCCATGGCGCTGTTCTACGCCGATTATTACCAGCGCGATAACAAAGGCGGTGGTGCGTGGATGAGCAATTTCGTCGATCAGTCCAAGCTGTTTGGCACCAAGCCGGTGATCTATAACGTCGCCAACTTCCAAAAACCGGCGGATGGAAAACCTGCGCTGCTCTCTTGGGACGAAGTGATCACCATGTTCCACGAGTTCGGCCACGCGCTGCATGGCCTGTTCGCCGACCAGCAGTATCCAAGCCTCTCCGGAACCGCGACGCCGCGTGACTTCGTCGAATTCCCATCGCAGTTCAACGAGCACTGGGCGAGTGATCCGAAAGTCTTCTCCCACTTCGCCAAAAATTACCAAACCGGCGAGGCCATGCCGCAGGCGCTGCGCGACAAAATCGAGAAAGCCAGCAAGTTCAATAAAGGCTATGAGATGACCGAGTTGTTGGCCGCTGCGCTGCTCGATATGCACTGGCACAGCCTGAGCGCCAGTGATCCAGAGCAGGACGTGGACAAGTTCGAAGCGGCCTCGCTGAAGAAAGACAATATCGATCTAGCCTATGTGCCGCCGCGCTACCGTTCCAGCTACTTCCAACACATCTGGGGCAATGGCTACGCCGCCGGTTATTACGCCTATCTGTGGACCGAAATGCTGGCCGATGACGCCTTCGCGGGTATCGAAGAGCAGGGCGGGCTGACCCGTGAAAACGGGCAGAAATTCCGTGACAAGATCTTGTCTCGCGGCAATAGTGAAGATCTCGAAAAACTCTATGAAACCTGGCGCGGTAAGGCTCCTTCTATTGAGCCAATGCTGATAAATCGTGGGTTGAAAGAGGAGTAATGGATGGAAGGCCCGGAGTTATTTCTGGGCCTTTTTTTGATCTTGAAAAAACAATAAAATCAAAAGATTGTTTCTTTAATCTGCGGCGGCGAGACTTTATTAAACCGCCTCCCGCACCGCCAGCCTATGCCCTAGCCAGAAGAACAGCAGGCCGGTGGCGGCGGAGGCAATGAGCGCGATAAACATCACCGATGGGGCTGCGTAACTGAGCAGGAAACCACAGAGGACGGGGTTGATGGCCCCGCCGAGGTTGCTCAGGTTTTGCATGCCGTAATAGCTGCCTTTCATATTGTCCGGCGCAATAAAGTCGATGAACATATATTCCGCCGGAATGACGATTAGCTCGCCGAAGCTGAAAATCGCCATCGCAATCACCCAAATCAGTACCGACGGCCCAGCCAGCATAAAGCCTGCCAGTCCAATCATGAAAAATACTGTGCCGAGGAACAGCCATTTGAGCAGGGTGGCCTGGCGCATGCGGCTGCTAAGGGCATACTGAAAAACAATCACAATCAGGGCGTTAGTGATCATCACCGCGCCGATCACCTTGTAGGCGAACACGGCGTCGGAGGTCAAAATCAGGTATTGCGAGAGGTAGCCGGTGAACTGGCCGAAGACAATCGAACCCAGCGTGCTGCCAAGGGTGAAGTAAATCAGGCGGCGGTCGTGGGCCAAAATACTCAGGGTTTGGCGCAAGTTCGGCTTTGGTAGCGGCTTCTGTTCGATTTCCGCCTGTGCCGGGCGATTGGGGATATTGCGAATGCCCCAGCTCAGGGTGATCACCGTGACCAGTGCCAATCCGCCGGAGATCAAAAACGGCAGCATTGGGCTAAAACCTGCCAGCCATACGCCAAGGGAAGAGCCGACCGCCCAGCCGACGTTAATCAGCGTGTAGTTCATTGAAAAGGCTTTCACCCGCTTCTCCACGGGTAACCAACTGGCAATACAGGCTTTTAGGGTGATACTCAGTAGCGCGTATGAGGAGTTGAGCAGCGCCAGTACCACTAGCACGCCAGTGATAGAGGGCAGGACCGGCAGCAGGAAAAAGCTGAGTGAGAAGAAGCTTATCGAGGCGGCGATCAGCGTTCGATGGTTAAATTTATCCACCAGATAGCCGCCGTACAGGCTGCTGAGGATGCCCAGGGCCAGACTAGCCCCCATTATCACGCCGACGCTTTTGGGCAGCAGATGATAATGCTCGGTAAGATAAATGGTGATGAAGGGTAGCGTGATGCCACGCCCGATGGTGAGAACCAGCGAGCTGGCGAGTAAAGCGAGAATAATCGGCGGCATTCCCTTCATTTTTTTAACGTTCATCCTTCAAATTTTTAACATCCAGACCAAACACTCTACTCTCATCTCGAGCATTTTTTGTGTCGTAAAAAAGTTAAAAATGAAGGTATTACGCATATAAAATGCTGCGTTTATTCCTTATTTTGGGGTGCAATGCCGCGAAGTAATAAGGAGGCGACGTGGCGGGATAAATCCTCGGCCGTCAGCTTGGTTTTTCCCGCGATACGCTGGTTTTGCATGGCGGCAATCGGCAACAGCGTCAGGCCAAATAGAGAGAGAAAGACCAACTCTGGCTCGATATCAGGATTGAGATAGCCCTGTTTTTGCCAGCCCAACATGCACTGGTGAACCGCTTTTTTTTCATTGTCTCCAAAACGCGCGTCCATCCGCTCTTTCAGCAAACCGCTCTCGCTGAGCACTTCGCGTATCCACAGCGGCGCAAACCAGGAGTGCTTGACGGAAATATCGATAAAACGCTGGGCCAGCGCGGTAATGGCTGCCACAGGGTCATTGGGATGCGCTTCAAACAGGCTGCCCACCGAGGCGCGAGCCGGCAGAAAACGCTCGTCGATCAGCACGTCCAGCAGCTGTTCGCGGGTATTGAAGTAGTAATGCAGCATGGCGGAAGTGACGCCAGCCTCGCGGGCAATGGCGCTCAGCGGGGTTTCGGCAATGCCTTGCTGGGCAAACATTTTCAGGGCGGTATCCAGCAAAAGGTCGCGTTTATCGGCGCTTTTACTGGTGCCTGCCGGTCGGCCCGGGCGACGCGGTTGTTTCTCTGTCATGACTTTCCCTGAGAGGTGTAGGTGGATTCTGATTAAGACGTTTTACCACTTTTTGACGGCGATATATTCACTTTGATCCATTGACCAGATGATTGAGTTTCTCATATATTAATTATCCAGTTAATTAATTACAAGTCAGACTCCTTTTATGACACTAGAGAATCAATCCAGCCTGATCGGTGACGGACAAGCAGTGAAAGCCCCGGTGGCGCAGAGCCAGCCCTCTTTCCGCATTGTCTTTTTTGCGCTGATGATGGCAATGCTGCTGGCGGCGTTAGACCAGACTATCGTTTCTACCGCGCTGCCCACCATTGTCGGCGAGCTGGGCGGTCTGTCCGACTTGTCTTGGGTGGTCACGGCTTACCTGCTGGCATCGACCATCGTAGTGCCGCTGTACGGCAAATTTGGTGACCTGTTTGGCCGCAAAATCGTGCTGCAAACGGCGATCATTGTGTTTTTGGTCGGCTCGGCGCTCTGTGGTCTGGCGCAGAATATGACCGAACTTATCCTGATGCGTGCCTTGCAAGGGCTGGGCGGGGGCGGCCTGATGGTGGTTTCCATGGCGGCGGTGGGCGACATTGTTACTCCCGCCGAACGCGGTAAGTATCAGGGCTTTTTCGGCGCCGTATTTGGGCTGGCGACGGTGGTCGGGCCGCTGCTCGGCGGCTTCCTGGTGGAGCACTTCAGCTGGCGCTGGATTTTCTACATCAACCTGCCGTTGGGCATTGTGGCGTTGCTTATCATCGGTGCGGCATTCCAGTCGCGGGTAGAGCGCGTTAAGCATGAGATTGACTACATTGGCGCGGCGTATTTGGCGACCGCGCTGACCTGCATCATCCTGTTTACCAGCGAAGGCGGCACTGTATTGTCATGGTCAGACGGCCAACTGTGGTGCATTTTGGCCTTCGGGTTAGTCTCGGTGGGCGGCTTTATTTACGAAGAGCGGCTGGCGATTGAACCCATCATTCCGCTGCATTTATTCCGCCAGCGCACCTTTATGCTGAGCTGCTTGATTAGCTTCATCATTGGTATGGCGCTGTTCGGCTCGGTGACTTTCCTGCCGCTCTATTTGCAGGTGGTGAAAGACTCGACGCCGTCCGAAGCGGGGATGCAGATGCTGCCGCTGATGGGCGGGATTATTTTTAGTTCGATTCTTAGCGGGCGGATTATCAGTAAGACCGGCAAGTACCGTATTTTCCCGCCAGTCGGCACCTTGCTGGCCTTTATCGGCATGATGCTGCTGGGGTCCATGAAGCTCGACGCGCCGCTGTATACGCTTTATCTCTATATGGCGATGGTGGGTCTGGGTATTGGGATGGTGATGCAGGTGCTGATCCTCGCCGCGCAAAACAGCGTCGAGCTGAAGATGATTGGCGTGGCGACCTCCAGCACCACGCTTTTCCGTTCCATTGGCGGCTCGATTGGCGTCGCCGGGTTTGGCGCGGTCTTCACCCACGTGCTGCAAAACAAGTTGGAAGCGCTGATCCCCTCTGGTACCCAGTTGCCCCGGGCATTAGGAGCAAAGGCCGTGCACGAACTGCCGCCGACCATCCGCGAGGACTATTTCCAAGCCTTTGGCTCGGCGATCCACTCGGTGTATCACATCGCCGCGGCGGTGATGATTGTCGGGTTCGGGCTGGCGTTGATGATGAAGGACGTGCCGCTGCGCGGGAAAGTGTCGAGATAAAACTGTGCTGCACCTCCCCTGAAAGGGGAGGTATCAAACCCAGAACCGCCACACTTCCTCAATCAGGCAAAAGGTTTCTCGTGCTTGATAATCTTATCAATCACATCCAACACCCCTTCCTCATTGTTCGACCCAGCGACGTAATTGGCGGCGGCGGTTGCCGAGGCCATGGCGTTCGACATTGAGAAGCCAAACCCGGCCTGTTGCAGCATTTCGATGTCATTGCCGCCGTCGCCGAAGGTGACGACTTCGCTATCGTCGATGCCCCACAGCTCCTGCAAAATGCGCAGCCCGTTGGCTTTATGGCGGCCGGGAATGATCAGGTCGGCAGAGCCGTGGCCGCTGGAAACCGGGGTGACAATATGGCCCAGCTCGCGGTCAATGGAAGTCATCAGCTCCGCCAGATGCTCGTCGGAAATATTCAGGGCGAATTTGAAAATGGTGTCGTTGATTTCGCTGGTGCTGTCGATTTGAATCAGGTGATGGTAAAAACGTTTCATCTTCTGGTAAAAATCTTCAGGGCGGGACGCGTGAATATAGGCGCTGTTCTTGCCGCAAATTACCGTGCGCACGCCGGGAATTTCATGCAGGAAATTGAGGATTTTCTCGACGGACTCGGCAGGGATTTCCGCCACTGACACGTCCTGCCCTTCATTTACAATATAAGCGCCGTTCTCAGCGACAAAGGCTATCTCAGAGGCGATTTCAGGGAAGAAGGATTTAAGCTGGAAATATTGGTTACCGCTGGCGACGACGAATTTAATACCCTGCTGTTTTAATTGGGTATATTGCGACAAAAAACGCGTTTTGTTGTATTTTTTATCATCATCGAGAAACGTGCCGTCCATATCCACTGCGATTAACTTTACTGACATAAATCCCTCTCGTTGCGCTCAAAATGTAACTTTCATCATAAAAGCTATCGTGTAAAGGTCAAACGAAATGGCCGCCGAAAAGGGTCTACGCTTATAGCTTGTTGCACGTCACCAATGCCAATTCACCGGCGAAATATCAGGGCAGGACAGCTCTGACAAATATAACTTCAGAGGTTCTCTATGTTGTACCGCCGTTTTGAACGAATTATTGATATCTTCCGCAAGGCGCCAGCGGACGCGCCACCCGACAAAGTGGGCGCTTTCTATCTCTATTATTTGCGTCAGGTTTGGCCGATGTTCGCCGCGCTGCTGGTGGTCGGGCTGGTGGCGTCATTAATCGAAGTGGCACTGTTCAGCTATCTCAGCCGTATTATCGATTTAACTAATAGCACGCCTCCGGCGCAGTTCTTCAGCTTGCACGGGCCGGAGCTGCTGTGGATGGCGGCGGTGGCGCTGATCCTGCGTCCGGTCTTCTTCGGGCTACATGACCTGCTGGTGCATCAGACGATCAGTCCGGGCATGACCAGCATGATCCGCTGGCAAAACCACAACTACGTGCTGCGCCAAAGCCTGAACTTCTTCCAGAACGATTTTGCCGGGCGTATCGCGCAACGCATTATGCAAACCGGTAACTCATTGCGTGACTCGGCGGTGCAGGCGGTGGACGCCATCTGGCACGTGCTGATTTACGCGGCCAGCGCCCTGGTGCTGTTCGCCGAAGCCGACTGGCGGCTGATGATCCCGCTGATTATCTGGATTCTGGGCTATATTGCCTGCCTCTACTATTTCGTGCCGCGCGTGAAGGCTCGCTCGGTGGAGTCCTCCGAGGCGCGTTCCAAACTGATGGGCTGCATTGTCGACGGCTACACCAATATCACCACGCTCAAGCTGTTTGCACATACCGACCTCGAGCAGCAATACGCCCGCGATGCCATTACTGAGCAGACCCATAAAACTCAGATGGCCAGCCGCGTGGTGACCAGCATGGACGTAGCCATCACCACCATGAACGGCCTGCTAATTGTCGGGACTACGGGTCTGGCGGTGTGGCTGTGGACCCAGTCGCTGATTAGCGTCGGGGCTATTGCCCTGGCGACCGGGCTGGTGATCCGCATTGTTAACATGTCCAGCTGGATCATGTGGGTGGTGAACGGCATTTTCGAAAATATCGGCATGGTTCAGGACGGGCTGAAGACCATCGCCCAGCCGATCAAAGTGAGTGATAAGCCGGACGCAAAACAGCTGGACGTTCACAGCGGAGAGATTCGTTTCGATCAGGTGAATTTCAACTACGGCAAAGAGCGTCAGGTGATTGGCGGGCTGAATCTGAATATTCGTCCGGGCGAGAAAATTGGCCTAATCGGGCCGTCGGGTGCCGGTAAATCGACGCTGGTGAACCTGCTGCTGCGACTGTATGACATTGATGGTGGGCGGATTTCTATCGACCAGCAGGATATTTCTCAGGTCACGCAGGAGAGCCTGCGGGCGCAAATTGGCATGATCACTCAGGACACGTCGCTGCTGCACCGCTCAATTCGCGACAACCTGCTGTATGGCAGTCCGGACGCCACTGATGACGATATTTGGCAGGCGATTCATCGCGCCCGCGCCGATGAGTTTATCCCCGAACTGTATGACCCGCAGGGCCGTTCCGGGCTGGACGCTCACGTCGGCGAACGCGGCGTGAAGCTCTCCGGCGGCCAGCGCCAGCGTATTGCCATTGCCCGCGTGTTACTGAAAAACGCGCCGATTTTGATTCTGGATGAAGCCACCTCGGCGCTGGATTCCGAGGTCGAGGCGGCGATTCAGGAAAGCTTCGAAGATCTGATGCAGGGCAAAACGGTGATCGCCATTGCTCACCGCCTGTCGACCATCGTCAAAATGGACCGTCTGGTGGTACTGGAGAAAGGCAAAATTGTCGAAGCCGGCACCCACGCCGAGCTGCTGGCGCACAACGGCCTGTATGCCCGCCTGTGGCAGCATCAGACCGGGGGCTTTGTCGGCACCGATTAATATCTAGTTTGAAAACGACACCGTCAGGCTTTGCGATAAGGCAGAGCCTGACGTGCTTCCTCCTCCCACTGCAACACCGCCGCGCGCTCCTCTTGCAAGAAATTCTCCACCGCAGCCTGTAACCCGCCGTGGCGTAAATGGTGCCACGAATGGGTGATCACCGGCTCAAAGCCGCGCAGCAGCTTGTGTTCGCCCTGCGCCCCGGCGTCAAACCGCGCCAGCCCTTTGGCAATCGCGTAGTCCATCCCCTGATAGAAACAGGTTTCGAAATGCAGCCGGTCGAACTCCGCCAGACAGCCCCAGTAGCGGCCATAAAAGGTGTCGCCGTCCACCAGACTAAATGCCATTGCCACCGGCTGGCCGCCGAGGGTGGTGAGGACGACACGCAGGCTCTGCGGCATACGTTCGGCCAGCAGGCTGAAGAATTCCCGCGTCAGATAAGGCGCACGGCCGCGCACCAGATAGGTATTGGCATAGCAGGTGTAGATGAAATCCCACTGCGCTTCAGTGACCTGCGCGCCCTCCAGCCATGCAAATTCAAAGCCCTGAGCCGCCACCAGTTCGCGCTCTTTGCGCATCTGTTTGCGTTTGCGCGAAGCCAGCGTGTCGAGGAAATCCTGAAAGTCGCGATAACCGCGATTGTGCCAGTGATACTGCAAGCCGGTGCGCTGTAGCCATTCGCCTCGGCCAGCAAACAGCCCATGATTGCCCGCGTCGGTAAAGTTGATATGCCCGCCGGAGAGCTGCTGCTGGGCTAAATAGTCCGGCAGTTGGTCGAGCAGTTGCGCGGCGGCGGCGGGGTCGCCCAGCAGGCGGGCGCCGGTCACTGGGCTAAAAGGCACCGCGCCGAGCCACTTGGGGTAATAGCGAATTCCCGCGCGCTCGCTGGCTTCCGCCCATCCCTGATCGAAAACATATTCTCCGGCGGAGTGCATTTTGCGGTAGCCGGGAATGGCCGCCAGACAGTTTTCGCCTTCCATCCACAGCAAGTGCTCCGTCTGCCAGCCCGTGCGCGGCGTGATGCTGCCACTCTCTTCCAAAGCAGAAAGAAAGGCGTGACGCTGGAAGGGCTGACCGGCGGGCACCATGGCGTCCCACTGCTCGGCGGGGAAATCGGCCAGACGGTTCAACGCGGTAATGGGCATGGCAATTCTCTCTGTCTTGGTAGCGAATTAAGGTTTTATCGGGTGGCCCTGCGGGTCAATCAGGGCGTCATCAAACTGCATCGACTCGGCAAAGCTAATGAAATTCACAATCGCCGGGGTTCTTTCCCACTGGCGGAACAGCATCACAATGCACGAGGGGATCTCCGGCGGCTGAATCGACCGGTAGACCACGCCGGGCAGGGAGATCACTCTCGACAGGCTGGCCGGGATCACGGCGATGCCGACGTTAAAGGCCACCTGCGCCAGTACGTCCACCAAGCCACCCGACGGATACTGCTGGCGAATCGAAAAGCCGCCGCGCCGCGCCACTTCGTGCATCCCTGAGGTCTGTTCGGCCATCACGAAGGCTTCTCCTGCCAACTGCAGAGGAGCAATGGGCTCGACAGCGTCCGCCAGCGGGTGAGAGGCGGGGAGCGCGAGGCAGAAATTATCTCGCTGGAGGGCGCGCATTTGCAGGCCGTCCGGCAGCGGCGTTGGGCCACGGACCAGCGCCACGTCCAGCGAGCCGTCGAGTAAATCCTGCGGCAGCGACACCATCGGCCTCTCGGAGGTCAGCAGCGCGATTTGAGGCCGCTGCTGCTTGTATTCGCACACCAGCTGGCCGAGCAAGCCTGACCACAAAGCTGAACCCACGTAGCCCAGCGCTACCTGCCCAATCTCACCCCGCGCGGCGCGCAGTCCGGTGTCCAGCGTGCGCTGTGCTTGCAGCAGAGTGGCGGCAGCTTCGTGACGAAATAATTCCCCAGCTTGGGTCAGATGAACAGCGCGTTTTGTGCGCACGAACAGCGGGGTGCCGACCATCTCTTCCAGTTGCTTGATTTGCACTGACAGCGTGGGGGCCGCGATATTCAGACTCTCAGCCGCCGCGGCGAAATGCAGCTGGTCGGCCACCGCCATAAAGTAGCGCAAATGTCTCAGCTCCACGGCATTCCTCCTAATAATTAGTCTTTACCTAATTATTCTAACGATCCTGATGATTGAAGTTAACAGCCTACGATCGCATCGTATTGCGATAGTTTGAGAAAAATGGAAACAAAAAATGATCAGGCAAATTGCCGTTTTTAGTGATGTACACGCCAACTTGCCGGCGTTAAAGGCCGTGCTGGAAGATATTGATGCGCGACGCATCACCGAGATTTACTGCCTTGGCGACTTGGTAGATTTTGCCCCTTGGCCGAACGAGGTGATTGAGCTGCTGCGCCAGCGCCAAATTCCCACGGTGATGGGCAATCATGATGACCGTGTGGCATTTGACCGCCCGGTGACGCCAATGGCAAAGCACTCGCCGCAAGAGCGCGAGGCGCGAGTAGAAGCTATCGCGCTGAGTAAAGCGACGATTAGCGCCGAAAATATGGCCTACCTGCGCGATTTACCCTTTAAGCGGCAGGTAGTGCTGGGGGAGGGAGATAAGGCAAAAAGCCTGCTGTTGGTGCATGCCAGTGCTAACGCCATTCACGAATATATCTATCAAGATCATAGTCCAAGCGCGTTAGCCGACATGTGCGCGGCCAATCATGCCGATGGTATGCTAATGGGCCACACGCATTGTGCCTATCTCCGGCAGCTCGCGACGGCGAGTGGGAAAAGCGTATTAATTGGCAATACCGGCGCCACCGGGCGAATAAAATTGGGGCAGCCTTTGGCAACCTATATGATCTGTACTTGGGAAGAGGGTGATATTTCAGCAGAGATTGTGGCATTGGAATATAACGTGGTGGAAACGGCATCGGCCATTATTCATAGCCCAATCCCTGATTTCTACGCGAGGGAGTTAATAACTCACTCCCTCGGTTGAACCTGCTGAAATAATAAGTCACCTTGCAAGGTGACTTATTAAATGGCGAATTAGGTCGCCGTCGCTTCAGGATTGTCAGACAGTGAGATAAAGGTCTTGGTCTTGCTGTCGAATGCTTCAATCGAGCCAGACTCGATATCATAAACCCAGCCGTGCAGGTTCATTTGGCCCTTGGCTAATGCCAGCGCCACGCAAGGGTGGGTGCGCAAGTTACCCAACTGGGCGATGACGTTTTCATGCACCATGCCGTTAACGCGCGCTTGGGAAGTTTCATGCCCGGCGGAGTCATTGATGGCTTTCGCCGCATCCGCATAGCGCAGCCAGTGGGCCACGGCAGGCATGTGGTCGAGGCAGGAGCAGTTTGCCACGGCGGTCATTGCGCCGCAGTCTGAGTGACCGCACACCACGATATCGCGAATGCCGAGCGCCATCACGGCGTATTCGACGGTGGCGGACACGCCGCCAGGCTCAGGCCCAAAAGGTGGCACGATGTTACCTGCGTTACGAATAACAAACAGTTCGCCGGGCTCACGCTGGGTGACTAATTCCGGAACTAAACGGCTGTCGGAGCAGGATATAAAAAGGGTCTTAGGGTTTTGATTAGATGCGAGCTTTTTGAAAAGCTTAGAACGCTGTGGGAATGCGTCTTTTTGGAATCTTAAAAAACCTTCAATTACGTCTTTCATCATGAATTCCATATATATTAATTGCAGCGATGTTGCCACGAAAAACAGGGCAAATCAATCAGTGGCGAATATGTGTAATTATATGTCATTAACTGCATGGCCCGTCGCCGATTAATATCAGGATTTTCCTGATATTTTACTCTATTATTATCCATAAGAAGGTTGTGGCTTATTTGCGGTATAGCTTGCAGCAGGGTTTGCGCAATGCTCGCGGCACTTTTCGCGCAGCCATTCCGCCCTTTTTCTGTTGTTATTCCTTTATGAACGCTGAACGACTAGTCTTATGACATAAGAGGTCGTATCCCAATGTGAAGGAGTCTGTATGACAATCGAATATGCCGTCTTCGGTGGTGGGTGTTTCTGGTGTACCGAAGCCGTTTTTAAAGACGTGATTGGTGTCGAATCGGTTGAGAGTGTCTACACCGGTGGCCGCCGTCCAAACCCAACTTACGAGCAGGTATGCAGCGGCGCGACGGGTCACGCAGAAGCCATTCGCGTTGGCTTTGACCCAGAGAAACTGAGCTACGGCGACCTGCTGGATATCCATTTCGTGACCCATGATCCGACCCAGTTGAACCGTCAGGGCAACGACATCGGCACGCAGTATCGCTCGGTTTTATTCCCGGCAGATCAGCACCAGCAGGCCGAAGCCGAGGCTGCTATTCAGCGCGCCCAGGCCGACAACAGCCAGCCGGTGGTCACCACCATCGAGCCACTGGGTGAAGTCTATGTCGCCGAAGATTACCACCAGAACTACTGGGACGGCGCGGGCCAGCGCAATGGTTACTGTCTGGCAGTGATCCCTCCGAAATTGCAAAAGCTGCGTAAGAGCTATGCGGCTAAGGTGAAATCTCTGCAACAGCCGTGAATTTTTTTCGCCTAATGGCGTGAAAAAGCCGTAATGTGAAATTTATTAGCGCGCCCGTGGGGAAACCTACCGGCGCGTTTTTTCATTGTGAGAAAACATTTCACTCATGTTGTTGGGCAGGAGGACATGTTGTATAAACTTTCTGCTCTATAGGGTTTATAAAATATAAAAATTGAAGATTACTTATCCGAGGAAAATATAACATGAGTGAAAAAGTCGGTGTTCCACAGGCAACTTCCGATTTGCATGACTGGCTGTCCTATATTGATAGTCTCCACTCGCAAGTTATAGATATGAGTCTTAATAGAATTAAAGCGGTGGCTAATACTTTAGAGGTATTAAAACCTGCGCCATTTATTTTTTTAGTGGGTGGCACCAATGGCAAAGGCACCACCTGTCACACGCTGGAAAAAACGCTGCAACTCTCCGGCTATAAAGTGGGGGTGTTTAGCTCGCCTCACATGATCAATTACACCGAAACCGTGCGCATTCAGGGTAAAGAGCTGGCCGGAAGCGAGCACGTTGCCGCCTTTGTTGCCATTAACCATGCCCGTCAATACACTACGCTCACGCCATTTGAATTCAACACCTTAGGTGCTTTCTGGCTGATGAAGCAGGCGCAGGTGGATGTGGCGATTATCGAAGTTGGTATGGGCGGGCGTGATGACGCGACCAATATCATCGAGCCAGACATTTCGGTGATAACCAACGTTGCGCTGGACCACGAAGACTGGCTGGGCAAAGACACCGAGGCCATCGGCGAGATCAAAGCCGGTATTTTCCGCGCCGGTAAACCTGCCATCATTGGGCAGGCGAGCGCGCCCGCGTCGCTGCTGGCCTACGCTCAGAAAATTGGCGCGGTGACCCATCAGCGCGACGCCAATTGGCAACTCGACGTAGAAGAAAATAAATGGTCATTCAGTGATGCCGCAGGCCAACTGACTGACTTAGCCATTCCTAAAATGCCGCTGGAAAACGTGGCGACAGCAATTGCCGCTCTGCGCGCCAGTGGATTAAATTTCACGCCTGCCGCTCTGCAAGAGGTTATTCTTCACGCCAATTTACCGGGTCGTTTCCAAATTATTGGCAATAGCCCAACCACTATTTTAGATGTCGCGCATAACCCGCACGCGGCGGCTTATTTAGCGGAAAGATTACGCAAATTCCCAATTAAGGGAAATTATCGTTTTGTTATCGGCATGCTTATTAATAAAGATATCAAAGGTACTGTCGACCATTTAAAAACTTTATCTGATAAATGGTATTGCTGTGGAGTGCAGGCCGGGCCGCGAAGCACTAAGCCGGAAGATGTCGCGCAATATTTACCTCAGGCGCAAAAATTCGCCGATATTTTGGCGGGCTGGGAAGCCGCAAAACGCGATGTGCAAGAAGGGGATGTGATTGTGGTCTGTGGGTCATTCTTCTCCGTCGCGCCGGTGTTGAATGCGTTGAACTTAGAGTCTGAATAAACAGTTTGCCAGAATAAAAACGCCCGCAGGTTGAGATGCCTGCGGGCGTTTTTGCTTCTAATCACTCAGCGAATGTCTGCCAAACATCATCTGGAACATAGGTCGGGTTCTGCCCCGAGCGATGCAATGTCGGTAATAACAGGCTTTGCTCTCCGGGGCGATCTACCACTTCAACCGTCCCCGTGGTCGCGTTTCTGCGGAACAGCAAGTTTGACTTGCCGGCCAGCGTAATGGCTTTCACCGTGCTGCCGTCGGCTTTGGTTACCGGCAGGCCAGCGGTGATATACAGACCGGCTTCCACCGCGCAGTTATCTCCCAACGAAATACCCACCCCGGAGTTGGCGCCCAATAGACAGTTGGCGCCAATCGACACCACGTGCTTCCCGCCACCCGAGGTGCTGCCCATAATCGAGGCACCGCCGCCGATGTGCGAACCGCCCTGAATAGTGGCGCCAAGGCTGATGCGCCCTTCGACCATGCAAGGCCCGAGGGTGCCGGAGTTCATGTTGCAAAAACCCGCCGAAGAGACAAAAGTACCCGGCGCCAGATAAGCCCCGAGCATGATTTTGTTGGGATCGAGCAGGTAGACGTCGGTGGCTGGCACATAATCGACCATGCGCGGCAGCCTGAAAACGCTATACACCGTCGGCCTGCCCGGCGTGTTTCTGCTGACTTTTTGCAACTCTTTCAGCTGTTGCGGCAGGCAGGGGCCGTGAGAGGTCCAGGCCACATCGATCAACAGCTCGGTAAAACCGGCGAGGTTGGCCTGCCACGGCTTAATTTTGCGCTGGCTCAGCAAATGCAGGCGCAGGTACAGGTCGTGCAGGTCGCGGGGGGGCTGACGTAAATCAGCAATGGTGGTGTGGATGGCAATGCTTCGCACCCGACGCATTGTGTCGTGGTCCGGCGTTGCTAATTGGAATTGTGTTTGTGCTTCACTGGCGGAAAGATAACGTGTTTCTGAAATTTCTGTCACCGACTGCAAAGTTGTTTCGGCAAACCAACTATCCAGTACTACTCCATTCTCGGCAACCGTTGCAAGGCCGTGTCCGCTGGCCCCTTGTGCAACATAATTGTCTGTCATGTCTTTTCGTTCTTGTGGTGAAAATAACGGAATTCACAAAATGGCAGGTTCGTCACAAAGAGAGAATAGGGCGCGATTAAAGAATTATGTAATCAGATGTGAGTCATGGATTTTTATCAAAAAATGGAACTTAAAACGATTTTTCGCCACGCTTTCGCCACTATTTTAATGATTTTAACGGTTGGGGGCGGTAAAGTTGATTTTTGCCTTATAAGAGCAGATTAGCTTTACGAATTAGCTACCCCCTTTAATCTGCTCGCCAATAAAAACCCCCGCTAAGAAGCAGGGGCATTTTTTAGTCTTCGTTGACGAATATCGAAACAGGCAGATTGAAGCGTTTTGCCAGCGCTTTCATGTGCTCCACCGTTAAATTCCTGTCGCCATTCAAAATGCGACTGACTAATGAGCGTTGGCCAATTTCATTCTCAAAATCGCTCTGCGTGAGTCCATACTGATCCATTAAAACGCGTAACATGGAAACGCCCGGAGGCGTGGCCGCCAGCAAAGCGTTAAATTCAGCAAAATCGGGCGACTCATTTTCATAACGATCGATTTTGGCCGTTAACATCTCAATGAGCGGGTTGCTTGGATCAAATTCTACAAGGTACTCAGCAAGCTCAACGGCTTCTTTATAGTCAGCCTTAGACGTGCTGCCTCCTAAGAGAGGTACAATGCTAACCAACTGTTGTGAGGCTTTGATTGCTTCGCTAATCATGCTGGGTTCTCCCGATATTTCTTCACTAACTTATCGTATTCAGCGTGAGTGGATATTGATTTGATGAACAACCGCCCGTATTCAAAGTCAGCGAAGAACATTAACCTGAGGTTATTGCCGCCTACATCAACTACCCACCACTTATCTCTGTACTTCATCCTATCCAGACTGGGAAAAACCTCCCTCATCTCATCTGGATCACTAAAATTTCCTCGCTTGAACGCTCTGTAGACATCATTTAGCGCTTTAGCATCGTTGGGAAACTTTTGTGCTGCTTCATCAAATGGTCCCTTTGATACAACGTGCATGGCTCACTCCCTGTTCCAACTTGGAAACATGATAGCGCACTTTTTATACGTTTCCAAGTTGGAACATGTGTGGCTGAGCGATGCCTCACGTTGCTACGCAAATCTCGCCCTCAATCCTCTTTTACAAAGTCTACAAATACGTGGGTTTTCTGCGAGCAAATAATAATCCCCAACACATCGGGGATAATTATTTATGGCACCTATTTCACCGCAATATAAATACTAATACTTTGTTCACCCGAGTAATATTCAAAGTCAGTAGTATAAGCCCGCTGATATTGAGCTTCTTCGCTCTGGAAATAACGCCAGACTTCGCCCCATAAATCGATACAGGCTTGCGGCAATTCACCTTCGGCAGAGAAGACCAGATAATTACCCTCTTGAATCTCTACGGCTTCCAACCCAGAGTCGTCTTGTGTGGAAAGCGTATTCGCTGCGGCATAGACATCAAAGCTGCCATTGAAATCTGACTCATACCCCGAGTAAACCCCATAAACTTTCGATGTGGGTTGCAAGCGAGGTGCAGCCTGCGCGAAAAACTGCTGCCACAGCGGGCCGATTTTTGCGGTTTCAGCCTCCCTCTCATCCTGATTTTTTGTCCGTGTCTTAAAACCAAATACCGTAAATTTTTCAATCTGTTGGGTCTGCATATTCATTCCTTTATTGCACGGAGATAAAGTGAAACCAAAAGCAGATGATGACTTTTAAAATTATGGAAAGGAAGTGGGTAGAGCGTTGTGGGCCACGGCCTACAGCCGCCGTCGATTTGTCCCATTCTTTCCCATTATCTTAAGAATAATATAGAAGCTGCTTGCTGTGTTTTGCCCGCCCTGTCGGCGGGCTTTTTTATTCTCAATATCCCAAAAACAAAAAAGCCGCAGAGATAAACCTGCGGCTTTTAATTAATTCCAGATTGAGTAATTAACGCATGGTCACGAACTCTTCAGCACCTGTTGGGTGAATCGCTACGGTGTTATCGAAGTCTTTCTTGGTGGCGCCCATTTTGATGGCTACCGCGAAGCCTTGCAGCATTTCGTCCATGCCGTAACCGATGCCGTGCAGGCCAACGATTTTCTCTTCTTTACCCACGCAGACCAGCTTCATGCGGCACGGCTGGCGGTGCTGGGTGACGGCGGTGTACATCGCGGTGAAAGCAGATTTGTACACTTTCACATTGTCCGCGCCGAATTTCTCAATAGCTTCCGGCTCGGTCAGGCCCACGGTGCCGATGGCAGGGTGGCTGAAGACCACGGTCGCGATGTTGCTGTAGTCCAGATGCTCGTCCGGCTTGTTGTTGAACAGGCGCTCGGAGAGACGACGGCCCGCCGCAACGGCGACTGGCGTTAGCTCGACGGCACCGGTGTTATCACCCACCGCGTAAATGCCTTTAACACTGGTGTTCTGGAACTTATCGACGATGATGTAGCCTTTGTCGTTAGTTTTCACGCCAGTAGCTTTCAGATTGAAGTTGTCAGTCTCTGGCTCACGGCCAATCGCCCACACCAGGCTGTCGACTTCAAACTCTTTGCCATTTTCCAGTTTCAGGGTCAGGCTGCCGTCGGCATTTTTGACCACTTCTTTTGGAATCGACTCTGTATGCAGCGCCGGGCCTTCGGTGTTCATCACTTCAACCAGCGTTTCAACGATCAATGGATCGAAAGTACGCAGCGGCGCGTGTTTACGCACGAACAGGTGAGTTTCTGCACCCAGCGCGTTCATCACGCCAGCAATCTCAACCGCGATATAGCCTGCGCCCACAACCGCAACGCGTTTTGGCATTTCAGTCAGGTCAAAGAAACCGTCTGAGTCGATACCGTATTCCGCACCCGGAATGTTCGGGTGGCTAGGGCGGCCGCCGGTGGCGATCAGGATGTGATCGGCAGTGATCTTCTCGCCGTTAACTTCCACAGTGTGATCGTCGATGAAGCGAGCAAAGCCGCGGATCACGTCCACTTTATTTTTACCCAGCACGTTGTCGTACGAGGTGTGAATACGGTCGATGTAGGCAGTACGGTTGGCGACCAGCGTCTTCCAGTTGAAGCTGTTGACCGTGGTATCGAAGCCATAATCTGGGCCGTAGTTACGGATTGCTTCAGCAATCTGCGCCGCGTGCCACATGACTTTCTTCGGAACGCAACCTACGTTGACACAGGTGCCGCCAAGCTCTTTTGCTTCGATCAGCGCACATTTTTGCCCATGCATGGCGGCACGGTTAATTGATGCGATACCGCCGCTGCCGCCGCCAATTGCCAGATAGTCATAATGTTTAGTCATCGGTTAGTCCGTTAGAGAAAGTGAATGGGCCTCAATGGGCGTCATGAATCTTAAAAAATTGCCTAAGAGTTTAACGTGAGAATTCGCTTTGTCGCAAAGGTTGCATCAATGATTGTAATAGGTGTGGAACGTTTTGATAGCCAGAGCCTTGGGGGAGGCGGCTCTGGCCAGGGGAGAGTGAGGCTGGCAGAATTTACTCTGGCACCACCCATTTCACCAACTGGTGGCCCGTGCCCGATGGCACCAGCGTTTCCAGCAGCCACGGCAGCACGTTGTTCATCTGCTGTTCCAGCTTCCACGGCGGGTTAATCACGATCATGCCCGAGGCGGTCATACCGCGCTGGTCACTGTCCGGACGCACACCCAGCTCGATTTGCAGAATGCGGCGAATGCCGGTGGCTTCGAGGTCGCGCAGCATCTTCTTGATTTGCTGACGCATGACTACTGGATACCATAGCGCGTAGGTGCCGGTCGCGAAGCGTTTGTAACCTTCCTGAATGCCTTTCACCACGTCCTGATAATCGGTTTTCAGCTCGTAAGGCGGGTCCATCAAAATCAAACCACGGCGTGACTGTGGTGGAAGTTGGGCCTTCAACTGCTGGTAGCCGTCTTCGCGCACGACGCGGGCGCGGTTGTCTTTCTGGAACTCACTGCGCAGCAGCGGGAAGTCGCTCGGGTGCAGTTCGGTCAGGTGCAGTTTGTCCTCTTCACGCAGCAGCTGGCGGGCAATCAGCGGCGAGCCGGGGTAGTAGCGCAGGCTCTCGTTGCGGTTGAAATGCTTGATGGCCGACATATAGGCCGCCAGTTCCGCAGGCTGATCTTCACGCTGCCAAATACGCGCGATGCCTTCCAAATATTCGCCGGTGCGCTCGGCGTGTTCGCCACTCAGCAGGTAGCGACCAGCGCCCGCGTGGGTGTCGAGATACAGGAAAGGTTTCTCTTTTTCTTTCAGAGATTCAATGATCAGGCTCTGAACGGTGTGTTTCAGGACGTCGGCGTGGTTGCCAGCGTGAAAACTGTGGCGGTAACTCAACATAGGTTTTACGTTTCCGAATAATGAATGTAGACAGTAAAATCAGTGGGTTACCGAAAGTTTATACTGTACTGGGAATGTGAAGAAGGCGGCCAGCTGTCGCGACGCGCCTTGAATGGGGCTTAGTATAAACTGTCTGGCGAAGAAATTGGCAAAAGCCTTACCTCATCGCCAGCGGCTTGGACAGATTAGGAGGCGTTCGGGCAGGTGTCGGACACGCCGTTCAGGTTTTCCTGCTCGATTTTAAAGGTCACTTTTGGCGTCGCGGCGGACTTATCTAAGGTCAGGATAAAGATGCTGTCGAAATCCTTGCCCGGCCACTCCGGCACCACGCTTGGGTCACCGCCGTTCTCTTTGACGATATTTTTCACGATTTTGTCGAGGTTCTTGTGCTCCCAGGAGACAAAAATCTTCGCGTCTTTGTACTTATCGTCCTGCAACTCTTTGGTTACGCCGTCAACGTCGTCGGCGTGAAACTGAATATTGATTGGCTGGTTGAGGCGCACGGCGGTGGGCATGATGGTGGAAAGCGGGCGCAGTGAGTTACCCAGCTTTTGCTCTTTCGGGCCTGCGGCAAAAATGTGGTCAGGATTGCCATAGCGCGGCAATAACACGCCCGGCAGCGCCAGTGCGCGGTTCAGCCCTTTGCAGGTCAACTGGCCGCTACTGCTCGCCGGTTTTTCGCCGTGACGGACAAAAATCAGCGTTTCTTGCGCGCTGGCCATCTGACTGGTCATCACCAGCGAGAGCAGGCCAGCGGCCAACATTCCTAACTTCATCGCTTTCATCATTTTATCCTTTGCTCTGTTTTTGTTGATTTGAGCACATCCTAACCCGGGCCCAAAGCCGGCGCGAATGCCAGCTGGCTTAATTTTCGTTACCGGTTGAAACAGCCTACATCTCTTCCAGCCATTGATTTTCGCCGAAACTGGCCTCATGTTAGAAATTACGCCATTTTTATTGCAATTCGAATTTATGACTGACGCGCGAAGACGCCAAATACCGCGCCGCGCATCAGACCCAAGGCGATAAGCGCACGACGCTATCGCCCTTAGCGACACAAAAAGGACTGGCCCCTATGACTGAACAGCAAAATCTGTCGAACAACCCGCTTCTGAAACCTTTTGTCCTGCCGCCGTTTTCTGCGATCCGTCCTGAACACATTGTCCCTGCCATCAAATCCGTGATCGAAGATTACCGCCAGACGGTGGAAGAGGTTGTGGCGCAATCCGGGCCTTTTAGCTGGGAAAACCTGTGCCAGCCGCTGGCGGAAAGTGACGATCGTTTTAGCCGTATCTGGTCGCCGGTCGGCCATCTGAACGCGGTAAAGAACAGCCCAGAGCTGCGCGAGGCCTATGAGCAATGTCTGCCGCTGATTTCTGAATTCAGCACTTGGATGGGCCAGCACGCGGGGCTGTATCAGGCTTATCGCGAGCTGAAAGAGGGCGCGAACTTCGACCAACTGACGCTGGCGCAGAAAAAATCGGTTGATAACGCGCTGCGTGATTTCGAGCTGTCCGGTATCGGGTTATCGCCAGAGAAGCAAAAGCGCTACGGCGAAATCTCGGCTCGCCTGTCCGAGCTGGGTTCGACCTACAGCAACAATGTGCTCGACGCCACCATGGGCTGGAGCAAGTTGATCACCGATGTGAAGGATTTGAAAGGCTTGCCGGAGAGCGCGCTGGCCGCTGCCAAAGCGCTGGCTGAGTCGAAAGAGCAAGAAGGCTGGCTGTTGACGCTGGATATCCCGAGCTACCTGCCGGTGATGACCTATGCGGAAAACCGTGAGCTGCGTGAAGAGATGTATCGCGCCTTCCTGACCCGCGCCTCGGATCAAGGCCCGAACGCCGGTAAGTGGGACAACAGCCAAGTGATGGCCGATGAGCTGGCGCTGCGCCACGAACTGGCCGAGCTGCTGGGCTTTACATCCTTTGCCGACCAGTCTCTGGCCACTAAAATGGCCGAAAGCCCGTCTCAGGTGATCGACTTCCTTAATGGCCTGGCGAAACGCGCCCGCCCGCAGGCTGAGCAAGAGCTGGCCCAGCTTCGCGCCTTCGCCAAAGAGCATTACGGCGTGGATGAGATGGAAGCCTGGGACCTGCCGTTCTACGGTGAAAAGCAGAAACAGCACCTGTTCTCTATCAATGACGAACAGCTGCGCCCGTACTTCCCTGAGCAGCGTGCGCTGGAAGGCTTGTTCGAGGTGGTGAAACGCATTTATGGCATCACCGCCAAAGAGCGCAAAGACGTGGACACGTGGCACAAAGACGTGCGTTTCTTCGACCTGTTTGACGACAGCGGCGAACTGCGCGGCAGCTTCTACCTCGACCTCTATGCTCGCGAACACAAACGCGGCGGCGCATGGATGAACGACTGCGCGGGCAGCCTGCGCAAAGCCAACGGCGAAGTGCAGAAGCCGGTGGCCTACCTGACCTGTAACTTCAACCGCCCGGTGGGTAACGGCCCGGCGCTGTTTACTCACAATGAAGTCACCACGCTGTTCCATGAGTTCGGCCACGGCCTGCACCATATGCTGACCAAAATCGACGTCTCGGGCGTTGCGGGTATCAGCGGGGTGCCGTGGGACGCCGTCGAACTGCCAAGCCAGTTTATGGAAAACTGGTGCTGGGAGCCGGAAGCGCTGGCGTTTATCTCCGGGCATTTCGAAACCGGCGAGCCATTGCCGACCGACATGCTGGATAAAATGCTGGCAGCCAAGAACTATCAGGCGGCGCTGTTTATCCTGCGTCAGCTGGAGTTCGGCCTGTTCGACTTCCGCATGCACGCCGAGTATGACCCTGCCAAGGGCGCGCAGATCCTGCAAACCCTCGCGGAAATCAAAAAGCAGGTCGCCGTGGTGCCATCGCCAAGCTGGGGTCGTTTCCCACACGCCTTCAGCCACATTTTCGCCGGTGGCTACGCGGCGGGTTACTACAGCTATCTGTGGGCCGAAGTGCTGTCTGCCGATGCTTACTCGCGCTTCGAAGAAGAGGGGATTTTCAACCGCGAAACCGGCCAGTCCTTCCTCGACAACATTCTGTCGCGCGGCGGTTCTGAAGAACCGATGGAGCTGTTCAAACGCTTCCGTGGGCGCGAGCCTCAGCTAGATGCTATGCTGCGCCATTATGGAATTAAGGAAAGCGTCACCTCGTGAGTGTCTGTTTAATCTGTGAAGAAGGCGCCTCTCAGGGCGCCTTATCTATTCTGGCCGAGCGCTGGAACCTGACCTCTGACCCCGACGCCAATATGGCGCTGGTGCTGACCCCTGAGCGTCTCGAACTGCGCAAGCTGGACGAGCCAAAGCTGGGGGCGATTTTCGTCGATTTCGTCGGCGGGACCATGGCGCACCGCCGCAAGTTCGGCGGCGGGCGGGGCGAAGCGGTGGCGAAAGCCGTCGGCGTCAAAGGCAGCTATTTGCCAAACGTGGTGGATGCCACAGCAGGCCTCGGACGCGACGCGTTCGTGCTGGCGTCACTGGGCTGCCACGTGCGCATGCTGGAGCGTAATCCGGTGGTCGCGGCGCTGCTCGATGACGGTCTGGAAAGAGGCTATCGCGATGCTGAAATCGGCCCGTGGCTGCGCGAGCGCATGACGCTGCTGCACGCCTCGAGCCTGACCGCCTTGTCGGAACTGACGCCGAAGCCGGAAGTGGTCTACCTCGACCCGATGTATCCGCATAAGCAGAAAAGCGCGCTGGTGAAGAAAGAGATGCGCGTCTTTCAGGGGCTGGTGGGGCCGGACGAAGATGCCGATGGCCTGCTGGAACCGGCGCGCCGTCTGGCAACCAAGCGTATCGTGGTGAAACGGCCAGACTACGCCCCGCCGATGGCGGACATTGCCGCGCAGGCCGCGGTAGTCACCAAAAGCCACCGGTTTGATATTTATACGCCGCTTTGAGCCTTCATCGTGTTCTGCGACACCATAAAAAAGGAGATGCTAAGCATCTCCTTTTCTTTATGTAGCGCGGGACCGGCGGAATTAGTCGATGGCGGCTTCGTCTTCTTCGTCACGCAGAGGGACGATCAGCATATCGATGTGTACGGTGTTGATCAGCTGGCGCGCAGAGGACATCAGCTTGCTCCAGAAGTCCTGATGATGGCCACACAGCACCAAATCGACGTCATATTTCTTGATAGCATCAACCAGCACCTGGGCTAAATCACCGCTGCCGCTCAGGGTTTCTGAAATAGGATAGCCGGCATTCTGGGACAGCTCGTTCAACGCGTGGTGAGTCTCTTCAGAAATGCGTTTCTGCATGTCACCCAAATTCACGTCAATCAGGCCGGTGTACAGGTCGGAATAATTTACGTCAACATGAATGAGTGACACTTTGGCGTTATAAGGACGCGCCATAGAAACCGCTTTCTCTACCAGTACTTTGCTTTCAGGGGAAAGATCAACCGCAATGAGTATGTGTTTGTAAGACATGAGAAAACTCCTTCCATAAGTCAGTTAATAACCATTTCAGCATCATGCGAGTTCCATGTCTTAAGTATAGCGCTAAAACGGACAGATAAATCAAGCGCATCGCCCGCGTTTCTGGCAAGAGATAAATACTTCCCCACTTTTTTATATCGTTTCCTACACTCAATATTAGGGGGCCGACGCAATATGCTTGCGCCCCCGAGTTTCTGCACGAGTTAGGAGGGCGGGCGAGAGGTTGCCCGGGGGGTGTGATGTCATAAGAGGTTGGGCGGGGTCGCAAAGCGTCATCAATAAGGACAGCCCGTTTTTCTGATGGTTGTCCGCGTGATGAACCCGTCTTGAGGGGGAGTTATGATCAGTCCCGTTGCGCTGTTTTGGGCTTTATGTTTTGTCTTCGTGGTGAATATGCTGCGCTATTACTCTTCTTTGCGGGCGCTACTGGTGGTGCTGCGTGACTGCGATCCGCTGCTCTATCAATATGTCGATGGGCGGGGATTCTTCACCACTCACGGGCAGCCGAGTAAGCAAATTAGACTGGTGAGCTACATCTATGCTCAGCGCTATACCGATCATCACGACCCTGAGTTTATTCGCCGTTGTGAGCGAGTGCGCGGTCAGTTTATGTTAACCACGGCGCTGTGCGGGCTCATCCTCGTCAGTATGTTAGCGATGCTCATTTGGTTCTAATCTACAGGTTTTATTGTTCAGCTAAGGGAGGGAGTTTTGCTTTTCCAGCCAATAAAAAAGGCGACTTGCTATTAACAAGTCGCCTTTTGCATTTATTAACCTAACTCAAATCAACTTATCAAATTAGATAAGTTTCAGCGCGATCCAGTACAGGCTACCTGAAAGCACAATCGACACCGGCAGGGTTAAGATCCATGCCATGGCGATGCTTTTCACGGTTTTGCTCTGCACGCCGCCGCCGTCAACCAGCATGGTACCGGCAACCGCTGAAGAGAGTACGTGGGTGGTGGATACCGGCATACCGGTATAACTTGCCACGCCAATCGACAGTGCCGCGGTCAGCTGGGCTGACAGGCCCTGCGCGTAGGTCATGCCTTTCTTGCCAATCTTCTCGCCGATGGTGGTCGCAACGCGCTTCCAGCCAATCATCGTACCCAGCGCCAAGGCCAGTGCGACGGCAATAATGATCCACAGCGGCGCGTACTCTACCGTTTGCAGAATGTCGCCTTTCAGGTTGCCCAGGAAGCGTTTATCGGCTGAAGAGGTTTCGTCCAACTTCGCGGCTTTGTCTGCGGTATCGGCCACGCACATCAGCAGGCGGCGCATGTGGCTGCGCTGCTCTGGCGACAGGTCGCTGTAAGATTGCAGATTCGCCAGCAGTGATTGCGCGCGATCGATAGCGTCCAGCGCGTGTGAGCTATCGCAGTGGAACACTTTCTCTTTCTGCGTATCTGCGGCATCAGCCGCCGCTTCGTCCGGCGTTGGCACCAGCGGCGTCAGCGCCACCACGTGCGGCAGGGCGTCGCTGTGCTGCTGATAATATTGCTGCAAGTGAGTCACTGCGTCACGGGTACGCGCGATGTCGTAACCGGTGGCATTCATATTCAGCACGAAGCCCGCAGGCGCAACACCAATCAACACCAGCATAATCAGACCAATGCCTTTCTGACCGTCGTTCGCACCGTGTGAGAAGCTCACGCCGATAGCAGACAGGATCAGGCCGATACGGGTCCAGAATGGCGGCTTCTTCTTGCCGTCTTTCTTTTCACGCTCAGCAGGCGTCAGGTGAATACGCGCGTGTTTCTTGGTGCCGCTCCAGTAGCGACGCAAAATGAAGATCATCGCCCCCGCCATAATCATCCCCACCAGTGGAGAGACAATCAGCGACGCGAAAATACCTATCATTTTGGGAATGTTTAACGCATCGACCACCGAGCTGTGAGTCACTAATGCATTAGTCAAACCGACGCCGATGATGGCACCAATCAGGGTATGGGAGCTGGAGGCCGGAAGGCCAAAATACCAAGTGCCGAGGTTCCAGATGATGGCGGCGAGCAGCATGGAGAACACCATGGCCAGACCGTGGGTGGAACCGACATTCAGTAGCAGGTCAGTCGGCAAGAGGTGAACGATGGCATAAGCCACACTCAATCCGCCGAGAATAACGCCTAAGAAGTTAAATACCCCAGCCATAACGACCGCAAGTTGCGAGCGCATTGCACGGGTATAGATGACGGTAGCTACTGCGTTAGCCGTATCATGGAAGCCGTTGATAGCTTCGTAGAACAGCACAAACAGTAACGCGAGGATCAACAACGAACCGGTATGGATGTCTAACCCGGCAAATAAATGCAGCATAATTGTTACGCCAGTTTGTGGTCATGAACGCCGCGCATTATCTGCGAGAACGGGGCGACGGTAAAAGGAAAATATGACATTTTTTTGACTAAAAGCAGGTTGATTTTGTAGCTTGTTCGAAGTAACTCTTTTCAAATCAGAAGGTTACTCCTCCGTCTTTCATGACACATTTCGTTACCAGCGCCATCTATTTACTTTCCCGGCTGGCATCAGCTCCTTCCGCACCTTACAATCGCCGCCCGTGACAGGTTTCTGGCGACTATTTAGCCTGCTTTTCTGTCAAAAAAAGTACAGCAATCAGTACAACTTTAAACGTAGTTGAAGATCAGAAAAAAGTGAGGCCGATGTGGAACAGGTTGATGTAGTCGTGGTTGGCGCAGGCGCTGCGGGCATGTTTTGTGCCGCGCTGGCGGGTCAGGGTGGCCGCCGCGTTGTGCTGCTCGACAACGGCAAAAAAGCGGGCCGTAAAATCCTCATGTCAGGGGGCGGGCGCTGTAACTTCACCAATCTGTATGCCGAACCGGCGGCTTATCTTTCCAACAATCCGCATTTTTGCAAATCGGCGCTGGCGCGCTACACCCAGTGGGATTTCATCGACATGGTTAACCGCCATGGCATCGCGTGGCATGAGAAAACCCTCGGCCAGCTGTTCTGCGATGACTCGGCGCAGCAAATCGTCGCCATGCTGGAGAGTGAATGCACGAAGGGCAAGGTGGAAATCCGCCTGCGCAGCGAAATCACCTCGGTGGTGAAAACCGAAACTGGCTTTGAAATCAATGTGAACGGCTCAACTGTAAGTACTCACTCACTTGTGGTGGCGAGCGGCGGGTTATCCATGCCGGGCCTCGGCGCATCGCCATGGGGATATCGCCTGGCGGAGCAATTTGGCCTGAAAGTGCTACCAACCCGAGCCGGCTTGGTGCCCTTTACGCTGCATAAGCCGCTGTTGGACCATCTGCAGACCCTGTCCGGCGTTTCGGTGCCGTCGGTTTTGACTGCCGAAGACGGCACGGTGTTTCGCGAAAGCATCTTATTTACCCATCGTGGCCTGTCCGGCCCGGCGGTTTTACAGCTTTCCAGCTACTGGCAGCCCGGCGAGTTTGTGAGCGTTAACTTACTCCCTGAGCTGGATTTAGCCGGCTTTTTGAACGATCAGCGCCAGCAGCACCCTAACCAAAGCCTGAAAAATACGCTGGCGATGCAGCTGCCGAAGCGTCTGGTTGAGTGTCTGCAAACCCTCGGCCAAATTCCCGATGTCACCCTCAAGCAGCTCAACGTGCCGCAGCAGGCAGACTTAGTCGAACAGCTACAAAACTGGCGCGTTCAGCCGAACGGTACCGAAGGCTATCGCACGGCTGAAGTCACCCTCGGCGGCGTCGACACCAAAGAGCTGTCATCCAAAACCATGGGCGCCACTAAAGTCCCCGGCCTGTACTTCATCGGCGAAGTGGTTGACGTCACCGGCTGGCTCGGCGGCTACAACTTCCAGTGGGCCTGGAGCTCGGCGTGGGCCTGCGCGCAGGAGCTGGTGCGCGCCAGATGATCATAAAATCGCACTGAGGTAGCTCAGCCCAGAACGTCGATTGGGTCGCTCATCTAATCAACTCCACGACGTGCTGGACTAAGTGGCACTCTTATTTTTAGTTAAGGGTGGCCTTTTCACGCATCGGCTTGGGGTCTTCGTTGGATATTTGCTTGTAAGCCAATACCGATGAAAAAGAGGCTAACAGGCAGCAGACGAAGGCAAAGAGAAATACGGCGGGATAGCCAAATAGTGACACAATGCCCCCGCCCACCAGTCCTGCAATTAAGATCCCTATATCAAAACAAGACTCATAGGTACTCAGCGCCAGACCGATATTTTCATCAGGCATACTTTTTAATGCCGGAAGGGCAAGCAAGGGGTAAATCATTGACAGGCCGAATCCTGTTAAGAAAGATCCCAGCATTGCCTCGTAGGGATGAGATGAAAGTGCAATCAATAATAAACCAATGGCTTCAATGGCAATTGAAAACAGTGTCAGTTTTAAACCTGAACTGTCTGCTTTCCACCCCAAGGTTAGTCTTGAAACAACATAACCTACGCCAAATAAAGCTAAGGCGACGGCTGCCTGGCTTCCCCACCCATTTTTAATAAAATAGAGCACGAGAAACGTCGTAATAGAGGCATAACCTATATTGGCCAGCGAGAATCCCGATCCCGCTTTCCATATTCTTTGGATCGCATAGGAAAGTTTCGCGTGATTTTTTACGGGATGCGTTGCCACAGGTTTAATGATAGCGACGAGCAAAAGACCAAACGCAGGTAGAACCGTCATAGCAATAGCAGAAATAGTAATACCAGTGTGGTAATACGACCATGTACCCGCATAATTACCCAGCGCTAAGCCCAGGAACATGGCGATACCCACCCAAGACATAATTTTCCCGGCATGTTCTCGACCGACGAGGCCAATAGGCCACGTGCCACTGCAAGTAAAAATTAAGCTTTCGCCAATACCCATGAGTATTCGCGAAAAAATAATGACAGATAAAGCGACTTTAGCTGAATCAATAAAACCGAATGAAAACAAACATAATAGCCCCGCCAGCAAGGTGAGGGACAGTCCCAGCACCATACCTTTTCGTGGTCCATGATTGTCAGAATATCGACCAGCGGCTGCTCGAGAAAACAGTGTTGATAATGATTCAGTGGCGACAACCAGGCCAACATAAAAAGCGGAATAGCCCAAGGACTCATTAATATACAGAGGCAATGTCGCGAGGGATAATCCAAGTGTTGTTATAGCGATAAAAAGAATGCTCGCGACGCAGCTCGCAGCAATAATATTATTCTTTATCTTATACATGACTATTTTCCTCGTAAATGACCTTGTCCTCGTTAAGCGTTATTCGGCCTTCAAGAAATGCCCGGACAGCCCGATAGATCATCTTTTTTTCGGCCAGAAGAATCGCTTCTTTCAGGTCACTCTCAGTCATTCCATTCGCTATTCTGACGGGTTCCTGATCAATAATAGGCCTTGTTGATACCCATAGTATAAAGCCGAGAATTTCTCGTTGGGTTATATTATTTAACGTTATATTTAGCGGGATGTGTGCCTGAAATAACGTGCTGTGTATTAGATGCGTTTTTTCTTTGCAACAAGAATAACGCTGAGTCTCCTTGTTAACTATTTCCATTATTGATATGCAGTACTGTTAATTTAATTTTCTATCAAGGTTATGACCGATGATAAATGGTAATTGGAGAATAAATTCAACGTAATGATTTGTAAATCCCTCTAACCGACCTTACACTAAAGAAAAAATGTCTTTAATACGTATAAGGTTATTATGGAAAGCCTTAAGGGGATGACCGCGTTCGTTTCTGCCGCTGAGCTTCTCAGTTATGCAGGTGCGGGCCGAGTTCTGGGTGTCTCTTCTTCCGCCATTGCTAAAAGTGTAGCCAGACTTGAGAACGAGCTGGGGGTTAGGCTGTTCTACAGAACAACCCGCAGTATTGGGCTAACGGAAGAAGGTGCGATTTTTTATGAGCGTTGTAAGCATATACTGGATGATATTTACGACGCACAGGCGATGATTTCGTCCACGCGGTCGCGTCCTAAGGGCAGACTGCGTGTGAGCGTGCCGCAGATCTTCGGCCACAATCTGCTTATGCCATTGCTACCTGAGTTCCTAAAGGTGTATCCAGAAATCGAACTCGATATCGATTTTGAGGATCGTGTGATTGATATAATTGGCGAAGGGATAGATATTGCGGTGAGAAGTGGGGAGCTCAGGGATACGCGATTGATTGGTCATCGGCTAGGGGAGCAGCATTTTGTTGTTTGTGGTTCTAATAGTTATTTAGAAAAACAGGGTACTCCTCAGGACCCTACCGATCTCGTCAAACATAATTGTATCCATTTTAAATACCCCTCAAATGGTCTCCTCGCCCAATGGTCGTTTTCAGCGCCTAATACACACTTAAGTCTTCCCCGTAATCTTATCTTTAATAATACGGATGCCGGGTTACGCGCTGCCATTGATGGACTTGGTATTGCCCATTTACCTGTTTATGTTGCGGAAAGCGCGATAAAAAATAAACTTCTGCAACCGATACTCACCGAGTTTATGGTTCCCCTTGGTTCATTATCACTTATTTGGCCCTCTAATCGGCATCTGTCTCCCAAGGTCCGGGCTTTTGTAGACTTCATTATTAATGAAGTGCGTGCCAACCCAGCGATGTTCGAGCCAAAATTGCTGGAATAAATAACCGAAATTTCTTTTAGACCTTATTCGGAATATGCGCCGCGCTCAGTAAAAATAAAAAGGCTGCCGTTTGGCAGCTTTTGGTTAGCATACTGACTGGTTTTAACTAAACAGCTTCACGAAGCTGGTCATATTTACCTGACCGAGATCCTGCGCCAAGGCCGAGAACGGCGATATGGCTCATTATTGGGTAGGCTGACTAACTTCTGCACAGCGGGCGGAACTAACCCAAACGATTATCCACTCAAATCTTCGTCATCTGAAGACAACTTTGATATTCATCATCGAATCGAATGGATACTCACCATGCCAAACCCATATAACTACGGAATGCCGAATAATAATTACATTTATCGGCCGCCCGAACCGCCTGCTCATCCGCAAAATTATATTTATCAGCAGCCTGCGCTGCCGAATAATCAGCAGATTTATCAACAGCCTAATAACGGTAACTGGGGACCGATGCCGGCCGCACCGCGTCCAGGCAATGTGCCGCTGCCGCCGGTGCATGTGCCGATGCCACCACCGCCGATTAACAGTCTCTATGCGTCGACCAGCAATCATCGGCAGTACGACTATGTGCCGATGCCGCCGCCGCCGCACCCGAAAATCATTCCGCTGCCTGCCTATGAGCCGCCGCGCCAGAATAATTTACATCCGCTGGCCCAGCAGGAAGTCAGGCGCAATCCGCTACCTTCCACCAGCCGACCGCCTGCTGCTGCTCCGGCGCAAAGCAGCTCGCGCCCTCGCGCCAACACCCTTGCCGCCACGCCGCCGAAGTTTGACGTGCGCGGCAATGATGTCGCCGCCACGCAGCGGGAGTCGCGTTGGGCAGTGCATTTATGGAGCAATATGAGCAGCAGTCAGACCAGCCTATTGGTCAACCATATGCACCAGATGATTGGCACCCTGCGCTCGTGCGAAAGCCGTTTCAGCGAATTCACTGCGGGCATGGACAAAGCGACGGTGGCCGATTTGCACCGGGGTTTAAGGAAGGCCGGGGAGCTGGAGCGCGAATTAAAAGATTGGTCGCGTTCAGGCGAAAGCAGCGCCGTGCTGGCTAACCGTTTGCAGGGCTCCATCAAGCAAACCATCGACGTGCTTGGTAGCGCGATGAACTACTACAAGCCCGCCGTCTCCCAGCAAATTCGCTCCCAATCGGTGTTTACCGATCGCGGCAGGCAGAAGATTCGTTCCGACCAGGTGCGCAGCAGCAGCCGCGAAAACCGCCACGCGGGGATTGTCGACACGTTGAACCGACGCCCCTCCACGGAGAACTTTTTCCCGCAGCGCATCAACCATGCAAAATCGAGCAATGAGCGCATCCCAACCTCTGACACGGCCAAGCGCTTTAAGGTCAGCGGCACGCCATTTATCGCCGGTGCGTCGGGGACGGGGCAGTTTGTTATTCAGCATCTGGAGATGTCGAAGCCCTTCGCCCAGTGTTCGTCGCAAGAGAAGCAAAGCCGGGAAAAAATCCTGATAATGTACGCCGCGCTGATGACGCTTTCCGGACATCACAGCGTTATGGAAACCCTGATGATCGGCAGAAAACTTGGCTATCTGGCGGACCTCCCCGATCCGCTGCAAGGCCCCGGCAGCTATGACAAATGCATGAAAGCCCTCGACTCGCGCCTGCGCAGCATGGGAATGGACGCCAACGTGAGATTGCGGGCTTAACAATGGGGCAGCTTTCGCGATGGTGAAGCTGCCTTTTTCGCCATTTATCATCCCCTAACTACTTGTATGAGTATTGAAGCTATAGCTGATAGGTCATATTTTAGGCATATGAGACTTATAGGGAGAGGAAAATGGGGAACTTCAAACAACTCGTGGCGAAGCAGTCGCCCGAAAGCCAACAACGCATTGCAGAGAAAAGGGAACAGTTGCGAAGTGAAATAAAAAAGGCGCAGTTTCCTGCGCCTCTGGCGTGATGTTGACTCTACTCGCTTCTAGAAACTCACCTTCACCCCGACCCTGACAATGATGAGCCATCGGCTGTCAGATCAAGCCCTGAGCCAGCCATCGCAGTGACGGCCGCGTTATCATCGGAAACTAGCATATTTTTGAGCGCCAGGGATTGGCCCCGCTGCTGATTAAGATACCTTCGCATTACTGCCATTGACCACCACGCGGAATGTGGGATGAAAACACCCGGCGCGCCGCGAAGCTGGCGTACTGAGTGGTGCTGTCACGCAATATAGAGAATGGAGATAACGTCGGCAGTCAGGCGCGTCCTACCTGCTTGTAGGACGCATCTGAAGATAAGGAAAAGGATGATAAATCGGTAGGAAAGGGCCGTTTTACGCCGATTTTTGGCACTGATGCACGCCAATGTAACGCTCAAACTTGGCGGTTTTTAGCTGGCTTAAATCTACCAAGACCAGCCCGTCGATGCAGTTATTGAACGCCGGGTCTGAGCCGAAGTCGATAAACTGCACGCCGCCCGCCTCGCACAGCTCGGTGTACTGCTTGTACAGCGGCGGAATGGCGCAGCCCAGATTGCTCAACATTCTTTTCAGGCGCTGAAGGTCTTCTGCATAGTTATCACCGGAGAACTGCGCCAGCACGTCGGGCAGCGAAGCCGGGTAAGGGCGGCGCGAAGTCGCCAGCGACAGGGTCGGAGCAAAGTAAATCCGGTAGAAGGCAATCAGCAGGTCGCGAGCCGCCAGTGGCAGGCCGCCGGAAATCGACACCGGGCCAAACAGATAGCGGGTTTGCGGATACTTCGCCAGATAGGCCCCAATGCCCAGCCACAGGTAGTCGAGGCCGCGTTTCCCCCAGTAGGCGGGTTGGATAAAGCTGCGGCCAAGCTCAATGCCCTGGGCTAAAATCGGGTCCATCTGATGGCCGTAATGGAACAGGCTTTGGCTATAAATAGTGTCGATGCCGTGCTCCTGCACGTGGTCCGCGGTCGGCATAAAACGGTACGCGCCAACGATTTCCAAATCCTGCGGATCCCACAGTACCAGGTGATAATAGCTGTCGTCATAGCTGTCGAGGTCGCGGCGGCGGCCACTGCCTTCACCCACCGCGCGGAAGGCGATTTCGCGCAGACGCCCCAGCTCGCGCAGGATCGGCACATAGTCCTCGCCGTTGCGGCGATAAAGATAGATAAGCTTGCCGTCCGGCGTCTGCCCCAGCTTTTCACTGCCTTCCAGCGCCCGTTTCAGCACGGCGCGGTCTTCGGCGCGGGCAATGGCCGACTCTGACTGGAACAGCCCCTCTTTGCCTTGCCCAAGGCGATAAACGTGGCGACGAAAACGCTCGGCTAAATCATTGGCGTGGGTGTGTCCGTCGTGCCAACTGGCATAAGGAATCCGCGCGCCAATCTGCAATTTCAAACTGTTGCCGCGCTGGCGGAACATTTCCCGCACCAGCAGCAGCGAAGAGAGCGGGCGATAAACCAGCGAGCTGAGATAGAACAGCGCGCTGTTATTGCCACTGATGTGCACCGGCACAATGGGCGCGCGCACCTTGGCGGCCATGCGAATAAAACCGGTATGCCAGCGGCCGTCGCGCACCCCTTTCGAACTCAGGCGCGACACCTCGCCCGCCGGGAAGACAACCAGCACGCCCTGGTTTTCCAAATGCTCTTGCATCGCGGAGACCTGCGAGCGCTGTGTGCGATTGCCCATATTATCCACCGGAATCATCAGGCTGCTGATGGACTCCACGCGCGATAACAGGCGATTGGCCATCACTTTGACATCCGGACGCACCGAGGCCACGGCATGCAGCAATGCCAGACCGTCTAATGTGCCAATCGGGTGATTCGCAATCACCACCACCGGACCGTAGCTTGGGATCTGCTCCAAATCGCGTTCGGCCAGTTCACAGCGAATATCGAAATATTCCAGCACCTGCTCGACCATATCCATGCCTTTTAGGTGGCGATGCTGGTCGGCAAGCTGGTGGAAGTCTTTCTCGTGGAACAGAGTTTTCAGCAGGCTAAGCTGCCATGACGGGGTTTTACGCTGCGGGTCGAGATCCTGAAGTACGGTGTCCATGCTAAACATAGGCTTGTCCTCCGGTGAAGTTAATCAGAACATAAGCAGCGCGGATGACAGTAAAATGGCAGGTAAGTGACAGAACGGGGAAGTTTGCCCTTTCTGCAAGGGCGGTCATCCACTTCTATACTTACTCCTCACTCACTGAATTCTGGAAATACCGAGGAGCAGAGATGAGCCAAGTTCAAAAAGCCTTATCGCCCGAAAACGCCGCTACCAATCGGCATATTGAAGATTTCCTGACCCAACTCAACAGCGCCGGAGGGAAACCGATGGAGCAGCTGGAGCCAAAAGAAGCGCGGCAGGTGCTGGTGGACGCGCAAAAGTCGGTGGAAGTGAACCTCAGTGGCATCGAAACCAGCGAAAAAGTGATTATTGTTGATGATCATTCGGTGACGCTGTCCATCGTTCGCCCGATTGGTCATAGCAAAAAGCTTCCGGCGTTTATGTTCTTTCACGGCGGTGGCTGGATCCTCGGTGACTTCCCAACCCATAAGCGTTTGGTCCGTGATTTAGTGGTCGGCAGCGGCGCGGTGGCGGTATTCGTTAACTACACGCCATCCCCCGAGGCGCAGTATCCGGTGGCGATCAACGAGGCTTACGCCGCGACTAAATGGGTGGCGGAGCACGGAGATGAAATCAACGTCGACAGCTCGCGGCTGGCAGTGGCCGGTAATAGCGTCGGGGGGAATATGTCCGCCGCCGTGGCCCTGATGGCGAAAGAAAAAGGCGCGCCGCATATCGCCTTCCAGCTGCTGCTTTGGCCGGTCACTGACGCCAATTTCGAGACAGAATCCTACCAGCGTTACCCTGAAGGCTTCTTCCTGACCCGTAATATGATGAAGTGGTTTTGGGACGCTTACACCACCGACGCCGGAAAACGCCAAGAGCTGCACGCCTCGCCGCTTCAAGCCAAACCTGAACAGCTCGCTGGCCTGCCTCCAGCGCTGATCCAAGTCGCCGAATATGATGTTTTACGCGATGAAGGGGAAGCTTATGGCCGCAAGCTCAATGAAGCCGGGGTGGAGGTCACTCTGGTCAGGTATGACGGGCTGATTCATGACTACGGGCTGCTCAACCCGCTGGCTGAAATTCCCGCCGTGAAAGTCGCGCTGGCCCAGGCCGCCGGCGCGTTGAGGCATTATCTGGAGTAGGGCCTTTTGCTCCTCCCCCTGACAAGAGGGAGGAGCAAAACCTAAAAACCATCAAACAGCGCCAGTCGTTACTCGCCCCATATGGTGCGCATCCACGAATTTTCCGTCGCGAACGGCATAGCAGGGACTGGTGCCTTCGATTTCAAACCCAAACTTTTGATACAGCGCCAGCGCCGCCTGGTTGTCGACAAACACGGTCAGCTCGATGCGCCGCACGTTAATCCAGTTATCGCAAAGGTCGGTGATGGTTTTCAGCAGCAGGCTGCCGACGCCTTGGCCGTGATAACTCGCGTCAACGCCCATGCCGAAAGAAGCAACGTGGCGGCGGCGCAGGTTTGGCTCAATTCTTAAGGTTATCTGCCCCACGATCCGATCGCCGTCGCACGCCACATAGCTGAAAAGGCTAGGGGAGGTGTCGGCTAGCCGCTCTTCCCAGCGGGCGAGGGTCGGCAGAGGGAGTTGCAGGGTGTCGCTGTAGAGCTGAGTCTGGGCATAAAGATGATTAAGCTGCGCAGCATCGCTTGGTAATGAATGACGGACGCTGAACTGACTCGATTTGCCGGACTCGTTCTCGCTCATAGCAACTTCCTTTTTTTTTAGAGTGGATGTGGTGTTTACTGCTTGAATAACCTCTGAATTTATCCGTCTTTAAAAAAGAGTCAATCAATAGTTTGGCGAAAAAAAGTGCTTTACAAGTGCGAATGATAATGATTATTATTGTCATGTGTTCCGGAGATGGCCACACACCATGGTCAAACGGGTCTCCAGAATGCACGACATTGCTCACATTGCTTCCAGTGTTTCTTAGCCAGCCGGGTGCTGGCTTTTTTTTTATCCCTTTTTCCCGTCATATTTTGAGCTGTGGGGGCGTTGGCTGCACTCAGTCACCCGAATCACTTACCTATGTAAGCTCATCGGGATTCCTTCATTTGCCGCCTTCCCACAACTCAAACTATTTAGGGAAAATATTTGATTCCTCACTCTCCCAACACGAATTATTTTGGGAAAAATAGTTATCTTTCTTCACTCTCCCAACCCTTCAATTTCTCCTACAAATCCTTTGAATTTAGCTGTCTACACTTGTTCATATTATTTGAACAGAGGAGTGAGATTTTTACGCTTTCTTATTCTCCGGCGTTGACTAGACTAGAGAAAACATTGAGGAGAGTTGAACATGATCTACTTACGCAAAGCACAAGAACGCGGTCACGCAAACCATGGCTGGCTTGATAGCTGGCATACGTTCTCCTTCGCCGATTATTATGATGCGAACTTTATGGGTTTCTCCGCGCTGCGGGTGATTAACGAAGATTTTATCGATGCTGGCCAAGGCTTTGGCAAGCACCCGCATAAAGACATGGAAATTCTGACCTACGTGCTGGAAGGCACCGTGGAGCATCAGGACAGCATGGGCAACAAAGAGCAGATCCACGCGGGTGAATTCCAGATTATGAGTGCCGGTACCGGCGTGACGCACTCGGAGTACAACGGCAGCGCAGATAAGAAGCTGCACCTGTATCAGATTTGGATCATTCCTGAGAAGACAGGCATTGCGCCGCGTTATGAGCAACGCCTGTTCGATGCGCCTCAGGGCCGCCAGCTGGTGCTGTCGCCAGATGCGCGCGACGGCTCGCTGAAAGTGTTCCAGGATATGGAGCTTTCTCGCTGGGCGCTGAAGAAAGACGAGCAGTCGGTCTATCAGATTTCGGCTGAGCGCCGCGTGTGGATCCAAGTGGTCAAAGGCACCGTTGAGATTAACGGCCAGAAAGCGTCAACCAGCGACGCCTTTGCTATCTGGGATGAAACCGCGCTATCGATTCACGCCGACGTTGACAGCGAAATCCTGTTGTTTGACCTGCCGCCGGTGTGACGGCAACGTAAGCTGAAATCAGTGCCAGTGGCGCTGATAACTAACGAAAAGCGGCACTTAGGTGTCGCTTTTTTATTGCTCGCTCCCCCTTCTTTTGTTGAGCCGCCTCTGATTGCCGCGACGTACAGTTATCCGTCGGGTGGAAACTTTGCTAAGATCACGACATCAACCCTTAACCCGTTCATTGGCTTTATCTAATTGAAAATATCCAAGAAAAAACGGCCAGTGCTGCAGGACGTTGCCGACAAAGTGGGCATCACCAAAATGACGGTCAGCCGTTATTTGCGCAACCCTGAGCAGGTTTCTGCCGTGCTGCAAGAGAAAATCTCCGCGGCGCTTGATGAACTGGGTTATATCCCGAACCGCGCCCCTGACATTCTTTCCAACGCCAAGAGCCGGGCCATCGGCGTGCTGCTGCCTTCACTGACTAACCAAGTGTTCGCCGAAGTGCTGCGCGGCATTGAAAGCGTTACCGACATTCATGGCTATCAGACCATGCTAGCGCACTACGGCTACAGCCCGGAGCGCGAGGAACAGCGGCTGACGTCGCTGCTCTCTTACAATATCGACGGGCTTATCTTGTCAGAGCGCAACCACACCCCGCGCACCCTGAAGATGATTGAAGTGGCGGGCATCCCAGTAGTGGAAATGATGGATTGCGTCTCGCCCTGCGTCGATTTAGCCGTCGGCTTCAACAACTATGAAGCGGCGCGGCAAATGACCCAGCAGATTATTGCTCGCGGGCATCGCCACGTGGTCTATTTCGGCGCCCGTCAGGATGAGCGAACGCTGATTAAGCAGCAGGGTTACGAACAGGCGATGCGTGAATCAGGGCTGGTGCCTTACAGCGTGATGACCAGCCGCTCGTCGAGTTATTCCGCCGGTGCCGAGCTGTTGAAGCAGGCGCAGCAGGACTGGCCGCAAATCGACAGTATTTTTTGTACCAATGATGACTTGGCGGCCGGGGCGTTTTTCGAATGCCAGCGTCAGGGTCTGCATATCCCTTCGCAAATGGCGATTGCCGGTTTCCACGGCCACAACATGGGGCAGGCGATGGAGCCACAGCTCGCCAGCGTGCTGACGCCGCGCGAACGCATGGGGCAAATTACCGCTGAGAGAATGCTGGCGAGGCTGCGCGGCGAGGCGGTGACGCCGAAGATGGTGGATGTAGGTTTCACCATCTCCGCTGGTGGTAGCATTTAGTCCTTTGGGCCTAGTTTGCTTGCCACTTTGAATCCGCGCTGTGCTCATAACCCTCACGTACTACGTGTACGCTCGGGTTCTTGCGCGCAGTCCGAATCCAAATTGGCTGCGCCACTGACGGCCCATCTTTGCATCTGTTGAGCTAAAATTTGTGCTGTTGCACAAATTTCATTCTATGAGCCTTATCACAGAACGCTATTTCTACTGTTGTTTGAAGATTTAGACAACGCTATAAACGAGCTTCCGGGACGTTATCAGAGCAGTGCCCTGAGCGAAACCTGATTCGAAGTCTGTCTTAACTGGCAGCCTTCGAATCAGGTTTTTTTTTGGCCGAAATTTGGCAAGTCAGTTCGCTGATTAGGATAAAAACGATGAATATCAAATCTCTGGCAGAAAATTTATTAAGGCTAGTCGGCGGCGAAAGTAACGTCGAGACGGTGGTGCACTGTGCGACGCGCCTGCGGTTTTCCCTGCGTGACAACGATAAAGCCGACACCGCCGCGATAGAACAGCTGGACGGCGTGATCACTACCGTGAGCGGCTCCGGCCAGTTCCAGATAGTGATTGGTAATCGGGTAGCCGAGGTGTATCGCGAGCTAGGGGAGATCTCCTCCGTGCTGGATGACAACACCAAAAGCCGCGAAAAACCGACCAAACGCAGCGGCAGCCGTATTGGGCAGCTGATCGACATCGTGTCGGCGATTTTCACCCCGCTGCTGGGAGCCATGGCCGCCGCTGGCGTGCTGAAAGGCTTGCTGAACATCGCTACTTCCCAAGGCTGGCTGGATAAAACCGAATCCACTTACATCATCCTGCAAGCCGCCTCCGACAGCCTTTTCTACTTCCTGCCAATCATGCTGGCCATTACCTCGGCGCGGCGTTTTCAGGGCAACGTCTTTGTGGCAGTGTCGATTGCCGGGGCGCTGATTTATCCGTCGATGATTGACCTGTTCACCCGTCAGGTGGAGGTGACGTTCTTCGGCATTCCGGTAGTGATGATGAAGTACACCTCGACGGTGGTGCCGATCATTCTGTCGGTTTACGTCATGTGTCACTTAGAGCGACTGCTGAATAAATTCATTCACGAAACCGTGCGCAACATCATCACGCCGTTCCTGCTGCTGGTGGTGATGGTGCCGCTGACGCTAGTCACGCTGGGGCCGGTGGGGATTTACACCAGCGAGGCGGCGGCGGGCGTTTTCGTTGCCATCTTCAGCTATAACCCGATTATTGCCAGCGCGCTGTTCGCCGCGCTGTGGCAGGTGTTCGTCATCTTCGGCATGCACTGGGCCTTTACGCCGGTGATCATCAACGACATTACCGTGCTGGGGCGCAGCACCTTAAAAGCCTCGACGGTACCGGCGGTATTTGCTCAGGCCGGGGCCGTGCTCGGCGTGATGTTCAAAACGCGTAATAAAAAGATGAAAGCGCTGGCGGGAAGTACCTTTATCACCGCGTTGTTTGGTATCACCGAGCCTGCGGTTTACGGCGTAACCCTAAAACTGAAGAAGCCCTTTGTCTGCGCGGTCATTGCCGCTGCGGTCGGCGGCGGCGTGGTGGGTTACTCCAACAGCGCGGCGATTTCCACCGGTATTCCAAGCTTGCTGACCCTGCCGATTTTCTATGGCGAAGGCTTCGGCGGGCTGATCCTCGGCATCGTGATCTCCTTCGTGATGGCGGCGGTACTGACCTATATCGTCGGCTTTGAAGACCCGATTGATGAGTCAGCTCCTGCGCCGTCACCCAGCGCTTCACCTGGGAAAAACGCGAAACCTCAGCCAGTTACCGCTATGTCCGCCGATATCGCCGAAGACATTATGGTGCCCGTCAACGGGCGCGTGGTGGCGCTCGAGCAGGTCAACGACAAAGTGTTCTCCAGCGGCGTGGTGGGGGATGGCATCGCGATCCAGCCCACCGAGGGCAAGGTCTATTCCCCGGTCGATGGAGTCGTGACCGCCACATTTGATTCTGGCCACGCGCTGCATATTTTGTCCGACAACGGGGCTGAAATCCTGATCCACATTGGGCTGGATACCGTCCAGCTCAACGGCCAGCACTACGCCATGCACGTGAAGGAGAATCAGAGCGTGAAGCGCGGAGATTTACTGATCGACTTCGACCTTGCCGCCATCGAAAAAGCCGGTTTTGACACCATCACGCCGGTGATTATCGCTAATTCAGACCGCTATCAAACCTTCCATAAAACGCGTCTGCCTGCCGCCAATACCGGGGATGTCTTGTTGACGCTGTCTTGATGCTCAAAGGAGAAAAATTGTGAAATATTCGGAACTTAAACCTTTCCCGACAGACTTTTTATGGGGCGCTTCCACCTCGGCTTATCAGGTGGAAGGCGCATGGGATGAAGATGGCAAAGGGCCGTCGGTTATCGACGCCCGCCGCGAATACCCGGAAGGCACCACCGACTTTAAAGTTGCCAGCGATCACTATCATCGCTACAAAGAAGACATTGCGATGTTCGCCGAAATTGGCCTGAAGTCGTACCGTTTTTCCATCGCCTGGACGCGAATTATCCCCGACGGCAGTGGCGAAATTAACCCGGCCGGGATCGACTTCTACCATCGGCTGATCGACGAGATCCTCAGCCACGGCATTGTGCCGATCGTCACCATGTACCACTTTGATCTGCCGCAGGCGCTGCAAGAAAAAGGCGGCTGGTACAACCGCGAAACGGTGGATGCCTTCGCTCGTTACGCCGACGTGCTGTTCGATGAATACGGCAGTAAAGTGAAATATTGGCTGACCATCAACGAGCAGAACCTGATGATTTTGCAGGGCGCGGCGCTCGGCACGCTGGATGAAAAGCTGGTGAATCAGAAGAAAAACCTCTACCAGCAAAACCACAATATGCTGGTGGCGCAGGCCAAGGTGATGAATTCACTGCACAATAAGATCCCGGGAGCGAAAATTGGCCCGGCGCCGAACATTGCGGTGATTTACCCTGCGACATCCAAACCGGAAGATATTCTGGCAGCGTTCAACTACAACGCCATCCGCAACTGGCTCTATCTGGATATGGCGGCGCGCGGCGAATACAACACGCTGGCTTGGCGATATATGGAAGAGAAGGGCTATGCGCCGGAGATTTTGCCGGGGGATATGGAGATCTTGCGCAGCGGCAAGCCGGACTTCATCGCCTTCAACTACTACACCACCCAGGCGGTGGAAGCCAGCCGGGGCGACGGCACCGACGAAGTGATTCGCGGTGGCAATAAGCTGTTGAAATCAGGGGAAGATGGCGTGCATCGCGGCGCGGCGAATGACCACCTGCCGCGCACCCAGTTTGGCACTGAAATTGACCCGGTAGGTTTTCGCAACACGCTGCGTGAAATCTACGATCGCTACCACCTGCCGCTATTAATTACCGAAAATGGCCTGGGGGCCTTCGATAAGCTGGATGAGAATGGGGAAATAAACGACGACTACCGTATCGATTATTTACGCCGCCATCTGGAGCAAATGCAGCTGGCCATCACCGACGGCGTTGAGGTATTTGGCTATACGCCGTGGTCGGCGTTGGATCTAATTTCCACCCATCAGGGCTGTTCTAAGCGCTATGGATTAATTTATGTTAATCGTGACGAATTTGATTTAAAAGATCTGAAGCGTATTCGTAAGTTAAGCTCTTACTGGTATGCGGATGTGATTAAAAATAATGCGCTATAAGCGCGATTAAAGGCGTATAAACGCCATAAGCTGTCTGTTGTTGCCAATAAGGTGATAGCGCATTTCGCGTTATCGCCTTAATGCTTTTATAGGCAATAACCCTTTTAAAACCCTCGCTAAAGTAAGGATCTATCCGGCATGAGAAAACTGGGATGAGAGTCTTAAAAATACTCAGTAATAATGCGGTGATTGCCACGGAAGATGATCAACAAGAAGTGGTGGCGATTGGCCGTGGTATTGGTTTTGGCAAGCAGGTGGGAGACAGTCTGAATACCGCGGATATCGAGAGCCAGTTTGTGAAAAAGGCCAGCGGTATGACGGATATTCTGGCGCAACTGACGGCGGCTATCCCCACGGAATGCTTATTTATTACTCAGGAAATTATCAAGCTAGCTAAAAGCCGTCTCAACATCGAGGCGCAGGAGACGCTGTTTTTCGCGCTAAGCGACCATATTAGTTTTGCGGTTGAGCGTTATAAAAAAGGCATTGAGATAAAGAACATCCTACTCTGGGATATTAAGCAGTTTTATCAGGCGGAGTTTGCCGTTGCCCTCGAGGCTTTGGCGATGATTAACCAAAAATTACATTGTGAACTGCCCGAGGATGAAGCCGGTTTTATTGCTCTGCATCTGGCGAATGCGACCACCAACAATATGCAAAGCACCATGCAGAGTGCCAGCATGATTAAAGATATTCTTAACATCATCAAATATGATTTACGCATCAAGTACGATGAAAAGTCTATCGACTATCAGCGCATTATCACTCACCTGAAATTCTTCTCGCTGCGTTTATTAAACCGCACCGAAGTGAATCATGACGATAAAAGTATTTACGCCGGAATTCAGGACGCCATGCCCGTGGCTTATCAGTGCGCGTTAAAGATAAATGATTACGTGCTGAAGAATCACCGCTGTCAGCTGACCACGGATGAAATCATGTTTTTAACCATTCATATCAATCGCTTGAAGCCGGATTGATGTTTTGTTTTTGTCCCTCCATTATTTAGGGGAGGGTTGGGGTTGGCTGTATTGAGCGCGGAATTAAACCACTCCTCATCCCAGCCTTCTCCTCTGAGAGGAGAAGGAGCAAACCTTTTTCCTATTTCGCATTCAGCTTCTGCAATGCCGCTACGCAGCGATCTACCACGCCGTCGAATTTGTGGTCGATATTCACGCGCAGCACATCTGGCTCGTCTTCGCCCGGCTCTTCCAAGGCTTCGAATTGGCTTTTCAGCAAATCCAGCGGCATGAAATGCCCGGCGCGGGCTTTCAGGCGTTCCGAAATAACGTCAACGCTACCTTTTAAATACAAGAAAACCACGCCCTGATTGTCATCACGCAGCGCGTCGCGATAGCGACGTTTGAGCGCGGAGCAGACAATAATGCCGGTTTCGTTTTTATGGTACAGGCTATAGGCCGCGTCGTTCAGGCGTTTGAGCCACGGCGCGCGGTCGTCATCGTTCAGTGGGTGGCCGCTGGCCATTTTCTGGATATTGGCGCGGGGATGAAGGTCATCACCGTCAATAAATTTAGCGTTGATTTCACGCGCCAGTGCTGCGCCTACGGTGGATTTACCGCTGCCTGACACGCCCATCAGAATGATGCTTTGTCCTGCCATAAGTATGATCTCTATCCCAAAATGAAAATTTCGACTGCGGAGTGAGTCCTAATATTAGCATGTTACCGGTATCATGATACCGGTAACAAATGGAGATGTGATTAATATCACAAAGGAATGCACTGCTGATTTAGCGGTCGCGACCTGTACCCGTTGCACTGTTAACTCCTACAACTTATTGAAAATCAAAAATAATGTACCGGCGTTTGATCACCTGCGCTGGAGAAAGCATTAAGGGGAAAAGATATGCCATTAGTTATTGTAGCCGTAGGCGTCGCGCTACTGCTGTTGCTTATGATCCGATTCAAACTCAACGGGTTTATCGCACTGATTCTGGTCGCGCTGGCGGTCGGCATCATGCAGGGTATGCCGGTCGATAAAGTTATCACTTCGATTAAAAACGGGGTTGGCGGCACGCTGGGAAGTCTGGCGCTGATCATGGGCTTTGGTGCCATGCTCGGTAAAATGCTGGCTGACTGCGGGGGTGCGCAGCGTATTGCCACCACGCTGATTAAGAAGTTTGGTAAAGAGTACATTCAATGGGCCGTGGTGCTGACTGGCTTTATCGTCGGCTTTGCGCTGTTCTATGAAGTGGGTTTCGTACTGATGCTGCCGCTGGTATTTACCATCGCCGCCGCCGCGCGCCTGCCGCTGCTATATGTCGGCGTGCCGATGGCGGCTGCGCTGTCCGTGACCCACGGCTTCCTGCCACCACACCCAGGTCCAACGGCGATTGCCACCATCTTCCATGCAGATATGGGTAAAACCCTGCTCTATGGCTCATTGCTGGCCGTACCGACGGTTATCATCGCCGGGCCGCTGTTTGCGCGCTTCCTCAAAGGAATCGACAAGCCGGTGCCAGAAGGCTTATTCAACCCGAAAACCTTTACTGAAGAAGAGATGCCAAGCTTCGGCGTGAGCGTCGCGACGTCGCTGGTGCCGGTGATCCTGATGGCTTTCCGCGCGGTGTGTGAGATGGTGCTGCCGAAGGGCCACGCTATCCTGCCTTACGCAGAATTCTTCGGTGACCCGGTGATGGCAACCCTGATTGCCGTGCTGATTGCTATCTTCACCTTTGGTCTGAACCGTGGCCGTACCATGACAGAAGTGATGGATACCGTGACTGACTCCATCAAAATCATCGCTATGATGCTGTTGATCATCGGCGGTGGCGGTGCGTTCAAACAGGTACTGGTAGACAGCGGCATCGAGCCATACATCGCTAACATCATGAACGGCAGCCACCTGTCGCCAATTCTGCTGGCATGGTCGATTGCGGCAGTGCTGCGTATCGCGCTGGGTTCGGCAACCGTGGCGGCCATTACCGCTGGCGGCATTGCGGCTCCGCTGATTGCCACCACCGGCGTTAGCCCTGAGCTGATGGTTATTTCCGTAGGTTCCGGCAGCCTGATTTTCTCTCACGTTAATGACCCAGGCTTCTGGCTGTTCAAAGAGTATTTCAACCTGACTATCGTCGAAACGTTCAAGTCATGGTCGGTGCTGGAAACCATCATCTCCCTCTGCGGCTTGGGCGGCTGTTTGCTGCTGTCGATGGTGGTGTAAAACGTTATCTGTTGAAGTAAAAACAACAGGTTATCAATAAAAACGGCGAGCCATGTGCTCGCCGTTTTTTTATGGGGAAGACAAAAAACTCGCGTTGAACTCTTACCTTGTGAGAGTAAAGTTGCGGTTCAATGGAGATGAACATGAATAAACAACTATTCGAACAACTTCGGCAATCAGCTGAGGAAATGGTGGCGATCCGTAAGGGCGCGATGGCACCTACGCATGTCACTCGTGTGCTGATGCCTCTAGTGGGGAAAAAGCCTTTAAAAGCCTGATAAGATCAGAAGAATTGGAATAAAAAAGGCGAGCCATATACTCGCCGTTTTTTGTTGGTACGGAGTGAGAAGCTTATGCAAAGACGACTTTAATTGTGCCGGTGGTTTGTTTGGATTTAGCGACGACGATTTGTACATCTCGGCCCAGACGGCTCAAGCAATCGAGCATTTTAGCTTCGCTAATACCTCTGAACTGACCGCGTAATAAGCCTGATAACTTAGGCTGGCTCATGCCAAAAAGCTCGGCGGCTGCGACTTGAGTCAAACGTCTGCTTTTCATGATTTCGCCAATCTTTTGTGCCAACTGAGCTTTTACTAACATCTCTTCCGCATTAGGCAAACCAATGTCGGCGTAAACATTGCCGCTGCTTGCTTCGACGTCAATATGGTCATTCATTTTGCTTGTCCTCTTGCATGGGCTTCTGCAATTTTCAGGCGCTCATGGATTTTTTCAATATCAGGCTTTGGCGTAGCAATGCCACTTGATGACTTTTTCTGAAAGACATGCAGGACATACACACTTGCTCCTATTTTCACTGTATAAACAGCACGATAGGTATCACTCATGAAATCATCGACAACTTCTAGAACACCAGCACCTTTGAAGCCTTTTAGCGGTTTTGCATCAGTATGTTTGCCACCCTGTTGCGCAAGGTGTAATGCATAACCAAATACGTCCTGCACATCAGCAGGCAGAGAGGCTAAATCTTTTTTACTGCTACCAACCCATATCAGTGGCTTCATTGTGTTCACTCCTTGAACTATAATGCATTATACCCATTTGGGTATAATGCTATCTATCCTTTTTCACTAAATCTTCAAATACGCCCTAACTCCATCCAGGAACATCTGGGTGGAAAGCATGATCAGCACCAGACCCATCAGGCGTTCGAGGGCGCTGACGCCTTTGTCGCCGAGCAGGCGCAGGAACAGGTTTGATAGCAACAGGATGCACATCGACAGGCCCCAGGCGATGAACAGTGCCAGCGTCAGGTGTGACATCTGATTCGGATATTGATGCGAGAGCAGCATCAGCGTTGCCAGAATCGACGGGCCGGCCACCAGTGGGATTGCCATCGGCACCAGGAAGGGTTCTTCGCCCGCCGGAAGGCCGGTGCTGCTTTTCTCTTCTGATGGGAAAATCATCTTGATGGCGATCAGGAACAGAATAATACCGCCGGAAATCGACACCGTTTCTGTGCGCAGATTGAGGAAGGAGAGGATCTTCTCACCGGCAAACAGGAAAATAAGCATCAGGATCAGCGCGATCAACATCTCGCGGATCAGCACCACCCGACGACGCTTAGGATCTAAATGTTTGAGCACCGACATAAAGATCGGCAGGTTACCTAGTGGGTCCATAATTAAAAACAGCAAAATAGTTGCTGAAATCATTTCGGTCATAACTACCTCAGAAGAGAGTCGGCCAATATACCCGTGGGTAAATAAAGGCTCTGTTTTTACCTGTTATATAAGTTGCGCTGCTAAAAAAGCCCGCACTATCGATTAAATTCACTTGCCACTTCTACACCATTTTGTAAGGTGGTATACCCGTCTTCGTTTGTTTCGAATAGGTACTGTCTTTTGCCTGTCACCCGAACGGTTTCCGGGACAAATCCTTTGTGTTGACAGGGTCGTCAGCGCTAAAAAATCAAACTCATTACGCAGCTATCACCTTTCAGGTCAGGACAGTAATTATGAAAAATGTAGGTTTCATTGGCTGGCGCGGTATGGTCGGTTCTGTACTCATGCAACGCATGATTGAAGAACGCGATTTTGACGCCATCCGCCCGGTATTCTTCTCCACCTCGCAACACGGCCAGGCCGCTCCGTCATTTACCGGGCAGCAGGGCACATTGCAGGATGCTTATGATCTCGACGCACTGAGTGCGTTGGACATTATCATTACCTGTCAGGGCGGCGATTATACCAATGAAATCTATCCGAAGCTGCGTCAAATCGGTTGGAATGGCTACTGGATCGACGCAGCATCGTCTTTAAGAATGAACGATGACGCGATCATTATTCTGGACCCGGTCAACAGCGCAGTAATTCATCAGGGTATCGACAAAGGTATTAAGACCTTTGCCGGCGGTAACTGCACCGTCAGCCTGATGCTGATGTCACTCGGCGGCCTGTTTGCCAATGACCTGATTGAGTGGGCCTCTGTCGCCACTTATCAGGCGGCATCTGGCGGCGGCGCGCGCCACATGCGCGAATTGCTGACCCAAATGGGCATGCTGCACAACAACGTGGCGAAAGAGCTGCAAGATCCGGCTTCGGCCATTCTGGATATCGAACGCAAAGTCACTGCGCTGACCCGCAGCGGTACTCTGCCAACCGACAACTTCGGCGTTCCTTTAGCGGGCGGTCTGATCCCTTGGATTGACAAGCAGCTCGACAACGGCCAGACCAAAGAAGAGTGGAAAGGTCAGGCTGAAACCAACAAAATCCTTGGTACTTCAAGCGTGATCCCAGTGGATGGCCTGTGCGTGCGCATCGGCGCGCTGCGCTGCCACAGCCAGGCTTTCACCCTGAAACTAAAAAAAGACGTGTCGATTCCAGAAATCGAACAGATGCTGGCCACCCACAATGACTGGGTTCGCGTGATCCCGAATGATCGTGAACTGTCGATGCGTGAACTGACTCCGGCCGCGGTCACCGGCACCATGAACACCCCGGTTGGGCGTCTGCGTAAACTGAACATGGGTCCACAGTATCTCTCCGCCTTCACCGTGGGCGACCAGCTGCTGTGGGGCGCCGCTGAGCCTCTGCGCCGCATGCTGCGCATCTTGCTGTAACTCCTGATAATCCTCCCTCGGGGCACCAGCACGGTGTCCCGTTTTAACTCCTTTTATCAAGCACTTCACCCTGTTCCTGTCTCTCCTCCTAGCGCTTTCCCCTGAATTTCAAGACACCCAAAATTCCTCTGCTTATCCACCCTGCCTTTTAACGACCTTTGTCTATGCTTAGTAGATGACCCATTTGAATTTGAGAAGGGGGAAATAGCACATTTTTAGAAACTGTGAACATGAGCGTCGTCGAGCACGTTTAAGCAAAAAATAACGGCACGCGCATCACAGGGCGCATGAGAAAACGGGCGCACAATTTATTTGAGAAATAACATTAATCATCTGCTTGATGTCATTGAATTTATTGATTTAATTAATCATAGGACGAAATTCATGTCAGTACTTCCCGATCAGCACGTTATTAATCAGCTTATTTCTGGACACTACGCTGATCCTTTTTCCTTACTGGGGATGCACACCGTCGCGGCAGGTATTGAAGTTCGCGCTCTGCTGCCAGACGCTGATCAAGTGTGGGTGGTGGACGCCGACAAGGGTACGCAGGTGTGTGAGCTGCGCCGCTATGACGATCGCGGTTTTTTTGTCGGGTTAATACCACGGCGCAAGAACCCGTTTCGCTATCAGTTGGACGTGCGTTGGGGCGAAAATACCCATCGCCTCGACGACCCTTATCGCTTCGGCACTCTGTTGCAGGAGCTGGATATCTGGCTGTTGGCCGAGGGCACGCACCTCCGCCCTTATGAACAACTGGGCGCGCACCCGCAGGTGCTGGATGGCGTCGAAGGCGTGAGTTTCGCCGTCTGGGCGCCGAATGCCACGCGGATCTCCGTAGTGGGTGAGTTCAATTACTGGGACGGCCGCCGCCACCCGATGCGTCAGCGCCGCGAAAACGGCATTTGGGAGCTGTTTATCCCCGCCGTTAAGCAGGGCCAGCTCTACAAATATGAAATTATTGATTGCCGTGGCCATGTTTCGCTGCGCGCCGACCCTTATGCTTTTGAAGCCCAGATGCGCCCGGAGACGGCTTCTCTGGTGCGCCAACTGCCTGAAAAGGTGCCGTTTTCCGCCGAACGCAAGAAAGCCAATGCCTTTAACCAGCCCATCTCCGTTTACGAGGTGCATCTCGGCTCGTGGCGTCGCCATACCGATGATAATTTCTGGCTGAGCTATGGTGAGCTGGCCGAGCAGCTGGTCTCCTACGCCAAATGGATGGGCTTCACCCATATTGAACTGATGCCAATTAACGAGCATCCGTTCGACGGCAGCTGGGGCTATCAGCCGCTCGGCATGTATGCCCCGACCCGTCGCTACGGCACGCCGCAAGAGTTCAAAGCCTTTATCGACGCCGCCCACGACGCCGGGCTGAACGTGATCCTCGACTGGGTGCCGGGCCATTTCCCGAGCGACGCCCACGGGCTGGCGCAGTTCGACGGCACCGCGCTGTACGAATATGCCGATCCGCGCGAAGGTTATCATCAGGACTGGAACACGCTGATTTACAACTATGGCCGCCACGAAGTGCGCAACTATCTGGCGGGTAATGGTTTTTACTGGATTGAGCGCTACGGCATTGATGGTTTGCGCGTCGATGCCGTGGCGTCGATGATCTACCGCGACTACAGTCGCAAGCCGGGAGAGTGGGTGCCCAATCACTACGGCGGGCGGGAAAATCTCGAAGCGATCTCCTTCCTGCGCTACACCAACCAGACCATTGGCCGCGAGCTGGACGGGGCAGTGACGCTGGCGGAAGAGTCCACCGACTACCCCGGCGTCACCATGCCGCCGGACGCCAACGGCCTCGGCTTCCACTACAAGTGGAATATGGGCTGGATGCATGACTCCCTCAATTACATGCAGCTTGACCCGGTTCACCGCAAATATCACCACCACCTCATGACCTTTGGCGTGCTTTATGCCTACAGCGAGAACTTCATTTTACCGCTGTCGCACGATGAAGTGGTGCACGGCAAAGGCTCGCTGCTCGACAGAATGCCGGGCGACACCTGGCAGAAGTTTGCCAACCTGCGGGCCTATTACGGCTTTATGTGGGCGCATCCGGGCAAGAAACTGCTGTTTATGGGCTGTGAGTTTGCCCAAGGGCGCGAATGGGATTTCAACAACAGCCTCGACTGGCATCTGCTGGATGACCAAAACGGCTGGCACAGCGGCGTGCAGCATTTAGTGCGCGATTTAAACCACGTTTATCGCCAGCAGTCGCCGCTGTATGAGCTGGATTTCAACCCGCGCGGCTTTGAATGGCTGGTGGTGGATGACCATGAAAACTCGGTGTTTGCCTTTGCTCGTCGCGACGAGCACGGCAACGAAATCATCGTGGTCAGCAACTTCACGCCGGTGCCGCGCTACGATTACCGCATCGGCGTCGGGCGTCCGGGGCGCTACCACGAAGTGCTGAATACCGATTCGCACTTCTATCGCGGCAGCAATGTCGGCAACGGCGGTGATATTTACAGCCATGCCCACCACCACCATCAGCGCGATCACTCCATATCGCTGACCATTCCTCCGCTGGCGACTCTCTATCTCAGGCGGGAGGATCTATGAATAAGCTCCAGCCCGGTAAATCGCAGCCGTTTGGCGCCACGTTGCAGCCAGAGGGCGTCAACTTCAGCCTGTTTTCCGCCCACGCGGAGAAGGTCGAGTTGTGCCTGTTTGATGAAGCAGGCAGCGAGCAGCGCTTAACCTTGCCGGGGAGAACCGGCAACCTGTGGCACGGCTTTCTGCCAAACGCCAAGGCAGGGCAGCGCTACGGTTATCGGGTTTACGGGCCGTTTGAACCGGCGCGGGGGTTACGTTTCAATCCTAAAAAGCTGTTGATCGATCCAGCCGCTCGGGCGCTAGAAGGAGAGCTGCGGGACAACGCGCGGCTCGCCGGCGGCATTGACGCGCCGGATGACAAAGACAGCGCGGTGGCCGCGCCAAAGTCAGTAGTGGTCAATGACGCCTTTGATTGGGAGGATGACGCGCCGCCCGCCACGCCGTGGAGCGAAACGGTGATTTATGAGGCGCACGTTCGCGGTTTGACTCGCCAGCATCCGGGCATTCCGGCGGCGCTGCGCGGCACTTATGCCGGGCTGGCGCATCCGGTGATGCTGCAATATCTGCAACATCTGGGCATTACCGCCATTGAATTATTGCCGGTGCAGCATCACGCCGACGAGCCGCGCCTACAGCGGCTTGGGCTGAGCAATTACTGGGGCTATAACGTGCTGGCCCCTTGCGCGGTGGAACCAGGTTACGCCAGCCGCCACAAAAACCTATCGGCATTGAATGAATTTAAAGCAGCGGTCAAAGCGCTGCATCAGGCGGGAATCGAAGTGATCCTCGACGTGGTGTTCAACCACAGCGCGGAGCTGGACGTCGACGGGCCATTTATCTCCTTCCGTGGCATCGATAACGCCAGCTGGTACTGGCTGCGCGAAGACGGCAGCGACGACAACGTGACCGGCTGCGGCAACGCGCTGCGTCTGGTGGATGAAGAAACCATCGCCTGGACGCTCGACTGCCTGCGTTATTGGGTGCGGGAATGTCACGTCGACGGTTTCCGCTTTGATTTAGCCACGGTGCTCGGCAGAACGCCAACCTTCGACACCCAATCGCCGCTGTTCGCCGCAATTCAAGCCGATGACGTGCTATCTGGCTGCAAGCTGATTGCCGAACCCTGGGACATCGGCCCCGGCGGCTACCAACTGGGGCATTTCCCCGCGCCTTTCGCCGAGTGGAGCGACCTGTGGCGCGATGACATGCGCAAATTCTGGCTGCACGGCAATCTGCCGCTAGGGCAGTTCGCCCAGCGCTTTGCCGCCTCCGCCGACCTGTTCAATCACGACGATCGCGCACCTTATGCCAGCGTCAACATGCTTACCGCCCACGACGGCTTCACGCTGCGCGACATCGTGAGCTTTAACGACAAGCACAATCAGGCCAACGGCGAAGATAACCGCGACGGCCACAATGAGAATTACAGCCAGAACCATGGCGAAGAAGGGCTGAACGCCTCGCCTGCGGTGCAGCACCAGCGCTGGCTGAGCCAGCGCGCTCTGTTGGCCACGCTGCTGCTGTCTCAGGGCACGCCGATGCTGCTGGCGGGCGATGAGCAGGGCCACAGCCAGCAGGGCAACAATAATGCCTACTGTCAGGATAACGCGTTGACGTGGCTCGACTGGAACCACGCCGATGAAAGCCTGACGGCGTACGTGGCGGCGCTGATTGCGCTGCGCAAAAAGATCCCCGCGCTGTCCCGTTCTTCATGGTGGCAGGCCGAGGGAGATGACGTTGAATGGCTGGACCAGCAAGGCCAGCCGATGAGCAATGAGGGTTGGGAGCATGGCCCGCAGCAGTGGCTGCAAATCCGCCTTTCGGGGCGCTGGCTGGTGGTTCTCAACGCATCGCTTAACGATGTTGATATGCAATTGCCCGCAGGGAACTGGCGCCTGGTTGCGCCATTCGCTGAGGGAGCACCGCCGGTCAGGGAGGGCGGAATGTGGTGTGCGCAAGCGAAAACCCTATCTGTACTGGAGAGCGGCGAATAAGTGATTAACAACCAATCGTCGGGCAACACCTTCGGCACAGCGCAACGTCAGCAGAGTGATGCAAGGAGTTCATCATGAGTAAAACAGAACATCGAGACCCGGTCATGCTGGCAAGACAGCTGCCGCTCAAGTCCGTGGCGCTAATTTTGGCCGGAGGACGCGGTTCGCGCTTGAAAGATTTAACCGCCACGCGGGCCAAGCCTGCGGTGCACTTTGGTGGCAAATTCCGCATCATCGATTTTGCCCTGTCGAACTGCCTGAACTCGGGCATTCGTCGCATCGGCGTAATCACGCAATATCAATCACATACCCTTGTTCAGCATATTCAGCGCGGCTGGTCGTTTCTCAATGAGGAGATGAACGAGTTCGTCGATTTACTCCCCGCCCAGCAGCGCCAGAGCACCGAGCATTGGTACAAAGGTACCGCCGACGCGGTGTATCAGAATCTGGACATTATTCGCCGCTATGAGGCGGAGTACGTGGTGATTCTGGCCGGGGACCACATCTACAAAATGGACTACTCGCGCATGCTGGTGGACCACGTGGAAAAAGGCGGTGAATGCACCGTGGCCTGTCTGGCCGTGCCGCTGGCGGAAGCCAGTGAATTTGGCGTGATGGACGTCAGCGAAGACTATCAAATCAAGAGCTTCCTCGAAAAACCGCAGGATCCGCCCTCTATACCGAGCCAGCCGGACATGGCGCTGGCCAGCATGGGGGTCTACATTTTTAATGCGGATTACCTTTTCCGTCTGCTCGAAGAGGACATGGCGAGCGAAGAGTCCAGCCACGACTTTGGCAAAGATCTTATTCCGAAAATTACGCGTCAGGGCGCGGCCTGGGCCCATCCTTTCAGCCTCTCCTGCGTGACGCAAAACAGCGAGCAGCCACCGTACTGGCGCGACGTCGGTACGCTGGACGCTTACTGGAAAGCCAATCTGGATTTAGCGTCGGTGACGCCTGAGCTGGATATGTATGACCGCTCGTGGCCTATCCGCACCCATATGGAGCCGCTGCCGCCGGCCAAGTTTGTGCAAGACAGGTCGGGAAGCCACGGCATGACCATGAACTCTCTGGTAGCCGGGGGCTGCATTGTCTCTGGCTCGGTGGTGGTCAACGCCGTGCTGTTCCCGCGCGTGCGGGTGAACTCGTTTTGCAATATTGATTCGACAGTCTTGCTACCGGACGTCAACGTCGCTCGCTCCTGTCGTTTGCGTAAATGCGTGATCGACCGTGCCTGTCATATTCCTGAGGGCATGGTGATTGGCGAAAACGCCGACGAAGACAGTAAACGTTTTTATCGTTCAGAGGGCGGGGTCGTGCTCGTCACCAGGGCGATGCTCGCGAAATTGTAATACCCGGCATTTTGCAGCCCAACGCGTTGGGTCGGCCGGTAAGAAGTGAAAAGCTGATTAGATGAAATGAACGTGGTCCGGGACGGTCAAGAGGGAGAATATTGACGTCTGCCCCGATAATATTTGCTCGCCATTTCGGCCCTTATCCCGTGATGGCGGTGATGACTCAGGAGCGCGAATGCAGGTTTTACATGTTTGTTCAGAGCTGTTCCCCCTGTTGAAAACGGGCGGACTGGCTGACGTCGCGGGTGCGCTTCCCGCCGCACAAATTGAAGGGGGGACTGACGTTCGCGTCTTGATTCCGGCGTTCCCTGATATCAAACGCGGGCTGGGCGAGACGCAGGTCGTGGGGCAACTTGATACTTTTGCGGGGCAGGTGACGCTGCGCTACGGCGTCTATCAGGGCGTGGGAATTTATATTATTGACGTGCCCATTTTGTATGACCGTCCCGGCAGTCCGTATCACGATCAATCTTTATATGCTTACCCGGATAACCATCTGCGCTTTGCCCTGCTGGGCTGGATGGCGGCGGAGCTGGGTGCCGGGTTCGATCCGTCTTGGCAGCCGGATATTCTGCAATCCCATGACTGGCACGCCGGGCTGACGTCCGCCTACGTGCGCGCACGTAATCTGCCGGTGAAAACCGTGTTTACGGTGCACAATCTGGCATTTCAGGGGCTGTTCGAAAGCCACCATTTGCAGCAGCTGCAAATCCCGCAAGAATTCTTCCAGATGCACGGCTTGGAGTTCTTCGGCCAGATTTCTTACCTCAAGGCCGGGCTGTATTACTCCGACCACGTCACCACCGTCAGCCCAACCTACGCCAAGGAGATCACTCGGCCGGAGTTTGGTTACGGCATGGAGTCGCTACTGCTGGAGCTGGAGCGCGAAGGGCGTCTCACCGGTATTCTCAACGGCGTAGACGATGCTATCTGGCAGCCGCGCAATGATGTGCTGCTGTCTGCGCGTTACGACGCCGACGACCTGCGCTCCAAAGCCATCAACAAAGCCTATTTGCAGCGGGCGATGGGGCTGGACGTCGATGACTCGCGGCTGGTGTTTGCCGTGGTCAGCCGCCTGACCAGCCAAAAAGGGTTGGATCTGGTGCTGGAAGCGCTGCCCGATCTGCTGGAACGCGGCGGCCAATTGGCGCTGCTCGGCGCGGGCGATGCCGTGTTGCAGCAGGCATTTTTGGCGGCGGCGGCGGACAATCCGGGGCAGGTTGGCGTTCAGCTGGGTTATCACGAAGCGTTCTCGCACCGCATTATTGGCGGCGCTGATGTGATCATGGTGCCGAGCCGTTTCGAGCCTTGCGGCCTGACTCAGCTCTACGGCCTGAAGTACGGCACGCTGCCGCTGGTGCGTCGCACCGGCGGGCTGGCTGATACCGTGGTGGACTGCGCGCTGGAGAATCTGGCCGACGGCACCGCCAGCGGTTTTGTTTTCGAAGAGGCGAACGGCAAGTCATTGGGTAACGCTATTCGTCGGGCCTTTGTTCTCTGGAGCCGGCCAAAGCATTGGCGGCACGTGCAGCATCACGCCATGGGAATCGACTTCGGCTGGCAGGTAGCGGCTCAGGCCTATCTGTCTCTTTATCAACGCCTGTTGTCATAATGGCCGCGCAGCGGCATGACTTGATTGGGAACGCAACGCTATGACCTCACCGTTTAATTACACATCGCCTACTGTCAGTGTTGAAGCGCTGAAACACTCTATTGCCTATAAGTTGATGTTTATCATCGGCAAAGACCCCTCTATCGCCACCCAACACGACTGGCTGAACGCCACGCTGTTTGCCGTGCGCGACCGCATGGTAGAACGCTGGCTGCGCTCCAACCGCGCGCAAACGTCGCAGGATGTGCGTCAGGTTTATTATCTGTCGATGGAGTTTTTGATTGGCCGCACCTTGTCTAACGCGCTGCTGTCGATGGGCATCTACGATGACATCAAGCAGGCGCTGGATGAAATGGGCTTCGACCTTGAGGAGCTGATCGGCGAAGAGAATGACCCCGGCTTGGGCAATGGCGGTTTGGGGCGTTTAGCGGCCTGTTTCCTTGATTCACTGGCGACGCTGGCGCTGCCTGGGCGTGGCTACGGCATCCGTTATGAATACGGCATGTTCACGCAGAACATCATTAATGGTCAGCAGATGGAGTCGCCGGACTACTGGCTGGAGTACGGCAACCCGTGGGAATTCCAGCGTCACAGCACTCGCTACAAAGTGCGTTTTGGCGGGCGTTTGCAGCATGAAGGCAGCAAAACCCGCTGGCTAGAAACCGAAGAAGTTATTGCGCTGGCCTATGATCAGGTCATCCCCGGCTTCGACACCGACGCCACCAACACGCTGCGCCTGTGGGGTGCGCAGGCCAGTAACGAAATCAACCTCGGCAAATTCAATCAGGGCGACTACTTTGCGGCGGTGGAAGATAAAAACCACTCGGAAAACGTGTCGCGGGTGCTCTACCCGGATGACTCCACCTACTCGGGCCGCGAGCTGCGCCTGCGCCAAGAGTACTTTTTGGTGTCGGCTACCGTGCAGGACATCCTCAACCGCCACTACGTCACGCACCACACTTACGAGAATCTGGCGGACAAAATCGCCATCCACCTCAATGATACTCACCCGGTGCTCTCCATCCCTGAGCTAATGCGTCTGCTGATTGACGAGCATAAATTCACGTGGGAGCAGGCGTGGGGGACAGTGACGCAGGTCTTCTCCTACACCAACCACACCCTAATGAGCGAAGCGTTGGAAACCTGGCCGGTGGATATGATTGGCAAAATCCTGCCGCGCCATCTGGAAATTATCTTCCAGATTAACGACCACTTCCTCAAAGAGGTGGCGGTGAAAGTGCCGGATGACAGCGGCATTCTCTCCCGCGTGTCGATTATTGATGAAGGCAACGGCCGCCGTGTACGCATGGCGTGGCTGGCGGTGATTGCCAGCCATAAAGTGAACGGCGTGTCGGCGCTGCACTCGGAGTTGATGGTGCAGTCGCTGTTTGTCGACTTCGCCCACATCTATCCAGACCGTTTCTGCAATAAAACCAATGGCGTGACCCCGCGCCGCTGGCTGGGGCTGGCCAACAAGCCGCTGTCGAAAGTGCTGGATGACGCCATCGGCCATAACTGGCGTACGGACCTCAGCCAGCTGGAAGAGCTGAAACAGAATATCGACTACCCAAGCTTCCTCGAGGCGCTGCGCAAGGCCAAGCTGGAGAACAAAAAGCGGCTGGCGCTGTATATCGCTCAGAAGCTCGACGTGGTGGTGGACCCGAAAAGCCTGTTCGACGTGCAGATTAAGCGCATTCACGAGTACAAACGCCAGCTGATGAACGTGCTGCACGTCATCACCCGTTATAACCGGATTATCGAAGATCCCGATGCTGGCTGGGTGCCGCGCACGGTGATTTTTGCCGGGAAAGCGGCCTCTGCGTACTACGCGGCCAAGCAAATTATTCGCCTGATCAACGACGTAGCCGCGGTGATCAATGAAGATCCCCGCGTGCGCGACAAACTCAAAGTAGTGTTCATTCCGAACTACAGCGTGAGTTTGGCACAGATCATCATTCCGGCGGCGGATCTCTCTGAACAGATCTCGCTGGCGGGCACCGAGGCGTCCGGCACCAGTAATATGAAGTTTGCGCTCAACGGCGCGCTAACCATCGGCACGCTGGATGGCGCCAATGTCGAAATGCTGGAGCACGTCGGCGAAGAGAATATCTTTATCTTCGGCAACACTACCCCGCAGGTCGAGCAGCTGCGCCGCGACGGCTACAACCCGCACAGCTACTATGAGCAGGACGCTGAGTTGCATCAGGTGCTAACTCAGATTGCCACCGGCGTCTTCAGCCCTAATGAGCCAAAACGCTACAGCAATCTGTTCGACACGCTGGTTAACCTTGGCGACCATTATCAGGTATTGGCGGACTATCGCAGCTATGTCGATACCCAAGATAAAGTGGATGAACTCTACAAACAGCCCGAAGAGTGGACCCGCCGCACCCTGCTGAACATCGCCAACATGGGCTATTTTTCCTCCGACCGCACCATCCAAGAATACGCGGATGAGATCTGGAACATTAAGCCGATTAAGCTGTGAGGGAAGTAATTGAAACGGTATTGACAGACTTGGAGTGAAAGCTTAGTTTTCGACCACAAGCCCAGCACTGCTCGTAGATAATCTTTAGGATCTACTCAGCGGTTCTGGGCTTTTTCATGTCTAAGAGAATGATAATAGTGAGGTAGATGGCAATGATGATTGAATAAAAAAGGCATCCATCTGGATGCCTTTTTGCTTGCTAGCCCCAGTGATTAGGAGGCAAGCGAGATGTCTTTCTTCTGCTGCTTATTGGCTGCCAGCCACTCGGCGACGCGCGCCTGTTGGGCTTTGTCCAGCCACATGCCGAGTTTGGTACGGCGCCAGATGGCGTCGTCGAGTTCGCAAACCCACTCTTTCTCAACCAGATAGCGCAACTCGGCTTCGTACAGACCGTGACCGAAATCTTCGCCCAGTGACTCAAGGCTGGTAGCGTCGGCGATAAACAACTCGGTCTGACTGCCGTAAGTGTGGGTATAGCGGCGGGCCAGTGATTCAGGCAACCATTTGAAACGGTTACGCAAATTGGCGGCGTAAGTTTCACGGTCACCGCCGAGTTTACCACCCGGCAGCACGGCGTTTTTGGTCCACGCCGGGCCTGCTTTCGGATAGTATTTACCCAGTTTCTCCATCGCGTGCTCAGCCAGCTTACGGTAAGTGGTGAGTTTGCCGCCGAACACCGACAGCAGCGGCGCTTTGCCGTTTTGGTCATGAACGTCCAACGTGTAATCACGAGTCACGGCCTGTGGAGAATCTGATTCGTCGTCGCACAGCGGGCGAACGCCGGAGTAGCTCCAGACGATATCTTCGGTGGTCAGCTGTTTCTTAAAGTGGTCGTTATACACTTTCAGCAGATAGCTGGTCTCTTTCTCGTCGATCTGCACGTCTTTCGGATCGCCGTGGTACTCCACGTCGGTGGTGCCGATGATCGAGAACTCGTCCAGCCATGGAATAACGAACACAATACGGTGGTCTTCGTTTTGCAGAATATAGGCCTGCGGCTGATTGTGCGCACGTGGCACCACGATATGGCTGCCTTTGATCAGGCGGATGCCGTATGGCGATTTCAGTTTCAGGCCGTCGTCGAAGAAGTGTTTCACCCAAGGGCCAGTGGCGTTGACCAGACCTTTGGCGCGCCAGGTGAAGGTTTTGCCGGTATCGACTTCTTCGGCTTCCACCATCCACATGCCGTCTTCGCGCCATGCGCGAGTGACTCGGGTGCGAGTACGAACTTCGCCGCCGCGCTCTTCCACTTCCTGAGCGTTAAGTACGACTAAACGCGCATCATCAACCCAACAGTCAGAGTATTCGAAACCTTTGGTTAGCTCCGGCTTGAGCACGGAATCTGCGCCAAACTTCAGCCCTTTACTGGACGGCAGGCTGGTGCGTTTGCCCAAATGGTCGTACATAAACAGGCCGATGCGGATCATCCAGGCCGGGCGCAGGTGAGGCTGGTGTGGCAGGCGGAAACGCATTGGGAAGGCAATGTGTGGCGCAAGGCGCAGCAGCACTTCGCGCTCGGCCAGTGCTTCACTGACCAGGCGGAATTCATAATGTTCGAGGTAGCGCAGGCCACCGTGAATCAGTTTTGAGCTAGCTGAAGAGGTTGCGCAGGCCAAGTCTTGCGCTTCCAGCAGCAGAACGGACAGCCCGCGGCCAGCCGCATCCGTAGCGATGCCAGTACCATTGATACCGCCACCGATTACGATCAAGTCTTTGGTTTCCACGTCATCTTCCTCCAGATGTTCGTAATAGCTCTTTTATGTTCGTTTTCGCTCATGATTGTAATCGAGAAACAGCAAACAAGCCAAGCGTTAACCAAATAAAAACATTTAGGCGTGATGCAGGTAACATAATTTTGGCGATTTAGCGCAATCAGATTAAAGAATAGACAAAGATGGCAGGAATTCGCGCGGTGCTTTTCGTAATTGCTCGTTTAAGACGATAAAGAAGGGGGAACGGGGAGCCGGACGCGCAGGGCGCACGTCCGGATAGGGCGGATTTAGCAGAGTTCGAGCTGGACGTCGTACTTCTCAATCAGCTTCATCACGCTTTCTGGCGGCTTCTGATCGGTAAACATATAGTCAATCAGACTCATGTTGCCGAGGTTTACCATGGCGTTACGGCCAAATTTCGAGTGGTCGGTCACTAGCATTACGCAGCGCGAATTCTCAATGATGGCGCGCTTGGTGCGCACTTCGTGATAGTCGAACTCCAGCAGTGAGCCATCCATGTCGATGCCGCTGATGCCCAAAATGCCGTAGTCGAGACGAAACTGGGAGATAAAGTCCAGCGTCGCTTCGCCCATAATGCCGCCATCGCGGGTGCGCACTTCGCCACCGGCGAGGATCAAACGAAAATCCTCTTTGGCGGTGAGCAGGGTGGCAACGTTGAGGTTGTTGGTCACTACGCGCAGGTTTTTGTGATTCAACAGCGCGTGGGCCACGGCTTCCGGCGTGGTGCCGATATCAATAAATAGCGTCGCGCCGTCGGGGATTTGCGCCGCGACGCGCTGGGCGATGCGCGCTTTCTCTTCCGACCACATGATTTTACGGTCGTGATAGGCGGCATTCACCGAGCTGGAAGGTAGGGCAGCACCGCCGTGGTGGCGATGAATTTTGTTCTGCTCGGCGAGGTCATTCAGGTCGCGACGAATGGTTTGCGGGCTGACGGCAAAGTGCTCAACCAGCTCTTCCGTACTCACATAACCCTGCTGGCGCACCAGTTCAATAATGGCATCATGGCGTTGTGTCTGTTTCACCGAAATCCCCTAATTCTGTTTTTTATGTGACGTACGGGTGTCAACAAAGGCCATGAGCAGGCCAAGCACCAGACCGAAAACGTGCGCGGCATTGGCGATAGCCAGCCCCATCACGTTGAAATAGCCCAACACCAACCAGGCAATGGAAAATACCATTAGTCCGCGTGGCAGAGAAATACCGCGTTCCGGTTTTAACTCGCCGGTCAGCCAGACATACCCCATCAGGGCATATACTACGCCGGATAAGCCGCCAAACCAGATCCCGCTGAAAAGTGACTGTCCCCAGCCGCTGACCAGTGCCGAAACCAGGGTAATAGTGAACAGTTTGCCAGTGCCCAAACGCTTTTCAACCGGGCCGCCGAGGTACCACCACCACAGCAGGTTAAACAGAATATGCAGCAGGGAGAAGTGCAGCAGCGCCGGGCTGAACCAGCGCCAAATCTCGAGATATTGGCTGCTGTCCATCGGCCATGCCAGCGTGCGCATGACATTTTCGTCGCCATAAATCTGTTGCAGAATATAGACCGCGATGCACAAGAACATCATCACCATGGTCAGCGGGCCTGCCTGACTGCGAATGCGCTGCCAGTAGGAGTAATGCTGATAGCTGAGGTTAGCGCCGGTGTTGCCGGTCTGCCAGCTGGCCGCCTGATAGCGCGGATGCAGCGGGTCTTCTAGAAAGAGGGCTAATTGCTGCTCGACTTCCGGTAGCCGGGCTTCATCTTCCAGCCAGATTTGCACTTCCTGACTTTCATTTTTGACCTGCAGTTTTATCCCTTGAGTTGCCATGTAATCGACAAAGGCCAGCGCCAGACGGGGGTTGTTCAGGCTGAGAATGCGCACCATATTATTCAGCTGGTCCTGTAGTAGTTTGATTTTTAAGAGACATTTGTAGGGTAAACCTTTTCTGCCAGCGTTTAGAGAGTCGATTATAACGTCAGCGGACAAGGTTGTTGTCGAAAAATCAAATTATGCAGGAGGGATAACAGAGTGAAGAAAATTCCCGCATCCCTGCGGGAAAGTTGATAAGTCGCAAAATCAGCTCTTTTGAGTCAGTTTGCTGTAGCTGGTCATCAGGTTGCGATAATCAGGAATGTGGTTGGAGAACAGCGCGCCCAGCCCTTCCACATCGTTACGCCAGTCGCGGTGTAGCTCACAGGCCACGCCGAACCAGGTCATCAGCTGTGCGCCCGCATTGGACATGCGATCCCATGCCGAATGGCGAGTCATTTCATTGAAGGTGCCGGAAGCATCGGTGACCACGAAGACCTCGAACCCTTCTTCAATGGCGGACAGCGCTGGGAAGGCTACGCACACTTCGGTGACCACGCCGGCGATCAGCAGCTGTTTCTTGCCAGTGGCTTTGATGGCTTTGACGAAGTCTTCGTTGTCCCACGCATTAATCTGCCCAGGGCGTGCGATATAGGGCGCATCTGGGAACTGGCTTTTCAGCTCAGGCACCAGCGGGCCGTTTGGACCCTCTTCAAAACTGGTGGTTAAGATGGTCGGCAGCTTGAAGTAGCTGGCGATATCGGCCAAGGCCAGCACGTTATTTTTGAATTTATCCGGGTCGATATCGCGCACCAGAGAGAGCAGGCCGGTTTGGTGATCGACCAACAGCACGGCGACATCATCTTTGTTCAAACGCTTGTAAGCTACAGTCATGGGGAACTCCTTTAAGGTTAAAATGCCCGAAGGCGTTAAGCCAACCCGCGAAGGGGCGCCAGCGTTAAGCTGCCAGCGCCACTCATCAGGTTAGGAATGCATCTGACCAAATCGGCCACTGTTGAAATCGTCGATGGCTTCTCTGATCTCCTCCTGCGTGTTCATCACGAAAGGCCCGTGCCCCACGATTGGCTCATCAATTGGCTCGCCGCTGAGCAGCAAGAACACCGCGTCGGTATTGGCTTCCAGCTCAATGCTGCTGCCCTGCGGGTCGAACTGCACCAGTTGCGCTTCACGTGCCACGTCATTGCCGTTGATAAGCAAGGTGCCGTGCAGCATCACCAGCATCAGGGTTCTGCCTGCTGCAACGTCGAAACGCGCCTTACCGTTTTGCGTCATCCGCACGTCCCACACGTCCAGCGGCGAGAAGGTATGCGCCGGGCCGCGTTGGCCGTCGAACTCACCAGCGATCACCCGCAGGTAACCCGCGTTATCCGGCAAATTGACCGCCGGAATATGCTTGTCGGTCAGCGTCTGGTAGCCGGGCGTGGTCATTTTGTCTTTTGCTGGCAAATTGACCCACAGCTGCACCATTTCCAGCCCGCCGCCTTTACGTGAGAAGGCTTCGGAGTGGAACTCTTCGTGCAAAATGCCCGAACCGGCGGTCATCCACTGTACGTCGCCAGGGCCGATAACGCCGCCCGCGCCGGTGGAGTCGCGATGTTGCACTTCACCTTGATAGACGATGGTGACCGTCTCAAAGCCACGGTGCGGGTGCTGCCCGACGCCGCGCGGCTGGCCATCGTTTGGGGTGAACTGCGCCGGACCCGCGTAGTCGAGCAGCAGGAACGGACTGACATGCTTGCCGTGGCTGCCATAACTGAACATCGAACGGACCGGGAAGCCATCGCCAACCCAGTGCTGACGCGGTGCGCTATAAATGCCGAGGATTTTCTTCATCATCATCTCCAGTCAAAAAAGGGGGCCAAAACAACATCGCTCTGGCTGATGGAATAATGATAGATGTGCAACGATATGCCCGGTAGATGCTAAAATTGCCATCAGTGTTCTATCAGTAGAACGATATGGAGAGCGCGATGCGCGACTTGAACGATCTCTATTACTTTGTCGAAGTGGTGAATCATCGCGGCTTCTCGCCAGCCGGGCGCGCCTTGGGTATGCCGAAATCCAAGCTCAGCCGCCGCATTGCGCTGCTAGAGGAGAGGCTGGGGACGCGGCTTATTCAGCGTTCCACCCGGCGCTTTACCGTGACCGAGGTGGGGCAGGTTTATTACCAGCACTGCCGCGCAATGCTGATTGAGGCCGAGGCCGCGGACGAAGCTATTGCTCTGCGCTACGCCGAGCCGCGTGGCGTGGTGCGAGTGACCTGCCCCGTGGCGCTTCTAGACGCGCGAGTGGCGGAGATGCTGGCGGAATTTATGGTCGAATATCCGCTGGTGGATGTGCATTTGGAAGCTACCAATCGGCGAGTTGACGTGGTGGGTGAAGGCATTGACGTAGCGATCCGCGTTCGGCCGCCGCCGCTGGAAGACAGTGAGCTGGTGATGCGCGTATTGGCGGACCGTGCGCAGTGCTTAGTGGCCAGCCCCAAGCTATTGGAAAAACAGGGATTACCCTTGACTCCCGCTGATCTTATCGGTTGGCCAAGCTTGGATTTGGGCGTGCCGCAAAACGACCACGTTTGGACGTTGAATGGGCCGGACGGCGAGCAGGCGGCGATTCGCCATCAGCCGCGTTTAGTGACGCGCAGTATGCCTGCATTGCGGGCTGCGGCGGTGGCTGGCGTAGGGATTGTGCAGTTGCCGACCATGATGCTGACGGAGCAGATTGCCCGAGGGGAGCTGATACAGGTGCTGCAGGGTTGGCAGCCGCGACGCGAAATTATTCATGCGGTTTTCGCGTCACGACGAGGACTTTTGCCTTCCGTCAGGGCACTGCTCGACCTGCTGGCCGAGCGTTTTTCGAATCTGAAAGAAGACTAAAGCCTGTTACAGACCTTCGAGCGCCTGCTCAAGGTCTGCCACCAGATCTTCGACATCTTCGATGCCAATACTGATGCGCACCAAGCCGTCAGTGATGCCGCTCAGACGGCGGACTTCTGGCGAAACCGCGCTGTGGGTGGTGGTCGCCGGATGACATGCTAAGGAGTCGGTATCGCCGACGGAAACGGCCTGAGTGATCAGCGTCAGCTTGTCGAGGAAGGTGCGCGCTGCTTCACGGCCGCCGCGCAGTTCAATTGCCATGATGCCGCCGAACAGTTTCATCTGACGCGCTGCAATCTCATGGCCCGGATGGCTTTTCAGCCCCGGATAGAACACCTGCGACACCGCCGGATGCGCATGCAGTACTTCGGCAATATGCGCCGCGCCGACGGAGCTGGCTTCAACGCGCAGTGGCAGCGTTTTCAAACCACGGGTCAATAAAGCGGCTTCGAACGGGCTTAAACAGCCGCCGAACTGCTTCAGACACAGCACGCGAATTGGGTCGATCAGCGCTTTGCTACCCACCACGATACCGCCGGTGGCGTCGCCGTGACCGCTGATATATTTGGTGGCGGAGTGCAGGGAGATGTCGATCCCCATATCTAACGGACGGGTCAGGTAAGGGGTGGCAAAGGTGTTATCCACCACGCTGACAGCGCCAGCCTGCTTGGCGATACGGGCAATTTCTGCAATATCGGCAATACCTAAAACGGGGTTGGCTGGGGTTTCCACAAACACCATTTTGGTCTGCGGTGTCAGGGCGGCTTGCAGATCTTTGGTGTCCGCCACGTAAATCGGTTTGATGCCGTAGCGCGGCAGCAGGTTGCGGATCACACCCTCGGTGCCGCCATACAGCGTACCCACGTGGATGATCTCATCGCCCGGCGACAGCAGGGCAAAAAGCACGGCGCTGATGGCCGCCATGCCGCTGGCACAGGCCACGGCACTTTCGCCGCCTTCCAGCGCCGCCATTTTCTGCTCAACAACCGCCACGGTTGGGTTTGCGAAACGGCTATAGGAGTAGCCCGGCTCTTCGCCGCTGAAGCGACGCGCGCCGCTGTCAAAGTCATCGTAAGAGAAAGATGAGGTCGCGGTGATTGGAGTGGTGATCGCGCCAGTTAAAGGGTCAGGCTGTTGACCCGCGTGCACGGCAAGCGTACGCATACCCAATTGGCGGGTGTTTTCCAGATGTTTCATCTTCATATCCTGTAAAAATCAGGGATAAATTATATCAATACTTATAAGCAGTAGCTGTTTTCGCTTAAGAACATTTGGCACTCAGGACCAAACCAAACGATATATCCCCTGCGCCACCCGTGTTCGTTATATGTAGAGAAGCCGCCGCCATGTTGGCAGCGACTAAAATTCCTGGAGTGCTTATTTGGCCGGAGACTCAGCCGAAGATGAAGCCGGACGGGGGATTAGGCTTCAACATCCTGTGGGAAGGTGTTTGACCAGGCTTCGAAACCGCCATCAATGCTGTAGACCGATTCGAAACCCTGAGTCAGCAGGTACTGGGCTGCGCCACGGCTGCTAATGCCGTGATAGCACATCACCATCACCGGGGTTTTGGTGTCGGCGCGTTCCATGAATGCCAGCATGCTTTCATTGCTGAGGTGGAATGCGCCCGGAGCATGGGCTGCGCCAAAGCTTTGCGGATCACGGATATCTACCATGACCGCGTCGCCCTGTTTCAGGCGGGTGTGCGCTTGTTCAACGCTGATCGATTCAAATTGTTCCATTCTGGCGAGCCTCAATAATCAGTTATCGGCATATTCTACCTAATTATTTGCTCACCAAGACCAGACAAACCACAGGGTTAAGACTTAAACCAGAATCACTCTCACGCCTTTTTGACGCAATTGTTCAAGGATTTCAACGTCCGCCTCCTTGCCGGTGATCAGCACATCGATTTGCTCGGTGCGGCTAAATAGCATTCCCGCGCGCTGGCCGACTTTGCTGCTATCAACCAGAACTGCCAGCTTGCCGACGTAATTGAGCATTTTCTGTTCGGCCATGGCGGTCAGCATGTCGGTTTTATACAGGCCGTCGGTGGTCAGGCCCGCGCCGCTGGTGAACATCCAGTGCCCGGCATACAGGCTCGCATCGCCATCTTGTGGCGCGAGGGTGATGGACTGACTCTTGTTGTACTGCCCACCCATGATGACCACGCTTTCGTGCTCTTGCTCAATCAGGTAGTTAGCCAGCGGCAGATAGTTGGTGATCACCTGAATATCTTTGCCACACATTTCGCGGCCCAGCAGAAATGCCGTCGAGCCACAGTTGATCACTACACTTTCACCCGGTTCGCAGAGCTGCGCTGCCGCCTGAGCGATGCGTTTTTTCTCATCGAGATTATGAGTCTGGTGGATATTGAGCGGCGTCCAGTTCTCCCGTGGCGAACTGACGGCTTCGGCACCGTTGCGAACTTTGCGCAATTTCCCCAGCTCATTGAGTTTGGTGATATCACGGCGCGCGGTGGCCGGAGAAATATCGAAGCTGTCGATCACATCGGAGACAGAGATCTGGCCCTTACGTTGTAAGAGGTTAAGGATCGCGTTGTGACGTTGGGGTTCAGTCATGATTGCTCCGCAAGGGAAATGATTATTGCGTGATTATAATCGAGTGATTCAATCATTCATACACCCTTAGTTTTGTTACACCTCTTTGTTGGAAAAGGCAGGGAGGTCGCCCCTGCCTGTATCCAATATGATTAAAGGAATGATTTGAAAGGTAAATCTGTTTCAGAAGTGAAGCAGTCATCGAAGCCACGCGGGTAGTGGTATTCGAAATTATCTTTATCATTTGGATAAGTAAATTTGCCGCCAACCTGCCAAATAAATGGCTTAAAGTCATATTTCAGTCGGTCTTTTTTCATATTCCACAGCATGCGGATTTCTTGCGGGTCAGCCTGGAAGTTTGACCAAATATCATGGTGGAAGGGGATAACTACCTGAGTTTTAAGAGATTCTGCCATCCGCAAAATATCAACGCTGGTCATTTTATCCGTTACGCCACGCGGGTTTTCGCCATAAGAGCCGAGCGCTACGTCCACCTGATGCTCATTGCCATGTTTGGCGAAATAGTTGGAATAGTGGGAGTCGCCGCTATGGTACAGATTGCCGCCTGGCGTTTTGAACAGGTAGTTCACCGCGCGTTTGTCCATCATATCTGGCAACACGCCTTCGGCTTTTTGGTCTGCTGGCAGCGTGATTAGCACGGTGCGGTCGAAGGAGTCCAGCGCGTGGATTTCCACATCTTTGATTTTCACCACTTTGCCCGGGGTCATCACGATGCAGCGTTCAGCCGGTACGCCCCAGCTCATCCAGAGATCCACGCAGGTCTGTGGGCCGATAAACGGCACGTCTGATGAGCAATTCTGCATGACGGCGGCGGCGACGTTAACGTCAATGTGATCGTTATGATCGTGGGTAGAGAGCACGGCGTCGATCTCTCTAATAGCAAAGGGATCAAGCACAAATGGCGTGGTGCGCAGGTTCGGCTGGAGCTTTTTCACCCCCGCCATACGCTGCATCTGATGGCCGGTTTTCATCAGCGGGCTGCTGTGATTTTGCTTGCCCACGCCGCACCATAAATCGACGCAAATATTCGCCCCACCCTCTGATTTCAACCAGATCCCGGTACAGCCGAGCCACCACATCGCGAAGGTCCCCGGCGCGACGCGCTCTTGCTCAATCTCTTCATTAAGCCAGGTTCCCCACTCTGGGAAAGTATTCAGTATCCACGACTCGCGGGTAATGCTTTGAACTTTACTCATGGTTTGACCCTCTTCATGACACCAATGTGTCGATATTTTTAGTCTGAATGATTTTTGGTGATTACATATGATTGCTATGCGCCGAACTTAGCACCAATAAATCATCGATACAAGATGGGTTTTGAGAGTTTATCTGTTGGTCGAGCCAACCTTTGAGCTTGAAAGCCAAGAGTTAACTGACTGAGGTAATTGCTGGTTATTGTTATATCTTTATGAATTTAAAGCTTTAAATCTAATTTTTGTTTTATCGTGGATATTCTTGAAGCGGATATCTTGCGAGGAGTATCACAAATAATCATCTTCAATCTTTTAATGATTTATTGTGAGCGTTACTGTGCATCCGTCCTTACAGTATTTGTGACTATCGCTTTGCGTGATCATCTCAAAGCGTGTCTCTCGAAGGTTAACGGAGAGTCTTATGGAATTCCTCTACACCGTATTCACCGTATTTTTTAATCAAGTCATGACCAATGCCCCGCTGCTGCTGGGTATTGTCACCATGCTGGGCTACATCCTGCTTAGGAAAAGCGTGAGTGTCGTCATCAAGGGCACCATCAAAACCATCATCGGTTTTATGTTGCTACAGGCCGGCTCGGGGATTTTGACCAGCACGTTCAAACCCGTGGTTGCCAAGCTTTCTGAAGTGTATGGCATTAATGGCGCCATTTCTGACACCTACGCCTCAATGATGGCAACGGTTGAAAGAATGGGGGAAGCCTACAGCTGGGTGGGGTATGCCGTACTGATCGCCTTGGCTCTCAACATTCTGTATGTCGTTTTCCGCCGTATTACGGGCATTCGCACCATCATGCTGACCGGCCACATCATGTTCCAGCAGGCCGGGCTTATCGCCGTGTTCTTCTTCGTAATGGGCTACCCGATGTGGACCACCATTTGGGCGACGGCGTTTCTGGTCTCGCTCTACTGGGGTATTACCTCCAACATGATGTACAAACCCACTCAGGCCGTGACTGAAAACAGCGGCTTCTCGATTGGGCACCAGCAGCAATTCGCCTCATGGATTGCTTATAAAATCGCCCCGTATCTGGGTAAAAAAGAAGACAGCGTCGAGAACCTCAAGCTGCCGGGCTGGTTGAATATCTTCCATGACAATATCGTCTCGACGGCCATCGTGATGACGATTTTCTTCGGCATCATCCTCTGCTCGTTTGGGCTTGATACCTTGCAACTGATGGCCGGTAAAACCCACTGGACTATCTATATCCTGCAAACGGGCCTGATGTTTGCGGTCGCTATTTTCATCATTATTCAGGGCGTGCGCATGTTCGTCGCTGAATTAACCGAAGCCTTTAACGGCATCTCCCAACGCTTAATTCCCGGTGCGGTTTTAGCTATCGACTGCGCGGCGATTTACAGCTTCGCGCCGAACGCCGTGGTCTGGGGCTTTATGTGGGGCACCATCGGGCAACTGATCGCCGTGGGCATTCTGTTCGCACTCGGTTCTTCCATCATGATCATTCCCGGCTTTATTCCGATGTTCTTCTCCAACGCCACCATTGGCGTGTTCGCCAATCACTTTGGCGGCTGGCGCGCGGCGCTCAAAATCTGTCTGGTGATGGGCATGCTGGAGATCTTCGGCTGCGTCTGGGCTATCAAGCTGACAGGCCTGAGTGCCTGGATGGGCATGGCCGACTGGTCGATTCTGGCACCACCGCTGATGCAGGGCTTCTTCAGTATCGGCATGGCCTTTATGGGCGTCATCGTCGTCATCGCGCTGCTTTATATGTACTTCGCCGGTCGCAGCCTGCGTGCCGAAGAAGATGCTGAAAAACAGGCGCTTAGCCAGCCTGCTTCTCACTAAGTCACTCACTCTTATTTATCTATTTCACATTGACCGGAGATTTTCACATGACAGTACGAATTCTAGCGGTATGCGGTTGCGGGCAAGGCAGTTCAATGATCATGAAAATGAAAATTGGCCAGTTTCTCACCCAAGAGGGTGTTGATCACACCATGAACAGCTGCGCAGTAGGTGAATACAAATCTGAACTCGGCGGGGCAGATATCATCGTGGCTTCAACCCACGTAGCGGATGAAATCACCGTGAGCGGCAATAAATACGTCGTTGGCGTGCGCAATATGCTTTCTGCGGCAGATTTTGGCCCGAAAGTGATGGAAGTGATTAACGCGCACTTCGCCAGCGATCTGAAGAAGTAAGGATAACGCCATGAAATTACGTGATTCTCTGGCTGAAAATGACTCTATTCGCCTGAATGCCGAGGCTGAAACCTGGCAGGAGGCGGTGAAAATCGGGGTGGATATGCTGGTAGCGGCGGGCGTGGTTGAACCGCGCTACTACCAGGCGATCCTCGATGGCGTCGAGCGCTTCGGTCCTTATTTCGTGATTGCTCCCGGTCTGGCGATGCCACACGGCCGCCCGGAAGAGGGGGTGCTCAAAACGGGGTTTGCGCTGGTCACTTTGAAAAAACCTTTGGTCTTCAACCATGAAGATAACGACCCGGTAGACATCCTCATCACCCTGGCGGCGGTCGATGCCAATGCCCATCAAGAGGTGGGCATCATGCAGGTGGTGAATCTGTTTGAAGATGAGGAGAACTTTGATCGCTTGCGCGCCTGTACCACAGCTCAGCAAGTGCTGGATTTAATAGATAAAACCTCAGCAGCTTCTGACGCTGCGTTGACTGACTAAACGTAAAGGGAACATAGCATGTCTAAAACATTACCGATGTTGCAGGTTGCGCTTGATAACCAGTCGATGGATGACGCCTACAAAACGACGCGCCTGATAGCTAATGAAGTCGACATTATCGAAGTGGGTACCATTTTGTGCGTGGCGGAAGGGGTGCGCGCCGTCCGCGATTTAAAAGCACTGTATCCAGAAAAGATCGTATTAGCCGACGCCAAAATTGCTGACGCAGGGAAAATTTTGTCGCGCATGTGCTTTGAAGCCAATGCCGATTGGGTGACGGTTATCTGCTGTGCTGACATCAACACCACCAAGGGCGCGCTGGAAGTCGCTAAAGAGTTTGGCGGCGATGTGCAGATTGAATTGACAGGCTACTGGACGTGGGAACAGGCTCAGGAGTGGCGCGCTGCCGGTATTCAGCAAGTGGTATATCACCGCAGCCGCGACGCACAGGCCGCTGGCGTAGCCTGGAGCGATGCCGATATTACGGCAATTCAACGCCTGTCCAGCATGGGCTTTAAAGTCACCATCACCGGTGGTCTGGCGCTGGAAGATCTGCCGCTGTTTAAAGATATCCCGGTGCACGTCTTTATCGCTGGTCGCAGTATTCGTGATGCGAAAGACCCGGTCGAGGCCGCTCGCCAGTTCAAAAAATCAATCAGCCAGCTTTGGGGCTAAGGACAGCGCAATGATGCACAAAGCCGTTCCACTCGGTATTTATGAAAAGGCCCTGCCTGCGGGGGAAGACTGGTTCGCACGCCTGAAAATGGCCAAAGAGCTAGGCTTTGATTTCGTCGAAATGTCGGTCGATGAAAGCGATCACCGATTGGCGCGGCTGGACTGGAGTCGCGAACAGCGAATAGCGGTGGTAGATGCCGTTGCCCGCACCGGTGTTCGCATTCCTTCCATGTGCCTCAGTGCGCATCGCCGTTTCCCACTTGGGTCCGAAGATGATGCCACCCGCGCGCAGGGGCTGGAGGTGATGCGTAAAGCCATCGTGCTGGCGCAGGACCTTGGCATTCGAGTTATCCAGCTTGCTGGCTACGACGTCTATTATCAGGAAGCCAATGACCACACCCGCGAGCGTTTCCGCGCTGGCCTGAAAGAGGCCGTGGAGATGGCAAGCCGCGCGCAGGTCACGCTGGCGATGGAAATCATGGATTACCCGCTGATGAATTCCATTAGCAAAGCTTTAGGCTACGCCCACTATCTGAACAATCCGTGGTTCCAGCTCTATCCCGACATCGGCAACTTATCGGCGTGGGATAACGACGTGCAAATGGAACTGGCGAGTGGCGCAGGCCATATCGTGGCGGTACACGTTAAAGACACTCAGCAGGGCGTGTTTAAAAATGTGCCTTTCGGCCAAGGCGTGGTGGAGTTCGAACGCTGCTTCAAGACGCTGCTCGACACCGGCTATCGCGGCCCCTATTTGATTGAAATGTGGAGCGAAACCGCGATCGACCCAGTTAAAGAGGTGCGCGAAGCTCGCGCATGGGTGGTAGATAAAATGCAGAAAGCCGGGTTAAACGTGGAGGCCGCAGTATGTTAGAGCAACTGAAAAGACAGGTTTTCGACGCCAATATGGCGCTGCCTGCGCGGGGTTTAGTCACCTTTACTTGGGGCAATGTCAGCGGCATCGACCGGACCTCCGGCCTGATGGTGATCAAACCCAGCGGCGTAGAGTATGAAGTGATGAGTGCCGACGACATGGTAGTGGTGAATATGCTGGGTGATGTGGTCGAAGGGCATTTCAAACCTTCTTCTGACACGGCAACCCATCTCGCGCTCTATGCCCGTTACCCAGAGCTGGGCGGCATTGTTCACACGCACTCAACCTATGCCACTTCATGGGCGCAGGCCAATGCACCTATTCCCGCGCTGGGTACCACTCATGCTGACTACTTCGCGGGGGCGATCCCCTGTACTCGACCACTCAGCCGAGCTGAAGTGACGGGTGAATATGAGCTGGAAACGGGCCACGTGATTGCCGAAACGCTGGGGGACGCTGACCCCTTGCATATGCCCGGCATTCTGGTTTCGCAGCATGGCCCCTTCTGCTGGGGAACCACGCCTGAAATGGCGGTACACAATGCCGTGGTGCTGGAAGAAGTGGCAAAAATGGCGTGGATAACCGGCACCCTTAACCGGCAATTACCGCCGATGGATGACTATCTTCTGAACAAACATTTTACTCGCAAACATGGCCCGGACGCTTATTACGGCCAGAATTAGCGCTGTTGCTTGGCCTCCAGCCGTAATATTTACCAACAAATCCCTAAGCTTATCGCGCCCTCGCGATGAGCTTTTTTGTCCTATTGGGTTTATACCTATAGTTGATCCCAGATCACAGATTTCGCTTTCATGCAGAACAGACTTCTTCTCCCGTAGTGTAACGAAAAGGAAAGAGCTGCCTTATGACCAAGCCCACTCTCAAGCAGGACGTTTTTTTGGCGGCGCTAACCCGCCAATGGCAAGCCTTCGGGCTCACTTCCGCCAAGGACATGACTTTACATCAATGGTGGCATGCCGTTAGCGCCGCCGTCGCCGAACAGCTTCCCCCCCAAAACGACACCGTTCCCGCCAGCAAAAAGCGCCAGAAGATAACGCGCCATGTGAACTACATTTCCATGGAGTTTTTGGTGGGGCGTTTGACGGGTAACAACCTGATTAACCTAGGTTGGTTCGACACCGTCGCTGACGTGCTGAAGCAGTTTGATATTAACCTCAGCGACTTGCTGGAAGAGGAAATTGACCCGGCTCTCGGCAACGGCGGCTTGGGGCGACTGGCCGCTTGCTACCTCGACGCCATGGCTTCGGTCGGCCAGCCTGCGATTGGCTATGGGCTGAACTATCAATATGGTTTGTTCCGCCAACGCTTTGTCGAAGGGCAGCAGAAAGAGTCGCCGGACGACTGGCATCGCAACCAATATCCGTGGTTTCGCCACAACAGCTCGCTGGCCGTCAGCGTGGGCATCGGCGGGAAAATCGTCAAAAATGATGCCGGAGTGAGTCGATGGGAGCCAGAGTTTACGCTGCGTGGCGAAGCCTGGGACTTGCCGGTGATTGGCTATCGCAACGGCGTAACCCAGCCGCTGCGCCTGTGGGAAGCCACCCACCCGCACCCCTTTGATTTGGAAAAATTCAACGACGGTGAGTTTCTTAAAGCCGAACAACAGGGCGTGGATGCCGCCAAACTGACCAAAGTGCTGTACCCCAATGACAACCATCAGGCCGGCAAACGCCTGCGCCTGATGCAGCAATATTTCCAGTGCGCCTGCTCGGTGGCCGATATTCTGCGCCGCCACCACTTCCTTGGGCGGAAAATTGCCGAGCTGCCGGACTATGAGGTGATTCAGCTCAACGACACCCACCCGACCATTGCCATTCCCGAAATGCTGCGGGTGCTGCTCGATGAGCACCAGCTGAGCTGGGATGATGCCTGGCACATCACCAGCCGCACCTTTGCCTATACCAACCACACTCTGATGCCAGAAGCGTTAGAAACCTGGGATGAAAAGCTGGTGCGCAGCCTGCTGCCGCGACACTTCCAGATAATCAAACAGATCAACGCCAACTTTAAGAAAGTGGTCGACAAACAGTGGCCGGGCGACGAACAGGTGTGGGCCAAACTGGCGGTTCATCATGACAAGCAGGTGCGCATGGCGAACCTGTGCGTGGTGGCCGGGTTTGCCGTCAACGGCGTCGCCGCGCTGCATTCTGATTTAGTGGTGAAAGACCTGTTCCCCGAGTATCACCAGCTGTGGCCGGAAAAATTCCACAATGTCACCAACGGCATCACGCCGCGCCGCTGGATTAAACAGTGTAATCCGGCGCTTTCGGCGCTGATCGATAAGCGTCTTGAGACGGACGCGTGGGTGACCGATCTCAGCTTGCTAAAGCAGCTGGAAAGCGGCGTAAAAGACAAAAAATTCTGCAAAGAGTACCGCAAGATAAAGCATGACAATAAAGTGCGCCTTGCCGAGTACGTCTGGCAGCGGCTGGGGATCAAACTCAATCCGAACGCCATCTTTGACGTGCAGATTAAGCGCCTGCATGAGTACAAACGCCAGCATCTGAATCTGCTGCACATCTTGTCGCTGTATAAGCAAATTCGCGAGAATCCAAAACTGGATATCGTCCCCCGAGTTTTCCTGTTCGGCGCGAAAGCCGCTCCGGGCTACTACTTGGCGAAAAACATCATCTATGCCATCAATCAAGTTGCCGAGGCGATCAACAACGATCCGATCGTCGGCGATCGCCTGAAAGTGGTGTTTATCCCCGACTATTCTGTGTCGGTGGCGGAGTTGATGATCCCGGCCGCCGATGTCTCAGAGCAGATTTCCACCGCCGGTAAAGAGGCGTCGGGCACCGGCAACATGAAGCTGGCGCTCAACGGTGCGCTGACGATCGGCACGCTGGACGGCGCCAATGTTGAGATTGCCGAGCAGGTGGGGGATGAGAATATCTTTATCTTTGGTCTGGACGTTGATGGCGTTAAGGCGCTGCAAAAGAAAGGCTATAAACCGCAGAGCGTGGTGAAAAAGGATAAACATCTCAAAGCCATTCTCGACGAACTCGCCAACGGCTTCTTCACCAAAGGGGATAAACACGCTTTTGATTTGATGCTTAATAGCTTCAAAGAGGGCGGCGACCCTTATCTGGTACTGGCCGATTTTGCTGCCTATTGCGAGGCGCAGAAAAACGTCGATGCACTTTACCGCGACGCCGACGAGTGGACCCGCCGCGCTATTCTCAACACGGCTCGCGTCGGCATGTTTAGCGCCGACCGCTCGATTCACGATTATCAGCAACGCATCTGGCAGGCCAAACGGTAGGAGCAGGAATGGAGGGCAAGCAACTCGAACACGCGGCACAGCAGGCAGGTATTGTAGACAGTTTTATCAATATGCAGGATGAAGTGCAGTCAGTTTCTGATGAAACCAAGCAGGCGCTGCTCTCCGCCATGGGGCGCGCCGAGCAGGATCTTGGCTCGGCGTCGCCACTGCCCGCCGTGCTGGTGTTTCATGAGCACCAGCCGGTGGAGCTAGCGCCGCAATATTCGTCGGATTTGCACTGGCAGCTAACCTTGGAAAATGGCGATGTTTCCTCCGGGGAGCATGTCGCCAACCAGCCGCTGCGTTTGCCGAAAAACCTGCCGACGGGGTATCACCAGTTAACCCTCAGCCACGGCAAGAAACAGTGGGGCTGTCGCATCATTATCGCGCCGTCTCGCTGTTACGAGCCGCAGGCCGTACTCAATGGCGAGAAGCTTTGGGGCGCGACGGTTCAGCTTTACACCCTCAGGTCAGAAAAGAACTGGGGCGTGGGGGATTTCGGCGACCTCAAGCAGATGCTGGAGCAGGTCGCCCAGCGCGGCGGGGCATTTATTGGCCTCAACCCAATTCATGCGCTCTATCCGGCCAACCCGCTTAGCGCCAGCCCCTACAGCCCATCGTCGCGGCGCTGGCTGAACGTCACTTATATTGATGTTAGCCAAGTGCCTGAATTTATTGAAAGCGAAGAAGCCCAGAGCTGGTGGAGAGAACCGGAAACCCGCGATGCGCTGCATCAGGCGCGCAGCCGGGAATATGTCGACTATGCGCAAGTGATGAAGCTGAAATCTGACGGGCTAAAACTGGCGTGGAAGACCTTTGTCGACATGCCGGAGGCCAGTCAGCGCAAGCGTGACTTTCGCAGTTTTGTTCATTTGGGCGGCGAAAGTCTGTATCAGCTTGCTGTTTTCGACGCCCTGCATATTCATCTGCGGGATTTGGACTTGGGCCTGTGGGGCTGGCCTGTGTGGCCGGAAACCTACCGCGACATTAACAGCCCCGACGTGGTGGCTTTTCGCGAGCGCTACGCCGACGAAGTAGAGTTCTATTTATGGTTGCAGTGGTTAGCCCACGAGCAATTTTCTGACTGTTATGAAACCAGCGTTGCGCTGGGAATGCCCATAGGTTTATACCGCGATTTGGCCGTTGGCGTGGCCGAGGGCGGGGCTGAAACCTGGTCTGACCCCAACCTCTACTGTTTGCGGGCGACGGTCGGCGCGCCGCCGGACCTGCTCGGGCCGCAGGGGCAGAACTGGGGGCTTCCGCCGATAGATCCCCACGTAATGCAAGATCGCGCCTATCAGCCATTTATCGATTTACTGCGCGCCAATATGTCGCAGTGCGGCGCGCTGCGCATCGATCACGTGATGGGGCTGCTGCGGCTGTGGTGGATCCCCGCCCACGAACATGCGGCGAAAGGGGCTTATGTGCGTTATCCCCTGCAAGACCTGCTCGGCGTGCTGGCCTTAGAAAGCCAGCGCCACCGGTGCATGGTGATTGGCGAAGATTTGGGTATCGTGCCGCAAGAGATTGTCGCCAGCCTGCGCGACAGCGGCGTTTACTCCTACAAAGTGCTCTATTTCGAGCAGGAGAAAAACGGCGCTTATCGCGCGCCGGGGGACTACATCACGCAGGCGATGGCCACGGTAACCACTCATGATTTACCGACTCTGCGCGGCTATTGGGAAGGGGGCGATCTCACGCTCGGTGAGAAGCTGGGGATTTACCCGGATGCCAGCGTGCTGGCGCGGCTGCGCGCCGAGCGGGAAACCAATAAGCAGAACCTGCTGGATGCGCTGCATCGTCAGGGCTGCGTAGCGAAAAGCGTCGGAAAACAGGCCAGCCGGATGTCGATGACCCCAGCGTTAAATCGCGGTTTGCAGCGATATCTGGCGGGCAGCGCCAGCGCCTTACTGGGCCTGCAACCTGAAGATTGGCTGGACATGGCGACGCCGGTCAACGTGCCCGGCACCAATACGGAATACCCCAACTGGCAGCGCAAACTGACTCACAGCCTCGAGGAGATGTTTAGCGAAGAGTGGGTCAATCGGCTGATAAAGGATTTGGACCGGAGGCGCAAAAGGGCATAAAAAAAGGGTTCAGCTTAGCTGAACCCTTCTGTTTTCTAGCCTTGGCAAGCTGTTCTATTAGTAGAACGAGTGCTCGCCGCGCTGGTGTTCGGTCAGGTCACGAACGCCTTTCAGCTCTGGGAAGTTTTCCAGCAGTTCTTTCTCGATGCCGTCTTTCAGGGTGACATCAATCATTGAACAGCCGTTACAGCCGCCGCCGAATTGCAGAACAGCGATGCCGTCATCGGTGATTTCCATCAGAGAGACGCGGCCGCCGTGGCTGGCAAGCTGTGGGTTGATACGAGATTGCAGTTGATATTCAACGCGTTCCATCAGCGGCGCGTCGTCAGAAACTTTACGCATTTTCGCATTAGGGGCTTTCAGCGTGAGCTGTGAGCCAAGCTGGTCGGTAACAAAGTCGATTTCAGCATCAGCCAGATAAGGCTTGCTCAGCTCGTCGATGTAAGCGGACAGCTTTTCGAATTTCAATTCAGTATCCGTTGCTTCCACCGCGTCAGGTGGGCAGTAGGACACACCGCACTCCGCGGTCGGCGTACCGGGGTTGATCACGAATACGCGGATCTGGGTGCCTTCTTCTTGGCTTGCCAACAGTTTGGCAAAGTGCGCTTGGGCAGCATCGGTAATAAGAATCATAACATTGGCTCAATAGTTGACTACTCCAGTTGGTTATAATACGCCCTTTACTTAGCCGACTACAAGGTGCGACAAACGCACCAAATCTGTAGCGAGGCAATCCCCTGATTTCTCAGTAACTTACTGATTTCACATAATGTGCTCCCCGTTGTAACAACATCATCAAGCAGCGCAACATGCTTGCCGTGGAAGTTTTCGCGGCAAATAAAGGCTCGGCGTAGATTCATTTTCCGTGCTGATTCGGAAAGCCGTTGCTGCGGCGGCGTGGCGCGAATTCGCTGCAAAGCATAGGGGTGAAATTGGCATTGCAACCAGCGAGCCAGCGGCGCGGCCAGCAGTTCGCTCTGGTTATAGCCACGTCCAAAGTAGCGTCGGCGATGCAAAGGCACGCTGAGCAAAATATCCGGGCGAACCAACTCGCCGGCCCGAAACCGCGCCAGCCAGCGAAACAGCAGCAGCCTGGCGAGCGGTATGGCCAGCTCGGGCTGTTTGGCGAATTTCAGACGCATCACTAAGCCGCTGAGTGGCGCAATGTAGTCACTCACTTGCACCAAGGCGTCCCACGGCGGCGGCTTGCGCAGGCAGCGCCCGCAGTCGAGTTTGGCGTGGCTGCTGGATAGGCCGCAGCGCGGGCAGCAGGGCGGCGGCACGGGGAGGTATTTGACGCAAACGCTACAGATGCCGTGCCGCGCAAGATGCAGCGGCTGTTGGCATAGCCAGCACTGCGCCTGAATTGTTATCCTTAACATCACTTTTCCCTCAGTGGATTTCGAAACCCAACGGACATTACCCTATGAATAAGCTCTACTGGCAGACCTTTGGTGAAGGCGATCTCGATCTTGTGCTGCTTCACGGATGGGGGCTGAGTGCGGAAGTCTGGCGTTACACCGCCGAGCGACTCGCGCCGCATTTTCGGCTGCACCTGGTCGACCTGCCGGGCTATGGCCGCAGTGAAGGTTTTGGGCCGATGAGTATTGAGGAGATGGCCGACACCGTGCTGGCCGCCGCGCCAGAAAAAGCCGTGTGGCTAGGCTGGTCGCTGGGCGGGCTGGTCGCCAGCCAGATTGCCCTGAGTGCGCCAGCGCGCGTCGAAAAGCTGATCACCGTGGCCTCTTCCCCCTGTTTTGCCGCCCACGACGAGTGGCCGGGGATTAAGTCTGAAGTGCTGCACGGCTTCCAGCACCAGCTGAGTGAGGATTTCCAGCGCACGGTGGAGCGTTTTCTGGCCCTGCAAACGCTGGGCAGCGACAGCGCCCGTCAGGATGCCCGCATGTTGAAGTCGGTTGTGCTGGGCCAGCCGATGCCGTCGGTAGAGGTGCTCAATGGTGGATTAGAGATTTTGCGGCAGGTGGATTTGCGTCAGGCTATGTGCCAACTCAGCGTGCCGATGCTGCGAATTTATGGCGCGCTCGACGGTCTGGTGCCGCGCAAAATTGTGCCGTTATTGGATGCCCTGTGGCCGGAAAGCGAGTCGCATATCATTGAAAAATCGGCCCATGCGCCTTTTATTTCTCACCCAGAAGCCTTTTGTGAGCAGATAAAGCAGTTCGCTGTCACACATTGAAATTTCATGTAAATATTTTATACATTTCTACTGGATATTTTTTGGGCGTGACTAATACTTAGGCAGATAATACCGAACAGTGATTGTCGGGCCAGCCTATGGCTCGGTGACATCACGCCGCGTTTCTGGGGGATTTTGGTGTCAGGCCAGGAAGGTTACGCCAGCGCGGGTTTCATCGTCGGTATTGTCATGGGAGCTTTATCAAAATAATCACTCTTAGAGGTAACTTCATGAAATCTTATAAAATTATGGCAGCAGTCGTTCTGGCAGGCGTATTCTCAACCAGCGCAATGGCGGCAGAGTTGATCACTAAAGAAGTGGCACAAGAGAAAGGTTTGGTTAGCCTGGGTACCATCACGACCAGCAATGAATACACTGCACCAATGGACGCGCGCGAAGAGCTGTCCAAGCAGGCTGATGAGAAAGGCGGCAAATACTTCGTGATCATCGGTGGTCAAGAGAAGAAGAAAATCAGCGCAACGGCTGAAGTCTTTAAAGACAAATAAGTTTTTAACGGCAAATAAGTTTTACAGTCTTCACGAGAAGGGTGCCTAAGGGCGCCCTTTTTTATGGAGCATTCTTCAGGTTAAGTTCGCGGGCGGGTTGTGTATCATTAGCTGACTACCCTTTATTGCAGTGGGGTTTTTGCTGCTTTGAATAATAAGGAAGCTAAACGATGAGTTTGCCGCGTGCCCATGACCTGATTTGGATTGCCGACCGTTCGGCGCTGGAAAGTGATCAAGCCTTGCCCGAGTGGGTAAGCCACTGGCGGACGCATTTACCGCTGGTGGTGCGTCGGGGGCAGCGTGCTGATGGCGCAATCGCCGTGGGAATTCGTGGTATGACGCGCACTCAGCGGGCGACGGCCTGGGTGGCACCTTCCTCCATCGTGCGTACCGTGACGCCGGAATCGCTAGTCGCCAATCCGGTGTCATTACTGCATTCACGCTTTATTTCCCTGCCTCCAATGCAGTCGCTGATCACCTTTGCCAGCCTGAAATGGCCGTGGACATGGGGTGTGATCGGTAGCTGCGCCTACACTATGGCCAGTGATATCCCGGCGATGCACGCCGACAGCAATCTCGACTTGCTGATCCGCTGTGACCAGCCGGTATCGCCAGAGGCGTTCCGTGAGTTGAGCAATACTTTGCAGCAGCTGCCGTGCCGCACCGATGTACAAATCGTGACGCCGCAGGGCGACTTTGCCCTCGGCGAGTGGTTGCAGGGCGGTGAGGTGGAATTAGAAACGGACGCGGGCTTGGTGCAAGTCCGCGATCCGTGGCAATCGCTGAGTTAAGAGGGGATCAGCCGGTAGCTGACGGTCAGACATTTTTTGCCGTCTGCACAACTTTTGCAGCTGCCGCTGAGGCAGCTGTTATCAGGTTCAACGGCCTCCAGCTTTCTCATCGCTACCAGTTTGTCGAGCATCGCCTGCACCAGCGGCTGCGGCGCTTTCAGTTGCAGGCTCAGCTGGCGTGCATCGGCCATTCCGGCCAGTGCGACGTTATCGCGAACGGCTATCAGAGAAGTCATCTCAACTCCTTAATGGCAATCGTTAACTGCCGGCTGGCAGCAGGCGGCGACGTTGCGCGGTTTCAGCGTGACGGTCACGCGGCTGCGCATTTTCCTCAGCGCCACCAACACCAGCGCATTAAAAGCAATCACGGTGAGAATGATGCCCAGACTGCTGGCCGGGTGCTGGCTAAAGGTGGCGGTCTGGAAGAACAGGGTTGCCAGCGAATAGGCCACGTTCAGCCCCCAGGCGATGGAGAAGGACATCCATCCACGGCTGGTTTCGCGAGCGATGGCCCCCATGACCGACACGCAAGGCACATACAGCAGCACAAAGATCAGGTAGCTATAAGCTGAAATCGCCGTGCCAAATTTACTGCTCATCACGCCCATCGAGGTGGCAGCCATTTCGCCGTCGCCCTTGCTGGCTTCAATCGGGTTCGACAGTACGCTCAGGCTGAAGGTATCTTTCAGGCCCTGCCAGGTTTCGTGCACCGCGCCGTTCAGTTCATCCAACAGGTTGAAGTTGGCGGCATCAAACTCCTGCGTGGTGATGTGCTCGGCGGTATATAAGGTGTTGAGCGTGCCGACCACCACTTCTTTCGCCATCGCGCCCGTCACCAGTCCGACCGTCGCCTGCCAGTTGTCTTCATGAACGCCCATCGGTTTCAGCAGCGGGGTTAGCACTTTACTGACGCTGGCCAGCGCCGAGTCATTAATGTTGTCCACCGCCTTGCCGCTAAAGGAGAAACTGTTCAGCGCGCCGATACAAATACTTGCGATAACAATGACTTTACCCGCGCGCAGCACAAAACCTTTCAGCCGCTGCCAGGTTTGCAGCAGCAGGCTTTTCAGATGCGGAATGTGGTAAACCGGCAGCTCCATCACGAAGGGAGAAGCTTCGCCGCGCATGATGGTGTATTTCAGCACCAGGCCGGTGAGGATGGCGACCACAATGCCCAGCAGGTAGAGCGAGAACACCACCGATGCGCCGCTCTGGCCAAAGAACGCGGCGGAGAACACGGCGAAAATCGCCAGACGCGCGCCGCAGGACATAAACGGCGCCATCATGACGGTCATCAGCCTTTCGCGCGGCGCGTCCAAGGTGCGTGCGCCCATAATCGAAGGCACATTACAGCCAAAACCGACAATCAGCGGCACGAAGGATTTGCCCGGCAGCCCTAGCGCTTGCATCAGGCGGTCCATCACGAACGCGGCTCGCGCCATGTAGCCGGAGTCTTCAAGGAATGAGAGGAACAGGTACATCATGCCGATTTGCGGCACCAGCGGCAGCACGGTGTTGATACCGCCGCCAATCCCCTGCGCGAGGAAAATCGTCAGCCACTGTGGGAAGTGCAGGGTGAAACCTACCCACTGCATGCCTTGAATGAAAACAGCCGCCGAGCCGATATCGAAAATCGGTTGCAGCGCGCCGCCGATGTTAATCGCCAGCAGGAACATCAGGTACATCACCAGCAGGAAAATCGGCACGCCGAGGAAACGGTTGAGGATCACCCGGTCGAGAAGTTGCGTCATGCGATTCGGCGCGGTCAGGTGTGAATTACTTACCGCCTCGCACAGATTGACGATGCTCTGATAGCGCGCATCGGCGATCAGCAGCGCCGGGTCTTCATGCTGCTGGCTGACCAGCCTTTGGCGCACGGCGGGCAATAGCGCGGCGGCTTGCGGGGCGTGAGTCTGGCTATAAATGTCGCCTTCCAGCATCTGCAAGGCCAGCCAGCGGCGCTGTTGTAATGGCAGAGTGTCGGGCATGGCGTCGGCCATGGCGTCCACTTCCTGCTGTAAAATCGGCGGGTAAATCACCCGAGAGAGGTCAGAGGCGGCAGGGCGGCTATCAATGCATTTTTTCAGCTCGCTGATGCCGCTGGCGCGGGTAGAAATCAGCGCAATGACCGGGCAACCCAGCCGTTTTTCCAGAGCAGAAATATCAATAGTGATGTTCTGGGTCTGGGCAATATCCAGCATATTCAGCGCCACAATGCAGGGAATGCCAAGCTCCAGCAGTTGCAGCGTTAAGTAGAGGTTTCGCTCCAGATTCGAGGCATCCACCACGTTGATTATCAGGTCGGCGTCGCCGCTGAGAATGTAGTGGCAGGCAATTTGCTCGTCGAGCGAGGTTTGCTCGGAGATGGTGGTGAGCGAATAGGTGCCTGGCAGATCAACCAGCGTAACCTGATGCCCGGCCGTGGAGAACTGGCCTTCTTTGCGCTCGACGGTGACGCCTGCCCAATTCCCCACGCGTTGACGTGCGCCAGTTAATTGGTTGAAAAGGGTGGTTTTACCGGAGTTCGGATTACCAATTAAGCCAATAGTCAGTGCTTTCATACGTTGATTTCTACGTGAGAGAAGAGAGCGGCGCGGGCATTAAATTAAAGCGAGCCCGCGCTGAAAAAATCATCAGGCCTGAATTTCCAGCTTTAGCAGGTCGAGGTCTTTTTTGCGCACGACCAGACTGGTGCGACGGGTTTCGATTTGTACCGGATCACCCATGGGCGCTACGCGGATAATATTGAACAGAGAGCCGGGCAGCATGCCCAGTGACAGCAGTTTCTGCCGATAAGCCGGGCTGATTTCATGTGAAAAGCCGGTAATTTTATAAGCACGTTGAGAGAGTAGTTGCATAGGTCCTCGCGAAGCGTTCAGGCGGAATGGGGACGGCGATAGCGCCGTGCTTCCTTGCCCGGTTATTACCCCCTGACTGGGGTAAATCGTTGCGAAATAGGGTCTGGTTGGTGTCCGGCGAAGCCTTGCCAGACTAATTACTTTTAGAAGTAAAAATGCGAATAGTTATCATAATTAGTACGCACGAAGAGAGTTAAAAAAGGGACATTCCCTAAAAGACTCCCTTCGCGATGGGGCTATCCTATTCCTCTGTTAGGGCAGATTTATTGATTTAACTCAGTGATTACGTGATTAGTAATCATTCAAGAAGTAGGGGTATTGGCGGGAATAATAAAAAAGCCGCTGAAATTCAGCGGCTTTGAGTAAGAGCAGAAATTGGCGCTTTTAGTGCTTTTTACCAAAGGCGGCGGCGAGGGCGTCGCCCATCGCGCTGTTGCCCGCAGGCGTAGACGCCGCGCGTCCGGCCGGTTTGTTCGGCGCACCGCGCTTTTGCGCGTCACGGCCGTTGCCACCTGCAGGTGCCGCCGAACCGCCACCGCGACGAGCCGAGGTTTCGCCCGGCTGCTCGTTAAGACGCATGGTCAGGGCGATACGCTTACGCTGCAAGTCCACTTCCATCACTTTCACTTTAACGATATCGCCCGCTTTGACCACGGTGTGTGGGTCATCGACAAACTTATTCGCCAGCGAAGAGATGTGCACCAGACCGTCCTGATGTACGCCGATATCCACGAAGGCGCCGAAGTTGGTCACGTTAGTCACCGAACCTTCCAGCACCATGCCCGGCAGCAGGTCATTCATGGTTTCAACGCCGTCAGCAAAGGTCGCGGTTTTGAACTCAGGGCGCGGATCGTGCCCCGGCTTTTCCAGCTCTTTGATGATGTCGGTCACCGTCGGCACGCCGAACTGCTCGTCGGTGAACTCGCTGGCTTTCAGGCCGCGCAGGGCGTTGGAGTCGCCCATCAGCTCTTTCAGCGCCAGATTGGTGGCCGCCAAAATGCGCTGCACCACCGGGTAAGTTTCCGGGTGAACGGTTGAGGCATCCAGCGGGTTATCGCCGTGGTTGATACGCAGGAAGCCCGCGCACTGTTCAAAGGCTTTTGGCCCCAGGCGGCTCACTTTCAGCAGCTGCTCACGGTTGCGGAACTGGCCGTTTTCGTCGCGCCAGCTGACAATATTCTGCGCCATCATGCGCGTCAGGCCCGCGACGCGAGTCAACAACGGCACCGAGGCGGTATTCAGGTCAACGCCCACGGCGTTCACGCAGTCCTCCACCACGGCATCGAGTTTCTTCGCCAATTGGGTCTGGCTGACGTCATGCTGGTACTGGCCGACACCAATGGATTTCGGATCAATTTTCACCAGCTCGGCCAGCGGGTCTTGCAGGCGGCGGGCAATAGAAACCGCGCCACGAATAGACACGTCGAGGTCGGGGAACTCCTGCGCCGCCAGCTCAGAGGCTGAATAGACCGACGCGCCCGCCTCGCTGACAATCACTTTCTGCGCTTTCACTTCCGGGAACTGTTTTTGCAGGTCGAGGAAGAAACGCTCGGTTTCGCGAGAAGCCGTGCCGTTGCCGATAGCCACCAGTTCAACATTGTGTTTGATGCACAGCGCCGCAACCTGCTGGGCCGCTTTCGCCGCCTGACCGGTGTGTGGGTAAACGGTGTCAATGCCGACCAGCTTGCCGGTGTTGTCGACTACCGCCACTTTCACGCCGGTGCGCAGGCCGGGGTCGAGGCCCATGGTGGCGCGCATTCCGGCCGGAGCGGCCATCAGCAGGTCGTGCATGTTGCGGGCGAAGACGTTAATCGCTTCGTCTTCGGCGCGCTCGCGCACCGTGCTCATCAGCTCGGTTTCAAGGTGCAACAGCACTTTGATGCGCCATGTCCAGTTGACCACCGCGCGACGCCAAACGTCGGCTGGCGCATTGTTCAGGCGCAGCCCGAGGTGCTCAATGATCAGCTGCTCGGCATAGCTCTCTTTTGGCGCTTCGTCATGCTGCGGATCGGCGTTCAGCGCCAGTTGCAGCACGCCTTCGTTGCGACCACGGAACATCGCCAGCGCGCGGTGAGAAGGGACTTTGGAAATCGGTTCGTGATGGTCGAAGTAGTCGCTAAATTTCGCGCCTTCCTGCTCTTTGCCATCGACCACGCGAGAGACTAAGTGGGCATTCTTCCACAGGTAGTCGCGAACTTTGGCCAACAAGCTGGCATCTTCGGCGAAACGCTCCATTAAGATGTAGCGCGCACCGTCAAGGGCGGCTTTGGTGTCGGCGACGCCTTTTTCTGCATCAACGAATTTGGCTGCGGTGGCGTCCGGCTCGTTTTGCGGCTCATTCCACAGCAGGTCGGCCAGCGGCTCGAGGCCAGCTTCAATGGCGATTTGCCCGCGAGTCCGGCGCTTAGGTTTATACGGCAGGTATAAATCTTCCAGCTCGGTTTTGCTCAGCGTGGTGTTAATCGCTTTAGCGAGGTCGTCGCTCAGTTTTCCCTGATCCTCAATGGATTTGAGAATGGTTTGGCGGCGATCTTCAAGTTCACGCAGATAGCCCAGACGGCTGTCCAACTGACGCAGTTGGGTATCATCCAACCCACCGGTGACTTCCTTACGATACCGCGCAATAAATGGCACGGTATTACCTTCATCCAGCAGACGCACCACGGAAGCAACCTGCTCCGGGCGAACCTGCAATTCAGTTGCGATAATGCGGCTCAGTTGATCATTCATAGGCTTTTCATTCGTTGAGTGACATAAAAACTGGGGGACAGTTATACGTTTTGAGGGTGAAAAATGCCAGTTATCTGGCCCTTCTCACCGGCGTTTTGAGAGTCATGGAAGGTTTACGAACTTGGCGCTTGTTCATCATAGTTGATTTCATTCACATACCACATGGCTTCGCCCACCGGGGTTTGCACCACGGCGCTGTCGCCCACCTCTTTCTTCAGCAGGGCGCGGGCCATCGGCGAGTCGATAGAAATGTAATCTTTGCGGCCAAAAATTTCGTCATAGCCGACGATGCGAAAACGCTTGGTGTCGCCGTCGTCATTTTCGATATCAACCCAGGCCCCAAAGAACACTTTGCCTTTTTGCTGCGGCGAGTAATCGACAATGCGCAGTTGCTCAAGGCACTTGGTCAGATAGCGCACCCGGCGGTCAATCTCGCGCAGGCGCTTCTTATTATATTGGTAATCGGCGTTTTCACTGCGGTCGCCAAGGCTGGCAGCCCAGGTGACTTTCTTGGTCACTTCGGGCCGCTCTTCGCGCCAGAGGAAGTCCAGCTCTTGCTTAAGTTTGTTATAACCTTCGCGGGTAATCAGTTTGGTTTTCATATTCTGTTCACGAGTGAGTCTGTGCGCCAAAGGGGGATATTTTCATAGCCGGGTTGCAGGCTCAAGATTGCTAGAGCAAATTAGCCGGAAAGAGGTAAAGTGGCAATCATGCTGATTTATGTTAACGAGGGCGTGAGTTGCCGCTGAAAATTGTTGATAAATTAGGAAAAGCATAATCTTTGTAACAATTTCGACTAGAATATATACCATTAATAGCTGTCTGTTTTAGCACGAATTTCTAACAATACAGACTTCGGGTATTCATGCCTTTGGGAGTAATAAAAATGCAAGAGAATCATAAGATTCTGGTTGTTGATGACGATATGCGCCTGCGGGCTCTTTTAGAACGTTACCTGACCGAACAAGGTTTTCAGGTACGCAGCGTAGCGAACGCCGAACAGATGGATCGCTTGCTGACTCGTGAATCATTCCACCTAATGGTGCTGGATTTAATGCTTCCTGGCGAAGACGGCCTGTCCATTTGCCGCCGCCTGCGCAGCCAAAGTAACCCGATGCCAATCATTATGGTTACCGCGAAAGGTGAAGAAGTTGACCGTATCGTTGGTCTGGAAATCGGCGCCGATGACTATATTCCTAAGCCATTTAACCCGCGTGAATTGCTGGCCCGTATCCGCGCCGTGCTGCGCCGTCAGGCTAATGAACTGCCGGGCGCGCCTTCTCAAGAAGAAGCGGTGATCTCCTTCGGTAAGTTCAAACTGAACCTCGGCACCCGCGAGATGTTCCGTGAAGATGAGCCTATGCCATTGACCAGCGGTGAGTTTGCCGTGTTGAAAGCCTTAGTAAGCCACCCGCGTGAGCCGCTATCTCGCGACAAATTGATGAACTTGGCCCGTGGCCGCGAATACAGCGCCATGGAGCGTTCCATCGACGTGCAAATCTCCCGCCTGCGCCGCATGGTGGAAGAAGATCCGGCACACCCACGTTACATCCAAACCGTTTGGGGCTTGGGTTACGTCTTTGTACCGGACGGCAGTAAGGCATGAGACGAATACGCTTTTCACCGCGTAGCTCGTTTGCCCGAACCCTGCTGTTGATCGTCACCTTGCTGTTCGTCAGCTTGGTGACGACCTATTTGGTCGTGCTGAATTTCGCCATTCTGCCGAGTCTGCAACAGTTCAATAAGGTCTTGGCTTACGAAGTGCGTATGCTCATGACCGATCAGTTGCAGCTGGAAGATGGCACGCTGCTGGCCGTTCCTCCGGCATTCCGCCGTGAAATCTACCGCGAGCTGGGGATTTCCCTCTATACCAACTCTGCCGCTGAAGAGAGCGGGCTGCGTTGGGCGCAACATTACGAATTCCTCAGTCAGCAAATGGCGCAGCAGCTCGGTGGCCCAACCGATGTTCGCGTCGAAGTGAACAAGAATACCCCGGTCGTGTGGCTGAAAACCTGGCTGTCGCCTGACATCTGGGTGCGCGTACCGTTGACCGAAATTCATCAAGGCGACTTCTCCCCGCTGTTCCGCTACACCTTGGCGATTATGCTGTTAGCCATAGGCGGCGCATGGCTGTTTATCCGTATTCAAAACCGACCCTTGGTGGAACTCGAACACGCCGCATTGCAGGTGGGTAAGGGGATAATCCCGGCCCCGCTGCGCGAGTACGGCGCGTCTGAGGTGCGTTCGGTGACCCGCGCGTTCAACCAGATGGCCGCCGGCGTGAAGCAGCTTGCCGACGACCGAACCTTGCTGATGGCCGGTGTCAGCCACGACCTGCGCACGCCGTTGACCCGTATTCGTTTAGCGACGGAGATGATGAGCGACGGCGATGGCTACCTCGCGGAGTCCATCAACAAGGACATCGAAGAGTGCAATGCCATTATTGAGCAGTTCATCGATTATCTGCGCACCGGGCAGGAGTTGCAGACCGAAGAGTGCGATCTCAACTCGATTCTCGGCGAAGTGATTGCCGCCGAAAGTGGATACGAGCGTGAAATCGATAGCGATTTGGTCAGCGGCGAAGTGCTGGTCAATGTGCATCCGCTGTCTATCAAACGCGCCGTGGTGAATATGGTGGTGAACGCCGCCCGCTACGGCAACGGCTGGATAAAAGTTAGCAGCGGCAAGGAGTTGCAGCGCGGTTGGTTCCAGGTTGAAGACGACGGCCCCGGCATTGAACCAAGCCAGCTGAAGCACCTGTTCCAGCCATTTGTTCGCGGCGACAGCGCCCGTACTACCAGCGGCACCGGACTAGGTTTAGCGATTGTGCAGCGCATCATCGATGCCCACGCCGGTTCGCTAGATATCGGCCGCAGCCCGCGCGGTGGACTCCGCATTCGGGCATATCTCCCCCTGCCGGTGGAGAAGGCAGTTGTGACTTCACTTCCGCAGAAAACCGTTTGAGTTAAGGGGGTATAGCCCCTTGCTCCTCAAGCCTTAAGTTCAAATTCAAAACCGTGGGCGTCGGCCCACACCGACCAAGGGAGGCGTAAACGCGCCTCCCTTGGAACCCTGCGTTTTTTATTGCTGTGAGATCGAGGCTTCGCAGGGTTGGAATGGACGTGTTTCAGTCACCATAATGACAGCCGCGAAAAGCCGCCGCTTAGGCGGTTCCCTCGCTGCGGGATTACAACCCGCGCAAAAAAGGCGCGGTTTTCCACCTCTTGCTCGGCGTCATTTCTGAACGCGGCCTACTGGCATTTACGCCGAACCGTTTCATTCAATTCGCAAAACAAACCTGAACCTACTGAAAAGGGACGATTGAAAAGCCTCAAAACCGCGCTCAAAAATGGCGCCGAATGAATGGTTCGAGACCAAAGGCTCGAAGCCTGAAATTCGGGAACCGCCTAAGCGGCGACATTTTGCGGTGTGAACTGAAGTGACTGAAACATGTCCCTCCAACAAGCGAAGCGCGCAGTAAAAGAGCCGGGGATTCTCAAGGGGCGCGGCGATAGGCGCCCCTTGAGGCCGGTGTGGCGGCAGCGCACGACCTTGACCTTAAGGCCGGTGTGGGCCGGCGCCCACGACCTTGACCTTAAGGCCGGTGTGGGCCGGCGCCCACGACCTTGACCTTCAAAATTTGCAAAAGCTTTTTAAAGCTTTGGCCCCGCCGCGACCAACCGCGCTCCCGCCTCGGTATCCGTGTACTTATCAAAGTTAGTCACAAACTGCTGTGCGAGGTCGTGCGCCTTCTCTTGCCACTGCTCGGCGGAACCGTAGGTGTTGCGCGGGTCGAGGATGTGGGTGTCTACGCCCGGCAGTGCGGTTGGCACGGCGAGGTTGAAGACTGGCAGAGTGAAGGTTTCGGCGTCATCGATGGTGCCATTCAGGATGGCGTCGATGATGGCGCGGGTGTTCTGGATAGAAATGCGTTTACCCGTGCCGTTCCAGCCGGTGTTCACCAGATAGGCCTGAGCTCCGGCAGCTTCCATACGTTTTACCAGCACTTCGGCGTACTGTGTCGGGTGCAGCATCAAGAAGGCTGCGCCGAAACAGGCGGAGAAGGTTGGGGTGGGCTCGGTGACGCCGCGCTCGGTCCCTGCCAGCTTGGCGGTGAAGCCAGAGAGGAAGTGATATTGGGTCTGATCGGCAGTCAGGCGTGATACCGGCGGCAGAACGCCGAACGCGTCTGCGGTCAGGAAAATCACCTTGGTCGCGTGGCCCGCTTTCGACACTGGCTTGACGATGTTTTGGATATGGTAAATCGGGTAGGAAACGCGGGTGTTCTCGGTTTTCGAGTTATCGTCGAAGTCGATTTTACCGGCGGCATCTACCACCACGTTTTCCAACAGCGCGTCGCGGGTGATGGCGCCATAAATGTCTGGCTCGGCTTCTTTACTCAGCTTGATGGTTTTGGCGTAGCAGCCACCTTCAAAGTTGAACACGCCGTCGTCATCCCAGCCGTGCTCGTCGTCGCCAATCAGCTGGCGTTTCGGGTCGGTGGACAGAGTGGTTTTGCCTGTGCCAGACAGGCCAAAGAACACCGCCACGTCGCCTTTTTCGCCGACGTTGGCGGAACAGTGCATGGAGGCAATACCTTGCAGTGGTAGCAGGTAGTTCATCACCGAGAACATGCCTTTTTTCATCTCGCCGCCGTACCAGGAGCCGCCAATCAGCTGAATGCGCTCGGTCAGGTTGAACGCCACAAAGTTCTCAGAGTTCAGACCTTGCTGCTGCCAGTTCGGGTTGGTGCATTTCGCGCCGTTCATTACGATGAAATCCGGCTCGAAGTTTTCCAGCTCGGCGTCCGTTGGGCGAATGAACATGTTTTTCACGAAATGCGCCTGCCAGGCCACTTCGGTAATAAAGCGGACTTTCAGACGTGAATCAGCGTTCGCGCCGCAGAAGGCGTCGATGATGAACAGGCGCTTAGAGGAGAGCTGCTGAGTCACCAGCGCTTTCAGCTCGCTCCACACTTCCTGACTGAGCGGCTTATTGTCATTCTTCCCTTTGCCCTGATCGGCCCACCAAACGGTGTCTCGAGTGGTGTCATCGCGCACAATGTACTTATCTTTTGGCGAACGGCCGGTAAAGATTCCGGTATCAACATTCACCGCGCCCAGCTCAGTGACTTGACCACGCTCAAAACCTTGCAGACCGGGTGCTGTCTCTTCTTTGAAGAGCAGGTCGTAATCCGGGTTATAAACAATTTCGCGGGTATCCTTGATACCGTAGGTGGCCAGTTTTTCTTTGCTGAGATGGTGGGTCGGCATGTCCCTGCTCCTAGATCGGATGGTCAAATCTGAACGGCTTTGTGGCCGCCATGTAAAATGAAATGCACTGCAATTGTAAAGATTTATGGCTTTTTATCTGCGGTTTTCTTCAAAGAATGGCATCTATGGCGGGTTTTTTGGCAGTTCTGAGAGACAGTGCACGAAGACGGTGTAACGAAAGTAAAGTAATTGAATGAAGCCGGAGCAATGTCAGACATTGCTCCGTATTTGATGGTGTTTATGGCGTTTAGTGAACGGCGCTGTCGGCGTCCGGCAGATTGCCGCTGGCTTTGTAGGTTGCCAGGTCCATGGCGTCGAACGCGTAATCGCTGCCACAGTAATCACAGTGCATTTCGATTTTGCCATCTTCTTCCAGCATCTCGAGCACTTCTTCGCCCGGCAGGGTCATCAGGGCATCTGCACAACGCTCGCGGGAGCAGGTGCAGCGGAAGCAGACGTCTTGTGGTTCGTAGACCGTCACTTCTTCCTGATGATACAGGCGGTATAGCACTTCGGTGGCTGGCAGGGTGAACAGCTCTTCCGCTTTGATGGTGGTGGTCAGCTGTGACAGGTGGCTGAACTCTTCCGGGTCAGTCTCTTGCGCAGGCAGCACTTGCAGCAGCAGGCCGCCCGCCGCGGCTTTACCCTCGGACTCGCCGGTACGGATAAAGATGCGCGTTGGCAGCTGCTCTGAACGCAGGAAGTAGTTTTCGAGACATTCCGCCAGCGTTTCGCCTTCTAAATCAACCACGCCCTGATAGCGCTCACCTTCCGTTGGGGAAATGGTGATCACCATGTAGCCGTTGCCAATCATCTGCTTCAGCGAGCTATCGGCGGCGATATCGCCTTGCAGACGGGCCACGCCGCGCATCTCTTGCTTGTTGTTGCCGTTAATAACCGCCAGCTTCAGTGGGCCATCGCCCTGAAGTTGTACGGTGATGTCGCCATCAAACTTCAGCGTGGCGGTCAGCAGGCTGGTCGCCACCAACATCTCACCCAGCAAGGTGCGAACTTCTGCCGGATAGTCGTGGCCAGCGACGATTTGCTCAAACGTCTCGCTGAGGGAAACCAGTTCACCGCGCACAGCGTGGTTTGTGAACAGGTAGCGGTGTAATTGGTCATGATTGGACATACTGTTCTCTCTACTTAAGCGACTTTCCGTTTATTCGGCATCGCCATATTTAAATTTAATCAGGTTGCGGCGCTCCTTCTTATCAGGGCGCCGATCAGGATGTGGCATGGCTTTCATTTTACGCGCCTCAGAGATTTTCTCTCGGCTGGTAATGCTTAGTTCAGTTTCCTGATAAAGCTTTTGCGCCTCTTCGGCGCTTCGCCGCTGGGTTGTCAGGTCCAGAACCACGACGGTTTTTTCATCATTTCCCTGACGCAGTTTGATTTCGGCATTCACTTCAACCAGCTTACTCGGCTTGCCGCGCTGGCCGTTGTAATGCACTTTGCCGCCATCAATCATCTCACGCGCTAAGGCTCGCGTTTTGTAAAACCGCGCGGCCCACAGCCATTTGTCGAGGCGAACCCCGTTGTCATCCTCTGGCGTTTTGCCTTTCATATTTCTCCCCTAGGTCAGCAACGATCGGCTTTCCCGGCCTGTCACGGGCTGAATGGACGGCAGCAGGCTCAGGTAGTCAGTGATCGAAGGATGGGCCTCAAACGCTTTGTTCGCCAGCGTAGAGTCGGGATTTTCTATACCCAGACAATAGCGGATACCAAAGGTTTTTGCCGCATTGAGGATGGGTTCTCCATCATCCACAAACAGGGTGCGCTGTGGATCAAAACCGGTTTTCTGCTGCACCGCCTGCCACAAACGCTGATCTTCCTTTGGATAACCAAATGTGTGGGTAGAAAGTAATAAATCAAGGTGCTGGTCCAAACCGGTGTGCTGGCACTTGACCTCAAGGCTGTGCGGATGGGCGTTGGTCAGCAAAATGGTCTGGCGGCCGCTGGCGCGTAAATGCTGCAAAAAGGGCAGGGTGTCGTCGCGCAGGCGCGCCCTGTGGCCGGCCTCGGTGGTCATCTGGTAAATATCCAGATCCAGCTTGTTGCACCAATAGTCAAAGCAGTACCAGTTCATGGTGTGCTGGACAGCAAGGTATTCGGCGTGAATATATTGCCGCGCCTCTTCGAAACTCAGGCTGCGCTGTTGGCTCAGCGCCTGCGGGACATCTTGCAGCCAAAACTGGCTGTCGAAGGCGAGATCCAACAGCGTGCCGTCCATGTCCAGCAGCAGGGTATCAATGTTATTCCAGTCAAACTCCGGTGGCATACAGGCTCCATATCTCCACGGTGAACGACTTGAGTGCCGTTGCTGGGAGAGAAATATCATAAAGGGCAGAGGAAGCGGCAGGGTAGCACATCCTTCCTTCACGCCGCCGAGGCTGGCGTGAGGGAAGTCAGGTGTTTATTGTAACCTGAAAAGATTAATTCAGCGTGTGAGGCGCGGGCGTGACGATAGTCGGATTGAAGCAGTTGTTGTAGTAATGCTGGATGTCATTCATCCGATGTTTGTCTTTCAACATGCGTTTTGCCAACAGCACGGCGTTCACCACTAAGCAAACCACTAACAGAATCAACAACAAGCTGGTGCCCAAATAGCGCCATAGCGTCGAGATATCCGGCTCGCTGTGCAGTGAAATATGCCGTGTGCCGTTGGCGTCAACGTTAATGCTGGTGATCACCCCTTGGGCAGTGAATGGCGTATGCAGCAGCATGGAAGAGAGATTCTGCAACTGTTTCCACTGGTTTAACGGGCTATAGGCATAGAGGGAAACCGGCGGGGCAGGCTGGTCGACCAACTGCTTGCCTTCATCATTGCTGATTAAGAAGCCGCCCGGCGGTGGGCTATTGAGCGCCTGTGCCGCGCGGCGTGTTTCCAGCGCGAAGAATGACGAAGTGGCGGTATTCACCAGTTCGCTCAGCGACTGGGCGCTTACCGGGCGTAGTAACACGTTCATGCCTTTCAGGGTGCCAGATTTGGCGCGCTTAACCAGCGTTGCCCAGTTGTCGGCATTGCCCAGATTAACCAGCGCGTTTTTCAGCCGCACACAATCATCGCTGTTACTGCACAATGTCTGCGTTTTCAACACGATATCTGAGAAGTCGTCCAGCAGGATCATGCCCGATTTTTCAATCGCGGTGGCGAGCTGTGGGTTGATGTTCTGCTCGGTGCCACTGTCGTTTGGATGCAGCTGAGTATTCACCGTGGTGAGCAGCGCGGTGGCAGCGTCGATGGATTCTGATTCCGGTATTGGCAGCGGCGCGGCTTCGTTCCAGTAAATGCCAGAGCAGTCAAATGGCATGAAGCTGGTCGGCGCGGCGCGGGCGCTCTCTGGCGGCACATAGCACATGCCGGTGCCCTGAACTTTTAGCGTGTCGCCAACCCGCAGCGGCGTTTTCTCCAGCGCTTGCACGCTGTTAACCTGGGTGCTCTGCGCGCCTTGCAGCCACGCGACGCTGAGTTTCAGAGGTAATCCGAGTGGGACATAAATCAGCAAAACCAGCAGTAGCACCAAGGCACTGGCAGCCAGCACCAGATTCTTACCCCACTGTTGCAGCGGGAAATTTTTCACTTCGTCATGCAGCGACAGGTAACTGCCCTGACGCACCACTTGGCTGTTCATATAGACTTCAACATCGGTCGGCTGACCCAGATCGCGGGCAATGAACGGCTGCCAGTGCGGCGGATAGATCAGGTCTACCGCGCCCAAAGAAATATTGCTGATATCACCCTGTTTCGACTCGCCAAACAGGCCCCAGCGCTTAGGCTGGCCGCGCAGACAGTGGATCTCTTTGCGATGCTTGCCCAGGCGTTCAGCCAAGTAGCGCCAGCTTACCCAACCCGCCAGCACCACCGCCAGAGCCAGCGTCCACGGCAGGATCACCGCCGGTCCTACCAGCGTAATAAATAGCAGCAGCATAATGGCCGAGATAGCAATGGCTTCGCGCACGCCGTTGGAGCGCGTCAGGGCGTGCTCTTCGCGGGTTTCATGGCGAACTTTGACCAACTGAATGTGTTCACTCTCTTCATGGCGAATCGAGGCGTTCTGCGGAGGAGTCGGGATAACGGAAGGGGCCGGGGCCGAGCGTTCGTAAATATGATTGACCAGCGAATGGCCGTTGAGCGAGATAACCAAGGGGACTGTCTGGGTTTTAATCAGCTCAACGTGGTTTTCCTGCGCGATGTACTGTTCCCAAAACGGCGGCAGATGCACTTCGGTCGTTTCGAGGAAATATCGCCATTTATTGGGATCTTCGCTGGCGACGCCGTAACGGGTGATCGCCCGCGTGACCGCGTAGACGTTTTCACTTTTGGCGGTGAGCGTCAGTTTATCTCGCAAAACCATCAGGTTACTGCGATGAGTAATTGGCGTTTGGCTCAGTTTTTCGTGTTGACGCAAATATTGCTCGACGGCATCTCTTTCATGCTGCGTAAGCTTGCGCTGATTGGGTTTGCTGAAATGCACGGTTGAAGATGCAGTATTGCGACGTCGGACGATAAACCAGAAGAATACGCCTGCGGCAATTGCGGTGATACACAATAAGAATAGTGTCACGATTACTGTGCTCATCCGATCCCCTGATTAAGATGATTTGTATCAACACGCTGTGAATTCATAAGTGCAAATAGTCTATCAAAACAAAGATTTAACAATGAAATCCATCAGCACGATTTAAACTGTGCTGGAAAGGATTAATTCATGGGTTGTTTTTAGCGGCTCTCTTTTGTGAGCCGAATGTGGCGTATACCGCCTACTTATCACGTAAAAACAGCCACTTTGGATCATACCAATATTCTTAACGAAGCGGGTATCGGTATAATCCTATTTTTATGCGTCGTGCTTTTTGTTAATGGGTGTTTATATAAATTGCGACGTAAATCACCTAGTTATTTCTGCGAAATTGTTCAGCTTTGTTGAGGTTGCCGAATTTATGTCGCACAAATATTGCGATGAAGGTTCGCATTAACGCACAATGCCATCAAGTGACAATGAACTGAAACCCATTGCGACACCGTGTCAGGTGAACAATAAATTGGGGAAACCATGGATAAGCACCTGCAAAAACCTGAGATTCTAAAAGTGGAGACTGTTGCCAGCTCTCGCTTATTTACTATCGAATCCGTCGATCTCTCCTTCAGTAATGGCGTGCAGCGCGTGTATGAGCGTATGCGCCCCTCTAATCGCGAAGCAGTGCTGATTGTGCCAGTTATCGGCGATGATCTGCTGCTGATTCACGAGTACGCCGTGGGTATCGACAGCTATGAGCTGGGTTTTCCAAAAGGACTGATTGATCCGGGCGAAACGGTATTTGAAGCCGCCAACCGTGAGCTGATGGAAGAGGTGGGCTACGGGGCTAACCAGTTAGAGTTTCTCTCGAAGCTGACCATGGCACCCTCTTATTTCTCCAGCCGGATGAATATCGTGATTGCCAAAGGGTTGTACCCGCAAAGTTTGGAAGGCGATGAGCCGGAGCCTTTGCCGCAAACGCGCTGGCCGATTGCCCGCATGCTTGAACTGCTGAAAGAGCCTGACTTCAATGAAGCGCGTAACGTCAGCGCGCTGTTCCTCGCTCACGATTTCCTGACCCGAAACGCGATGTAAGCCGCTGACTTTACTTAGCCGCTTTCTCCCAGCAATAGACATAAAAAAAGCCGGTCATGCATGATGCAGACCGGCTTTTTTGTTTCAGGCGTTAGGCCATTAGAACAGCTCGTGTTCCTGACCGTTGTCCATGATCGTTGTCCCCACCTCGTGCACGGCGTGCTCGGTTGGCTGGGTTCCTTCGATAAAGTACTCAGGACGGCTGGCACCGCCGCCATCAGACAGTTTGCCCGTCTGCTTGTCGATAGTGACGGTCACGATGCCCGGCGGAGGCGTCTGCTTCTGCACAGGTACGCCTTCCAGCACGGCTTTCATGTAGTCATCCCACGCTGGCTGAGCACTCTTCGCGCCGCCTTCCGCCCCGGAGATCTGGTCAGGAATCGCGCCAGAAGCCGTGGTGCGGCCTAGGTCGCGACGGTGATCGTCAAAACCAATCCACACTGAGGTTACAACATCCGGGCCATAGCCAGAGAACCAGGCATCTTTCGAGCTGTTGGTTGTACCGGTTTTACCGCCAATGTCGTTACGCTTCAGGTCACGACCCGCGCGCCAGCCGGTGCCCATCCAACCTGGTTCACCAAAGATATTGGTGTTCAGCGCATCGCTGATCAGGAAGGAGAGCGGGGTGCTGATCACGTGCGGCGCATACTGGTCTTCACCCGCAGGCTGTTGGCCTTCTGGGACTTGCTCTAGTTTTGGCATCGGCACGCTGTTGTTGTTATTGCCTTCGCTGGAAACCGCCACGTTTTCGACGTTGTCGTCAGATAGCACGGCTGATTTCTGCGTGTCGCCGTAAATCACCGGAATATTACAGGTGCGGCAGGCAATTTTTGGTTTCGCTTCAAACTGGACCTGACCTGACTCATCAACGATTTTGGTGATGAAGTAAGGGTCAACCAGATAACCGCCGTTGGTCAGAGCCGCATAGCCACGAACCACCTGCAACGGAGTGAAGGAAGCAGAACCCAGCGCCAGCGACTCGGAGTGAACGATGTTGGCCGCTGGGAACCCAAAGCGCAGCAGGTATTCCGCCGCGTAGTCTACGCCCATCGCACGCATCGCACGCACCATGACCACGTTCTTAGACTCACCCAGACCCTGACGCAGGCGGATCGGCCCAGCATAGGTTGGAGGGGAGTTCTTCGGACGCCAATCTTGACCGGCACCGGCATCCCAACGAGTGATAGGCATGTCGTTAAGAATGGTTGCCAGCGTCAGGCCCTTGTCCATCGCCGCGGTATACAGGAACGGCTTGATGTTCGAACCTAACTGGCGCAGAGCCTGCGTCGCACGGTTGAACTTGCTCTGGTTGAAATCAAAACCGCCGACCAGCGCTTCAACAGCACCGGTATTCGGGTTGAGGGAAACCAGCGCCGAGTTGACATCAGGAACCTGCGCCAACCACCAAACGTCACCGACTTTACGCACCCAAATCTGCTGGCCCGGCTGCACCACGTCAGAGACTTTCTTCGGCGTCGGGCCTTGGCTGTTGTCAGTACGGTAAGGACGCGCCCAGCGCATGCCGCTAAACGGCAGAGAAATCACCGCGCGGTTGGCCATGGTCGCCGTTGCCTGCTCGCCGTCAACCTGAGTCACCACGGCTGGGAACAGCGGGCCGTAGACTGGCAGGGTTTTCAGCGACTGAACGATTTTCTGCTCATCCCACGGCGTTTCACCCACTTTCCACAATTGGTTCGATGGGCCGCGATAGCCGTGGCGCATGTCATAGTTCAGCACGTTGGTGCGCACGGCCTCTTGCGCCGCCAACTGGGTTTTCTTGGTGATGGTGGTGTAGACCATGTAGCCGTCGTTATAGGCGTTGTCGCCATAACGTTTCACCATTTCCTGACGAACCATCTCGGTCAGGTAAGGGGCTGAAAACTCAATGTGCGGGGCGTGGTAATTGGCAACCAGTGGCTCAGCGCGAGCCTGATCGTACTGGGCCTGCGTGATGTATTTCTCATCCAGCATACGGGCCAGAACGGTATTACGACGGGCCAACGAGCGATCGTGAGAATAGAGCGGGTTGAAGGTTGATGGCGCTTTTGGCAGACCGGCAATCACGGCCATCTCGCTCAACGTCAGCTGATTCACCTCTTTGCCAAAATAGACCTGTGCCGCAGCGCCCACGCCGTAAGCGCGATAGCCCAGATAAATCTTGTTCAAATAAAGCTCAAGGATCTCATCCTTGTTCATCATTTGTTCAATGCGGATAGCCAGAAACGCTTCTTTGATTTTACGGGTCAAGGTGCGTTCAGGACTTAAGAAGAAGTTACGCGCCAGCTGCTGAGTAATGGTACTCGCACCTTGGGACGCATGGCCGGAGACCAGCGCCACGGAAGCCGCACGGAAAATACCGATAGGGTCAACGCCATGGTGCTCGTAGAAACGGCTGTCCTCCGTCGCAATAAAGGCATGCACCAGCTCCGGTGGGATCTGGTCGAGTTTCAGCGGGATACGACGTTTTTCACCGTACTGGGCGATCAAATCGCCGTCAGCACTATAAACCTGCATAGGTGTTTGCAAGCGCACGTCTTTAAGCGTGGCAACGTCAGGAAGCTGTGGCTCGATATATTTGTACAAGCCAAATATCGAGGCTGCTCCCAGCAAAATGCAACACACTGCAAGAATCAAAAAATACTTTACGAACTTCACCTGAGATTTCCCATTTAGTGGCAATTGGGCAGTTTATAAACAACCGCGCGGTAGTATAAAGGCAAGCCTACGACATGGATACGTTCTTTTATGAACTTGACGATATGGAGATCAGACGCAAATGCGATCACAAGCATGGCAGGTAGGCCTGGATATTCAAGCTGGTTTTGCCCGAGCGATCGCCGTCCAACGGCGACATTACGGTTGGCAACTGAGGCAGTGGTGGGAGCATCCTCTGCCCCCACTTTCTTTACGCGGGGGGATTTTACATGAGACCACGGCGCTTTCAGCTATTTTATCGAATTGGCGCAGCACCCTTCCTGTAAAAATTTCGTTGCGAATTTGCCTTCCTGCTCATCGGGTTATGCAGCACAGCCTCCCCCAGCCTGATGTCCGGCTGTCTGGCGCCGCACGCAGCGCTTTTATCTTTGCCAGTGGAGCAAAACACTTCCCGCTCAGCGTTGAGCAACTGGTGATGGACTACCGTGCCGCGCCGATGGACGCGCAAAACATCATTGTCACGGCGGCCCGCCGCGAAGAGCTGCAGCAGTGGCAGCGTTTTCTGGCTGCATCTCATCTCACGCCGGAAGTGGTGGAGCTGGCGCCCTGTGCTCTGCAATTGGCGGCAAGCGTCGCGGGGGAAAGCGCGGAAAAACTGCTGCTGCACCGGCTTGATGAAGGCTGGCTGTGGGCGTCGCCACACGGGCTGCCTTTCCAATTTGGCGTGTTTGACGCGCAGGAAGTCAAAGACATCAGCCAACTCGCTAGTCTGGCAAAAGAGCAGTACCGGGCCGCAAAACTCTGCGATGAACAGCTGCTGTTCAGCAGTCCGAGGGTTGAAGAGTTGCCGCAAGGCGTCGGCTCTTGGTCGCCTTTTCGCGCATTGACCCAGTTTTCCCCGCCGCTGCCCGCCAATCCTGCGGCATTCGCGCTGGCGATGGGCTTAGCCCTTAGAGCGAGGGATAACGGATGTTGCAGGTAAATTTACTGCCCTGGCGCGCCCAACAGAGGCAAAAGCAACAACGCTTTTGGCTCTTCCTCACGGTGCTGACCCTGATGTTGACTCTGCTGGTGGCGGCAGTGGGGTGGTGGCTTGTCCAGCGTGATCTGGCTGAGCAGAGGGTGGCGGCGCAACAGTTGAGTGAGTGGCAAAAACGTTTAGGCACCCAGCTTAAGAAGGTGGATGAGGCCCGGCTGCAATTACAGTCGCTACAGCTATCCGCCAGCCAGCGCCAGCAGCGCTACGAGAAGAGTGCCTCTTATCTGCAACTGCTCGGGCTATTGTCGCAGCATATTCCCGACGGCCTGTGGCTCACTCAGCTTAACGAGGGCGCGAGCGGCGTGCTCAGGCTACAAGGCGAGTCAAGGGTTTATCACAGCGTGATGGCTTTCTCTCAGGCATTGAGGGAGGATTTGCTACTCGCCGATGTCCGGCTGCTGGATATGCAGCGCCAGCCCAATCACAACCTGCAGTTCTTGATGCAGCTGCGCCTTGCGGTTCCGCAACGCGACTAAATAAAGGAGAAGGTGATGAACCACGCCTTACTCAGTGCCTTTGACCGCGCGCTGGACCAGCCGGTTTGGAATCGAATACTTATGCTGGCCCTGCTCAGCGGCGCGTGCGGCGCACTCCTCTACTTCTTGCTGTTGAGCTCCTCTTTGCAGCAACGCCAGGAAGGGCAACAGCAAAACGCTGACTTACAGCAGGCAATCTTACAGCAACAGACCAACTTGCTGACTCAGCCCGCGCTGGCGGTGCTTTTGCAGCAACAAAGGCCGCTTCTTGCCAGCCGCGAGTTTCAACCTATTACCCTGTTAAAGCAGATAACCGCGCCACTGCGCGAGTTGAAAAGCATCTTAGTTAAATGGCTGCCAGAGGAGAGTGGCGTTTCCCCCCCGCAAGATGAACCCGAAGCGGAGCGGGGCAGTTTGTCGGTGAAGGCCGGCTTTACTGACCTAATGAGGTTGATGAGTGAGCTGGCCGATGGTCCAAATTCGCCGAGCTTGGATCAGCTGAATCTGCGGGCAGGGGGCGGGCAACTGGATGTCAGGTTCTCTTTAACCGCAGAAAGTTTTAAACCCAAGGCGCTAACAGGGATGAAGAGCTGGGAGAACATCGTGCGCGATCCCTTCGCTGCCGCGACATCAGCCTCCTGCCCGGACCCGGTTCACAGCTTTAAGGGGGTGCTGCTGGCGGGGATTATCGGCAGCGGCGAGCAGCGCCAAGGATGGCTGATGTGGCCGGGCGCGGGTTGGCAAAAGGTTTCGCCCGGATGGCGCGACGGCGCGTCGGGCTGGCAGGTTGATGCTGTCACGCCGGGCAGCGTGCTGTTTGATTTCGACCATCCGCCCTGCGCCACACAACGATTTAAGCTTCAGTTAGGCAGCCAGTAAAGCTGCCGCTCATTCTATGCCAAGGAAAGGAATAATAATGAATCGAGTAAAAGGCGTTCTTGGAATGACATTCCTCTGTTTCGCGCTATTTAACAGTTTGTGGAGCCGGGCGAGCGCCGCTGCGCCCATTACGCTGGAATTTCAAAACGCACCGCTGACCGTCATCCTGCAAGCGTTGGCAGATCATCAGCAAATGAACCTGGTCACTGCGCCGGGTGTGCAGGGGAATTTAAGCGTCAGGCTGGCCGACGTCCCCTGGCAGCAGGCGCTGGATATTATTTTGCAGATGGGCAAGGTCAGCAGCCATCGGCAGGGAAACGTGTTGATGGTTACACCTACTCCCGATCCCGCGCTGCTGCGCCTCAAGAGGGAAGAAGAGAGCGAAAATGAGCTGCGCCAAAGGCCGCTCATCAGCATGACGCTGCCTCTTCATTATGCCGACGCGACGGAGACGGCGGCGAGCCTGAATGCGCAGAAAGGCTCGCTGCTCTCAGAAAGGGGGCGGGCATCGGCGGATATTCGCACCAACACGATTTTGATTCGCGACACCCAGCAAGCGCTGGACACCGTCGCACCCTGGGTCAGGGAGATGGATTTGCCTTTGCAGCAGGTGCAGCTGGCGGCGCACATTGTTACCATGAACAGCGAAAGCCTGCGCGAACTCGGGGTGCGCTGGGGGTTTAGCGGCGACGCTGCCGTCACCAAGTCGGTCAGGATGAATAGCTTCAATATGGGGCTGCCGGTGGATAATCCGGCCTTTACTGCGGGGTTCAATCTGGCGCACATCAGCGGCCGGATACTGGATTTGGAGCTGACCGCGCTGGAGCAGGAAAATCAGGTGGATATCATCGCCAGCCCGCGCCTGCTGACAGCCCACATGCAAACCGCCAGCATCAAGCAGGGAAGTGAGATCCCATACCAAGTCTCCAGCGGCGGCCGGGGGCGCACGTCTATTGAATTCAAAGAGGCCGTGTTGGGCATGGAGGTGACGCCCAAAATTCAGCGCAATGGCAATATCACCCTGGCCTTACACATCAGCCAAAATATGCCGGGCAAAACGGTGAAACAGGCCGAGGGCGAGGCGCTGGCCATTGATAAACAAGAGATAAAAACTCAAGTCACTGTTAAAGACGGCGAAACCGTGGTGCTGGGGGGCATTTTCCAACGACACAATCAGAGCGCGCAAAACAAAGTTCCTCTGCTTGGCGACATCCCTGTGGTGGGCTCTTTATTCAAACATCAGGCAAAAAACCAGAAACGACGCGAACTGGTGATTTTTATTACTCCCACCTTAATTAACAGCCAATAGGTACCCGTTGCTATAATAAAAACAGAGAAATAGTGCTGAGCTTATACAACTTTTTGCGTCCTGAAAGGCTTCTGAGTTTGACGCTGCCGTCGATTTAGCTTACAAGGGTTACCGAATTGAGCACCGTGATTTTTAATGACTGCTGACACGCCGATAAAAAACGTACGGTTTCCCTCCCGCGGCGCGCGATGCGATTTATTCGGTTGCCAAACTACCAAGAGTGTTGAGATAATTTTTGTCTGATCTCGCACTATCGCTCATGAGGTTTCAGTTTAGGTCCCGCCGCTAATTTGATTGGCGGGGCGGGTTATCATTAACGAATTGTCTTAGTAATACCGAAAAACATGGCAGAGAAACGCAATATCTTTCTGGTTGGGCCTATGGGTGCCGGCAAAAGCACTATTGGTCGACAGTTAGCTCAGCAACTCAATATGGAGTTTTTCGACTCCGATCACGAAATTGAGCGACGTACCGGGGCTGATGTAGGCTGGGTATTTGATTTAGAAGGCGAAGACGGATTCCGCGACCGCGAAGAAAAAGTGATCAACGAACTCACAGAAAAACAAGGCATCGTTCTGGCGACCGGTGGGGGTTCTGTTAAATCACGCGAAACCCGCAACCGTTTATCAGCGCGTGGCGTTGTCGTCTATCTTGAAACTACCATCGAAAAACAATTGGCGCGTACACAACGCGACAAAAAACGTCCATTGTTACAGGTGAGTTCACCTCCACGCGAAGTGCTTGAAGCACTGGCGAAAGAACGTAACCCACTGTACGAAGAAATTGCGGATGTGACTATCCGTACTGATGATCAAAGCGCCAAGGTCGTTGCTAACCAAATCATTAACATGTTGGAAAGCAATTAATTTTTGGCATTCTGTTATTGCCTGAAGGTGTAAGTTAAGAAGGTCACTGAGCGCGAAATGGAGAGGATTACCGTAACCTTAGGGGAGCGTAGCTACCCAATTACGATTGCTGCCGGATTGTTCCACGATCCGGCTTCTTTTATGCCTGTAAAGGCAGGTGATCAGGTCATGCTGGTGACAAACCAGACTCTGGCACCTCTCTATCTGGACTCTGTTCGTTCAGTGCTGGAGCAGGCAGGCGTTCGTGTTGATCAGGTGATACTGCCTGATGGTGAACAATACAAATCCCTGTCTGTTCTTAATGATGTTTTCTCAGCCCTGCTGGAAAAACCTCATGGTCGCGATACCACGCTTATTGCCCTTGGTGGCGGCGTGGTGGGCGACTTGACCGGCTTTGCTGCCGCCAGTTATCAGCGTGGGGTACGCTTTATACAGGTGCCTACCACGTTGCTATCTCAGGTCGATTCTTCCGTTGGTGGCAAAACTGCCGTCAACCATCCGCTGGGCAAAAACATGATCGGCGCGTTCTATCAACCCGCTTCGGTTGTGGTCGATCTCGACTGCCTGCGCACCCTGCCTGCCCGTGAGATGTCCTCCGGTCTGGCTGAGGTCATAAAATACGGCATTATTCTTGATGCCGACTTCTTCGATTGGCTTGAAGACAATATGGATGCCCTGTTAGCGCTGGATATGAACGCGCTGGCTTACTGTATCCGTCGTTGCTGCGAGATCAAAGCTGACGTGGTTGCCGCCGACGAGCGCGAAAGTGGTATGCGCGCTTTGCTCAATCTTGGCCATACTTACGGGCATGCGATTGAAGCTGAAATGGGTTACGGCAACTGGTTGCACGGTGAAGCCGTCGCGGCTGGCATGGTCATGGCGTGTTATACCGCGCATCGTTTAGGCCAATTTACTCTGGCTGACATTGCCCGAGTGAAAAATCTGCTCGTGCGTGCCGGACTGCCGGTTACCGGTCCTCAGGAAATGCCTGCTGAAGCCTATTTGCCGCACATGATGCGCGACAAGAAAGTCTTGGCAGGTGAGCTGCGTCTGGTATTGCCGAAAGCGATTGGTCAGTCTGAAGTTCGCTCCGGTGTGTCTCATGAAATGGTGCTGGCATCGATTGAGGATTGTCGGTAACGCCTCTGCCTGTGTGCTGCGTGTCACAGGCTTGCGCCTACCCTTTACCCCTTTGCCAGCAAAGCGTTATATTTATCAGTCAGGATAGTTGCTCCGCATAAGGTCGCATTTGCTGGCCTTTAGCCGGGTTGGAGGTTTTAGATGGATGATTTAACACCGGAAGACGATCTCAAGCCAGACACTAGCGATCGCCGCCCAACGCGCTCACGCAAACCGCCTTCTTCTGGACCTAAACTTGCCGTATCACGCCAACATGTGATGATTGGTGTCGGCATTCTGGTACTGCTGTTACTGATTGTCGGTATTGGTTCTGCCCTCAAAGCCCCAACCAAGCATGAAGCTTCGCAAGTCAATAATGGACCGAAAGACATCAACTTGTCGGGTTCAGGCAATGACGCAGCGGCGCCGACTCAGCCTACTGAGCAAGCTCAACAAAATGCAGCCGCCGCGAGCGGCGACGCACAGCCGAAAAGTATCGGCCTGCCTCCTATTTCCTCTACGCCAACTGAAGCTCAGCCTCAGCCCGATAACGGCCAGGCCAAAGAGCGTGTTGATTTGCCGGGAGATATGTCTGACGCGCTCTCTTCTCAGCAAGGTCAGGTTAACTCTGCCGCGCAGGATGGCATAAATGCCGGAGCACAGTCGCTGACTTCACTGCCGACCGCGCCAGCCACCGTTGACGGTGCTGCTAAAGGCACTGCGCCAGTTGCGCCGCGTAACACGCAGCAGCAGACTACGCACAAAGCCGCGCAGCCGAAAGCCACGCACACTGCCCCAGCGCACGCCAATAAGCCTGCGGCTACCAAGCCAGCAGCGACAGCGTCTCATCCGGCGAAAGAAACGACTAAGCCAGTTGCTACGGCGAGTGCACCAACGACGGGCAGCGGCGGAGCGATTAAATCCGCACCGGGCAGCCACTTCACGTTGCAGCTGAGTGGGGCTTCTCAGTCGAACTCCCTGAACGCCTTCGCTAAACAGCAGGGCCTGAAAAACTATCTGGTTTATCAGACTTCGCGTGATGGTAAGCCTTGGTATGTTCTGGTGAGCGGCAACTATGCTTCTTCTGCAGAAGCTAAGAGCGCAATTTCTCGTTTGCCAGCTGAAGTTCAAGCCAAAAAACCGTGGGTTAAGCCTGTACATCAAGTACAGCAAGACCTGAAAAAATGAATCTGATCTCAACGCGATTTGCTGTCTAAAAACAGGGTACAATCCGCGGCTGTGAATTGTATAAGTAGCTAACTGACGGCATGAAGAAAAACCGCGCTTTTTTGAAATGGGCTGGTGGCAAATACCCGCTGGTCGATGACATCAAACGTCATCTTCCAGCAGGTGATTGTTTAATAGAGCCTTTTGTTGGTGCGGGGTCGGTGTTTCTTAACACCGACTATAAATCGTACATTCTGGCTGACATCAACAGCGACCTGATCAACCTCTACAACATTGTTAAATCGCGCACCGCAGAATTCGTGCGCGATGCTCGCGTGCTGTTCTCTCCTGAATTCAACCAATCAGAACGTTTCTACGCCTTGAGAGAAGAATTCAACCTGACGAGTGATATCTACCGCCGCTCGGTGTTGTTCCTGTATCTCAACCGCCATTGTTACAACGGGCTGTGTCGCTATAATCTTAGCGGTGCGTTCAATGTGCCTTTTGGTCGTTATAAGAAGCCCTATTTCCCGGAAGCGGAACTCTACTGGTTTGCCGAAAAAGCACAGAATGCACAGTTTGTTTGCGAGCATTACCAGCAAACTCTGCTGAAGGCGGTTTCCGGATCGGTGGTGTATTGTGACCCTCCGTATGCGCCGTTATCGGCCACGGCTAATTTTACGGCTTACCATACCAACAGTTTCAGCATGGCAGATCAGCAGAATCTGGCCCGTCTGGCGCATCAGTTATCTTCAGAGCGCGACGTGCCGGTGTTGATCTCCAACCATGAAACGCCACTCACGTTGGAGTGGTACGCTGGCGCGAAGCTGCATCGGGTTTCTGCCCGCCGGACTATCAGCAGCAATGTATCGCAACGCAGTAAAGTGAATGAGCTGTTAGCGCTTTATCGCTGATCTTTCTCGTTGATTTAAAACCGATTATTTCTGTAAACCTATAAGTAGTTTGGAGAAGCGGATGAAAAAGTTTTTAATTGCCCCGTCTATTCTTTCGGCTGACTTTGCGCGTTTGGGCGAAGACACTGTGAAAGCACTGGAAGCTGGCGGTGACGTCGTTCACTTTGACGTCATGGATAACCACTACGTGCCTAACCTGACCATCGGACCTTTGGTCTGCCAGTCGCTGCATAATTACCTACAGAAATCCGGCATCAACGCGCCAATTGATGTTCACCTGATGGTTAAGCCGGTTGATCGCCTGATCCCTGACTTTGCCGCAGCCGGTGCCACTTATATCTCTTTCCATCCGGAAGCGTCAAAGCACGTCGACCGCACTATCCAGCTGATCAAAGAGCACGGCTGTAAAGCCGGTCTGGTGTTCAACCCTGCGACCTCTCTGAGCTACCTCGATTATGTGATGGACAAACTCGACGTGATCCTGCTGATGTCCGTCAACCCAGGCTTCGGCGGCCAGTCGTTTATTCCGGGCACCCTCGACAAACTGCGCCAGGTGCGCAAACTGATCGACGACAGCGGCTATGACATCCGTTTGGAAATTGACGGTGGCGTGAAAGCTGAAAACATTGGTGAGATTGCCGCAGCGGGCGCTGACATGTTTGTCGCCGGTTCTGCCATCTTCAACCAGCCTGACTACCGCACGGTGATTGACCATATGCGCAGCGAACTGGCGAAGGTTTCCCATGACTGATTCTCTGCCCGCAGGCGTTATGACACTTAAAGGCGCTGCTTTTGATCTCGACGGCACCTTGGTAGACAGCGCGCCGGGACTGGCAGATGCGGTAGATATGGCCCTGAAAGATATGGGTTTACCGGCTGCTGGCGTTGAGCGTATCAGCACCTGGATTGGCAACGGCGCTGATGTCATGGTTGAACGCGCCGTGCGCTGGGCCGAGGGAGATATGTCTCCTGCGGCTTTGCAGCGTGTGCGGGATAAATTCGACCACTACTACGCCGACACCGCCGCCGACGGCAGTCGCCTCTATCCACAGGTCAAAGAGACGCTGGCCGCCTTGCACGCGCAGGGCCTGCCGCTGGGTCTTATCACCAACAAGCCGACGCCGTTTGTCGCGCCACTGCTGGCATCGCTGGGCATAGAAAGCTATTTTTCTGTGGTGATCGGCGGTGATGATGTTGTACAAAAGAAACCGCACCCCGCGCCGATTTACCTGATGCTCGCGCAGCTTGGTTTACGTGCCAGCGAACTGGTTTTTGTCGGGGATTCGCGTAATGATATTCAGGCGGCACAGGCCGCCGGTTGCCGCTGCGTTGGTTTGACGTACGGCTATAACTACGGTGAAAGCATCGCGCTGAGCAAGCCCGACAGCGTGTTGGACCATTTCGCCGACCTCTTGCCCACTTTTGGGCTGTTATCTTAAAAGATCAGGAAGCATAAAAATGAGTAAACCCATCGTATTTAGTGGTGCACAGCCCTCAGGTGAACTGACCATTGGCAACTACATGGGTGCGCTGCGTCAGTGGGTTAAGTTGCAGGACGATTACGAGTGCATCTACTGCATCGTCGACTTGCATGCGATCACCGTGCGTCAAGACCCTGCGCAGCTGCGCAAGGCGACGCTCGACACGTTAGCGCTGTACTTGGCCTGCGGCATTGACCCGCAAAAAAGTACCATTTTTGTGCAATCCCACGTTCCTGAGCACACGCAGCTGAGTTGGGCACTGAACGGCTACACCTACTTCGGTGAGCTGGGCCGTATGACCCAGTTTAAAGACAAATCAACGCGTTATGAAAATAGCGGTATCAGCGTTGGTCTGTTTAACTACCCAGTATTGATGGCTGCCGATATCCTGCTGTACCAGACCAATCAGGTGCCAGTAGGTGAAGACCAGAAGCAGCATTTGGAACTGAGCCGCGATATCGCCAACCGTTTCAATGCGCTGTACGGCGACGTGTTCACTATTCCAGAGCCATTCATTCCTAAGTCCGGCGCGCGCGTGATGTCTCTGCAAGAGCCGACCAAGAAGATGTCCAAGTCTGACGATAACCGTAACAACGTTATCGGCCTGCTGGAAGATCCGAAAGCAGTGGCGAAAAAAATCAAACGCGCAATGACTGACTCCGAAGAGCCGCCTGTCGTGCGTTATGACTTAGTCAACAAGCCGGGTGTCTCTAACCTGCTGGATATCTTGTCTGGCGTGACCGGCAAAAGCATCCCTGAGCTGGAAGCTGAGTTCGACGGCCAGATGTATGGTCATCTGAAAGGCGCAGTAGCGGATGCTGTCTCAGGCATGCTGACCGAGCTGCAAGAGCGTTATCACCGTTTCCGCAATGACGAAGCCTTGTTGCAGCAGATCATGCGTGATGGTGCAGAGAAAGCTCGCGTGCGCGCAACTGCAACTCTGGCTAAAGTTTACGAATCCATCGGTCTGGTTGCCGCGCCTTAAGCTTGAAGCTCGAGCAATAAAAAACCACGCCTTGGCGTGGTTTTTTTATGTCAGTCAATCAGCCGCGGTTTGGTCTACATGGTTAACTGACAGTCTCGCTGGCAAACCAATTCAACTGCTTACGCAAACTGACCACTGAGCCAACGATAATTAAACTTGGGCTTTCCACCTGCTTGGCAAGCTGGCTGAGGGAGGACAATTCGCCGGTGATCACCCGTTGGCGCTGAGTGGTGCCATTTTCCACGAGCGCGACCGGCGTGGTGGCCGCGAGGCCGTTTTTCAGCAGGTTGGCCTGAATATCTGCCGCCTGCGTCAGCCCCATATAGAACACCAGCGTCTGCTGGCCCTGCGCCAGACAGGCCCAGTCGAGCTTGCCATCCTGCTTGGCGTGGCCGGTTATCAGCCGGACACTTTGCGCGTGGTCACGGTGAGTCAGCGGAATGCCACTGTAGGCCGAACAGCCGGAGGCCGCCGTAATGCCCGGCACCACTGAGAAAGCAATGCCTTCGGCTTTCAGCGCTTCCAGCTCTTCGCCGCCGCGCCCGAAGATAAAGGGGTCACCGCCTTTAAGCCGCACCACGCGTTTACCCAGCCTGGCCTGCTCGAGCAAAATATCGTTGATTCTCTCTTGCGGCACGCAGTGGTGCCCGACGCGCTTGCCGACAAAAATCCGCTCGGCGTCGCGGCGGACAAGATTCAGCACGGCGTCAGACACCAGCCGGTCATACACCACCACGTCGGCCAGCTGCATCTGTTGCAAACCTTTTAGCGTTAGTAAACCGGCGTCTCCCGGCCCCGCGCCTACCAGCACCACTTCGCCATGATGCTCCACCGGCTGGCTAAATAGCTCTTCGATGTAGGCGTCGCTCTGTTGGATGTCATTGTTGGCCAATGACTGCGCCAGACGATGATGATTAAACAGCTTTTCCCACCAGCGGCGGCGCTGCGACATATCCTGAAAATGGGTTTTCACCCGCTGGCGCAGCTGCCCGGCGGTGTCGGCCAGTTTGCCAAGATGCTGAGGCAGAATCGCCTCCAGCCGTTCGCGCAGCAGGCGGGCGAGCACCGGAGCATTGCCGCCGGAGGAGACGGCAATCATCAGCGGAGAACGGTCGATGATCGACGGCATGATGAAGCTGGCGCTTTCCGGCGCGTCCACCACGTTGCAGAACACCCGGCGCTGTTCGGCGGCTTGGCTGACTTGCTGATTAACCGCTTCGGAATCCGTCGCGGTGATCACCAGCCACTTTTCATCCACCAGCAGCGGCGAGAACGGCCCGCGCAGCAGACGCACCTTCCCTTCAGCTTGCCAGACGTCGAACTGCGCGCTGAAGCTGGTGGCATTCACCAGCAAATCAGCTCCGGCGTCGAGCAGCAGACGCGCCTTGCGCTCCGCGACGTCTCCCGCCCCCACCAGCAGACAGGCTTTGTTGTGTAACTGGCAAAACAGCGGGAAATAGTCCATCGCGCGCGGCGCTCCTAAAGATTAATTTGCACGTTGCCGTCGCGAACTCGCGTCGGGTAGGCGGTGATCGAGTGACTCTCATCTTCCATGCACAGTCCGTCCGTCAGGCGGAAATGCTGCTTTTTCAGCGGGCTGGCGACCCACAGCTCGCCCTGATGTTCGGCGATGATGCCGCGCGACAATACGCTGGCTTGGGCGAAAGGGTCAATATTCGATAAAGCAAAAACCTGCTCATCGGCGCGCGGGCGGAATAGCGCCACTTGCTGTTCACCGGCCAGCGCACAAACGCCGCAGCCCGGCAGAATTTGTTCAATAGAACAAAGGGTTAGCCACTGGCTCATAATACTTCCTCCCCGGCGTCAATCAGGTTAACGGGAATACGTTCTTCAGGCCGCGCAGGGCGGTGTTGCTGGCGCTCGCCGACAAACTGCACGTTCGGGTCACGCTGGGCGCTATTGATAAAGTGGGTGAAGCGGGTTTGCGCCGCCGGGTCGTTCAGCGTTTCCTGCCATTCGCAGACCGCCGAGTCGCGCAGGCGGGCGAGTTCTGCTTCCAACTGCTCATTCAGGCCAAGCTTGTCGTCAATGATCACTTTGCGCAGGTAATCAATGCCACCTTCGAGGCTCTCCAGCCAGACCGAGGTGCGTTGCAGCTTATCGGCGGTGCGGATGTAGAACATCATGAAGCGGTCGAGGTATTGCAGCAGTTGGTCGTTGTCCAAATCCGCCGCCAGCAAATCGCCGTGACGTGGCTTCATGCCGCCGTTGCCGCAGACATACAGGTTCCAGCCGTTTTCGGTGGCGATGATCCCCACGTCTTTGCCCTGAGCTTCTGAGCATTCACGGGTACAGCCCGAAACGCCGAATTTCATTTTGTGCGGGGTGCGGATGCCCTTGTAGCGGTTTTCCAGACTGATGCCGAAGCCCAAGCTGTCACCGACGCCAAATCGACACCAGGTGCTGCCTACGCAGGTTTTCGCCATGCGCAGTGCCTTAGCGTAAGCCTGGCCTGTTTCGAATCCGGCATTAATTAGCTTCTGCCAAATTGCCGGTAAATCATCTTTCTGCGCGCCGAACATGCCGATGCGCTGTGAGCCGGTGATTTTGGTATAGAGGTTATATTCCGCGGCAATCTCGCCAATGGCTTGCAGGCCCTGCGGGGTAATTTCGCCGCCCGGAGAGCGCGGAATAACGGAATAAGTGCCGTCTTTTTGCATGTTGGCGAGGAACACGTCATTGGTGTCCTGAAGAGGCGCGTGCTGCGGTTTGAGCACGTAATCATTCCAGCAGGAGGCCAGCAGCGAGCCGACGGTCGGTTTACAAACTTCGCAGCCGTAGCCCTGACCATATTTCGCCAGCAGCTGCTCGAAGGACTTAATGCCTTCGACGCGGATCAGGTGGTAAAGCTCTTGGCGCGAATAGGCGAAGTGCTCGCAAAGGTGATGATTCACCTCTATGCCTTGCTTGCTCAGCTCGGCGTTCAGCACTTGGGTCACCAGCGGAATACAGCCGCCGCAGCCGGTGCCGGCTTTGGTGGCGGATTTCAGTGCCGCCACCGTGTGGCAGCCGCCCTGAACCGCTTTGATAATGTCGCCCTTGGTCACGTCGAAGCAGGAGCAGATTTGCGCGCTTTCCGGCAGGGCGTCGGTGCCAATCACCGCGCCGCCGCTGCCCGCGTGGGCTGGCAGGATCAGCGCGTCTGGGTTTTCCGGCAGTGGGATGCTGTTGAGCACCAATTGCAGCAGATTGCCGTAATCGCTGGTGTCGCCGACCAACACCGCGCCGAGCAGGGTTTTGTTGTCTTCGCTGACCACCAGACGTTTGTATAAAGCTTTGCTTTCATCGAGATAGACATAGCTGCGCGCGCCCTCGGTGCGGGCATGGGCGTCGCCGATACCCGCCACGTCAACGCCCAGCAGCTTGAGTTTGGCGCTCATGTCTGCGCCGGTGAACTGGTTTTCGCGGCCTAACAGATGGTCGGCGGTGACCTGAGCCATTTTATAGCCCGGCGCAACCAAGCCGAAGGTGCGCTGGTTCCACGAGGCGCATTCGCCGATGGCGTAGACATCCGCGTCGCTGGTCTGGCACTGGTCGTTAATCACGATGCCGCCGCGCGGGGCAATCTCCAAATCACACTGGCGCGCCAGCTTGTCCTGCGGGCGGATGCCGGTGGAGAAGACGATGAAATCCACTTCCAGCGAGCTGCCGTCGGCGAAAGCCATGGTTTTGCGGGCGAACTGGCCGCCTTGGGAGATCTCTTTGGTGTTCTTCGCGGTATGAACTTGCACGCCCATGCTTTCGATTTTCTGCCGCAGCTGGTTGCCGCCCATCACGTCGAGCTGTTCGGCCATCAGGCCGGGGGCGAATTCAATTACATGGGTTTCGACGCCCAGATTTTTCAGCGCGCCTGCGGCTTCCAGCCCCAACAGGCCGCCGCCCACCACCGCGCCGCGTTTGCTGCGACGGGCGCAGGCTTCAATGGCGTGCAGGTCTTCAATGGTGCGATAGACGAAGCAGTCCTGGCCGTCAGACCCGGCAATCGGCGGCACCCACGGATAGGAGCCGGTGGCGATCACCAGTTTGTCGTAATAGAGGGTGCGGCCGCTGCTGGAGTGAATCACCTTCTCGGCGCGGTTCAGCGTGATAGCTCGCTCGCCGATCAGCACCTTAACGCCGTGCTTCTCGTAGAAGCCTTCGCGCACCAGAGATAACTCTTCGGCGGTGTGGTGGGAAAAATAGGAGGAAAGATGAACGCGGTCGTAGGCGACGCGCGGCTCTTCACAAAATACCGTGATATCGAACTGGCCCGGCTCGGCTTTATCCAGTAAATCTTCAATAAAGCGATGGCCGACCATGCCGTTACCAATAATCGCCAGTCTGACTTTGCTCATGTTTGCCTCGGAATTGATTTCTATAGGCTCAACATAACGCGCGTGAAGTCGGGCACCTTGACGCAAATCAAGCCGCCTCTAATATACTCCCTAGGTGGTATTTGACTGATTTATATTGGTTTTTATGTAAGTGGACGATTTTAAATAGGTTTATCTATGCTAGAGCAATCCCCGCTGTTTAAGGGTGATCTGGGTTGCCTCATTCAAATCGTATTGGGATAGGTCTGCCGGATGAACCCACGCAAAACTCTCAAACTCGTCGTTAATTGTGACGTTATTATTTTTTGCCAAACAGTTGAAGAGTAGGTAAATCATATAAATCTCTTCTTGCGAACCATCTTGGTAGGTTTTCACTCTCACATCATCCCTAAATGTCCAAGGTTCAATTTTTTCCAGCTCAAGAGCATCGCCAAGTTCTTCGCGTATTTCTCGCAATAATGCCTCTAGTATTGTCTCACCTGGTTCTACCCCACCGCCAGATAACGCCCACTGACCCGGGAAAACGCCTTTGTGGGCAGCCATCTTGCAGAGTAAATAGGTGCCTTGATACTCAATTAATGGGCAAACAATTATCCTTTGGCGCATACAAATCCTTTAGTCTGTGATGATGTTTCTTCAAGAATACCGAATGAATGGCATCAGGACTGTGTGAGGTGTCGACTTGTGGGCGGTTTCCGCTATTGTGGGCGAAGAACATCAAATTCTCAGCGAGGTAACAGGTGACTCAGACCAGTTTGCAGACTATCAAAAACGTTCGACTGCCTTACGCCGACGGGTTGTGGCAGATTCAAATCGAAGGCGGGCGCATTCGCCAAATCACCAGTCAGCCACAGGGGAATGGGCAGACCGAGGGCGTGCTGGATGCTCAGGGCGGGCTGGCGATCCCGCCGTTTGTCGAACCGCATATTCATCTCGATACCACCCAGACTGCCGGGCAACCGGCGTGGAACCAGTCCGGCACCCTGTTCGAAGGCATTGAACGCTGGGCCGAGCGCAAGGCGCAGTTGACCCACGAGGATGTCAAAGCGCGTGCGTGGCAGACCCTCAAGTGGCAGATTGCCAACGGTATCCAGCATGTGCGAACCCACGTGGATGTCTCTGACCCAACGCTGACCGCGCTGAAAGCCATGTTGGAAGTGAAAGCCGAAGTCGCGCCTTGGGTCGACGTACAGATTGTCGCTTTCCCGCAGGAAGGCATCATGTCCTATCCGAATGGCGAAGCCTTGCTGGAAGAGGCGCTGAGGCTGGGGGCCGACGTGGTGGGGGCAATTCCGCACTTTGAATTTACCCGCGAGTATGGCGTGGAGTCGCTGCACAAGACCTTCGCGCTGGCGCAAAAGTACCACAAGCTTGTCGACGTGCACTGCGATGAAATCGATGACGAGCAGTCGCGCTTTGTGGAAACCGTCGCGGCTCTTGCCCTGCGCGAAAATATGGGCGCGCGCGTCACCGCCAGCCATACCACCGCGATGCACTCTTACAACGGGGCATATACCTCGCGGCTGTTCCGCCTGCTGAAGATGTCCGGCATTAACTTCGTCGCCAATCCGCTGGTGAATATTCATCTGCAAGGTCGCTTTGACACTTACCCGAAACGTCGCGGCGTGACGCGGGTGAAAGAGATGCTCGACGCCGGGATTAACGTCTGTTTCGGCCACGATGACGTGTTCGACCCGTGGTATCCGCTGGGCACCGCTAACATGCTGCAAGTGCTGCATATGGGGCTGCATGTCTGCCAACTGATGGGCTACCAGCAGATTGACGATGGCCTGAAGTTAATCACCACTTACAGCGCCAAAACCCTGAATCTTCAAGGCTATAACTTGAAAAGTGGCAATGAAGCCAATCTGGTGATTCTCCCGGCTGAGAGCGGATTCGACGCGGTGCGCCGCCAGACGCCAGTGCGCTACTCCATCCGTCGCGGGGTGGTGATTGCCGAGACGCAGCCCGCGCAGACGGTGATCCATTTGCAGAAAACCGAGTCGGTCAACTTCAACAGTTAGACGGCCTGCGCGTCAGTGCGCGGTGGCGCGATAGAGTCGCGGCTGACGATTTTCGGTGGGAACTGCTGGTGGATGATATCGCCCTCGAGCGACAGTTCATCCAGCAGTAGGCGCGTGGCGAACTGCGCCATGTCGGTTATCGGGAAGTGCACGCTGGTCAGCGCCGGGCGTACAAACTCGGCGCGCTCGCCGCTGTCATAGCAAATCAGTGAAATATCTTCCGGCACCCGCAGGCGGTGTTCGCTGATCGCCAGCAGGGCGCCAATCGCCATATCCTCATTGCAGCAGTAAATCGCCGTTGGCTTCACCGGCTGGCGTAACAAGGTGTCGGTGTGGCGGAAGCCGCTATCCAGTTTGTAATCCCCCTCCAACGTCGCTAAAGGCGCAATCCCCGCCTGCTGCATGGCGTCGGCGAAGCCTTGCCAGCGCAGTTTGGCGGAGTGGCGCAGCAGCGGCCCACTGATACAGGCTATCTGCTGATGACCGGCGTCGAGCAGCATCTGGGTGGCGATGCGGCTGGCGAGGGCGTGGTCGAAGCTGATGCAGCGAGATTCCAGTCCGGGCACCAGACGGTCGAGCAGCACGAAAGGATTGTTGTCGTGGGCCAGCTGTTTCAGGCGTTCATCGCTGATGTGGCGCACGTGCAGGATCAGGCCGTCACAGCGTAAGCCGAACAGCCGCGCAATGGCCTGCTGTTCGTTCTCCTCGCTATCACGCCCTTGAGTGACGACTAACTGCTTCCCCTGCGACTCGGCTTCGGTTTGCACCACGTCCATCAGTGCGCCAAAAAACGCACCGCGATAGGAGGTGGTGACTAACCCCAGCGTATGGCTTTGGCTCGACGCCAGCGCACGGGCCGCCGGATGCGGGCTGTAGCCCAACATCGCGATAGCCCGAACCACGATTTCACGCGTGGCTGCTTTGACCTTTTGGTCGCCATTCGCCACCCGAGAAACGGTGGCCCGGGACACTCCGGCATAGGCTGCGACGTCTTCCAATGTCACCATACTGGCTCCTGTAGCCCCGCCAGTCAGGGGCAGGGAAATTATCTAAATTGAGGTAAATACGGCGCGTTGAGCTGTAAAACCTCATCGAAGAGTTGTTGTGCCAGCGCGGCGTCGCCGACCAACGGGTTGGTCATCAGCGCCAGCAGGCCGCTTTGTCGGTCGCCGTGCACCGCGCAGTCGATGGTCAGGCGCTCAAAGGTTTTCACCTGATCCGCCAGTGTATGCAGTACCGGCGCTAAGCGCCCGAACACCAGCGGCGTCGCGCCGTGGGCGTCGATAATACAGTTGGTTTCTACCACGGCGTCATCCGGTAAGCCATGAATAGCGCCGTGATTTGATGTATTTACCACCATTTGCGTGCCGAGATTATTATGGATTGAGCGAATCAGTTCCAGTGCCACTTCCGAATAGAAGGAGCCGCCGCGGAAACTCAGCTGCTCCGGCTTGGTATTCAGATTCGGATCGGCGTACAGCGCGAACAGCTCTTTCTCCACCTGCATCACTTTTTCGGCACGGGTTCCGCCGTCCGCCGCCTGTTTAATCTCATCTTCCAGCATGGCACGCGGCAGATAGAAATAGCGGTGATATGGGCAAGGGATCACCCCCAGCGCCCGCAGCAGCTCAGGCTTCCACGGCTGATCCTTGATGTTGTTCATGGTCAACGTCGCGCCGTCGCACAGCAGATCCAGCGTCTTTTGCGTCACGTCTTGGCCGTTTTCCAGCACGCGATGTACCCACACCATGTGGTTCAGCCCGGCGAACTGCAGATGAATATCCTCATCCTTCGCGCCAAGCATTTTCGAAATCATGTGGTGCATGGTGATGGGTACGTTGCACAGGCCAATGATTTTGGCTTTGCTGTGGCGGGCCACGGCTTCGGTGACGATCCCAGCCGGGTTGGTGAAGTTGATGATGAAGGCATCTGGCGCTAACTCTTCAACTTTTCGAGCAATTTCTAGCAGCACTGGGATGGTACGCAGCGCCTTGGCAAAGCCGCCCACGCCGGTGGTTTCTTGGCCAATCAGGCCATACTTCAAGCCGAGGCGCTCGTCGGCGGCGCGGGCAGGGAGCTGGCCGACGCGCAGCTGGGTGAGCACGAATTTGGCGTCGCGAATAGCGTCATCCAGCTGGAAATGCACGCTAACTTTGACGTGCTCCAGCCCGGCTTTCGCCAGCATGCGGCGGGTCAGCTCGGAGATAATGGTGACTTTTTCGCGGCCCGCTTCGACATCCACTAAGGCCAGTTCGGTGACCGGCAGCTCGTTAAAGCGCAGGATCAAGCCTTCGACCAGCTCCGGCGTATAGCTGCTGCCCCCGCCGACGATGGTGATTTTAAACTGACTCATGGGCACCTCCGATAAGCTCCAGCGCCGTCGCCAGCACTTTGTCGCCGCGCATGGTGCCGTAATCCATCATGTCTATTACCGCGACTTTCTTGCCGAGCGGGGCGGCGAGGTCAGAGAGACGGGCCAGTTCATAGCGTACCTGCGGGCCGAGCAGCACCACGTCGGCTTCGCCAATAATGTGTTCAAACTCGGCCACCGGCACGGCGCGCACGTCGACGTCCAGCTCGCGGGTTTTCGCCTCACTCAGCATTCGCTGAACCAACATACTGGTCGACATTCCTGCGGCACAGCAAAGGACAATTTTTTTCATGTTCGACTCCTGCCTTTTTGAAAGTGTGATTCAGTGATAGGTGATTAAAATTGAAGAATGAGAGCGCTCTCATTTTTATATCTTAGCCGGATAGCGTTGTCAAAAAACCCCCCATGTCACAAAGCGAGAGATAGCCGACAAAACTTTTTTTTACTTGGCAGGTCATAGCTATACGTAAATAAAAGTAAAGCTCTGGCACTGTAGGTATAGGCTCTTTAGAATCAATGGGTTTATCCCGTTAGATTTCGAGCTGAAGCCGCGCGGGCTGCCGCCTAGCTGCATCTTGAAATCTATCGGGTACAGTTGTTTGTATTTTGGATAAAGGAATCGTCATGTTTAAACGTACTTTAGTGACCGTCACTGCGCTGCTCTCCCTCACCGCGCTGTCACCTGCCGCACTCGCTGCCGCACAGCAACACGTACTGCTGACGACCTCCGCAGGTAATATCGAAGTCGAACTCGACAGTGCTAAAGCACCGGTTTCTGTGAAGAATTTCGTCGATTACACGCAAAGTGGTTACTACAACAACACCATTTTCCACCGCGTTATTCCAGGCTTCATGATTCAGGGTGGCGGTTTCACCACTGACATGCAGCAGAAGCAGACCAAAGCACCAATCAAAAACGAAGCTGACAATGGCTTGCGTAACCTGCGCGGCACCATCGCCATGGCGCGGACTTCTGAGAAAGACAGCGCGACCAGCCAGTTCTTCTTCAACGTGGCTGACAACGCCTTCCTCGACCACGGCCAGCGTGACTTCGGTTATGCGGTATTCGGTAAGGTTATCAAGGGGATGGATGTGGTTGATAAAATCGCTCAGGTGAAAACTGATAACGTAGGCCCATACCAGAACGTGCCAACCACGCCAGTGGTTATCCTTTCTGCCAAAGTCCTGCCATAATTTAAGCCAGCAGCAAGAATGCGAAAGCCTCCTATCCGGAGGCTTTTTTATGTCGAAAATTCGGATTTCTTGACGCCTATTCATCTGCCTTATAGGTTTTAATCAGTGCCAGAACCCACCCCTGTTCAAAGGATAATGAAATGAGTGAACCCCGCCTGATCGCGATTGCCATGCAGGATGGCAAACCCGTGCAAAACTTGACGCTACTGCCTGCGCTGGCTAACCGCCACGGTTTAATCACCGGCGCGACCGGCACGGGTAAAACCGTGACCCTTCAACGCATGGCCGAGCAATTTTCGCGTATCGGCGTGCCGGTATTTTTGGCCGATGTGAAAGGTGATTTGTCAGGGATTGGCGCACCGGGCGTGGCGTCGGACAAGCTGAATGCGCGGCTTCAGGGCATTGGTGTGACTGACTGGCAGCCGCGGGCTTGCACCATTATTCCATGGGATATTTTTGCCGAAAAAGGGCATCCGATCCGCGCCACGGTGTCGGATCTTGGTCCACTGCTGCTCGCCCGCCTGCTCGACCTGAATGAAGTGCAAACCGGCGTGCTCAATCTGGTGTTTAAGATTGCCGATGACAGCGGCATGCTGCTGCTCGACATGAAAGATCTGCGCGCAATGGTGCAAGTGGTGGGTGACAACGCCAAACAGTTCCAGACCCAGTACGGCAACATTTCGTCGGCTTCCATTGGCGCAATTCAGCGCGGGCTGCTGACGCTGGAAGGACAGGGCGCCAACCAGTTCTTCGGCGAACCTATGTTGGATATCAAGGACTTGATGAAAACTGACGCCAACGGGCAGGGCATCATTAACCTGCTGGCGGCGGATAAACTGATTAACCAGCCGAAACTGTACGCCGTGTTCCTGCTTTGGCTGTTGGCGGAGCTTTTTGAGCATCTGCCAGAAGTCGGCGACCCCGAGCAGCCAAAACTGGTGTTCTTCTTCGACGAAGCGCACCTGCTGTTCACCGACGCCCCCGCCGCGCTGCTGACCAAGATTGAACAGGTTGTTCGCCTGATTCGCTCGAAAGGGGTGGGTATCTACTTCGTCACCCAGAACCCGCTAGATATTCCCGACAGCGTGCTCGGCCAGCTGGGAAATCGCGTGCAGCACGCCCTGCGAGCTTTCACGCCGCGTGACCAGAAGGCGGTGAAAGCGGCGGCGCAGACCCTGCGCGCTAACCCGAAATTTGATGCTGAAACGGCAATTTCCGAGCTGGGCGTTGGCGAAGCGCTGGTCTCCTTCTTGGATGAGAAAGGGCGCCCGAACGTGGTCGAGCGGGCGATGGTTATCGCGCCAGAATCCAAAATGGGCATGCTCGGCGATGAAGGGATGAACAGCGCGCTGAACAAATCGCCACTCTATGGCCGATATGAAGATGCCATTGACCGCGAGTCGGCGTATGAAAAGATTCAGGCTCAGGGCTTTGGCACCGTGGCACAGCCTGCTGGCACGGCGGCGCAAAAGCCGGCTGCAACGCAGGCTGAGGGTGGCGGCTTGATGGGCAGCTTGAATGAGATCCTCTTCGGCTCTACCGGCCCGCGTGGCGGGAAAAAAGACGGGGTGGTGCAGGTCGCAGCCAAAAGCATGGCGCGCGACTTAGGTCGGCAGATCCTGCGCGGCGTGCTTGGCTCTATTATGGGTGGTCGCAAGAAGTAGCGCAAAGTAAGCCCTATCCCGCCGTTTTCTAAGAATGCCCTGCAAATGCCGGGCATTTTTTTTTGCCCTCACTTTCCCTGACTATACTTACCTCAGAAATACGCTAGCGAGCGTACCCACGCTAAGGAGTCTGAGATGAGTACCAAGCTGACCGCGAAACAGAAAGAGAAGTTGTTCAAAGAGCGCCAAAATCGCAATTTCCAAGCCAGTTCACTGTTGGATGGTTTGCACATCGAGCTTGTGACCCTCACCCCAGAGCAAGTTGCCCAGCGACTGGATGACCTAAGGGGGCACTATGAACGATAAGCTGAATGCAGGCGTCGACCCCTATCTCTATCCCGGTATCCAGGTGCTGGAAAATAAACTAGGTATTCACGAGGCGAATCGATTAGCGCAGGCGGAAATGGCCTTTACCGCGCTGCGGGCTGCCACTATCTCCCTTGGGCAACCCGAGATGGGCTTGCCGCACCTTTGCGCCATTCACCAAACGCTGTTTCAGGACATTTATCCTTGGGCTGGTAAATTTCGTGAAATGGATATCTACAAAGAAGACACGCCTTTCTGCCACCTCGCCTATATCGAGAAAGAGGGCAATGCGCTGATGCAGGAGCTGGAAGATGAGGGTTATCTGGTTGATCTTCCTCACAAAGATTTCTGCAAGAAATTGGCTCATTACTATACGGGTATCAATCTGCTGCATCCGTTCCGCGACGGCAATGGACGGGCGCAACGCATCTTCTTCGAGCAACTGATTATTCACGCAGGTTACGACGTTGATTGGAAAAATATCGACCGTGAAAGCTGGTTAGACGCCAATAAAAAAGCCGTTTTTGGTGATGAACAGCCGCTAACTGCCCTCTTTAAACAGACTGTCCTTGAAATAGAAGACACTAAGTAAAATCTGCCTTCTTCTCACCCGGTTCTGAAGTCAGGGCCGGGAAAGCCCCTCTTGTTGATAGCTTCTCTCTCTTTATTTATTAACCAGAAAACTAAACGGCTGTTTATATTAAATTTTTAATTATAAATAAGTAATGCTGTATTGATTGAAATTATTTTCATTAATGTCTAGTGGGTTTCTTAGTTATATATAAGACAGGATGAGCTTTTTTTAAAATGAGTTTACTCCTGAAAAGTTGTTCTGTTAGTCTCTTGTCGGTGGCAAACGCTTAGTTATTATTGCTAATTTAGCAGAGCATTTGCATTGCTTATAAATGATGAATGCCATCAGGGATTATCACTATTATGTACTATAGATGATAATTTATATAAAACTTCGATGAATATTTATGATCGAAAAATAATAAGGATATTATATGAAAGAGTTATCTGTTGTAGAAATGAATGCAGTATCAGGCGCTGGCTGGGGGCCTTGGGCTGGGGCTGGCGTTGGGGCTTTAGCTGGCCTTTTGGCTGTGGCTTTGACCTGTAAACTGACAAATGAAACATCAGAAAATAGAACTCAAGAGCAAGGAAGGGATAATAGATATATTATTACTACTGCTACTGTGTTAGGCGCACTTTCTGGTGCCATTGCCGAAGCGCGTTAATAGCCATCACTGACTCAATAAAATTAATAAGGAAATTATATGAAAGAGTTATCTGTTGTAGAAATGAATGCAGTATCAGGCGCAGGCTGGGGGCCTTGGGCTGGGGCTGGCGTTGGGGCTTTAGCTGGCCTTTTGGCTGTGGCTTTGACCTGTAAACTGACAAATGAAACATCAGAAAATAGAACTCAAGAGCAAGGAAGGGATAATAGATATATTATTACTACTGCTACTGTGTTAGGCGCACTTTCTGGCGCAATCGCCGAAGCGCGTTCATAATCTAGGCAGTAAAGTCAGTTATTTTCACAATGCATATTAGAATAATGGCTGTTCACCGTGAGAATGATTGAATTAATGCCGTGGTGACTTCACCACGGTATTATCCGAAGTTTCTTAAATGAAAGTGATGGCAGAGTTAACTTTTTCATACCCCCCATTCACTTGCCGTGCGAAGGCGCTGATTTAGGCTGTAGATGCAGAGAGTTAATGATTAGAAACGATTAAATGTTAACGAAATGTCACCAAAATGGCATGTGATTAAGAAGAGGTGTTTTTAAGATCTAAGAAAATACTTATGTCAGAACAGCCAATTTACTCGGGATGAATAATGTCTATTATTACTCACGCAGTCTACTGTGTGGGTCAAGGATTTTGACCTAACAAAATCAAAATTTAATAAGGATATTATATGAAGATTAGTAGTAAAAATTATTGACTTAGTGCTGGGATGACTATCATCGCGGCAGTATGGCTATTACAGAAGAATACATGGATGCATTTTTGCGCTGACATTAAGGGATGTAATGAACAGGAAAGGAATCTTCCGACAAGAAGCCTTAGAAAATAAGAAGCAGCAATGGGAAGGTAAAGCCTTGTTGCTCGCAGGGGCCTCTCCATGGTTAATCAGTCTTATTGCATTAGCATTTATCATTTTTATTTGCGGATTTCTCTATTTTTGTGAGTATTCACGAAGAATCGATGTCAGTGGTGAAGTGATCACGCTGCCCCATTCCGTCAATATTTATGCGCCACAACAGGGATACATCACCAAGACTTATGTCAAAGTGGGAGATGAAATCAAAAAAGGCGACCCTATCTACGCCATTGATCTCTCTCATACCACCTCATCAGGCAATGTTAGCGCTGAAACTAAAATTGCTCTTGAAAAACAGGTCGTTAATCTTGAAGCAATTACTGCGCATTTGAAGCAAAACCGGCATGTTACCGCTGAGAACTTAAAGAGCCAGCTGAAAAAATATACCGAATCTAATAAAGAAACCCGCAGATTAGTCGAAAGCTCGCGCCGGGGCGTAGAAAACATGCGCCAAGGTCTAAAAAGTTACGAAGAATATTTGACTCGCGGTTTAATCAATAAAGATCAACTTAATAATCACCGCAGTCAGTTTTACCAGCAGCAAAGCACTTATCAAAATTTAAACAGCCAGGCAATTCAGGAAGAGCTGCAGGTGGCTAAAATTGAGAGCGACCTGTTAACGCAGATAGCTGACATTGATAACCAAATTTCGCAAAACGAATTTCAATTAAACGATCTGCGCCGAAAGATGATTGAATCTGATGCCGGCGAAAGCGTGATTGTCAGTGCAAAATCAGCGGGCATCGTGGAATCGCTAAGCGTGACGACCGGGCAAATGGTCAGTTCAGGTAACAGTCTGGCGCAAATAATGCCGGTTAAAGATATTAAATATTATCTTCTCCTTTGGTTACCAAGCAGCAGTCTGCCTTATATTAAAACTGGTGACGGGATTAATATCCGCTATGACGCATTTCCATCAGAAAAATTTGGGCAGTTCCCCGGCACCATTGATCTTATTTCTAAATTGCCCGCATCCAAACAGGAGTTGGGTCAATACAGTACTGCATTGACGGACCCCAAAGGGGAGCTGACGGATAATTATTATAAAGTTTTGGTTTCTATTAATAGAACCGATTTTAGCGATAAAGGCAAGATGATGTATTTATCCCATGGTTTAAAAGCCAGAGCGATTGTCTTCCTCGAAAAACGGCCTTTGTATCAGTGGATGTTCACCCCTTTTTATAATATTAAAGACAGCGTAACTGGCCCAGTCGATGAAAAATAATACATTTAGCTACATCATCCAAAAGCTGAACTTTGGGATGAAAAGAAAGGTTCCGCATATTCTGCAAACAGAAATGTCGGAATGCGGTTTGGCCTGTCTGGCGATGGTTTGCGGCTATTATGGCCTGAATATCGACATGTTTAATTTCCGCCAGAAATTTTCAGTTTCCAGCCAGGGTGCGACCTTAAATGCGATTGTCCAGTCAGCCACGGCGGTGAATTTAAAAAGCCGCTCGCTGGCGCTTGATATGGATGAAATTAAACAGCTTAAACTGCCATGCATATTGCACTGGGATATGAATCACTTCGTGGTATTGGTGGCAGTGAAACGCTCTGGCTATGTGGTTCACGACCCGGCTTTTGGTAAGCGGGTTATCTCCCATCAGGATATGTCTAAGCATTTTACCGGCGTAGCCCTGGAATTGTGGCCCGACAGTAAGTTTCAAAAAGAGACGCTGAAAACCCGCGTCAAGCTGCTGGATTTAGCAAGAAGCGTCGTCGGTTTGAAGGGCGCGTTAACCAAGATATTCTTCCTCTCAATTGTGATTGAAGCCATCAACCTGCTGACGCCAGTGGGCACGCAGCTAGTAATGGACCATGTGATTCAGGCCAAGGACCTCGGCCTGCTTTCGGTTATCTGTATCGGCTTGCTCACGGCCATTATTTTTAGCTCCTTTGTTAGCATGCTACGCGGCTGGGTGTCGCTGGTTATCGGCTCGCTGATTGATGTGCAATGGAAAAACTCCTTCTTCGATCACCTGATTCGCCTGCCACTCTCTTTCTTTGAGAAGCGCCATCTTGGCGATATTCAGTCACGCTTTAGCTCGCTGGATACCATCCGCAGCACTTTCACCAACAGCATTATCGGTGGGGTGATTGATGGCATCATGACTATTGGCCTGATTGGGATGATGGTGGCCTACGGCGGCTGGCTATGTTGGGTGGTGGTTGGCTTCACCGCCCTTTACGCCATCATGCGTCTGGCAACGTATGATTTTTACCGTCGACTGTCGGAAGAGAAAATTGTTAAAGACGCCAAGGCGGGTTCCCACTTTATGGAAACCCTCTACGGGGTGGCCACCATTAAGGCGCTGGGGCTGAACCACAAGCGTTCGCGTTTTTGGCTGAATCTGAATATTGATGCCACCAATACCGGCATCCGCCTCAACCGTTTCACCATGCTGTTTGGCGGTATTAATACCTTTATTACCGCGATTGATCAGGTGGCTATTCTCTGGCTCGGTGCCACCATGGTGGTGGATAATGCCATGACGCTGGGGATGTTTATGGCGTTCAATGCCTACCGTGGGCAGTTCTCCGGCCGCGCTTCCAACCTTATTGACCTGTTCCTACAGCTGCGCATGTTATCGCTACATAACGACAGGATCTCCGACATTGTCTTTACTGAGGCTGAGCAAGAGGCGCCGGCGCGTCAGGTCTTCCCGCCAAACAAACCGATCTCTTTTGAAGTTAAAGGGCTCGGTTTTCAGTATGACGATTTATCTCGCCCGGTATTCAATGAGTTGAGTTTCAACATTGAACCCGGCGATAGCGTGGCGATTGTCGGGCCATCGGGGGTAGGTAAAACCACCTTGCTGAAGGTGATGACCGGCTTATTGCCTCCAAGTCAGGGGACGGTGCTGGCCGATGGCCTCGACATTAATAAGATTGGCGTGAACAACTACCGGGAAAGCATTTCCTGCGTGTTACAGGAAGATAAGCTGTTTTCCGGCTCCATTGCCGACAATATCGTCAGTTTTGATGTGGAGCCGGACCGTGAACTGATGCTGGCTTGCGCGGTATATTGCAACATTCATAATGAAATTATGCAGATGTCGATGGGCTATGAGACGTTGATTGGCGAGCTGGGCAGTGGGCTGTCGGGCGGGCAGAAGCAGAGGCTGTTAATTGCCCGCGCACTGTATCGCAAGCCGAATATCATCTTTATGGATGAAGCGACCAGCCATCTTGATTTGGACAACGAGGAGATCATCAACAAATCGATTTCCCAGTTGCAAATCACCCGCATTATTGTGGCGCACCGGCCATCGACGATTGCTTCCGCCAATCGAGTGATCACCTTGGGGGGAGCCATTCCCGCGCCCTAGTCGAATAATCTGACGCGAAGCGGCCTGGCTGGTTTCACAATACCTTCTGCTTGTGCAAGAATGCCCGCACTTGTTTAGGTAAAAGCCAGGTCGAAAATGAATTGCGTAGAATGCTGTCGATATCTGAGTGTAGATGAAGCTGAATGTTTTTACTTATCAGTAGGATACCTCTGACATGCTGCTGCTTATCGACAACTACGACTCCTTTACCTACAACCTGTATCAATATTTTTGCGAGCTGGGTGCCGACGTTTTAGTTAAGCGTAACGATCAACTCAGCCTCGCCGACATTGAGCAGTTGGCTCCTTCCCACTTGGTTATCTCGCCCGGCCCTTGTACCCCGGACGACGCGGGCATCTCCCTCGCCGCCATCACCCATTTCGCCGATAAGCTGCCGATCCTTGGCGTCTGCCTCGGGCATCAGGCCATGGCGCAGGCTTTTGGCGGGCAGGTGGTACGATCTCGGCAGGCGGTGCATGGCAAAACCTCGCCGATTCGTCATAACGGCGAAAGCGTTTTCCGTGATTTGAACAACCCGCTGACCGTCACCCGCTATCACTCACTGATTGTTACCCCTGAAAGCCTGCCGGACTGTTTTACCCTGACGGCGTGGACCGAGCGCGATGGTCATCCCGATGAGATCATGGGCATCGCCCATAAGCAGCTTCCGTTGCACGGTGTGCAGTTCCACCCGGAGAGTATCCTCAGCGAGCAGGGCCACCAGCTGTTGGATAATTTTCTTAAGATTTAATAGCTTAACTTCCCCGAGACAATTTCTTATCCGCCAGAGCAGATTTCCGTTTGCTTGTGGGTGATTTATTATGCATATTTTATGACTATATTTTCACATCCGTGTAGGCTGTGGATCTCTCTGCACCATGCTTGTTAGCAACAAGCTATGTCAGACAATGTATTGAAGGGGATGTAAATAATGGCGGAAAAATCAGCGGTAACGCGTCAAGATCACGATCGGACTATTTTGCCGGTTTATGCACCAGCGCAGTTCATTCCGGTGAAAGGGAAAGGCAGCCGCGTGTGGGATCAGCAGGGTACCGAGTATGTTGATTTTGCGGGCGGTATTGCGGTCACCGCGCTGGGGCATTGCCATCCGGCGTTAGTGAAAGCGTTGCATGAGCAGGGTGAAACCCTGTGGCATGTGAGTAACGTCTTCACCAATGAACCGGCATTACGACTGGCGCAGAAGCTGATCGACGCGACCTTTGCCGATCGCGTATTTTTTGCTAACTCTGGCGCCGAGGCCAACGAGGCCGCCTTTAAGCTGGCACGCTACTACGCCGCGCATCGCCACAGCCCTTATAAAAGCAAAATCATTGCCTTCCACAACGCCTTCCACGGCCGCACTTTCTTTACCGTTACCGTGGGCGGGCAGCCGAAATACTCCGACGGCTTTGGTCCAAAACCTGCCGACATAGTCCATGTGCCTTTCAACGATCTCGACGCCGTTAAAGCCGTGATTGATGACCACACCTGCGCCATCGTAGTCGAGCCGGTACAGGGCGAAGGCGGTGTTACGCCTGCCACGCAAGAGTTCATGCAAGGTCTGCGCGAACTGTGCGATAAGCATCAAGCCTTGTTGGTGCTCGACGAAGTTCAAACCGGCATGGGCCGTTCCGGCAAGCTGTTCAGCTATATGCATTACGGCGTGAAGCCGGACATTATCACCACCGCAAAAGCGCTGGGCGGCGGTTTCCCAGTCAGCGCGATGCTGGCAACGGAAGAAGTGGCGTCAGTCATGGAGCCGGGCAAGCACGGCACCACCTACGGCGGCAACCCACTGGCCTGCGCCGTGGCCGGTGCCGCGCTAGACATTATCAACACGCCAGAGGTGTTGTCGGGCGTGGCGGAGCGCCGCGAGAAATTCATTCAGGCGCTGGAAGCGATTAATGAAGAATTCAGCCTGTTCAAAGCAGTGCGCGGGCAAGGCCTGTTGATTGGTGCCGAGCTTGCCGACACCTATAAAAACCGCGCCGGTGATTTCCACAAAGCCGCCGCTGAGTTCGGACTCATGATGCTAGTCGCAGGCCCGAACGTGATCCGCTTCGCACCATCGCTGGTGATTGAGTTTGCGGATATTAGCGAGGGGATGGAGCGCTTTAAGCAGGCCATTAGGAAGGTGCTGGCTTAAGGTCAAGACCTTGCGTTGCCACGCAAACTGGCCTCAAGGGGCGCCTATCGCCACGCCCCTTAAGAATCCCCGGCTCTTTACTGCGCGCTCCGCTCGCTAGGCGGACGTGTTTCAGGTACTTCCGTTATCCACCGCAAAATGTCGCCGCTTAGGCGGTGCCTTCGCTTCAGGCTTCGAGCCATAGGTCTCGAACCATTCGCTCAGCGCCATTTTTGACTGCGGTTTTGAGGAATTTAGACCGTGCCGTTTCAGTGTGTTTTGCCTTGCTCCCTTTCCTTTTTAAGGAGAGGGCAGGGGTGAGGTTTGCTGCATAGAGCACGATTCAAACCACTCCTCATCCCAACCTTCTCCTCTGAGAGGAGAAGGAGCTAAACCCAACCGTGGCCGTTTCAGTGGTTTCGACTTTAAAGGCGTGCTTTGACGCGCCTCGTCAACCAAACCCCATGATGAGGGCGCTGCTTCCACGCGAGTGAAGAAATCGTGTGCATCACGCTGAGGTGCGACAGCACGCGGCGCAGGTGGCGTTCCATCTCGGTTATCGGCATGTCGGGGTGCAACTCGGGCGCGGCGAACAGGCTGTTTTCACTACTTGGGCCATCGTAGGTCAGGCGCTGTTGACAGCTTTGCAGCGCGATTTCGCAACGCTGTAGATAATCCATCGCCAACTGCGGGGTCAGCATATAGTGTTCGCGGGCCAGAATGGTCATGGCGTTGATATGCTCGACGATAAACTGGCTGTGGGTCACCCACAGACGCATATCGGCCAGATAGCGCGAATTAAAGCCCGGCTCCTGCATGGCCTGATTTAATGAGGTAAACAGCGCGTTGTGCGCCTGATTGACCTTCATGCGTGCGTAGGCCAGTTTCTCCGGCTCGGGATCTTCTTCAAGTAGTAGGCGGATGGCGGTTTGGTCGCTCTCCAGCGCCTGATAGGCATTTTGCCGCAACAGCCCGCTCTGCCACTGTGGCCATAGCCACAGAGTGCCGCCGAAGGCCAGCGCGCAGCCAATCAGGGTGTCGATGAGCCTTGGCACGAGGAAGTGCGCGCCGTTCATCGCCAGCAGTTGCAGGGTATACACCGCCGTGACCGTAATACCAATGGTCGCCAGCCCGTAGTTCTTGCGCAGCACCGTGTAAGACACCACGGTGATCACCAGCATGCTCAGTAGGGTAACGCTTTCGGGAAGCTCCAACTGCAAAAGCCCTGATGCGACGAGCAAGCCAACCAGCGTGCCGAGCGCACGGTGCTGGATCCGCACCCGCGTGGCGTTGTAGCCGTTTTGGCTGACCAACATCACCGTCATCAAAATCCAATAAGGCTTCGGCAAATTGAAAAACAGCCCGAGACTGCTGCCAATAGCCAGCATCACGCCCAGCCGGGCGGCATTGCGCAGCGCGGCGGATTTAAAAGAGAGATAGCTTTTCAGCGCAGGCCAGAACGGCAGGCGGTTTTGCGTCTGCATTAGGTCGCGGCGGTAGAGTGGGCGCTGAGTGCGCAGCAAGCGAGCAATACGGCTAAAGTGGTAATAACAGAATTGGCCGACCGGGTTATCGCGATAGCGCGAGGCAATTTTCTCCAGCGCCGCGAGTTCATTGGTCATGTTGAAACGGTCTGAGCGGCGGTGATAAAGAATGTCATCGGCGATCACTCGCAGACGGGCGGCGATCACCTGCGCATTGCGGCGAATCACCGCCTCGGCGTGGCTCTCTTCCACCAGCTTCTGCACTTCTTCCGGCAGATGCAGGCTGACGGCGATGTGCTCCTGTAAGTCGAGCGCCACCTGAAAACGCTGGAATAGCCGCTTGTGCTGGTGATGCCCCTGCTGCGGCAGCATGTGTAATTGCTGGTAGAGCAGGGCGATCAGGTCGACCACCTGCTGCTGGCGTTTCAGCAGCGGCGGCAGCGCGGTTTCCGGATCGGTGTGTTGGGTGAGCAGGCTGTATTTGGCTTCGAAATAGTCGGCCAGCTGGATATAAAGCTGGCTGAGGGTTTCGCGCATTGGTTGCTCTTCAGAGAGGCGAAACCAGACCCAGTTAAACAGTCCGTACCACGCGGTGCCGACGATATACAGCAGCGGCGCGTGCCAGATGGGCACCAGCCCGGCCATGCTCAGGGTGAAAATGGTGGCCACCAGCGCACCCGGCAGTAAACGCGCGTGCAGGGGGCCAATCTCGCCGGTCACGCCAATAATCAGCGCCAGCGATAACATAATAAGGGGCAGGGGAATGTGCCAATCCACCAGCATCAGTTGCAGCATCACGCTGCCGAATGCAAACAGAGAGCCGCCGACAATCAGGCGTTTGAAAAAGCGTTTGTGGGGAGTATCCAGACCAGAAATGTTGCAGCAGGCGGGCACCAGCGAGAACAGCAGGCCCATTTGCAGCTGGCCGAACATCCAGCCGATAGCGACCGGAATTGCCAGTACCAGCGTCTGACGTAGCGCGTAGTTGACCTCGGGATGATAGAAAAACCGACGCCACAATCTCATGCGTTGCTGCTTAACACGCACTATCAATCAGTCTCCCTAGGCTCCAATAAAAACGGCGCGACAGTTGCCTGCCGCGCCGTTTCTCAGGGAATTAACGTGTGCCGTAAACGACAATCGTTTTACCGTGAGCGGAGATCAGGCTCTGATCTTCCAGCATTTTTAGAATTCGACCAACGGTTTCGCGGGAGCAACCCACGATCTGGCCAATTTCCTGACGAGTGATTTTGATCTGCATCCCGTCTGGGTGAGTCATCGCATCCGGTTGTTTTGCCAGATTCAGCAAGGTCTGCGCGATACGGCCGGTAACGTCGAGGAAGGCCAGGTTACCGACTTTCTCAGAGGTTACTTGCAGGCGTGTCGCCATCTGAGCGGATAAGCGCATCAGAATGTCCGGATTAACCTGAATCAACTGGCGGAATTTTTTATAGGAAATTTCAGCCACTTCGCAGGCAGTTTTTGCACGAACCCAAGCACTACGTTCCTGACCTTCTTCGAAGAGTCCCAGCTCGCCGATGAAGTCACCTTGATTCAGGTAGGACAGTATCATCTCTTTGCCTTCTTCATCTTTAATCAGGACGGCAACCGACCCTTTCACGATGTAGTAAAGCGTTTCGGCCTTTTCACCTTGGTGAATCAGCGTACTTTTAGAAGGATACTTATGTATATGACAGTGAGACAGGAACCATTCGAGAGTAGGGTCTGTTTGTGGCTTGCCGAGAACCATTTGCTATTATCCTCTGTTGTTATCGCTGCCCAAAATCACAGGGCTCAGAGTTCCCTGTACGGCGTCTTTAAATACGCGCCCTTTTAGCATATGAACTGTCCAGCAATGCTGCAAGCGGGAGTCGGAGTGAAACAAGAATCTGAATATTTCTGTTAACACCGTGGCTTCAGAGTGAAAACCACAAACCCATCACCGCAATTTACTGAAACAGTGTGTAACGGCTTTGTTTGTAGCACAGGTTTGCGCGGGTGTCTTCTGTTGTCTCGCTTCAGCATGATGGCGATCGGGTTACGTTGCCGGTTTTTTTCTAAAAGAGTAGTCTGAAGGAAATTTCTGCTTCATAAACGCATCAGGAGTAAGGCACATGCAGGCACGGGTAAAATGGGTTGAAGGGCTGACATTTTTGGGTGAATCCGCCTCTGGACATCAGGTTCTGATGGACGGCAATGCGGGCGACAAGGCCCCAAGCCCGATGGAAATGTTGCTGATGTCTGCGGGAGGTTGCAGCGCCATCGACGTGGTGTCGATTCTGCAAAAAGGTCGCAACGAGGTGCACAATTGCGAAGTGAAACTGACCTCAGAACGCCGCGAAGAAGCTCCGCGCCTGTTCACGCGCATCAACCTGCATTTTATTGTCAGCGGCAAAGATTTGACTGACAAAGTGGTCGAGCGCGCCGTGGCGCTGTCTGCCGAGAAATACTGTTCTGTTTCATTGATGCTGGGCAAAGCCGCCACCATCACCCACAGCTTTGAAATCGTCGAAGCAGAGTAACCTCTACCAAGGGTACTGCTGACACTTCAGCCGCAATAACTCTAAGAATCGCCGCGCCGCAAAGGTTAGCGGCGATTTTTGCGAATAGAACACGCAGAACTCCGCCTCCGGCAGGCTATCAATGTCCAGCAAGCAGAGTTTGTCTTCCAAGTGGAAAGGGGCGTACATCGCGCGCGCCACAATGGTCAGATAATCCGACTGCAACACCATATTCAGCCCGCAAACCACGGAATCCGTGCGCAAAGGTGCCGGGCCAGCCTGATAAAACGCCGCCATGGTCAACTTTAGCTGTCGGTAATAGCCCATATCCGTTTCAGGAAAGACCCAGCGCGCGCCCTGTAGCTCATCTAAGGTTTTCGCCTGTGCCAGAGGGTGCCCGCGCCGCGCCAGCACGCCAAAGGGGGCGCGAAACAGCGGCTCACGAATCAAATCCTCCAGCGGCAATCCCGGCCCGGCGCTGCCGACGGCAAAGTCGAGACGCCCCTCGCGCAGGGCGGGAAGCAACATGGAAAGCTGCCCCTCTTTCACCAGCAGCTTGGTCTGCGGGAACTGTTCGGTAAAGCTGTCGGCCAGAGGCGGAAAGACCGTTAGGGCCAGCAGCGACGAGCAGCCCATGGCCACCGAACCTTGCGAAAAGTGATTCATCTGCTGAATCTCGGCGGCGGCCCGCTCCAGCTCCTCCAGAATAAACTGCATGCGCTGGGCAAAGGCGCGACCCGTTTCGGTCAGCGCCATCCCCTGATTGCCGCGCAGGATAAGCTGGGTGTCCAGCACCTGCTCCAGCTCGCGCAGTGAGCGGCTTACCGCCGGTTGGGATTGATTCATCGCCCGCGCCGCGCCGCGAATACTGCCGCTGCGGATCACCTGCTGGAAGGTTCTCAACTGCTGTAATTTTGGAAGATATTTCATCCCTGGTCCCCTATGCCAAAAAAGCATCACACTGCTGAAAATTGCATCTTATGGCGCAAGAATAAAGCTGATAGGTTCAGAGCGAAGCGTCTAACTAGTTGTTATTTATTCATAAAGTGACGCAGGTCGCATTTCTGAGCTTTCACGCCTCGTGATAAGTGCCTCATGGGTATAACAAAAAGGATATCAGCTGTGAAAAATCGTTCTTTAATGATTTTCTTGCTGTTTATAGGTTATGTGTTGGTTTATATCGACAAAACCGTTATTGGTTTTGCGCTATTGCCAATCGAAAAGGAATTCAATCTTCAGCCCGAACAACTGGGGTATATCACCGGCATCTTCTTTCTGGCTTATTCTCTGTTCCAAATTCCTGCGGGCTGGCTCAACGACCGTATCGGCTTTAAAAAGGTACTGATCCTCTCCCTGTTTATGCTCGGCGGCTTCGCGCTGTGCTTTGGCCTGCTCGGGTTTGGCCTCGGGCTGCTGATTTGCTTCCGCTTTCTGGCGGGCGTGGGTCATTCGGGTTACCCAACGTCATGTGCCAAAGCCGTGGTGGCGAATTTCGCCCTCGAGCAGCGCACCTTTGCGCAATCCATCCTGCTCTCCTCCGCCGGGCTGGCGATGACCGCCGGGCCGCTGATCGCGGTCTATAGTCTGGACTCACTGGGCTGGCGCGGCTCATTTTCCGTATTGGGCCTGCTGGCGTTTGCGGTGGCGATCTGCATCGTGATTTTTGTGCCGAAGGCCGAACAGGCGGTCAGCTCGGCGCGAAATAAGGCGCAGGGCAGTTATCGCGCCTTGCTCAAAAATCCCATCGTCGTGCTGCTGTTTATCTCCATCTTCTGCATCAACATTCCCTCCTACGGCCTGATGGCGTGGCTGCCGAAATATCTGGTGCAGCATCGCGGCATGTCGCTGGAAACCTCCGGCTTAGTGGTCGCTACCGGCGGGCTGGGCATCTGGATCTCCTCGCTGGCCACCGGCTGGCTGGTGGGGCGTTATATGCAGGGCAAAGAGCCGAAGGTGGTGTTTAGCTGCTCCATGCTCAGCGCGCTGTGCATCTGGCTGGTGTATACCACCTCGTCGGCGATGACCGCCGGGCTGTTTTTATTCCTCGGCTACATCTTCCTGATGGCATCGTTCGTCACCGTGTTTACCCTGCCGATGAAACGCCTGCCGACGGATGTCATGGGCGCCGCCATGGGCATCATCAACACCGGCGGCACGCTGGGTGGCTTCGTCGCCCCGATAGTCATGGGATATCTGATAACCGTGACCCAAAGTTACCTTTCACCCTTTATTTTTCTCTCCGTGGCGATGGTCGTTGCGGGCGTGGTGATCCTGCCGCTAGCCAAGGCCACGCGCCCGTTGGTTAGCGATGCGGCTTAACGACAACATTTAAGGAAAGAGATGATGACGATCCATTTTGAAAGCCTGCTGGAAGAAGTAAAACCGAAAGTTATCGCCTGGCGTCGGCATATCCATGCCCACCCTGAGCTGTCGTTTCAGGAGCAGGCCACGGCGGATTACATCGCCAATGAGCTGGCGACCTTCGGGCATCTCGAGCTGAGAAGGCTGACGCCAAACAGCGTGGTGGCGGAGCTACGCGGGGCGTATCCCGGCCCGACTTATGCCCTGCGCGCCGACATCGACGCTTTGCCGATTCAGGAGGAAACCGACGAGCCGTTCTGCTCCACCGTGCCGGGCGTAATGCACGCCTGCGGCCACGACGCCCACTCGGCGATGTTGCTGGGCGCGGCGTGGGTGCTGAGTCAGTGCCAGTCCGAGCTGAATGGTTCGGTGCGTTTCATCTTCCAGCATGCCGAAGAGTTACCGCCGGGCGGCGCGCAGGAGCTGGTAAATCTGGGCGTGTTGGACGGCGTGAGCCAGATCTTCGGCCTGCACGTCATGCCCAACTACCCGACGGGGGAGGTCGGCCTGAAAGAGGGCGTGTTCTGCGCCTCCAGCGACAACTTCGACATTGTTATCCACGGCAAGGGCGGCCACGGCTCGATGCCGCAGCTGTGCATTGATCCGGTAGTGATTGGCGCGGAAGTGGTGATGGCGCTGCAAACGCTGGTATCGCGCAGGCTCGATCCGCTGCGCGTGCCGGTGCTGACGGTTGCTACTTTTCAGGGCGGCGAAAGCTACAACGTTATCCCCGAGCGGGCGCGGCTGGCCGGAACCTTGCGTACCCACGACAGCGGCGTGCGTCAGGTGGTGCCGGGGTTAATGGAGCAGACCATCGCGGGCATCGTCTCGGCCTATGGCGCGAAGCATGAAATTCGCTGGACGCCCGGCTATGTCAATGGCGATAACCACCCGGACGCCTGCGCGGTAGCGCGGCAGGTGATTGCCAACACGCTGGGGCAGGGAGCGTTAAGAGAGCTTGAACACCCGCTGTTTGGTGGCGAAGATTTCTCTTCTTATCAGCAGGTTGTGCCGGGCTGCTTCCTGTTTATCGGCAGCGGCAATGAGGCTATCGGGGCGACGTACAATGTACATCACCCGCGATTTAAGCTGGATGAAGAGGTGCTACAGATTGGCGTTAAACTGCACGTCGGCTTTATCCGTCAGCTGCTGATCGATCAGGCCTAAGCCCGGCTACTCGATTTTCTTCCCTTCCATCAGGCGCTGCACCAGCGGCGCCATGATTAACTCCATCGCCAGCCCCATCTTGCCGCCCGGCACCACCAACGTATTGATGTGCGAAATGAATGAGCCTTGCAGCATCGCCAGCAGGTAAGGGAAATCAATGTCGTCCAGCCCACGGAAGTGGATCACCACGAAGCTCTCATCCAGCGACGGAATCGCTTTCGCCGCGAACGGGTTGGAGGTGTCCACTGTCGGCACGCGCTGGAAGTTAATATGCGTGCGGGAGAACTGCGGCGTGATGTAGTTAATGTAGTCATCCATCGAACGCACTACAGAGTCCATCACGGCTTCGCGCGAATGGCCGCGTTCGCCGGTGTCGCGTACCAGTTTCTGGATCCACTCAAGGTTAACAATCGGCACTACGCCAACCAGCAAATCAACCTGCGCCGCCACGTCGATTTTGTCGGCGACGACGCCACCGTGTAGCCCCTCGTAGAACAGCACGTCGGTGGGTTCGGCCAGCGCTTGCCACGGCGTGAAGGTGCCGGGCACCTGATTGTAGGGAACGGCTTCGTCATAAGTATGCAAATACTTGCGCGAGCGCCCGCTGCCCGAGCGGCCATATTCAATAAAGCTTTGCTCGAGCAGGGCGAAGTCATTGGCCTCTGGCCCGAAGTAGCTGATGTGGCGGCCCTGATCGCGCGCCTTACGAATGGCGGCGTCCATCTCCGGGCGGGTAAAACGGTGAAAACTGTCCCCTTCCAGCTCGGCGGAACGCAGCCCAAGCTGTTGGAAAATCTTGCGAAACGCCAAACTGGTGGTGGTAGTTCCTGCGCCGCTGGAGCCGGTCACGGCAATAACTGGGTGTTTAGCTGACATGTGCGCTTTTCTCCGTAAAGATGATGCTGGCAGACGTGCGTCGGTCTATTCTCAGATGCAAACCTTGCGTCAACGCTGCGCATAATTAATCCCATTGTTACCATGTTTATGCGTTTAGCGACAAGTTTCCCGCCGACAATCTTTGATCAAACGGCGGCTGACCAAAAGATGGCGGTTTTGCACAGAGTGATGCCCTAAACGCAACGCAATGGCACTTTTTTGATGCTTTAATCTCCACCGCTTTACTCTAGACTGAACGGATAATTTGCCGCTTTTTTCGGAGTGCATTTGCTATGAACATGCCGTCATCCCGCTGGTGGTGGGACCTGTCCACGCTGGAATTCAGCCAGCTTGATATGCAAAATCTGGTGGCTATCCTGCCGATTGGCGCGGTGGAGCAGCACGGGCCGCATCTGCCGGTGCGGGTGGATGCCGCGATCAATGCCGGAATTGTCTCCCGCGCTGTAGAGCTGCTGCCCGCTGACCTGCCGGTGCTGGTGCTGCCCGCGCTGCCGATTGGCAAATCCGACGAGCATCTTGAATACCCCGGCACCTTAAGCCTGCCTTACGAGGTGCTGGGGAAAGTATGGTTTGAAGTGGCAAAAAGCGCATGGCGCGCCGGGGTGCGAAAGCTGATTTTTTGGAATTCCCACGGCGGCCAGCCGCAGCTGATGGAAATCGTCTGCCGCCAGTTGCGCATTGAGTTAGGAATGTTCGCCGTGGGTGCCAGTTGGTTCGCCACCTTCGACAGTTCCGACTTATACAGCCCCGGCGAGCGCGCCTTCGGCATTCACGGCGGCGAATCAGAAACTAGCGTGATGCTGCATCTGCACCCCGACTTAGTGGCGATGGACAAGGCCGAAAACTTTACCTCGGCGGCGGAAGCGCTGGCGGCGCGGGGCGGCATTCTGACCCCAGAGGGCGGCGTCAGCTTTGGCTGGCAGGCGCAGGATTTACACCCGGCAGGCGTCACCGGCAATGCCGCCGCCGCCGACGCCCAGCGCGGCGAAGTTGAAGTAGAACGCGCCGCGCAGGCCTTGGTGCGACTGGCGCAGGAGGTGCATGACTATCCACTTAGCGCCGTGACGCAGGCAACGCGCTTCAAGCCATAACCGCTCTCTTTTTGATGACGCAGCCCCGTCAGGCGGTTTGCGTCATCATGCCCTTCACCGTTTCCGCCAGCACGCTGCCAATGGCGCTGGTGCCGCGATCGTGTCCTATCAGCATCAATTTCTGCGTCTGCTGGCCTAGCTCACGCACCGGAATGTACATCAGCCGCCCGGCGCGCAGGTCGAACTCAATATCAAAAGGCGTGAGGAAGGTCAGACCTTGGTCTTCCATGGCGGCGTGGCGCATCACTTCTATCGAATTGGTTTCAATCACCGGGTGCGCCGTCACCAGCGCCTTGGCGAATACGTCATTCAGGTAAGGACGGATCACGGTGGTTTTATCTGCGATAACAATCGGATAGGCAATGCAGTCGCTGATGCGCAAACTGGTTTTATCCGCCAGCGGATGGCCCGGCGCGACCACCGCGCCCAGTCGGCCGACGGCGCTGGAGAGCACTCGCAGCGTCGGCGGCAGCACAAAATCAAAGCCCAGGCCGAGATCGGCCTCGCCCGATTCCACCGCCGACATAATGTCATCGCCGCTGGTCAGTTGGCGCAGGATCAGCTTCACCCGAGGGTTGGCGCGGCGAAACTCGCTGGCCATGCGCGGGATCAGATTGGCCGCCAGCCCGCTCATCATCGCCACCGTCACCTCGCCACGGCGTAATCCCTTCAGCTCCTCGATTTTCACCTGCGCCCACTCCAGCTCTTTAAAGGTCTGGCGAACGTGGTGGATCAGCACTTCTCCGGCGGCGGTCAGCACCATTTTGCGCGGCAGGCGCTGGAACAGCGGGGTGCCCAGCTCATCTTCCAACGCCAGTATCTGGCGGTTAATTGCCGACGCCGAAATATGCAAACGGGCCGCCGCTTTGCGGATGGAACCGGCGCGCGCCACCTGATCGAGATACATCAACAGCCGGTGCTGCAACATAAGAACTTCTCCGTTGAAGAGCGTTGCTTTAAAGGCATCGCAGAGTGCGAAAAACTGTGCTTTTAAGGTAACGAATTAAGCGGCATAAATGAAGGACTGTTATCGGGGGGAGTAAAGGCTATGTCTGGTTTATCGCGCCGTAATTTTGCCAAAGCGCTGGCAAGCATGATGTTGATTCCGTTGGCTGCACCACTGATGTCCCGCAAGGCGTTTGCTGCGGGTGAAACCATAAAAGTTGCTCTGTTATTACCGGGTTCCGTGGCCGACGGCGGCTGGAGCCAGCTGGCTTATCAGGGTTTGCAGAACCTGAAAGCGCAGGGATTCAACGTCGCCAGCAGCGAAAGCGTGCCGCAGGCGCAGATGGAGCAGGTGATCCGGGGTTATGCCGATGACGGCTACAACCTGATCATCGGCCACAGCTTCGAATACGGCTCGGCGTTCAATGAAATTGCGCCGGAATATCCGGACACCTACTTCTTCGCCACCACCTTTAAGCCGTCAGAAAAAGCGCCGAACAACGTCGAATTCGTTGATTTAGCGTACTTGAACGCGGCCTATGGCGCTGGGGCGCTGGCGGCGCTGATTTCCGAAAAAGGCAAAGCCGTGGGCTATGTCGGTGGCGGGGATAACCCAACCCAGCAGGGCATGATGCGCGCCTTTATTGCCGGAGCAGAGAAAACCCGTCCGGGGATCAAAGGCTTGGGCATCGTCACCGGCGATTACGACAACGCCGCCAAGGGCCGCGAGGCTGCCAGCACCATGATTGGCAACGGCGCGGACGTCATTTGGCACAGCGCAGATGTCACCGGCTTAGGCGCGATTCAGGGCGCGGCGGCAGCCAAGGTGAAAGCCATCGGCTGCTATTCCGACCAGAAAAGCATCGCGCCAGATTTCGTCGCCACCAGCTTCGAAACCAACCTGCCGTGGGTGGTTGAACAAGTGGCGCACAGCGTGCGTGACAAGAAATTTCTCGGCGGGCAGGAGTGGAAGCCAAAAGTCTCTGACGCCTGGCTGCCGCTGTACGGCAGTGACAAATACAACAGCAAGTTAGTTAGCGCGGCGGCCTGGGCGACGTTTCAGGACATCTGGGCGCAGCTGGCCAGCGGCAGTATCGACGTTGCCAGTTTGATTAAAGCGAAATAAAAGCCTGAGGAAGTTGCATGACGTTATCCACCTCCGTTACCGACGCGGTCGTCGAACTGCGCGGTATCTGTAAACAGTTCGGCAAGGTTCGGGCCAACGATAAGGTCGATATGACCATTGCGGCCGGTGAAATTGTCGCCCTGCTCGGGGAAAACGGCGCAGGCAAAAGTACATTGATGCAAATTTTGTACGGCTTATATCAGGCCGACACCGGGGATATTTTGGTAGAAGGCCGTCGGGTCAGCATTAAGGACCCCGGCGACGCGATTCGGCTGGGCATCGGCATGGTTCACCAAGAATTCATGCTGGTTCAGCCGATGAGCGTGGTGGAAAACGTGATTTTAGGGCTGAAAGAGACGCGCAGCGGCTATCTGGACTTGCATGCCGCCGCCAGGCGTCTGCAACAGATTTCGGACAAACACGGGCTGGCGGTTGACCCGTGGGCCAAGATCCAACATCTGCCGATTGGCGTTCAGCAGCGGGTGGAGATCCTCAAGTTGCTGTACCGCGATGCCAAAGTGCTCATTCTCGACGAGCCGACGGCGGTACTGACGCCGCGCGAAAAAGAGGGGCTGTTTGCCACGCTGGACTCGCTGCGTGCCGAAGGCCGCTCGGTGGTGATCGTCACCCATAAACTGTATGAAATCATGGCGGTGGCCGACCGCGTTTGCGTGATGCGCAGCGGGAAAATGGTCGAAAGCGTCGCCGTGACAGAGACGTCAGAAACCGATTTAGCCCGCCGCATGGTGGGGCGCGACGTGCTGCTGCGGGTGGAAAAGCCCCAGCAGACACCGGGCGAAGAGGTGCTGCATATCGACAACATCGCCATGCGCGATGAAGCCGGAAACCAGAAAATTTGGCGCGTGGCGCTGAAAGTCCGCGCTGGGGAGATCCTCGGTATCGCCGGGGTTGACGGCAACGGGCAGTCAGAACTGGCCGACGCCTTGCTCAACCTGCGGCCCATTGAGGCCGGGCGCATTGTGCTGGGCGGCGTCGATATCTCCGACTTCACACCGGCCCAGCGGCGCAGTGCGGGGATCGGCTTTATTCCCGCAGACCGCCGTGGCGTTGGCTCGGTCACATCCATGTCGATCAGTGATAACGCCATTCTCGGCGCGCCCCGGCAACATGCGCGGGCGCGCGGCTGGCTGTTCAGCAAAAAATCCATCGCCGCCAAGGCGCAGGAGATTGTGAACCACTTCCGCGTAGTGACGCCGGATCTCGATTTTGAAGCTGGAAAGCTCTCCGGCGGCAACCTGCAAAAACTGATTCTAGGTCGTGAAGTGTTGCGTCGCCCACGGCTGCTGGTGGTTGAGCAGCCGACGCGCGGGCTGGACGTTGGCGCAGTGGAAGCGGTGTGGCAAGGCTTGCTGGAAGCACGTCAGCAGGGCTGTGCGATTGTGATGATCTCCGCCGAACTGGAGGAAATTATGAATTTATCCGACCGCATCGCGGTGATGTACGCCGGGCAAATCGCCGGGGTGCTGGACGCCGCCGAGGCGACCACTGAACAAATTGGCGAGCTGATGGCCGGTGGCAAGCTGGCAAATCTCAAGCCGGGCAGCAGTCTGAAGGAGGCGTCATGAAAGCATTCTTAGCGCGCCGCCACGCGCCGGTGGATTCCACCCTCTCGCTGGTGCTCACCACGGCGCTGGCGCTAGTCGCCGCCTTCGTGCTGGCCGGTTTACTGTTTATTCCCTTTGGCGCCAGCCCGTTATCGGCATTTGGCTCGCTGTTCGCCGAGGCTTTTGGCTCGCTGCGCGGCTTTAGCCAGACGCTGGTACAGGCTACGCCGCTGATTTTGATTGCTCAGGCCACCATCGTGATTTGGCGCGGCGGGCTGGGTTATATCGGCTTTGAAGGCTGCTTCTTGGTGGGCGCGGCCGCGGCCTCTTATGTCGCGCTAGGGGGCACGCCGCAGGGCATGTCCTTCATGCTGCCCGCGTGGGCCTTCTGGCCGGTGGTGATTGTCGCGGCCTTTGCGGCCGGGGCGATTTGGGCGGGCATCGTCGGCATTATGCGCGTGCGCTTCGGCGGCAATGACGTGCTTATCTCGCTGATGGCTAACTACGTGGCGGCCTTCCTGATCCAATACTTAGTCTCTGGCCCGATGCGCGCGCCGGGCGACTTACCCCAGACTCCGCGTCTGCCGGTGGAAAGCTGGCTGCCGATGATTTTACCTGGCGTTCGGGCACACATGGGCTTATTGATTGCGCTGGCCTGCTCGGTGCTGGTGTGGGTGCTGATCCGCGCCACGCCGATCGGCTACGAGATGATTGTCAGCGGCCTGAACCCGAAAGCCGCGCGCTATGGCGGCATTAATGTGGTGCGCCGCCAGATGCTGGCCGTGTTCCTCGGTGGCGGCATGGCCGCGCTGGCCGGGCTGTGCGCGGTGCTCGGCGTGCAACATCGCCTGATGGACGGATTAGCCGGCGGCGTCGGCTTTGTCGGCGTGGTCGTGGCCCTGCTGGCGCGGCTCAATCCGCTGGTGGTGATCCCGACGGCCATTTTATACGGCGGGTTGGAAGTCGGCGGCAGCGCGATGCAGCGCCAGACCGGCCTGCCGACCTCGGTGATTTTCATTCTGGAAAGCCTAGTGGTGCTGTTGATCCTCGCCGGAGACATTCTGCGCTATTACCGAATTAATTGGCCGGGGCGGGCAGAAACCCCGCTGGCCGCCGCCACGGAGAACAAATCATGAGTCTGTGGGCGCATCTGGACACTGCATTTTTCATCACGTGGTTAGCCGCGGCGGTTCGCCTCGCCGGGCCGGTCCTGCTGGCTTCGCTGGGGGAAATCTACGCCGAACGCTCCGGGGTGCTGAATATCGGCATTGAAGGCACGGTGCTGATGGGCGCGCTGTCGAGCTATCTGGTGGCGGTGTGGTCCGGCTCCACCGTGCTCGGCTTCTTCGCCGGGGGCGTAGGCGGATTAATCGTCGGGCTGTTTCTGGCATTCCTCTACCTGCGGGCGCTCGCCAGTCAGGTGGTGGTCGGCATCGTGTTCAACATTCTGGCGGCAGGCATTGCCACCTATGTCTACAGTCTGGTGATAGGCAACGCCACCTCGCCGACTATCGACATGTTCAATGCCTTGCCGATCCCCGGCCTGTCGCACATGCCGGTGGTGGGGAAAATCTTCTTTAATCAGCCCTGGCCGCTCTACCTGACGCTGATCCTGGTGGCCGTGGCGCAGATTGGCCTGTTCCACACGCGCTTTGGTCTAACGCTGCGCGCCGTTGGCGAGAACCCGCGCGCTGCCCACGCCGCCGGGCTGAATGTCCAGCGAGTCAGAACCTACGGCGTGATGCTCTCCTGCCTTGGCGCAGGGCTGGCGGGAGGCTATCTGGTCACCGCGCAGATTGGCCTGTTTCGCGACAATATTGTCAGCGGGCAGGGGTTTATCGCGCTGGCGATTGTGATTTTCGGCCGCTGGAGCCCGGTTAAAGCCCTGCTGGCGGCCTTTATTTTCGGCGCTGCCGACGCGCTGCAGCTCTCTTTGCAGCTGTTCGACAACGCGCTTCCGGCGCAGGTGCTGCTGGCCCTGCCTTACTTACTCACCATTCTGGCGATGTCCGGCATCGTCGGCAAAACCGTTCAGCCGGGCGCACTGACCCAGCCCTATCGCAAGGAGTAGTCACTATGTTGCACAGTTTCCGTGGTACCAACGTCAAGTCTGCACAGGCTTTTCGTATCAGCCCGAAAGATACCAACTACTTCGCCATTCTGTTCGACCATGAGCAGGATCAGATTGAAAACATCTTCGTGATTGAGATTTTTAAAGTCGGTGGCGCGACGCCGCCAAACGAGCACGCCACCGCCCACGAGTTTTTCTACGTGCTGCACGGCGAAGGTATTGCGCGCTGCGACGGCAAAGAGATGGTGCTGAAGAAGGGCGACGCGCTGCTGCTCGCGCCGGGCAATGAGCATCTGATTCAAAATACCGGTAGCTCGAAGCTCTATACCCTGACGGTGATGACCCCGAACGAAGGCTTTGCCGAGCTGATTCGCGGCGGCGAGCCGGTCGAGCTGGACGAAGAAGACCTGCGCATTCTGAGCGGGGCGGCGGGGAGCGAGGCGGCATGAGTTCACGGCAGTCTGATTTAATTCCTTTAGGGGCCAGCCCGCGCAACCAGTGGCACGTCTCCGCGCAGCAGGTGGATTTAGTGCGCGACGCCGTGCCGCCGCAGACCATCACGGTGGCTGACGGCGACCGGCAGATTCGGCTCGACGTGCAGCGTACCGCGCTGATTGTCATCGATATGCAAAATGACTTTTGCCATCCCGACGGCTGGCTGGGGCATATTGGCGTCGACGTCACCCCCGCGCGTGGCCCGATTGCGCCTTTGCAGCGCCTGCTGCCGGTGGCGCGCCAGTCGGATATTCCGGTGATTTGGCTCAACTGGGGCAACCGCGCCGACAAGCTGAACCTCAGCCCGGCGGTGCTGCACGTCTACAAGCCGACGGGAGAAGGCGTGGGGCTGGGCGATCCGCTGCCGGTTTCCGGCGCGCCGGTGCTGCAACACGCCAGCTGGGCCGCCGCCGTGGTGGACGAGCTGCCCAAGCAGGCCGGGGATATCAGCGTGGATAAATATCGCATGTCCGGCTTCAAAGACACCGAGCTGGACAGCATTCTGCGCAATCTCAACGTCACCACGCTGCTGTTCGCCGGAGTGAATGCCGACCAGTGCGTGCTTTGCACCTTGCAGGACGCCAACTTCCAGGGCTACGACTGCCTGCTGTTGGAGGACTGCTGCGCCACTACCTCGCCGCAATACTGCCTGGACGCCACCTTGTACAACGTTCGCCAATGCTTTGGTTTTGTTACCGATTCTGACCAGCTCCTTACCCAGCTTTCGGCTTAATCGGCAGGAGAGTAAATGTCTTATATTTTGGCCGATGGCTGGCTGGTCACCATGAACCCGCAGCGCGATGTGTTGGAGCAGGCCAGCCTGTTGATTGAAGGTGACAGAATTCGGGCGATAGGCACGCGCCAGCAGCTGGTCGCCAGCCATCCTGAGTCTGAAGTGCTGGACTGCCGCGACGCCATCATCATTCCCGGCATGGTCAACACCCACACCCATCTGTTCCAGACCCTGTTGAAAGGGCTGGGCGATGACATGGTGCTGAAAAAGTGGTTCACCTGCATGACCGGTCCGAGCGCGGTGGAGCTGACGGAAGAGGACGTGTTCGCCGCCGCCATGCACGGCTGCGTGGAGTCGCTGCGTTCCGGCGTCACCTCGCTGGTGGATTTCATGTATGCCCATCCGCGCCCCGGCTTGACCGCCAAAGTGGTGGAAGCCTTTGAACTGACGGGCATTCGTGGTCGCGTTTGTCGCGGGTTTATCACGGCGGGGGCCGAACACGGCATTCCCACCGAGCTAATCGAAACCCCCGAGGCGGCGCTGGCCGACGCCCGCCAGCTGATTTATCACTACAACCGCGAAGGCGGCAGGGTGAAGGTCGGCATTGCGCCAAGCATGATTTGGGCGCTGGACGAAAAAGTGCTGCGCGGCACCCGTGAGCTGGCGAATGAAACCGGGGCGCTGATCACCACCCACGTGGCGGAAACCGATTTTGAGATTGCCCAGTCGCAGCTGCGTTTTCAAAGCACGGATACCGAGTTTCTCAGCGACATTGGCTTCCTCGGCCCCGACGTGCTGGCGGTACACTGCGTGCAGTGCAGCAGCCGCGACATCCGCACGTTGAAGCATTACGACGTGCGGGTGTCGCACAATCCGTGCAGCAACATGTACTTAGCTTCCGGCGTCGCGCCGATTCCTGAGATGCTGGCGGCGGGTTTGACCGTCGGCTTAGGCTCCGACGGCCCGGCCAGCAGCAACAACCACAGCCTGTTTCAGGCGATGAAAATGGCGGCGCTGGTGCAAAAGGGCGTGCATCGCGATCCGACCATCATGACTGCCGAAAAGGTGCTGGAGATGGCGACCATAGACGGCGCGCGGGCAATAGGCCTTGAGCATGAAATCGGCTCGCTGGAAGTCGGCAAAAAGGCGGATGTGGTGGTGATTGGCACTAACCACCCGGCGATGACGCCGGTGCATCACCCGGTTTCCGCGTTGGTTTACTCGGCGCTGGGGCACGAAGTCACCGACGTGTTTGTCGACGGCCAGCCAGTATTGCGTAACGGCCAGCTGACGCGGGTTAATGAGCGGGAAGTGATGGTGCGCTCGCAGCAGGCGGCGAACAGCCTTGCGGCGAGGGCGGGGAGTGACAAATTTAAACGCCGTCCGTGGCGCTCAAGCAGTTTCTGACTTCGCTAGTTCCATTCATCCTGACGCTCTTCATCCCCCGCGCGGAATTGGCCGCGCGGCATGATGTTCAGCGTTTCGTGCAGTTCTGACCACACAAGCACAATCTCGCCGCTTTTTAGCTGGCGGCGCACATCTTCGACTTTCTGCTCCAGCGTGCGCTCTTGCTCGCCGTAGTCGGTACCCTCACGCAGCACAAAGGCTTCAATCACGTTGGTGAGGATCTCTGCGTCCAGTTCTTTCCACGGAATAATCACGGGTTACTTTCCTAAAGCTACTTGCCAATAAACAGGGAGGACTTTGCATCAAAGTCAGTTAAATAGGGAGCGATCCACGCCGGAATACGCTGCTCCAGCCACATTTGCGGGTTGCGCAGGCTGCCGGACACAAAGCCGACGTGGCCGCCGTGCTCGGTCAGCTGATATTCAATGCTTGGCGGCAAATCGGCCAGCGGCGGGATCACCTCCGGCGTCATAAAGGGGTCGTCTTTGGCATGAATGATCAGCAGCGGAATGCGCACCTGCGACAGCAACGGCATGCCGCTGCAGCGGCGATAATAGTCCAGCGCGTCGGCGAAGCCGTGGGCCTTGGAGGTAATGGCGTCATCGAATTCGCGCAGGCGCTTAATGGATTTCAGCTGTTGCAACGTAACCGGCAGGGTGCCGGGGTACTTCGCCAGTTTGCGCGAGGCGTTCAGTTTGAGCTGCTCCAGCAGATAGCGCTGGTAAAAGCGCGAAGCGCCGCGCTCAAGCCTTAACGCGCAGGGTTCCAGCATCAGCGGCGCTGACACCACCACCGCGGCTTTCAGGTGGCAGCGAACCCCTTCTTGCCCGAGATAACAGGCCAGCATATTGCCGCCGAGCGAGACGCCCACCGCGCCGGTTGGCACGTCGCCATGAGTTTCGCGCAGCCAGTTGAGGAAGAAGCGCGCGTCCTCGGTTTCGCCAGAATGGTAGATGCGCTGCTGCTTATTCGGCTCACCGCTACAGCCGCGAAAATGCATCACCACCCCCAGCCAGCCCTGCTCGCGCCACGCGTGCAGTAGCCCGTGGGCATAAGGGCTGTAGAAATTACCTTCCAACCCGTGGAACAGCACCATGCGCGGCTTATCTTGCGCCAGCGCCGGGTCTTCACTCCAGGCTAAATCAATGAAATCGCCATCCGGCGTGTCCAGCCGCTGCCAGTGTGGTTCAAGCTGCACGCGGCGTCGAACCAACCGGGGCAGGATGGTTTGAAGGTGCGGGTTTGCGGCCCCACGAATAGGCTGGAACGATTCATACATAAGATATAAGGTTTTTTGATAAGTAATTATTGTGCGAGCTAAATCACACTGATAGCTTTTAATCCTAACGCATATTCTTCAGGGTGGAGTACCCAAACTTAATGGAACCTAGTTTATTCTTTTCAATGCTTGGCTTTTTGTGGGTCGCTGCTATTACACCCGGTCCGAACAATATGTTATTGACCACCTCTGGCGCTAATTTCGGGTTCTTCCGCTCAGTTTGGCTGTTAATCGGCATCATGCTTGGCATGCAAAGCGTGGTGCTGCTGGTGGCATTTGGCGTCGGCAGCCTGATTATGGTTTACCCCGCGTTGCACCTGTTTCTCAAAATCGCCGGTAGCCTCTATTTGCTCTGGCTGGCGTGGAAAATTGCCACTTCGGCCTATGAGAAGTTAGAGGTAGGCGCGCCGCCGCCGAAGCCGCTGTACTGGTATCAAGGCTGGCTGCTGCAATTTCTCAACCCAAAAGCCTGGCTGATGGGGCTGGGCGCGGTCGCCAGTTTTAGCCTGGCTGGCGCGCAATATAACCACTCAATCGCGGCCATCAGCGTCGGGATTTTCATCGTGAATCTGGTGTCAGGCGTTATCTGGCTGGGATTCGGCACCGTAATTGGCCGCCTGCTCAGCACCCGCCGCGCCTGGTACACCTTCAACGTCGCCATGGGTGTGTTGACTGCTGCCTGCGTGTTGTTGATTTGGCATTAAGATCCTTGTCAATTGCCCCTCCTGGTTGAAGAGGAGGGGCAACCTAATGCATTACTTGAAGCCGTCGGTTTTCAGCAGGCTATCAAGCATCTCCATTTCCACATTGAATTTGAGCTGATTATTTTCCTGCAATTGCTCATATTGCTGGGCGAAAGCGGAGCGCAGACCTTGCAAGGCGTGGAAGCATTTATCCATCGCTTGCTTACTGCTGCTGGACAGGCTCTCGAGGGCCGCCAGCTTTTCAACTTGCTCCACCACGCTTTCCAGCGCGGGCATATAGCGACTTAAGAACGCGTTGCCCGGCTTCACGTCTTCGGGATCTTCCTCCATGCTGGTCAAAATCATCCGAGCATTTTTGATGATGCCTTGTAGCTCAGTCTGCATGGCAGCGGGCAGCGTCTTTTTCTCCAGCATCAATAAGATACCCGCATAGTCATCTTTGGCCGGGCGGAAGACCTTCTTCACCGGCGCGGTTTTCGCCACGAGGATGGTGTTGGAGGATACATCCTCTACAGCATCGCGCGGTGGGCGGTAAGAACTAACGATCTTGGGTTCAGGCTTGGGCGCAGGTTTTGGCTCGTCGGGTTCATCGCGCGGTGGGCGATAAGAACTAACGATCTCGGGTTCAGGCTTGGGAGCAGGTTTTGGCTCGTCAGGCTCATCACGCGGTGGGCGGAAGGACGAGACGATGTTTTCATCCTCGCTTTTTTGCTGCTTTAGCTGTTGATTATGTAGATATTCTTTATAGCTCACTTCTGACGTATGAGTGGCGGCGGGTTCAGCTTTGATTGGCGTGATTGAGTGCGCTGAACTCACGATCATCTTGCGAGCTATCACGACGATAACCAGAAAAACGACGTAGAACGGATAGGCGGCTAATAAATTATCGAAGATTGCGGCATAAGATATGAGGGCTATGCCCCAGAGCAGGGCTTTCCACAATAGGTTGGCGCGAAATTGAGTCAGTAAACTGAGTAGCAATGCGGCCGTTGCCATCCAGAAAGGGAGCACTAAGCTATTGCCCAAAATGGCCCAAGCGACGCCGACTGGGATACTCCAATAAAAACTTTGTCGGTCAGTTAAAAAATTATGAAGCAGCATATAGCTAGGGAGCAGGACTAGCCATATGACGCCGTCTTGCTCGTCTTTGGGGATTAGAAGGTATTCGTCAGAGCTGGAAACGAAGCCAATGCAACCGAAAAGAATAACGATGTAAGTGAAAATCCTGAAACCACGAGAGTCGCGATAAAACTCGCTAAAAGAATCCGTATGGTAGTCAATCTCTCTCATTGTTAACCAACCACCTTCGCCTGCGCATTTTGCCCTGCGGCAATCGACGCCAGTTTCGTGCGCAGCTCTTGCTCCATACCACCCAGCTCTTTCTCTACTTCAGCCCGACGTTGGCGCGCATTGCTGGCGATAGACAGCGTCTCTTCCAACGTGTTCAGCAGGCGGTTTTGCACATCGCGTAGCGTATCGATATCGATAATCGAGCGTTCTACCTCGGTGGCGGTTTCGATGCTGCCCAGTTCTAACATTTCGGCATTGCGGCGCAGCATTTCATTGGTGGTGTCCGCCACGTCTTTTTGCAGCTTGGCGGCCTGACGCTGTGAGTTGAGGCTCAGGGCGAGGACGATTTGGCTTTTCCAGATAGGAATAGTGGTCAGGATGCTGCTTTGAATTTTTTCGGCCAGAGACTGGCTATTGTTTTGCATCAGGCGAATTTGCGGCGCGGTTTGAATCGCAAAGGTGCGCGAGAGCAGCAGGTCGTGCAGACGACGCTCAAAACGCTGGATGCCATTGACCAAATCACGAACTAACTGAGCATCCATGGCATCGCCAGACTGCTCAGCCTTGGCCTGCGCCTGGGGTAAATCGGAGGCTTGAATCTGCTCAATCTTCTTTTTACCGGCGATGATATGCAGGCTGATTTGTTTGAAATATTCGCTGTTGCGAATAAACAGCTGTTCCAGCGTGGCGATGTTACGCAGCAGCTCGACAATAGTGTCCTGCAACTTATTGGAGATGGTATCCACTTGCTGAGCCAGCGTCTGATATTCCATCAGCGTACGCTCGAGCTTGCTGAACATCTTGCCAATCAATGGCAGAGATTCGAGCAGGCCCTTTTTCTGCTCAAAAACTGTCAAATCGATGCTTTTCACTTTGCCAAGCATCGTGGTGAGCTGCTGACCAATCTCGCCCGCGTCTTTGGCGCGCACTTCTTGCATCATGGATTCGCTAAAGCGCGACATGGCGTTCATAGTCTTCGCACCATAGGCAATCGAGAGCACCGGATCGGTGATATCAATTTGCGCCACGATCTCGTCCAGCTGTTGCTGATCTTCGGCAGTGAGAGCCTTGGTTGGCTCGCCGCTGGTGGTGGAAAGGTCGGTGGCGAGTTCGGTCGAAAGTGCGGCTTCCGGCTGTACAGGTGTTGGTGTGGTTTCCGTCACTGCGTGATCCTTTTGATCGAGGATAAAGCCGCGAAAGCAGCTCAATTCATAAATTTGGCTAATAATAGCGTGATTTTAACCCGCACGATCTATGACTACCAGCAACAAACCCTCATACATTTTTATTCTTTGAATTGGCGTCATATTCCATAAAGTAATTAAAGATAATTTCTAATTACTTTCTATCCTTTTGCGGCTCCGCTAAAACTGTCTGACAAACCGCCAAAACGGTCTGATAACCCCCTTTAAATCCTGTGCGGAGCAATTTCTTATGGCGAGCAAAACCTTTGGTTCTTTCAAGTTACACGGCGTGGCGCTGGCTTTAAGTCTTGCGGCTTTTGGCGCACAGGCGGCGGATGTCACCGTGGCCTACCAAACGTCGGCGGAGCCGGCGAAAGTCGCGCAGGCGGAAAACAGTTTTGGCAAAGAGTCCGGCGCGCAGGTTGACTGGCGCAAGTTCGACAGCGGCTCGAGCGTGCTGCGTGCGCTGGCGTCCGGCGATGTGCAGATTGGCAATATCGGCTCCAGCCCGTTGGCGGTGGCTGCCAGCCAGAAGCTGCCTATTGAAGTGTTTTTGATCGCCTCTGAGCTGGGTAGCTCGGAAGCGCTGGTGGTGAAGAAAGAGATTAAAGATCCGAAAGACTTGGTTGGCAAGCGCATCGCGGTGCCTTTCATCTCCACCACCCATTACAGCCTGCTGTCGGCACTCAAGCATTGGGATATCGACCCAAAACAGGTCACCATCGTGAACCTTCAGCCACCGGCCATCGCCGCCGCCTGGGCGCGGGGTGATATTGACGGCGCTTATGTTTGGGCGCCGGCGGTGAATGAATTGGAGAAAACCGGCAAGGTGCTGACAGACTCCTCGCAGGTCGGCAAATGGGGTTCGCCAACTCTCGACGTGTGGGTGGTGCGCAAGGACTTCGCCAAAGCGCATCCTGAGATTGTGACGGCTTTCGTCCGCAGTGCTTTGAAAGCGCAGGGGGACTACCTGCAACAGCCAGAGAAGTGGCTACAGGACAAAGGCAATCTTGATGCTTTGTCGCGCCTGAGTGGCGTTCCGGCCGAGCAAGTGCCTGATTTAGTGAAGGGAAATCGTTATTTGCCAGTGGACGAGCAGGTCACCCAGCTGGGTAAGCCGGTGGATAAAGCCATTAAAGACACCGCGGCGTTCCTCAAAGAGCAGGGCAAAGTGCAGCAGGTGGACGACGACTACAGCGATTACGTGACTAACCAGTTCGTCAAAGCCGTTCAGGCCAGCCCGAAATCCTGAGGAGAACGCCATGCTTAACGTCTCGCACCTTTCGGCAGAATATCAGGGCCGCCCGGCCCTAAAAGATATCTCTTTGCAGATTGCCAGCGGCGAACTGGTGGTGGTGCTCGGCCCGTCGGGCTGCGGCAAAACCACCTTACTTAACCTGATTGCCGGATTTTTGCCTGCGTCGAGCGGCTCTATCACTCTCGACGGCGTGCCGGTCAGCGGGCCGGGTGCCGATCGCGGCGTGGTGTTCCAGCATGAGGGATTACTGCCGTGGCGCGACGTAGTGAGCAACGTGGAGTTCGGCCTGCAATTGGCGGGCATCAACAAGAGCCAGCGCCGGGAAACCGCGCTGCGCATGCTCAATAAAGTCGGGCTGAAAGACTACGAGCAGCACTTCATCTGGCAGCTTTCCGGCGGGATGCGTCAGCGAGTGGGCATTGCTCGCGCGCTGGCGGCCGACCCGCGCCTGCTGCTGTTGGATGAGCCTTTCGGCGCGCTCGACGCCTTTACTCGCGAACAGATGCAGGAGTTGCTGCTGACTATTTGGCGCGACACCGGCAAACAAATTTTGCTTATTACTCATGATATTGAAGAGGCGGTGTTCCTCGCCAGCGAGCTGTTGCTGCTCTCGCCGGGGCCGGGGCAGGTGGTAGAACGCCTGAAGCTCGACTTCGGCCAGCGTTACGCCAACGGCGAGCCGTGCCGCGCCATCAAGTCAGACCCGCAGTTTATTGCTCAGCGTGAATACGTGCTGAGTAAAGTCTTCCAGCAGCGCGAGGTGTTGATATGAGTCTGGATTCTGCGCTCAACAATCAAACCACCGTGGCAGCCACTCGGCGCTCATGGCTGGCGCGCATTCCGCGCAACGTGCGGCTGAGCATTGCCACGCTGCTGGTGCTAGTGGTGGTGTGGTGGGCGGTGACCGCGCTGAAACTCATCAGCCCGCTGTTTCTCCCCGCGCCGCAGCAGGTGCTGCATCAGCTGTATGTCATCGCCAGCCCGCAAGGCTTTATGGACGCCACGCTGTGGCAGCATTTGGCGGCCAGCCTGACGCGCATTTTGATCGCGCTGCTGGCGGCGGTGGTGATTGGCGTGCCGGTGGGTATTGCTATGGGGCTGAATGATACGGTGCGCGGCATTTTGGACCCGCTGATTGAGTTGTATCGCCCGGTGCCGCCGTTGGCGTACCTGCCGCTGATGGTGATCTGGTTTGGTATCGGCGAAACCTCGAAAATTCTGCTGATCTATCTGGCGATTTTCGCCCCGGTGGCGCTCTCCGCCGTGGCGGGCGTGCGCAGCGTTTCTCAGGTGCGAGTCCGCGCCGCGCAGGCCCTCGGTGCCAGTAAGTTACAGGTGCTGCGCTATGTGGTGCTGCCGAGCGCGCTGCCGGAAATTCTGACCGGCATTCGGATTGGCCTCGGCGTCGGCTGGTCCACGCTGGTGGCCGCCGAGCTGATTGCCGCCACGCGCGGTTTGGGTTTTATGGTGCAGTCCGCCGGTGAGTTTTTGGCGACTGATGTGGTTATTGCGGGCATCAGCGTGATCGCGCTGATCGCCTTTAGTCTTGAAATCGGCCTGCGCGCCTTACAGCGCAAACTCACCCCGTGGCACGGAGAACAACAATGAACGAACGTTTGATTATCACGCCGTTAGGCCCGTATATCGGCGCGCAGGTTGAGAATATCGACCTGACTCGTCCCCTGTCTGACGCGCAGTTTGAGCAGTTCTACCACGCTTTGCTCAAGCATCAGGTGCTGTTTGCCCGCAATCAGCCGATCACTCCGGCGCAGCAGCGAGCGCTGGCCGCGCGGTTCGGCGATTTGCACATTCACCCGGTTTACCCGCACGCGCCGGATGTCGAAGAGATCATCGTCCTCGACACCCACGACGACAACCCGCCGGACAATGACAACTGGCACACCGACGTCACCTTTATCGAAACGCCTCCGGCGATTGCGGTGTTGGCGTCAAAGCACCTGCCGACCACCGGCGGCGACACGCTGTGGGCCAGCGGCATTGCGGCCTACGAGGCGCTGTCCGAGCCTTTCCGCCAGTTGCTGACGGGTCTGCAGGCCGAGCACGACTTCACCAAGTCATTCCAGGAATTCAAATATCGCAAGACGCCGGAAGAGCACCAGCAGTGGCAGAAAGCCAAAGAGAAGAACCTGCCGTTGCTGCACCCGGTGATTCGAACTCACCCCGTGAGCGGCAAGCAGGCGCTGTTTGTGAACGAAGGTTTTACCACCCGAATTGTCGGTCTGAGCGAGAAGGAGAGTGCGGCGATCCTGACTTTCCTGTTTAACCACGTGACCAAGCCGGAGTTTCAGGTGCGCTGGCGCTGGCAGCAGGATGACATCGCGATCTGGGATAACCGCGTGACGCAGCATTACGCGAATGCGGATTATCTGCCGCAGCGGCGGATTATGCATCGGGCGACGGTGCTGGGTGATAAGCCTTTTTATAAAGGGTGACGCGTGGTTGTGCGGGGCTGCGACGGCGTTTAAGGTTTTGCTCCTCCCCTTTCCAGGGGAGGGGGCTAGCCAAATCAACTCTCTACATCAAACGCCTTCGACATCTCTTCGAGCTGTTCTTGGGCGTCGAGCCAGGTCATTTCGGTCTCTTCCAGCGCGCCTTTGGTTTTGGTTTGCTGTTGCAGACACTCGGTGAGCTCGGCTTTGCGGCTGATGTCGTAAATGGCGGAATCGGCGAGCTTCTCTTCAATAGCCGCCAGTTCACTGCTCAGCTTTTCCATCTGCGTTTCCAGCTTGGTTATCTGCTTGCGTAGCGGCTGGGTCTGGTTGCGAAAATCGGCTTCGCGGCGCTTCTGGTCTTTGCGCGATTGCGCGCTGTTTACGCCGCCGTCTTTGGCCGGAGCTTCTTGCTGGCTCTCCTGACGCTGAATCTCCACCAGCCACTGCTGGTAATCTTCCAAATCGCCGTCGAACTGTTCGACTTTGCCGCCGTGAACCAGATAGAGGTCGTCGGTGGTGGAACGCAGTAAGTGGCGGTCGTGCGACACCACCACCATCGCGCCTTCGAAATCGATCAATGCTTCGGTCAGCGCCTGACGCATATCGAGATCCAAGTGGTTGGTTGGTTCGTCGAGCAGCAGCAGGTTAGGGCGCTGCCAGACGATCAGGGCCAGCACCAGACGCGCTTTTTCGCCACCGGAGAAACGGCCGGTCGGGTCTGTCACTTTATCGCCGTGGAAGCCGAAACCGCCGAGATAGTCGCGCAGTTGCTGCTCAGTCTCTTTACTCGCCAGACGCACTAAGTGCTGCAACGGCGAGTCTTCGGCGCGCAGGAACTCCAACTGATGCTGGGCGAAGTAGCCCAGTTTGACCCCTTTCGACAGGCCAATATCTCCCTGCAAAGGCTCCATAGTGCCCGCTAACAGCTTGATCAACGTGGATTTACCGGCGCCGTTTCTGCCCAGCAGCCCGATGCGCGAACCTGGCACCAGATTCAGCTTGATGGATTCCAGAATAGTGGTGTCGCCATAGCCCGCGCTGACTTTTTCCATGCGCAGCAGCGGGTCGGGCAAACTTTCTGGCGAACGGAAGCTAAAATGAAAAGGATTATCCACGTGCGCCGGGGCAATCAGCTCCATGCGTTCCAGCATCTTGATACGGCTCTGCGCCTGCTTGGCCTTGGTGGCCTGTGCGCGGAAACGGTCAATATAGCTCTGCAAATGGGCGACTTTCTCTTGCTGGCTCTCAAACAGCGACTGCTGCTGCGCCAGTTTCGTCGCCCGTTGGCGCTCGAAGGAGGAGTAGTTGCCGGTGTATTCGTTCAGCGTTTGCTGCTCGATATGCAGGATTTTATCGACAATCGGGTCGAGGAAATCGCGGTCATGGGAGATCAGCACCAGCGTGCCGGTGTAGCTTTTCAGCCACTTCTCCAGCCAGATCACCGCGTCTAAATCAAGGTGGTTGGTCGGTTCGTCGAGCAGCAGTAAGTCAGAGCGACAAATCAGCGCCTGCGCCAGGTTAAGGCGCATACGCCAACCGCCCGAGAAGGATTTCACCGGCTGCTGCAATTGGCTTTGGCTAAAGCCCAGCCCGCTGAGCAGGCTGGCGGCGCGCGCCGGAATGGTCCACGCCTGAATGGCGTCGAGCTTGCCGTGGGCGTGAGCAATGGCGTTGCCGTCGTCGCGCTCGTTGGCGGCGTGCAATTCAGATTCTAACTGACGAAACTCGCGGTCGCCGTCGATAACATACTCTATGGCTGGCACGTCAAGCGCGGGCGTTTCCTGATTAACCCAGGCCAAAGCCCAGTTATTCGGGAAAGTCATGTTGCCAGCATCGGCGCTCATTTCGTTTTTCAACAGTGAGATAAGTGTCGATTTACCACAGCCGTTTTTGCCGACCAGACCGACTTTTTGGCCGGGATTAATGGTCGCTGATGCGTTATCTAGCAGGACGTTAGTGCCGCGTCGGATTTGTAATGAGGAGAAAACAATCATAAAGCGCCGTGTTGAGAGTATGTTAAATTGTCACGATCATAAGTTAAACAAGACGTATTGCGTCCTATTTTTAGTCTTTGCGAAGCATGGTAACGGAAAAACCGCACCCTGACGACGCTTTGGAGGTATTGATGTCGCAGCCACCAAAGGTTTTGCTGCTGTATGCCCACCCGGAATCGCCCGATTCGGTCGCCAACCGCGTTTTGTTGCAACAAGCGCAGCAATTAGAGCATGTCACCGTTCACGATTTGTACGCCCACTACCCCGATTTTTTCATCGATATTCACCGCGAACAACAGCTGTTGCGCGACCATAAAGTGATTGTTTTTCAACATCCTCTTTATACCTATAGCTGCCCGGCGCTGCTAAAAGAGTGGATGGATCGCGTCTTGGCTCGCGGCTTTGCCAGCGGCGCAGGTGGCAACGCGCTGCGGGGAAAGTATTGGCGCTCCGTGGTCACTACCGGCGAGCCGGAGGGTGCCTATAAAGCAGGCGGTTATAATCGCTACCCGATGTCGGACATTATGCGCCCTTCGAGCTGACATCGGCCATGTGCCATATGCACTGGATGACGCCGATTATCATCTATTGGGCCCGCCGCCAGAAACCTGATGTATTACATAGTCATGCGCAGGCTTACGGCGATTGGTTAAGGTCTCCACTGCCACACGGAGGCAATCAATAATGGACGGTTCGAATCTTCCGGCGGCGATTTTGCTGTTTCTGTTCGCTGCGGTGGTTGCTGTACCTATTGCCCAGAAATTGGGCATTGGCGCCGTGCTTGGCTACCTGCTGGCCGGGATTGCCATCGGCCCGTGGGGGCTAGGTTTTATTCGCGACGTGGATGAAATTCTGCACTTCTCCGAGCTTGGGGTGGTGTTCCTGATGTTTATCATCGGGCTGGAGCTGAATCCCGGTAAGCTGTGGGAGCTGCGCAGGCAGATCTTCGGCGTAGGGGCGGGGCAGGTGATCTTGACCGCCGCCGTGCTGGGCGGGCTGCTCTATTTGACGAATTTCGCCTGGCAGGCGGCGCTGATTGGCGGTATCGGTTTGGCAATGTCTTCCACCGCCATGGCCCTGCAATTAATGCGCGACAAGAGCATGACCCGCAATGAAGGCGGCCAGCTTGGCTTTGCGGTTTTACTGTTTCAGGATATCGCGGTTATCCCCGCGTTGGCGCTGATCCCCCTGCTGGCCGGTGGCCCGGAAGGCGGCAATAACTGGGGCATGATTGGCCTTAAAGTGCTGGCTTTTGCCGGGATGCTGATTGGCGGGCGTTTCCTGCTGCGGCCGATTTTCCGGCTGATCGTGGCCTCCGGCGTGCGCGAAGTGTTCACCGCCGCCGCGCTGCTGTTGGTGCTCGGCTCGGCGCTGTTTATGGATTCGCTTGGCTTCTCCATGGCTCTCGGGACCTTTATCGCCGGGGTGCTGTTGGCGGAAAGTGAGTATCAGCACGAACTGGAAATCGCCATCGAGCCGTTTAAAGGTTTACTGCTTGGGCTGTTCTTTATCTCGGTCGGCATGGCGCTCAACCTTGGCGTGCTTTACACCCACGTGCTGGAAGTGCTGATTGGCGTGGTGGTGCTGGTGTCGATTAAAGGCGCGGTGCTGTACACGCTGGCGCGGGTGTTTGGCATTCGTACCTCGGTCCGGCTGCAATTCTCAGCGGTGCTCAGTCAGGGCGGGGAGTTCGCCTTCGTGCTGTTCTCGGCCGCCGGTGCGCAGAAGGTCATCTCCTCCTCGCAGCTCTCCCTGCTGTTGGTGGTGGTGACGCTGTCGATGATGACCACGCCGCTGCTGATGCAGGCGGTGGATAAGATTCTGGTACGCCGCTACAACGATAACGAAGAGAGCGATGAGAAGCACTTCGTGCAGGATGACCAGCCGCAGGTGATTATCGTCGGCTTTGGGCGTTTTGGTCAGGTGATTGGCCGCCTGCTGATGGCCAACAAGAAACGCATTACCGTGCTGGAGCGCGATATCAGCGCCGTCGGCCTGATGCGCACCTATGGGTATAAAGTCTATTACGGCGATGCCACCGAGCTGGAACTGCTGCGAGCCTCTGGCGCGGAGAAAGCCAAATCTATCGTGATCACCTGTAATGAGCCGGAAGATACGATGGAAATCGTGCATCTGTGCCAGCAGCATTTCCCACATCTGAATATTCTGGCGCGTGCTCGCGGGCGTGTTGAAGCCCACGAGCTATTGCAGGCGGGCGTGACTCACTTCTCGCGTGAAACCTTCTCCAGCGCGCTGGAGTTAGGCAAGAAGACGCTGGTGACGCTGGGGATGCATCCGCACAGCGCCTACCGCGCACAGCAGCACTTCCGCCGTCTGGATATGCGCATGTTGCGCGAACTGGTGCCGCAAAACCGTGGCGACGTGGCGCAGATTTCCCGTGTGAAAGAGGCGCGGCGCGAGCTGGAAGACATCTTCCAAAGTGAAATGCACAACGAGCGCCGCCAGCTAGATGGCTGGGACGACGACGAGTAAGCCGGGCTATAGCTGTCGAGAAGCCCGGCGGATAAATTTTTTTTTGCAAAACGTTTCACCTGCCCCCATGTATAAAGCAGGCGCAAGACGCGACATTTTTGGAGAGTAAGTCATGGCTACAACCCGTAAACGTTTCATCGCTGGCGCCGTTTGCCCGCAATGTAAGGCGCTGGATACCCTCGCTTTATGGATTGAAGATCAGGTTGAGGTGGTCGAGTGCATCAAGTGCGGTTTACATAAACGCCAGACCGATGAGCAGGTGGATAAAACCTTGCGCCGCGACGAACAAGTTATCGGTATTTTTGATCCGAAGTAGCGTTAATCGTCGTGTTTTTTGTATGCTATCAGGTACAGAGGCGCGGATTTCCGTTACACTCTTCGCCAAATTTATTCGGCACTGTTGTTGTCATTCAGTTTCCAACGGTAGGAGTTATCATGAAAGTAGCAAAAGACCTGGTCGTCAGCGTGGCATATCAGGTACGTACAGAAGACGGTGTGTTGGTTGATGAATCACCGGTGAGCGCACCGTTGGATTATCTGCACGGTCATGGTTCCCTGATCTCCGGTCTGGAAACCGCGCTGGATGGTCATGCGGTCGGTGACAAATTCGACGTGCACGTTGGCGCCAACGACGCTTACGGCAACTACGACGAAAACCTGGTGCAGCGCGTGCCTAAAGACGTGTTCATGGGTGTTGAAGAGCTGGAAGTGGGTATGCGTTTCCTGGCTGACACCGATCAGGGTCCAGTTCCGGTCGAAATCACTGAAGTTGATGGCGACCACGTTGTTGTTGATGGCAACCATATGCTGGCTGGCCAGAACCTGAACTTCCACGTAGAAGTGGTCGCGATCCGCGAAGCCACGGCTGAAGAACTGGCTCACGGCCACGTTCACGGCGAGCACGGTCATGACCATGGTCACGACCACGACCATGACCACGGCGGTTGCTGCGGCGGCCACGGTCACAGCCATGATCACGGCCATGACCACGGCAGCAAAGGCGGTTGCGGTAACGGCGGATGTGGTTGCCACTAAGGCCCACTAAGTCGTTAAAGCGAAAAAGGCACCCACTGGGTGCCTTTTTTGTTGCTGCGTCGCGAGGCGCAGGCCTGTGGCATTAGTAATGCGGCGGCGGCGTCTCTTCCGACTGATCGGCGATTTGCGACGGCTGCGACGCGCGCAGCTTATCGGTCAATAAGCGCAGATGATCGTGCAACCGGCTCATTTCTAACTGGTGTGATGTGACGATGTGATTGAGTTCATCAATGGTCACTTCCTGAAATGCCAGACGGCTTTCTAGCATCTCTAAACGTTTCTCGATGGCGCTCTGGTCCATGGGTTTCACCTCTTATGCTGCAATGGACGGATTCTACCTGCAAATGCGGGGAATTACCTGACGGGCTGTCTGAGAGTTTTCGTATTTTAAGGAAATTAAGAAACTTATTGTCGCAAAAAGGTTCTGAATAATACGCTATTGGTTAGTATAGAGATTGTCTTGTTCGAACATGGACAGTTATAGTAACCGCCGTACTTTCGTTATTGTTACCTGAGGCTACGTGCTTCAGGTCTTGGAGAAATGGATGAAATCACTGTTTAAAGTAACACTGTTAGCGACCACCATGGCACTGGCACTGAATGCGACGCAGGCCATGGCAGATGATGCAGCAAAAGCTGCTCCAGCTCCTGCCGCTGCACCAGCCGCCGCCGCACCGGCAGCGACTGCTACAACTAAGTTTAATAGTGATGATGAGCAGGCTGCTTACGCGCTGGGTGCTTCACTTGGCCGCTACATGGACAATTCTCTGAAAGAACAAGAGAAATTGGGCATCAAACTGGACAAAGACCAGTTGATCGCTGGTGTGCAGGACGCGTTTGCTAACAAGAGCAAACTGTCTGACGCCGACATCGAGAAAACGCTGCAAACTTTCGAAGGCCGCGTGAAGGCTTCCGCTCAGGCTAAAGTTGAACAAGACGCTAAAGCTAACGCAGAGAAAGGCGACAAATTCCGTGCTGACTTCGCCAAGACTAAAGGCGTGAAGAAAACTGAATCTGGCCTGCTGTATCAGGTAGAAAAACCAGGTACTGGCGAAGTGCCGAAAGACAGCGACACCGTAGTTGTTAACTACAAAGGTACTCTGACCGACGGGACTGAGTTCGATAACTCTTATACTCGCGGCGAGCCACTCTCCTTCCGTCTTGACGGCGTGATCCCAGGCTGGACCGAAGGTCTGAAGCACGTTAAGAAAGGCGGTAAAATCAAGCTGGTCATTCCACCAGACTTGGCTTACGGCAAAACGGGCGTCCCGGGCATCCCTGCAAACTCTACTCTGGTATTCGACGTAGAACTGCTGGACGTTAAAGCAGCGCCTAAAGCTGACCCAAAAGCGGCAGACCAGCCAGCTGACGCTGCAGCACCTAAAACAAACTAATCTGTTTTGGTTGCTCTAAAAACCGTCGCTAAACGCGGCGGTTTTTTTTGCCTGAAAGATTAATTCCGGCTGTGACCCTCATTTTACTGCGGTTACTCTATGATGATCACTTGACGCGTTTGCCTGTCGAGCATAACGTCACTATTCCATGTGATCTCAAGGGTGTCTGCCTGTTTATAGCAGTGAAGGCCCCGAATATTGATTGATGCGTATTGCTGGTTCAAGCGAGCGCAATGTAGAGGGTGGTAGCTTCGATGTCTAATTCGCTTATATCTGGCGAAACCGGCGAACTGGATTTGCTGGACCAACGTCCTTTCACTCAGACCGACCACGAAATTCTCACCTCCTATGAGGCGGTAGTTGATGGTCTGGCGATGCTTATCGGCGAGCACTGTGAAATTGTTCTGCATTCTCTTGAAGACTTGAAATGCTCGGCGATTCGAATTGCCAATGGTGAACACACCGGGCGTAAAATCGGTTCGCCTATTACCGACCTGGCGCTGCGCATGCTGCACGATATGACAGGTGCCGACAGCAATGTGTCGAAAGCCTATTTCACTCGCGCCAAAAGTGGCGTGTTGATGAAGTCAGTCACCATCGCTATTCGCAATCGCGAGCAGCGAGTGATCGGCCTGCTTTGTATCAACATGAACCTCGACGTGCCTTTCTCGCAAATCATGCAGACCTTTATGCCGCCAGAAACGCAGGAAGTGGCGCCTTCGGTGAACTTCGCCTCGTCGGTTGACGACTTGGTGGCACAAACGCTGGAGTTCACCATTGAAGAGGTGAATGCCGACCGCAACGTGTCGAATAACGCCAAGAATCGTCAGGTGGTTCTGAATCTTTACGAGAAAGGCATTTTTGATATCAAAGATGCCATTAACCAGGTGGCCGATCGCCTGAACATCTCCAAACACACGGTTTATCTCTATATCCGCCAATTTAAGAGCGGCGATCTGGTGGGGAACGAACGTTGAAACTGCGTTATTGCCTGCTGGTGACCGGCCCTGCCTACGGCACGCAACAAGCCAGCGCGGCCTATCAATTTGCTCTGGCGCTGTTAGCCGCCGGGCATCAGTTAGACAGCATCTTTTTCTATCGCGAAGGCGTTCTGAACGGCAATCAGCTTTCTGCGCCAGCGTCAGACGAGTTCGACTTGGTGCGCGCCTGGCAGCGATTGGCCGTCGACAACCACGTGGCGCTGAATGTCTGCGTGGCCGCGGCGCTGCGCCGTGGCGTGATTGATGGCGATGAAGCCCGCAATCAGGGCGGTGAGTTTGCTAACCTGCAATCAGGTTTTGCCTTGACCGGGCTGGGAAGTTTGGCGGAAGCGTCGCTGACCTGCGATCGGCTAGTGCAGTTTTAAATACAAGGTGTAATCCAATATGAAAAAAGTCGCCTTTATTTTTACGCATGGGCCACACGGCAGTTCTGCAGGCAGGGAAGGACTTGATGCTTTGCTCGCCACCTCGGCGTTAACTGAAGACATTGGCGTGTTCTTTGTCGCCGATGGCGTATTTCAGCTGTTACCGAACCAACAGCCAGAAAAAATTCTTTCGCGTAATTATATCGTCACTTACGGCGTTTTATCCTTATACGATATCGACCAGTGTTTCATCTGCGAGGAGTCCTTGGCGGCGCGCGGATTGTCGAGTGTGGACAACTGGGTGCTGGATGTTGAGAGGCTGGCGGCGGCTGAATTGCGCGCTAAGTTAGCGGAATACGATGTCGTGATGACATTTTAATGCAGGAAAAACCATGCTTTTTACCTTAGCGAATTCTCCCCAAGCGTGTGATTTCCCCACACTTGTTAGTCTGATTGGCTCACAGGACGCCTTACTGCTGATGCAAGACGGCGTACTGGCGGCCTTGAAAGACAGCGCGGCGCACCCATATCTAGCTACGGCAGAACATTCCGTCTATGCCCTAAGTGAAGATTTAGCCGCCCGAGGATTAGTTGGTCAAATTTCACACAATATTACGCTGATCGACTATACTGGTTTCGTCGCGCTGACCGAAAAACACCCTCAGCAAATCGCATGGTGATCACCTCCAACGCTGTATATTTCTTGACACCTTTGTAGGTCAGCCCTAAAATTCTGCGTCCCCATATTAGCTAATGCTGTATATGGGGTGATTTAACACGCGTTTACAAAGTAGTTTATGAACCAAAATCCAGGAGCTTTTTAATGGCAACAATTAATCAGCTGGTACGCAAACCACGCTCTACGAAGGTTGCTAAAAGCAACGTTCCAGCGCTGGAAGCTTGCCCGCAGAAACGTGGCGTATGTACTCGTGTATATACCACCACTCCTAAAAAACCAAACTCCGCACTGCGTAAAGTATGCCGTGTGCGTTTGACTAACGGTTTTGAAGTTACCTCCTACATCGGCGGTGAAGGTCATAACCTGCAGGAACACTCCGTGATCCTGATCCGTGGCGGTCGTGTAAAAGACTTGCCAGGTGTGCGTTATCACACCGTCCGTGGCGCGCTGGACTGTTCAGGCGTTAAGGATCGTAAGCAATCTCGTTCTAAATACGGCGTCAAGAAGCCGAAGTCTTAATGGTTCTCCGTTAAGTAAGGCCAAACATTTTTACATTAATGTCAAAATAAACTCTTTGAGTTTTGGACAATCCTGAATTAACAACGGAGTATTTCCATGCCACGTCGTCGCGTCATTGGTCAACGTAAAATTCTGCCAGATCCTAAGTTCGGGTCCGAACTGCTGGCTAAATTCGTAAACATTCTGATGGTAGATGGTAAAAAATCTACTGCAGAAGCAATCGTCTACACTGCTCTTGAGACCCTGGCTCAACGTAGCGGTAAAGGCCACCTGGAAGCTTTCGAAGTCGCTCTGGACAACGTTCGTCCGACTGTCGAAGTTAAGTCCCGCCGCGTAGGTGGTTCTACTTATCAGGTTCCAGTTGAAGTACGTCCGGTTCGTCGTAATGCCCTGGCAATGCGTTGGATCGTTGAAGCTGCTCGTAAACGCGGTGATAAATCCATGGCTCTTCGCCTGGCGAACGAACTTTCTGACGCAGCAGAGAACAAAGGTACTGCTGTTAAGAAACGTGAAGACGTTCACCGTATGGCTGAAGCCAACAAGGCGTTCGCCCACTACCGCTGGTAATCACTTCGCAGTAGTTATGCTAACCAAGCGGGCGCTTCAAGAAGCCAACCCGCTTGGGTTAACTGAACTTGAACGTCCTAGTTATAGAGGAATCAAATGGCTCGTAAAACACCCATTGAGCGCTACCGTAACATTGGTATCAGTGCTCACATCGACGCCGGTAAAACGACCACTACCGAACGTGTTTTGTTCTACACCGGTGTAAACCACAAAATCGGTGAAGTTCATGATGGCGCAGCTACCATGGACTGGATGGAGCAAGAACAGGAACGTGGTATTACCATCACGTCCGCTGCTACCACCTGTTACTGGGCTGGTATGGCTAAGCAGTTCGAACCACACCACATCAACATCATCGACACCCCAGGGCACGTTGACTTCACCATCGAAGTAGAACGTTCCATGCGTGTTCTTGATGGCGCGGTAATGGTTTACTGTGCTGTTGGTGGTGTTCAGCCACAGTCTGAGACCGTATGGCGTCAGGCAAACAAATATAAAGTTCCTCGTATCGCGTTCGTTAACAAAATGGACCGTATGGGTGCTAACTTCCTGAAAGTTGTTGATCAGATTGAAAAACGTCTGGGCGCAACTCCGGTGCCTCTGCAACTGGCAATCGGCGCGGAAGAGAAATTCACCGGTGTTGTTGACCTGGTGAAGATGAAAGCTATCAACTGGAACGAAGCTGATCAGGGCGTGACCTTCGAATACGAAGAGATCCCAGCTGACATGCAAGAACTGGCTGAAGAATGGCATCAGAAACTGGTTGAGTCCGCTGCTGAAGGCTCTGATGAGCTGATGGAGAAATTCTTTGGTGGCGAAGAGTTGACTGAAGAAGAGATCAAAACTTCTCTGCGTAAGCGCGTTCTGAACAACGAAATCATCTTGGTTACCTGTGGTTCTGCGTTTAAAAACAAAGGCGTACAGGCAATGCTGGATGCTGTTGTTGAGTATCTGCCAGCACCAACCGACGTTGAAGCTATCAACGGTATGTTGGATGACGGTAAAGACACTCCAGCAGTTCGTCACTCTGATGATGCCGAGCCGTTCTCTGCTCTGGCGTTCAAAATCGCAACTGACCCATTCGTGGGTAACTTGACGTTCTTCCGTGTTTATTCCGGTCTCGTCAACTCAGGTGACACTGTATTTAACCCAGTGAAATCTCAGCGCGAACGTCTGGGCCGTATCGTTCAGATGCACGCTAACAAGCGTGAAGAAATTAAAGAAGTTCGTGCGGGCGACATCGCTGCGGCAATCGGTTTGAAAGACGTAACTACCGGTGACACTCTGTGTGATCCAGACAATGTGATCATTCTGGAGCGTATGGAGTTCCCTGAGCCGGTTATCTCCGTTGCGGTAGAACCAAAAACCAAAGCTGACCAAGAAAAAATGGGTCTGGCTCTGGGCCGTCTGGCGAAAGAAGACCCATCATTCCGCGTATGGACTGACGAAGAATCTGGTCAGACTATCATCGCAGGTATGGGTGAGCTTCACCTGGACATCTTGGTTGACCGTATGCGTCGCGAATTTAACGTTGAAGCGAACGTCGGTAAGCCACAAGTTGCTTACCGTGAAGCAATTCGCGGTAAAGTTACCGACGTTGAAGGTAAACACGCTAAGCAGTCTGGTGGTCGCGGTCAGTATGGTCACGTTGTGATCGACATGTACCCACTAGAACCTGGCACAAATCCGAAAGGATATGAGTTTGTCAACGAAATCAAAGGCGGTGTGATTCCAACTGAATTCATCGGCGCGATTGACAAAGGCATCCAGGAACAGCTGAAGTCTGGTCCACTGGCGGGTTACCCGGTAGTAGATCTGGGCGTGCGTCTGCACTTCGGTTCTTACCATGACGTTGACTCCTCTGAGCTGGCGTTTAAACTGGCCGCTTCTATCGCCTTCAAAGATGGCTTTAAGAAAGCGAAACCAGTTCTGCTTGAGCCGATCATGAAGGTTGAAGTAGAAACTCCGGAAGAGAACACTGGTGATGTCATCGGTGACCTTAGCCGTCGTCGTGGTCAACTGAAAGGTCAGGAATCCAACGCTACTGGCGTTCAGATTCACGCTGAAGTTCCGTTGTCCGAGATGTTCGGATACGCAACTCAACTGCGTTCTCTGACCAAAGGCCGTGCTTCTTACTCCATGGAGTTCCTGAAGTACGATGATGCGCCGAACAACGTCGCTCAGGCCGTTATTGAAGCTCGTGGCAAATAAGCCACTGGTTTAAACACAATGATCCAGTGCTCTCTCTATGAAGGGGGAGCACAAGAGTAAGGAATATAGCCGTGTCTAAAGAAAAA
>NZ_JBQSVA010000006.1:0-273500 GCF_052375995.1 Ewingella sp. AOP9-I1-14
GGATAAGAAAGTAGGACAAGAGGCTTTTTCTTTTGAGTTCCCCCCAATAACGGCAAGTCTCCCTGTCCTCTCATCCCAATAGAACAAAATTAGCTAAACATATTACTTAAAGCTGAAGATTTCTCACCTTGAACATACCTCACTCGACTTTAATAGTGAAAACCGCTATTGTCGGGCATCTAGAAGTCTAAACGTATATACGGATGCAGTGAGGAAGTTGCTATGCCAATTCGGGTTCCTGATGAGTTACCAGCAGTGAATTTTTTACGAAATGAGAACGTCTTTGTTATGACCTCATCTCGTGCAAAAACTCAGGAGATTCGACCGCTTAAGGTTTTGATCTTGAACCTAATGCCGAAGAAAATTGAGACTGAAAATCAATTTTTGCGCCTCCTTTCTAACTCACCCCTACAAATTGACGTTCAGCTTCTGCGCATTGATAGCCGCGAGTCCAAAAACACGCCTGCTGAGCATCTGAATAATTTCTACTGCGATTTTGAGGATATTCAGCACGAGAATTACGATGGTTTGATTGTCACTGGAGCACCACTTGGATTGGTGGATTTTTGCGATGTTGCCTATTGGCCACAGATTGAACGAGTGGTTCACTGGGCGAAAGAACATGTGACCTCCACGCTGTTCGTGTGCTGGGCGGTGCAGGCCGCTTTGAATGTGCTCTATGGCACGCCGAAAATGACGCGTGAAACCAAATTATCTGGCGTTTATCATCATCAAACCTTACAGCCGCTGGCTTTACTCACGCGCGGGTTTGATGAGAGCTTTTTAGCGCCGCATTCTCGCTATGCGGACTTCCCAACGCACGAGCTGCGCCAATACACCGATCTCGATATCCTAGCCGAATCCGAAGAGGCCGGTGCTTATCTCTTTGCGACCAAAGATAAGCGTATGGCTTTTGTGACTGGCCACCCTGAATACGATGCGGGCACGTTAGCCGGTGAATACCTGCGAGACAGAGATGCAGGTTTGTCTCCTGATATGCCATTTAACTACTTCCCGCAGGATAATCCTGCTTTATCGCCAAAGGCGACCTGGCGCAGCCATGGACATCTGTTATTCACCAACTGGCTAAATTATTACGTTTACCAGATCACTCCGTTTGATCTTCGCCAGATGAATCCTACCCTCGAATAGTCATAGGCTTTCATAGGCGAGCGTCTTGCTCGCCTCAATTATTAGTCTTCACTCCTCTTCCAGCTATCTCCATATTAAATTCCAATCCTCCTTTTTTGTGAAAGTTAATTCCTTTTTAGAGAAAATATTTTCTCTCGTAACCTAATGATTAAAAGAAATAAAAAATAAAAACAAAAATAAAATGGAAATCGTTTTTGATTTTATGGATTTCGTGATTACGCTTAGATCTTACTGAGGCTGCGTTTCGGTTGAGATTGTTGAGGTCAAATGATCCTGATGTCCGAGCCCTAGATCCTCTGAAATTAACCGGCCGGACCTTACTATTCCTGGCTGAAAGAGAAGAGATAAGTCAGGAGAATGCCAATGAATCAGCAGATAACTCATGCCCCTTTGCAATTTACCCGTAATTTAAGCAGTAACGACGCATTAATCCTGACAGACGAAGCGATCGATTTTCTGACAGAGCTGGTGACGCGCTTTAGCGCCTCCCGTCACCATCTTTTGCAGAGTCGGATTGAGCAGCAGCGCAAAATCGATCAGGGCCAGCTTCCGGATTTCATTTCGGAAACAAATTCCATTCGTGAAGGTATTTGGCAGATTAAAGGTATTCCCGTTGATTTGCAGGATAGAAGAGTGGAGATCACCGGGCCAGTTGAACGGAAAATGGTCATTAACGCCCTGAATGCTAATGTAAAAGTCTTCATGGCAGACTTTGAGGATTCGTTAGCTCCTGACTGGAATAAAGTGATCGAAGGTCAGATCAATTTGCGCGATGCCGTCAACGGGACCATCAGCTACACCAATGAAGCAGGAAAGATTTATCAGTTAAAACCCGATCCGGCGGTATTAGTATGCCGCGTACGCGGGTTGCATCTGCCAGAAAAACACATTCATTGGGAAGGAGAGCCAATCCCCGGTGGCTTGTTTGATTTCGCCATGTACTTTTTCCATAACTATCGCGCATTGCAGGCTAAAGGCAGCGGCCCGTACTTTTACCTGCCTAAAACCCAGTCTTATCAAGAAGCTGCTTGGTGGAGCGACATCTTTAGTTTTGCGGAAGATTACGTCGACTTGCCGCGCGGAACCATTAAGGCGACCGTGCTGATTGAGACACTGCCCGCGGTCTTCCAAATGGATGAAATCCTCTACCACTTGCGCAGTCATATTGTGGGGCTTAACTGCGGGCGCTGGGACTATATCTTTAGCTATATCAAAACATTGAAAAATTATCCGGATCGCGTTTTGCCCGATCGTCAGGCTGTCACCATGACTCAGCCATTCCTCAGCGCCTATTCACGGCTGTTGATCAAAACTTGTCATCGTCGCGGTGCCTTTGCTATGGGGGGCATGGCCGCCTTCATTCCAAGCAAAGATACCCAACGCAACGAGTGGGTGCTGAATAAAGTGAAGAGTGACAAAGAGTTAGAAGCCAAAAATGGTCATGACGGCACCTGGATTGCTCATCCGGGCCTGGCCGACACGGTCATGGCTATTTTTGACCGGGCACTGGGCGAACGCAAAAACCAGCTGGATATTTCCCGTGACCAAGATGCCCCGATCTCCGCCAGCGAGCTGTTAGAGCCTTGCGCGGGGGAGCGAACCGAAGAGGGGATGCGCGCCAATATTCGCGTTGCCGTGCAATACATTGAAGCTTGGATCTCGGGCAACGGCTGCGTGCCGATTTACGGGCTGATGGAAGATGCCGCGACTGCCGAGATCTCCCGCACCTCCATTTGGCAGTGGATACACCATGGCAAAACCTTGAGTGACGGGCAGCCAGTGACCAAGGCGCTGTTCCGCAAAATGCTTTGCGAAGAAATGCAGGTCATCCAGCAAGAGTTAGGTGAGCAGCGTTTCAGCGCCGGTCGATTTAGCGAGGCGGCGGCGCTGATGGAGCGCATCACCACTCAAGAAGAGCTGGTCGACTTCCTCACCTTGCCGGGCTATGCCCTGCTGGCTTAACGCACTTATCCCCTACAAACCCATAAAACAAAGAACAGGAAACTTGCCATGAAAAACTCACGTACTCAGCAAATTCAGCAGCTTGAAGAAAATTGGTCACAACCGCGTTGGGAGGGGATCACCCGCCCGTACAGTACTGCTGAAGTGATAAGCCTGCGTGGTTCGGTGAATCCAGAGTGCACGCTGGCGCAAAATGGCGCGAAACGCCTGTGGGGTTTATTGCACGGCGAGTCTCGTAAAGGCTATGTCAATTGCCTTGGGGCATTGACCGGCGGGCAGGCATTGCAACAAGCGAAAGCCGGTCTGGAAGCGATTTATCTTTCCGGTTGGCAGGTCGCGGCTGACGCCAATACCGCGTCGAGCATGTACCCGGACCAGTCGCTCTATCCGGTGAACTCTGTCCCTGAAGTGGTGAATCGCATTAACAATACTTTCCGCCGGGCTGATCAAATCCAGTGGGCGAATAATATTGAGCCAGGGCAGGCGGGCTACACCGATTACTTCTTACCTATTGTTGCCGATGCTGAGGCCGGTTTTGGCGGCGTGCTCAACGCGTTTGAGCTGATGAAAGCGATGATTGAGGCGGGTGCGGCGGCCGTTCACTTTGAAGACCAACTTGCTGCGGTGAAGAAATGCGGCCACATGGGCGGAAAAGTCTTGGTGCCGACTCAAGAAGCCGTGCAGAAACTGGTTTCCGCCCGTTTAGCGGCCGATGTCCTCGGCGTACCTACGCTGCTGGTTGCGCGAACCGACGCGGACGCGGCTGACTTATTAACCTCAGATTGCGACCCTTACGACAGCGAATTTATCACTGGTGAACGCACGCCTGAAGGCTTCTACCGCACCCACGCGGGGATTGAGCAGGCCATCAGCCGTGGTTTGGCCTATGCGCCTTATGCCGACATTGTTTGGTGTGAGACTTCCACCCCAGATTTGGAGCTGGCCCAGCGTTTTGCCGATGCTATCCACGCTCGTTTCCCCGGCAAGTTATTGGCCTACAACTGCTCGCCTTCTTTCAACTGGAAGAAGAATCTGGATGACAAAACCATCGCCAGCTTCCAGCAGCGGCTTGCTGATATGGGCTACCAGTACCAGTTCATCACGCTGGCGGGCATCCACAGCATGTGGTTCAACATGTTCGATTTAGCCCATGCCTACGCGCAGGGAGAGGGCATGAAACACTATGTGGAAAAAGTTCAGGAGCCAGAATTTGCTGCTGTGAATCGCGGTTACACCTTTGCCTCCCACCAGCAAGAGGTTGGCACCGGCTATTTCGACAAGGTGACCACCATCATTCAGGGCGGCCGCTCGTCAGTCACGGCGCTCACCGGCTCGACCGAAGAACAACAGTTCGGTACCTGATTTTATCGGCCCGGCTTGTCCGGGCCTGCTGACGTATGGCGGCAGGGGAGCAGATTATGCGGATAGAGTTGCTGATAGCACAGACGATATTGCAGGGTTTTGATGCTCAATATGGCCGATTTCTTGAGGTGACTGCTGGCGCCCAGCAGCGATTTGAACAGGCTGATTGGAAAGCCGTACAGGCGGCAATGAAGCAGCGTATTCATCTCTATGACCATCACGTTGGGCTGGTGGTGGCTCAGCTTAAATGCATCACCGGCGCTCATTTCTACGATGCCTCTTTCCTGAAAACCGTAAAGCAGTTTTATAGCCAGCTCTTACCGGAATACCCCCGCGCTGAGATCGCGGAGAGCTTCTTTAATTCAGTTTATTGCCGGATTTTCAAACACCGCGATTTAACCGAAGAAAGGCTGTTTGTGTTCACTGAGCAGCCTGATGCTCACCTGCGTAATGGTACTCGCCCGCTGTTTCGCCGCTATGAGTCGCAAAGCCATGTTCGCCAGATGCTGCTGTCGATACTGGCTGACTTACCCTTGCGTTTGGAATGGGAAGAGAGAGAGCGGGATGTCGATTATATCTTGGCAAGTTTGCAGAAAACCTATTCTCAACAGACATTCTCTACGGTTGTTATCGATGTCGCCACTGAGCTGTTCTATCGCAATAAAGCCGCATGGCTGATTGGCAAAATGCACATAGCCGGCCAGACTCTACCTTTTCTACTGCCGATTCACCGAAGTCTGAATGGCCAACTCTTTGTTGATACCTGCCTGACCAAAAATGACGATGCCAGTATAGTCTTTGGGTTCGCCCGCTCCTATTTCATGGTGTATGCCCCTCAGCCCGCTGCGCTGGTGGAATGGCTGCGTGAAATTTTACCCGGCAAAACCACCGCCGAGCTGTATAGCGCCATCGGCTGTCAGAAGCATGCCAAAACCGAATGCTATCGCGAACATTTGCGCTTCATGGCAAATACTCAGCAGCCGTTTATTATCGCGCCGGGCGTCAAAGGCATGGTGATGCTGGTCTTCACTTTGGCGGACAGTGACCGCGTTTTCAAAGTGATTAAAGATAATTTTGCTCCGCAAAAAGAGGTGACCGAGGCGCAGGTGAAAGCCTGTTATCAATTGGTCAAAGAGCATGATCGCGTCGGGCGTATGGCGGATACGCAGGAGTTTGAGCATTTCGCCTTAGCCAAGAAAGATATCAGTCCTGAACTGATGGATGAGCTATTGCGCGAGGTGCCGAGCAAAATCGAGGATCTTGGCGACAGCATTCTGATACGCCATTTGTATATTGAACGGCGCATGACGCCGCTGAATATCTACCTCGAAACTGCCACTGACCCGCAATTGCACGATGTAATTGAAGAGTATGGCAACGCCATTAAGCAGCTGGCCGCGGCGAATATCTTCCCTGGCGATATGCTGTTTAAAAACTTCGGCGTCACCCGGCACGGTCGGGTAGTGTTTTATGATTACGATGAAATCTGTTACATGACGGACGTTAATTTCCGCGCCATTCCCGCCGCGCGCTACCCCGAAGATGAGCTAGCCAGTGAACCTTGGTACAGCACCTCGCCGCAAGACGTGTTTCCCGAAGAATTCCGCCATTTCCTGTGCAGCGACAAAAGAATAAAGCCGCTGTTTGAGATGTTACATGGCGACCTTTTTGACGTGGAGTATTGGCAGAAAGTGCAGCAACGCATCCTTGCTGGCGAAGTTGACGACGTCTACGCCTATCGCCGCCAACAACGCTTTAGTCAACGCCGAGATGAAAAAGCCTTGGCTGAGATGCCGGCTATCACTTCCCTGCCATAGCCCGATAAGAATTAATGCTTCCCGCCGCCATAAGCCTGAGTGATCTCTTTGGCTGCGTGAATCACCAGCGCGCCCAGCTCCGTCACGCGGTCATCAGTAATACGCGATACCGGCCCTGAAATCGAAATAGCCGCATAGGCGTCGTTATGCTCGTCGTAAATGCAGGTCGCCACACAACGCAGCCCCAGCGCATGTTCTTCATCATCAAAGGCATAGCCTCGTTTACGGGTGTCCGCCAACTCCTGTTTTAAGTTGGCAGGAGAGGTGCGAGTCAGCGGCGTATAGCTGTGCAGTCCGATTTTATGCAGCAGCTTCACCAGCCTGTCTTCAGGCAAGGTGGAGAGGAAAGCTTTCCCCGCTCCCGAGGCGTGCATCGGCAGTTTGCCACCGATAGGCGCCGACATTCTCATCAGCGCGTTGCACTGCACCTGATCGATAATAATCGCCTGATAGTCGCTGTGATCCAGCACGGCCAGATTGACCGTCTCGCCCGATTCCTCCATTAATCGACGCAGCATTGGATGCACCATTGCCAGCAAATTACGGCTTTGCAGGAAGCTGCTGCCGACCACAAACGCGTGGGAGCCGATAGTCCACAGCCCTAAATCACCCACCTGACGAACAAAGCCCTGTTGTTGCATGGTGGTTAGCAACCGGTGGGTGGTGGAGTTCGGCAGACCGGCCTGCTGGGCTAAATCTGTGAGCGCCACGCTGCCCTGAGCTTCCGCGATATATTCTAATAATTTTAGGCCACGGGTTAATGACTGCACTTGTCCGGTGGCGGCGCTGCCCGAGGCGGCAGCGGCTTTGGTTTTTTTCACTCGTTTGGCCGAGGTGGTCACTGGCGTTGCCATGGGCCTTTTCCTTGTAAGATGCGCTAATTAGCGAGGAATAAAAGTTATTTTGGAATTCATTTTCGTTTTTACAGTATGGATCGCAACCTGCATTTCCGCTCATCCGATGTGTTGCATTCGCCCTGCGAGATGCATTCCTAAATTGAAAAAGTCTCACCAAGTCCTGAGCTTTGGCCCTTGGAAGGTATGCTAGGATGCTTTTCATGGTTTCCGGCGATTGCTAAGGGTTTGGCCGGTGGTGAACGACAGGTGATTGAGGTGAAAGTGACAAATCAAGTTGAGGCACTACGCAACCAGTTAGCGCAGCGCATTATGGTATTGGACGGCGGCATGGGGACGATGATCCAAAGTTATCGTCTGGAAGAAGCGGATTATCGCGGCGAGCGTTTTGCCAATTGGGAAAGCGATCTCAAAGGGAATAACGATCTTCTGGTGCTGACCAAACCAGAGGTGATCACCGCTATTCATTATGCCTATCTTGAGGCTGGCGCTGACATTCTCGAAACCAACACCTTCAACTCAACCACCATCGCCATGGCTGACTACCATATGGAGTCACTTTCAGCCGAAATTAACTACGAGGCCGCCCGCCTGGCGAGGATTTGTGCCGATGAATGGACGGCACGCACTCCTGAAAAGCCGCGTTACGTCGCGGGCGTGCTTGGCCCGACTAACCGCACTGCGTCAATTTCACCTGATGTTAACGATCCGGCATTCCGCAATGTCACCTTTGATCAGCTGGTGGCTGCCTACCGAGAGTCGACTCGCGCCCTGATCGAAGGCGGTGCGGATCTGATCATGATTGAAACCGTGTTCGATACCTTGAATGCCAAAGCCGCTACCTTCGCCGTGGAAACGGAGTTCGAAGCGATGGGCGTCATTCTTCCAGTTATGATCTCAGGCACCATCACCGATGCCTCGGGGCGCACGCTCTCCGGGCAAACCACCGAAGCTTTCTATAACTCTCTGCGCCACGTTAAACCGCTAACCTTTGGCCTGAACTGCGCCCTTGGCCCTGACGAGTTGCGCCAATACGTGGCCGAGCTGTCCCGGATTTCAGAATGTTATGTCACAGCTCACCCCAACGCCGGTTTGCCAAATGCTTTTGGTGAATACGATCTTGGCGCAAAAGAGATGGCGGAGCATATTGGCGAATGGGCGCGCTCTGGCTTCTTGAATATCGTCGGCGGTTGCTGTGGCACCACCCCTGAGCACATTGCGGCGATAGCTAAAGTGGTTGAAGGCGTGCCGCCACGCCAACTGCCGGAGATCCCGGTGGCTTGCCGTCTGGCTGGGCTGGAGCCGTTAACCATTGATGCTCAAACCCTGTTTGTGAACGTCGGGGAGAGGACTAACGTTACCGGCTCGGCGCGTTTTAAACGTCTTATTAAAGAAGAAAAATATAATGAAGCCCTGGAAGTGGCTCTCCAGCAGGTGGAAAGCGGCGCGCAGATCATTGATATCAATATGGACGAAGGCATGTTGGATGCCGAAGCCGCCATGGTGCGTTTTCTGAATCTGATTGCCGGTGAGCCTGACATTGCCCGCGTGCCTATCATGATTGACTCATCCAAGTGGGACGTCATCGAAAAGGGGCTGAAGTGTATTCAGGGCAAAGGCATCGTGAACTCCATTTCGATGAAAGAGGGCGAAGAAGCCTTCCTGAATCATGCGCGTAAAGTGCGCCGCTATGGTGCCGCGATGGTGGTGATGGCATTTGACGAAGTGGGGCAGGCTGATACTCGCGCGCGCAAAATCGAGATCTGTCGCCGCGCCTATAAACTGTTGACCGAAGAGGTGGGTTTCCCGCCGGAAGACATTATTTTCGACCCGAATATCTTCGCTGTGGCGACGGGTATTGAAGAGCATAACAACTACGCCGTGGACTTCATTGAGGCCTGCGCGGACATCAAAGAACAGCTGCCTCACGCGATGATCTCCGGCGGCGTGTCTAACGTCTCCTTCTCATTTCGTGGCAATGAGCCTGTGCGTGAAGCGATCCACGCCGTATTCCTGTATCACGCCATCCGCAACGGCATGGACATGGGGATCGTCAACGCCGGCCAGCTGGCGATCTACGATGATCTCTCCACCGAATTACGCGATGCCGTCGAAGATGTGATCCTTAACCGTCGTGATGACGGCACTGAACGCTTGTTGGATCTGGCAGAAAAATATCGTGGCAATAAAGACGATGGCGAAGCCAATAAACAGCAGGCTGAGTGGCGCAGCTGGGAAGTGCGTAAACGTCTGGAATATTCGCTGGTTAAAGGAATTACAGAATTTATCGAAGTCGATACCGAAGAGGCGCGACAGCTGTCGGCTCGCCCAATAGAGGTGATTGAAGGGCCGCTGATGGACGGCATGAACGTGGTCGGGGACCTGTTTGGCGAAGGCAAAATGTTCCTGCCACAAGTGGTGAAATCTGCCCGTGTCATGAAACAGGCGGTGGCCTATCTCGAGCCTTATATTGAGGCCAGCAAAGAGAAGGGCCAGACCAACGGAAAAATCCTGCTGGCGACGGTGAAGGGCGATGTCCATGACATTGGTAAAAATATCGTCGGCGTGGTTTTACAGTGTAATAACTATGAAATCATCGACTTGGGCGTGATGGTGCCGACCGATAAAATCCTCAAAACGGCGATTGAAGAGAATGTCGATATCATCGGGCTGTCAGGGCTAATCACCCCATCGCTGGATGAAATGGTTAACGTTGCCAAAGAGATGGAGCGCCGTGGCTTCACCATTCCTCTGCTGATTGGCGGTGCAACGACCTCGAAAGCCCATACCGCCGTGAAAATTGAGCAGAACTACAGCGGCCCGACGACTTATGTACAGAATGCCTCGCGCACGGTGGGGGTAGTCTCAGCGCTGCTTTCAAGCACCCAGCGCGATGATTTTGTTGCCCGTACTCGTAAAGAATACGAAACCGTGCGTATTCAGCACGGCCGCAAAAAGCCGCGTACGCCGCCAGTCAGTCTTGAAACCGCGCGCGACAACGCCACTGTGATCGATTGGGAAAGTTATACCCCACCGGTGGCCCATCGCCTTGGCGTGCAGAAGGTGGAAGCCAGCATAGAGACATTGAGAAACTACATCGACTGGACGCCTTTCTTTATGACCTGGGCGCTGGCGGGTAAATATCCGCGCATTCTGGAAGATGAAGTGGTGGGCGAAGAAGCCAAACGCTTATTCAAAGACGCCAATGACCTGCTCGATAAGCTCTCGAACGAGAAGTTACTGAATCCGCGTGGCGTGGTGGGGCTGTTCCCGGCTAACCGCGTAGGCGATGATATTGAAATTTATAGCGATGAGCGCCGCCAAGAGGTGCTGGTGGTCAGCCACCATCTGCGTCAGCAAACGGAGAAAACCGATTTTGCTAACTACTGTTTAGCCGACTTTGTGGCACCGAAATCCAGTGGCAAAAAAGACTATATGGGCGCCTTTGCGGTGACCGGCGGGCTGGAAGAAGATGCCTTGGCCGAGGCCTATGACAACCAGCACGACGACTACAACAAAATTATGGTCAAAGCTCTGGCAGACCGTCTGGCGGAGGCCTTTGCCGAATATCTGCATGAGCGCGTACGTACAGTCTATTGGGGGTTCGCGCCGAGCGAGAGCCTGAGCAACGAAGAGCTGATCCGTGAAAACTACCAAGGTATTCGCCCTGCGCCGGGCTATCCGGCTTGCCCTGAGCACACCGAGAAAGGTGAGATCTGGAAACTGCTGGACGTGGAAACTAACACCGGCATGCGGCTGACCGAATCCTTCGCCATGTGGCCTGGAGCGGCGGTATCAGGCTGGTACTTCAGCCACCCTGAAAGTAAGTATTTCGCCGTGGCCCAGATACAGCGCGATCAGGTGGAAGACTACGCGGCACGCAAAAATATGCCGATTGCCGAAGTCGAGCGTTGGCTGGCACCAAACCTTGGCTACGACGCCGACTAGTTAACCTTTACCCGTTATCCTTCGAACTGACTCTGCGTTAGCTGCCGAAATCCGTCCTGGTCACTTACTGGTGTAAGCCACTGGGGCGGATTTCGTTGCCACATCAATTCACTTCCACATCAATATGTAATGCGTCATACCGCCAATACTCCAAGTCACAGTCAATCACCCGGTCGTGCTGATCGCGGTTGGTTCGGGTGATAAACAGCGCTGGGCTACCGGGGGCGACTTTTAAGGCCGAAGAAGCATCTTCTGGCAGGCGAGTGGGGAGCATATCGAATCGCACTCGCCCATAGCTCATCCCATACTTTGATGCATAAAGGTCAGTCAGCGACTGGGTTAAGTCGACATTTAAAATCTGCGGGAAATACTTCGGATTGAGGTAGTGCTCGACATACAGCACCGGGCGACCATCAATGTAGCGCAGGCGGCGAATGCAATACACCGGGCTTTTCGTCGGTAACGACAGCTTTGAACATACCGCGTCACTGGCAATTAACTCTTTAGCATCAATCACTTCTGTTTTTGCACTGCGCCCTTGTTCTCTTGCCATGGCGTGGAAGTGGCTGCGCTGTAGCGGGTTATAAACAATCCGCGGCGGAGAAACAAACCAACCCCGCCGTACCTGACGGTAGATCAAACCCTGACCTTCAAGCTGGCTCAATGCTTCACGCAGGGTGATGCGGGTCGTTGCAAATTGTTCACTAAGCTGGCGTTCCGAAGGCAGGCGCCCCTCCGCCGCAAATAGGCCAGATGCGATGTTTTCACTCAGTCTCAGACAGATCGCAGCCACGGTGGTAAGCGATTCACTCATTGCAACAGGCCTCATTTAAGTGCGTTTTTGCACCAGCACGGCGAATTCGTGCTGAATTAATGTGCGCTCGATAACAGCCTGCGCCCTAAAAATGCTGGTTTTTCGCACTGTAATATAATTATCACAATTGATCGTTAGATTGGCTTGGTTCTTGCTGGACTAGACCAGCACTCACACACTACCATCCGGAGCATCCGTTATGAAACAGTTGTTCGCTTCAGTGTTAACCAGCGCCTTGGTTCTTTCCACTTCATCGGCCTTTGCCGCTGAGCCTCCAGCAGAACTGCTTAAAGCCGCGCAGGCCGAAGGGACTGTCAACAGCGTCGGGATGCCTGACTCTTGGGCAAACTGGAAAGACACGTGGGCCGCGTTGAGCAGCCAATATGGGTTGAAGCATAGCGATACCGATATGAGCTCGGCACAAGAAATCGCGAAATTCGCTGCTGAAAAAGATAACGCCAGCGCGGACATCGGCGACGTGGGTGCCGCATTCGGCCCGATTGCAGTGCAAAAGGGCGTGACTCAGCCATACAAACCGACAACCTGGAATGATGTTCCGGCGTGGGCGAAAGACAAAGATGGTATGTGGGCACTCGCTTACACTGGCACCATCGCTTTTATTATCGATAAGTCGCAGGTGAAAGATGAGCCGCACAGCTGGGCTGACCTGCTGAAAGGCAACTACAAAGTGACTATCGGTGACGTCGGTACCGCCGCTCAGGCAGCCAACGGCGTCCTGGCAGCGACTTACGCCATGGGCGGCAACGAGAAAAACCTCAAACCGGGTCTGGAATTCTTCGGCAAATTGGCCAAAGCGGGCCGTCTGGGCCTGAGCGACCCGAGCATCGCGTCATTGGAAAAAGGCGAAGTGCAGGTTGGCATTGTGTGGGACTTCAACGGCCTGAACTACCGCGACCAGATCGACAAAACGCGCTTCGACGTGCTGATCCCCTCTGACGGCACCATCACTTCCGGCTACACCACCATCATCAACAAATTCGCTAAACACCCGAACGCCGCAAAATTGGCGCGCGAATACATCTTCTCTGATGCTGGCCAAATCAACCTGGCTCGCGGTTATGCGCGTCCAATCCGTGCAGACAAAATTACTCTGCCAGACGACGTGAAGGCCAAACTGTTACCTGCCAGCGAATACAAAAATGCTCACCCAATTGCTGATCCAGAAGCTTGGGATAAGAGCGCGAAAACTCTGCCGCGCCTGTGGCAAGAGAACGTGATGATCAACATGCAGCAATAATAAAAACTCATCACTTCAAACGGTTAACTTTTTAAAACATCAGCAACAAGGCAACGATTCAATGAAAAGCATTCTGGTGGTACTTGACGGTCTGAATTATCAGGTCGCTCGCGATGCAATGGGATATTTACAGGCACAGTGCGCTGCTGGACGCGGCCGCTTGTATCAACTGGAATGCGAATTACCTTCATTGTCACGGCCTTTGTACGAGTGCATTCTCACCGGCATGACGCCGGTTGAGAGCGGCATCGTGCACAATCATGTTGATAGACTTTCGACACAGCGCAGTATTTTCCATTATGCCCGTGACGCCGGTTTAACCACCGCGGCGGCGGCCTACCACTGGGTGAGCGAGCTGTATAACCAGACGCCGTTTGACCCACCGCGTGACCGCCACACCAGTGACGAAAAACTGACTATCCAGCACGGGCATTTTTATTATGACGATGCTTATCCAGACTCCCATCTTTTCGACGATGCAGAAAGCCTGCGCCGCCGCTATGATCCTGATTTCCTGCTAATTCACCCGATGAATATCGACGACGCGGGCCACAAGTTTGGCCTCTCCACGCCGCAGTATCGCAACAAGGCGCGCAACGCTGACGGCATTCTCTCCCGCTTCTTGGGGGACTGGTTGGCCGCCGGGTATCAGGTGATTGTCACCGCCGACCACGGCATGAATGACGACCGCAGCCACGGCGGTATCTTGCCGGAAGAGCGTCAGGTGCCGCTGTTTGTCTTCGGCTCAGCCTTTAGTTTGCAGGATGCCGCGCCGCTGCAAACTGAACTCTGTGGAACGGTGTGCCAGCTATTGAATATTGCCCACGACAAACCGCATTGCGCGGACTTGTTGGCTTAAACCCGTCACTGCTTGAGGAGTGCCGATGAAAGCCAAGTGGATAGCTGCGTTATTCATGTTGCCGTTTGCCGTGTTTTTTATCGCGTTTCAGCTGGCCCCGCTGGTTTGGGTGGCGGTCAGCAGTTTTTACAGCGACACCTACGAGGCGTGGGGGTTTGGCAACTACTCCGATATCCTGACCTCGCCTTTCTACTTGCAGGCCATGCGCTTCTCGCTGGATATCTCAATCTGGTCCAGCGTGTTCGGTTTGTTGATTGCGTTGGTGAGCAGTTACTCACTTCGCCAGCTAGGCCGCACCAAGCTGCATGACTTTGTCATGTCGTTTACCAATATGACCAGCAACTTTGCCGGCGTGCCGCTAGCCTTTGCCTTTGTCATTTTGCTGGGTCTGAACGGCTGCCTGACTTTGCTGCTGAAGAAATACGGTCTGATGGAGAGCTTCAATCTCTATTCGCGCGACGGCCTGATTGTTCTTTATACCTATTTCCAAATCCCGCTCGGCGTTCTGCTGCTCTACCCGGCCTTTGACGCGCTGCGTGAAGATTGGCGCGAGTCCGCCGCGCTGCTCGGCGCGGGCCGCTGGCGCTACTGGCGACATATCGGCTTGCAGGTGATGTTCCCGGCGCTGATGGGCACTTTCGTCATTCTGCTGGCCAACGCGCTGGGAGCCTATGCGACGGTGTACGCGCTGACCAACGGTAACTTTAACGTGGTGCCGGTGCGAATTGCCGCGCTGGTGTCAGGTGATATCTCTCTCGACCCGAATATGGGCAGTGCTCTGGCGATGTTGCTGGTGGTGCTGATGGTGTTTATCACGCTGATTCATCAATGGTTATTGCGCAGGAGCTATCTGAATGTGCGCTAAAAATAGGGTTGATTGCCGGGAGGGGTGCCATGTCTCGCATTGAAGGGGCTTACCACCGCCTGATTGTTTGGATTTTGATGGTGCTCCTGCTGTTGCCGCTGGCCGCGACGCTGATTTATGCCTTAGTCAGCGAGTGGGGCGCGACCATCTTACCGAGCGGTTTCACCTTGAAATGGATGGTGGCGCTGTGGAGCGATCCGCGTTTCCTGATAGCGCTAGGGCATTCGCTGCTGATCTGTTTTGGCACGCTGCTGCTATCGCTGGTGCTCATCTTGCCGCTGATGTTTGTAATTGCTTACTATTTCCCTAAGCTCGACACGCTAATGAACATCTTGATTCTGCTGCCGTTTGCGGTGCCGCCGGTAGTCTCCTCGGTTGGGCTAATGTCGCTCTATTCGTCCGGGCCTTTTGCCATGACCGGCACGCCGTGGATCCTGATTGGCTGCTACTTCACCATCGCCTTGCCGTTCATCTATCGGGCGATATCTAACAATATGCAGGCGATAAACCTGCGTGACCTGATGGACGCCGCGCACCTGCTGGGCGCCAGCACCTGGAAAGCCGCGCTGCTGGTTATTCTGCCCAACCTGCGCAAAGGCGGCATGATCGCCGTGCTGCTGTCGTTCTCCTTCTTAATCGGCGAGTTCGTCTTCGCCAACCTGTTGGCCGGAAGCCGCTACGAAACGCTACAGGTTTATCTTTTCAACATGCGCAATGGCAGCGGCCACTTCACCAGCGCATTGGTTATCTCCTATTTCGTGGTAGTCCTGATTTTCACCTGGATTGCTAACGTGCTGAACAAGGAAAAGAGCTGAAAATGTCATATTTACAGGTCACTAAACTCAATAAGCATTACGGCCAGACGCAGATTTTCAACGACATTGATTTCAGTGCGAAAGAGGGCGAATTCGTCACCTTACTGGGGCCGAGCGGCTGCGGGAAATCCACGCTGCTGCGCTGCCTCGCGGGGCTGACCTCGGTAGACAGCGGGCAGATTATTTTGCAGGGACAGGACATTGTGCCCCTCAGCCCGCAAGAGCGCGGCATCGGCATGGTTTTCCAGAGCTACGCGCTGTTCCCAAATATGACTGTCGAAGGCAACGTGGCTTTTGGCCTCAAGATGCAGAAATTGTCTGCCAATGAAATTCATCGCCGGGTGGGTGACGTGCTGGCACTGGTGGAAATGAACGATTACGCCAAGCGTTACCCGCACCAGCTGTCGGGCGGCCAGTGCCAGCGCGTGGCGTTGGCGCGCTCTTTGGTGACGCAGCCGCGCCTGCTGCTGCTCGACGAACCTCTCTCCGCGCTGGATGCCCGTATTCGCAAACACCTGCGCGAGCAGATCCGCCGCATTCAGCGCGAATTGAACCTGACGGCCATTTTCGTCACCCACGATCAGGAAGAAGCCCTGACCATGTCCGACCGAATCGTGCTGATGAACAAAGGTCAGATTGTGCAAAACGCCGATGCTGAAACCCTATATACCGAGCCGGTGAATGCCTTTGCCGCCGGGTTTATCGGCAGTTATAACTTACTGACTGCGCAACAGGCGCAGGCGCTGACCGGCCAGCAGTATGGCGGTCAGGTGGCAATTCGCCCTGAATCGATTGTATTATGTGCACCTGAACAGGGCATTTCAGCCCGAATTTTGAATCATAGCCTATTGGGAAGCGTGGTGCGTTATCGCGTTTTGGCGAACAATGTCGAGCTTTCCGTGGATGTGTTGAACCGTTCTGTGGCCTCTCTCCTCGCCGATGGCATTGAAATTGGTCTACAGTTAGATCTTGTTACGTTACGGGAAGTTGCATGAGTCTGGCGCTGTTTGATCTCGATGAAACCCTGATTAGCGGCGACTGTTCCAGCCTGTGGTCAGCCTTTATGGTGCAGCAGGGATGGGTGGAAAATGAGCAGGCATTCCTGCAACGCGACGCCTACCTGATGCAGCAATACGCCGTGGGTCAGATGGATATGCAGGAGTACATGAATTGTACCCTTGAGCCACTGCAAGGTCGCACCCAGCAAGATGTTGCGCAGATGGTACAACGTTATATTCATGAAGTGATTGCTCCACGCGTATACAATGATGCTCGCGAATGTTTGGCCCGTCACCGTGCGAACGGTGATCGCACGGTGGTGATTTCCGCCTCGGGCGAACATTTAGTTGCGCCAATAGCCCGCTTCCTTGGCGTTGACGAAACATTGGCGATTGGTGTCGGCATCGAAAATGGGATTTTCACCGGCACGACGCAAGGCGTGATGACCTACCGCGAAGGTAAGGTGACGCGGCTGATGGCGCTGATTAATCAGGATGCTGCCCAGCTGCAACATGCCAGTTTTTACTCGGACTCACATAATGACTTGCCGCTGCTTACCAGGGTGGGTCATCCGAATGTGGTGAATCCGGACGCTATCCTGCACCAACACGCCCGGCAGGCAGGATGGCCTGTTTTTGCCTGGCGTTAACGGAGCTGTTCTTTAGTGTTAACTCTTCTGCATTTGTTGTCTGCTGTTTCACTTTTAGTTTGGGGTACGCACATTGTGCGTACTGGCATCATGCGCGTTTTTGGTGCCAATCTGCGGCGAGTTCTCAGCAATAGCGTGGAGAAAAAACCTCTGGCCTTTGTGGCGGGGATTGGTGTTACCGCGCTGGTACAGAGCAGTAATGCCACGGCATTGCTGGTGACCTCCTTCGTTTCACAGGGGCTGGTGGCCCTTTCCCCTGCGCTGGTGATTATACTCGGCGCGGACGTCGGCACTGCGCTGATGGCGCGCGTACTGACCTTTGACCTGTCGTGGCTCTCGCCGCTGCTGATTTTTGTCGGCGTCTCCTTCTTCCTCAGCCGTAAACAGACCCGCGCCGGGCAGATGGGCCGCGTGGGGATTGGCCTTGGGCTGATCCTGCTGGCGCTGGAGCTGATTGTCTCGGCCGCGACGCCGATCACCCAGGCGTCGGGCGTCAAAGTGCTGTTCTCGTCGTTGACCGGCGATGTGATCCTTGATGCCCTGACCGGCGCAGTTTTTGCCATTGTCAGTTACTCCAGTTTGGCGGCGGTGCTGCTGACAGCCACGCTGGCGGCGACCGGGGTGATTTCGCTGAAAGTCGCGCTCTGTCTGGTGATTGGTGCCAACCTCGGCAGTGGCTTGCTGGCGATGATCAACGCCAGCAAACAGAATGCCGCTGGCCGCCGCGTGGCGCTCGGCAGCGTGCTGTTCAAGCTGATTGGCTGCGTCATTGTGCTGCCTTTTATCGGCCCGCTCTCGGGGCAACTGGCGCGTTTAGGCATTCCGGACGAAGAGTTGGTTATCTATTTCCACATGTTCTACAACCTGATCCGCTGCCTGGCGATGGTGCCGCTTTCTGGCCCAATGGCTCGGGTGTGCGAACTGATGATAGCCGACGCGCCGGAAGAAGATCCGCGCCTGCGCCCGCGTCACTTGGATGTCAGCGCGCTGGATACTCCGGCACTGGCGCTGGCCAATGCCGCCCGCGAGACGCTGCGCATGGGCGACGTGGTGGAGCATATGCTGATCCTCAACCATGAAGTGATGCACGGCAAACTGGCGCAAGACCGCGAAGTGCGCCGTTTGGATGATGACGTGGATGTGCTTTACACCGCCATCAAGCTCTATCTGGCGCAGATCCACAAAGAGGATTTGGGCGAAGATGACTCGCGCCGCTGGGCGGAAATCATCGAAATGGCGATGAACCTCGAACAGGCTGGCGACATCATTGAGCGCATGACGGCGGACATTGCGGCGAAATCCCATGCGGCGCGCCGGGCCTTCTCGCCGGAAGGGCTGACCGAACTGGATTCCCTGCACGAGAAGCTAGTGGATAACCTGCGGCTGAGCCTGTCGGTGTTCCTGTCGAATGATTTGACCAGCGCCCGCCGCCTGCGCCGTTCCAAGCATCGCTTCCGCCTGCTGGACCGCCGCTACGCCCACGCGCACGTTGACCGTCTGCATCAGCATAATGTGCAGAGCATCGAAACCAGCTCGCTCCACTTGGGCCTGTTAGGCGACATGAAGCGTCTTAACTCGCTGTTCTGCGCCGTGGCCTATAACGTGCTGGACAAAGACGCGCAGGAAGACGATGAGCGCGACTCCGATGACGCCGTAACCCTAATGAAATAAGCCTCTTCAAGCCGCGCGAAGCTTAGCTTTCGCGTGGCTTTCTTCCCGCTTCCCCCTGCATTTCCTCTCAAACCTTAAGCTGCTTTTTATCCTATTGCGCAATAAATGTGCGAATGATCGCTGTTATGGAAAATATTTCCAATAATATGTTTAAGCACACTCACGCGCGGTGAAGCGCAGGTTTTGGCCCGTGGAAAGTCCCGATGGATGGACCCCCTCTCGCAAAAGGAAATGTATGGAACTAAAAGTCAGCAGGCTCACAAGCGAAGCGTTTTCGCCCTACGGTGAGGTTATCAAAGTGGAGGGAAATGATTTCTTCCACATCAATGATGGCCAGACCGAGCGATATCACGACCTGATTGATATTGAAATTATTGACGGCAAGCCGGTACTGATGAGTATTAATCGCTCTCAGCCCGCGCCGCTGCCGATCCAGATTTCCGTGCTGGAGAAGCACCCGCTGGGCAGTCAGGCCTTTATGCCGCTGAAGGGGGAACCTTTTGTGGTGATTGTTGCGGAGGCGGGGGAACATGTGCGGCTCGAAACGCTGAAAGCCTTTATTACCAATGGCTCGGAGGGGGTGAACTATCGCCGGGGGGTTTGGCATCACCCGCTGTTTGCTTATCAAACCGTGACTGACTTCCTGACCATAGATCGCGGCGGTACGGACAATTGTTTAGTGGAGGAGTTACCGGAGCTTTGTACGTTAGTTTTTGAATAGCTTTTCATACTGACCAGCAGCCCGCCTGACTATTAGCGGCGGGCTGCTCGCTCTTACTTGCTCACTTTGTGAGTGCGCTTCGCGTCATCCACCGGTTTTCCGGACCAGTAGCCCGCCAGCAGGGAACCCGACAGATTGTGCCAAACCGAGAACAGTGCGCCCGGCAAGGCGGCCAGCGGGGTGAAGTAGATTTTACCCAGCGTGGCGGCCAGGCCTGAGTTCTGCATGCCGACTTCCATCGCCAGCGTGCGGCAGGTGGTTTCGTCAAAGCCAAACAGCTTGCCGCCCCAGTAGCCGCTCAACAGGCCGATGGCGTTATGCAGGATAACCGCCACGATAACCACCAGACCGACCGAGCCGATAAAGCCCTGACTGCCCGCCACCACGGCGCTGATGATGGCGACGATGCACACCATCGAGAAGACCGGCAGCAGCGGTTCGATGCGTTTGACGGTTTTGGTAAACAGGTGATGAATAACTAAACCGGCGAAAATAGGGATAACTACAATCTGCAAGATGCTCAGCAACATGCCGACCACGTCCACTTTGATATGGGTATCGACATACAGGCGGGTGAGCAGCGGGGTGGCAAACACGCCAATCAGCGTCGAGACGGCGGAAATGGTCACTGACAGCGCGACATCACCTTTCGCCAGATAAATCATCACGTTGGACGCGGTGCCCGAGGCCACGCTTCCCACCAAAATCATTCCTGCCGACAGGTCTGCGGGCATATGGAACAGCTTCGCCAGAACCCACGCCGCCAGAGGCATGATCAGATAGTGCAGGAAAGTCGCGGCGGCCACCGGCGCCGGGCGAGACAGCACGCGCTTAAAGTCGCCGAATTCCAGCGTTACGCCCATAGCAAACATAATCAGCATCAGGAGGGTGGTGACGTGCGGCCCGATGGGCGTAAAAGTGCTGGGAGAGTAGTAGGCAGCGACGGACAGCAGCACTGCCCACAGCGGGAACAGGCGAGTTATTTTGGCTAACATGTGGAGGATCCTTGTTTTCTAGTTATGTGATGTTGTGGGTCAAAATTTGCCATAGCGTTTTGGTTGTAGCACAGAACGATGTGCATAAAAAAGCCGGGCGCAGGGCCCGGCTGATCAGCACACCGCGCCGAAGATTATTCGAATAGGTTGCGGTGTAGAGTAGTAATGACTTGGTCGGCGTCGTTGCCCGGCACCAGGAAGCACAGGTTGTAGCTGCTTGCGCCGTAGCAAATCATGCGGATGTTGAACGGATCGAGCACCCCAAACACCTCTTTGCCAACGCCGCTTGCCTGAGACAATTTATTGCCAATCAGGGCAATCAGCGCCAGGTTTTCTTCCACTTCCACGCGACACAGTGAAGACAACTCGGTCAGTAGCGAGGTGGTCAGCAGGCTGGCACCGGAAGAGGTTGAACCCGTGGTGTCCAGCGTTAAGGCCACGCTGACTTCGGAGGTGGTGATCAGGTCGACCGACACATTGTGGCGCGCCAGAATGCCAAACACTTCGGCGAGGAAACCGTGTGAATGCAGCATGCTCAGGCTGTGCAGAGTGACCAGCGTCTGTTTGCGGCGCAGGGCCAGCGCGCGGAACAGCGGCGGATTCACCGTGGTGTTACACACCAATGTGCCGCCCGCAGCCGGGTCTTTGCTCGAACCAACAAATACCGGAATACCGCGACGCACCGCTGGAAGCAGCGTTGCCGGGTGTAAGACTTTCGCGCCGAAGGTCGCCATTTCAGCGGCTTCTTCGAAAGTAATGCGATCAATGCGTTTAGCCGCCGGAACCACGCGGGGGTCAGTGGTGTAGATGCCCGGCACGTCTGTCCAGATATCCACGCGAGCTACGCTCAGAGCCTCACCCAACAGGGCTGCCGTGTAGTCGCTGCCGCCGCGGCCCAGCGTGGTGGTGCGGCCTTTGGCTTCCGCACCGATAAAGCCCTGAGTTACCACTAAGGCTTCCTGAATGCGCGGTTGCAGTTGTTGCAACGCCAGCTCAGACAGGGCGTCGGTATCCGGCTCGGCTTTGCCGAAATGCTCATTGGTACGCATGACTTTACGCACGTCGAACCATTCTGCGGCGACATTGCGCTCACGCAGAATTTCCACAAACAGCAGGGTGGACATCAGTTCGCCGTGGCTAACCAGTTCATCGGTCAGTGCCGTCGAGGTCGCAAGGCTTGTCGCTTCTGACAGCATGCTAATGTTTTCCAGCATGCGGCCAATCTCTTCGCGGATCACGTCAGGTTTATTCAGGCGATCGATGATGGCGGACTGAATCCGGCGAATTTCATCCAGCAGAAATACCCGGCGTTCGGCGTCTTTACCCTGCGCGAGTTCAACCAACAGGTTAGTGATCCCCGCCGAGGCTGATAGTACGACCAGACGGACATTTGGGTTGGAGAGAACCACATCGGCGCTGCGATTCATGGCGTCGTAATCCGCTACGCTGGTGCCGCCGAATTTGGCGACAACGGTGTTGCCCAAGGGCTGGGGATTCGCGTTGCGGGATACTGCGTAATTCATGGTAAACCTCGTGTCACGGACGTTGGACCTTCAACATCCACTTAATTCCATAAGAATTGGCACAAGAGGGAGAGCGGGAGAGGGGGCAGACGTAGAAATGCTACGATACACCCAGAAGCGCCCCACCTTGCCAATACCCTTGTTACGGGTATATCTCGGTGACAACCCAGAGGATTCAGCCCCTGTGGTCGATCCGCAGCTTGCCGTAAGCTTTAGACCTCGGCGTCGCACCCCCTGATGTACCCTCGTTGGATTTCGGCTCCTCCGATACACTTCCTGGGCGACGCGCCTCTTCTGGCTCAAATGGCGCATTTAACGCGCACATAGGAGTTAGGCGCTTAGGAATAACGGGTTATTGCCTCCCTGTCAACGGTAAGCAGCCTTACATCGGTACATTTTGAGCAATTGCCATCTAATATTGTTTTCTGTCATGGTTAAACGACAGTTATGACCTATCGCAAGAAAAGGCATCTCATCTCAGGTATAACGGGATACAATCATGTTAGTTACGTCACATTTATTCTCAGCCTAAGAGCATTGCTATGAAAAATATCAATCCAACTCAAACCGCTGCCTGGCAAGCGCTGCAGCAGCATTTCGATACGATGAAAGATGTGCAGATTAGTCATCTGTTTGCTGAAGATGGCGACCGTTTCACCAAGTTCTCTGCGACCTTCGAAGACCAAATGCTGGTCGACTTCTCTAAAAACCGCATTACCGCCGAGACGTTGGACAAGCTGCAAGCCCTGGCCAAAGAGACCCAGCTGCAAGATGCAATCAAATCGATGTTCTCCGGTGAGAAGATCAACCGTACTGAAGACCGCGCCGTGCTGCACGTCGCTCTGCGTAACCGCAGCAATACCCCAATCGTGGTGGATGGCAAAGACGTCATGCCTGAAGTCAACGCGGTGCTGGCGAAAATCAAAGGCTTCACCGAGCGCGTGATTGGCGGCGAGTGGAAGGGTTACACCGGTAAAGCCATTACTGACGTGGTCAACATCGGTATCGGTGGTTCTGACCTCGGCCCGTTCATGGTGACCGAAGCGCTGCGCCCGTACAAAAACCATCTGAATATGCATTTCGTCTCCAACGTTGACGGCACCCACATCGCCGAAGCGCTGAAAGACCTCTCCCCAGAAACCACCCTGTTCCTGGTCGCTTCAAAAACCTTCACCACGCAAGAAACCATGACCAACGCCCATAGCGCGCGTGACTGGTTCTTGAAAACTGCCGGTGATGACAAGCACGTAGCGAAACACTTCGCCGCCCTGTCTACCAATGGCAAAGCGGTGAGCGAGTTTGGTATCGACACTGACAACATGTTCGAGTTCTGGGACTGGGTTGGCGGTCGTTACTCACTGTGGTCTGCTATCGGCCTGTCGATTGCCCTGTCCGTTGGTTTCGAAAACTTCGAACAACTGCTCAGCGGCGCACACGCTATGGACAAACACTTTGCAGAAACCCCAGCAGAGAAAAACCTGCCGATTTTGCTGGCGCTGATTGGTATTTGGTACAACGATTTCTATGGCACCGAAACCGAAGCAATCCTGCCATACGACCAGTACATGCATCGCTTTGCGGCTTACTTCCAGCAGGGCAACATGGAGTCCAACGGTAAGTACGTTGACCGTAATGGCAACCCAGTGGATTACCAGACTGGCCCAATCATCTGGGGTGAGCCGGGCACCAACGGCCAGCACGCCTTCTACCAGCTGATTCATCAGGGGACCAAAATTGTTCCTTGTGACTTCATCGCGCCCGCTATCAGCCATAACCCGCTGAGCGACCACCATGCCAAGCTGCTGTCTAACTTCTTCGCACAAACAGAAGCGCTGGCGTTTGGTAAATCACTGGACGTGGTAGAGCAAGAGTTCGCAGAACAAGGCAAAAAGCCGGAAGACGTGAAACACGTTGCGCCATTCAAAGTGTTTGAAGGTAACCGCCCAACTAACTCCATCCTGTTACGTGAAATCACGCCATACAGCTTGGGTGCGTTGATCGCGATGTACGAGCACAAAATCTTCACTCAGGGCGCAATCCTCAATATCTACACCTTCGACCAATGGGGCGTGGAATTGGGCAAACAGCTGGCAAACCGTATCCTGCCAGAACTGAGCGGCAATGAAGAAGTTAAGGGCCACGATAGCTCCACCAATGGTCTGATTAATCGCTTCAAAAACTGGCGTTAATATTTAGCCATCTTTCGCATTTTCTTGGCGGAAGTTGCATTAAATTGAAAGGGTCGGCCATGAGTGGCTGGCCCTTTTTTTATCGCGCTTTGCTATGGCTGGCGCTGTGGTATTCTGCTCGGACAATTAACAAAAGTGGGACATAGATCACATGGCTGGCTCAAAACGCGCGATGATGATATCCGTCATTATGCAACGAATTATGAACGTCTTTTTATTGGGGCTGGCAGCGATTTTGACGCTGTTCCTTGGCCGTGAAACCTATCATTTGGCGCTGGTGTTGTTCGTCAATAATGACGAATCCTCCTCCTATTTGCTGATTGAAGGTATCGTCATTTACTTCCTGTACTTCGAGTTTATCGCTTTGATTGTGAAGTACTTCTCCTCGGGATATCACTTCCCGCTGCGCTATTTTATCTACATCGGCATCACGGCCATTATTCGTCTGATTATTGTGGATCACAAAAGTCCGTACGATACGCTGGTCTACGCCTGTGCCATCCTGGTGCTGGTGGTTACGCTGTTCCTGGCTAACAGCGAGCGGCTGCGTCGCGAGTAGTCGAGAGCAAAGGATTCGTCCGCAAGTCGATTACTGCCGGAACATTCTGCGTTAGAATGCGAGGCTGATGATTAATAGGGGCGCGTAATGCGTCCCTGCTACGGAGTCCATTCATGTCTGAGTCCCATTCCCCTGCACAACCCCCAATTCACTGGTTTGACGACACGCAAGATGTCCCTGCCGACGTTGCCGACTGGCTGATGGAAATGGGCTCGATGACCCGTCGCTTTGAGCAGCAGGGCGTTACCGTGACGGTACAGCCAAAGCGCGAATGCTTTGTCACGCGTGAAGAGCTGGGGGAAAGCGAAGCCGACCAACTGCCGGTGAGCGCGCGATATTGGATCCGCGAGGTCGTACTGTTTGGTGATGACGAGGCGTGGCTGCTCGGGCGCACCGTGATCCCTGAAGAAACCCTGACCGGCCCTGATTTAGCGCTGGTGGACTTAGGCACCGTGCCGCTGGGCCGCTATCTGTTCGGCGGCAACAATATGACGCGCGATTATATTCATCTCGGCCAATTGCCGCTGGAAGAGGGTGACCTGTGGGCTCGGCGTTCTCGCCTGCGCCTCTCGGATAAGCCGCTGTTGCTGACCGAAGTTTTCCTGCCGAACTCTCCTGTTCACCGTCCTGAAAACAAGGTGCAGGGCTAATGGCTCAGTTAAATCAACAAGAGGGAACCAAGGTGTCTGCTAGCCTGCCACAGGGCACTTGGCGCGATTATTGCCGCCTGATGCGAATTGATAAACCTATTGGCTCGCTGCTGCTGCTCTGGCCAACGCTGTGGGCGTTATGGCTGGCCGGCGGCGGCATGCCGTCGATGAAGATCTTGCTGGTCTTCGTGCTGGGCGTATTCTTCATGCGCGCTGCGGGTTGCGTGGTAAATGACTACGCCGACCGTAAGTTCGACGGCCACGTGAAACGCACGGCTAACCGCCCGCTGCCAAGTGGCGTCATTAGCGGCAAACAGGCCAAGATGCTGTTTGTTGGGCTGGTGCTGGCGTCCTTCCTGCTGGTGCTTACCCTTAATCGCATGACGATTTTGCTGTCCTTGGCCGGGCTGGCGCTGGCGTGGATCTACCCCTTTGTTAAGCGCGTCAGCAATTTGCCGCAGGTGGTATTGGGCGCAGCGTTCGGCTGGTCCATCCCGATGGCCTATGCCGCAGTGAGTGAAGCCGTTCCGCTGAGCTGCTGGCTGCTGTTCGCCGCCAATATTTGTTGGACGGTGGCTTACGACACCCAATACGCGATGGTCGATAGAGACGATGATTTGAAGATTGGCGTGAAGTCCACGGCGATACTTTTTGGCCGTTTCGACAACCTGATCAACGGCATTTTGCAGCTCGTCATGCTGGCACTGCTGGCGGTAGTCGGGCATTTAACCCAGCTGGGCGCGCCTTTCTATTGGTCTTTGTTGCTGGCCGCCGCGCTGTTCGCCCATCAGCACAAACTGACCGCGAAACGCGACCGCGATGCCTGCTTCCTGGCTTTCCGCCAAAATAACTATGTCGGGCTGGTGCTGTTCCTCGGCATTCTAATGAGCTTATCCCAGTTTAGCTTCTAAGCCGTCTCGCTGGCTAAGCGCCATAAAAAACGCCCGGTTCTTGTTAAGAGAACCGGGCGTTTTGTTTGTGATTCGCTGAACTTAGCGAGCCTTAGTGGTCGGTGTCACGCACGTCGACTTTAGGTTCCGCCAGCGGTTCGGAAGGCTGCGGCAGCTCGGACGGCATGCCCGCACTTTCGATAGTCAGCTTGATTTCCGGCGTCATTAAATCACTCAGAATGGTGTAAATCTCACGCGTATGTTCCGGGATCGCATCGCCGATATCATTGATGAAACCCTCGGCACGCAGAGTGCCAACCAGCGTGGTAAAGACGGCTTTATCGAAGAACTCCGGCGCATTGATACCGTGCAGAACCGACAGGCGCTGAGCCATAATCCGACTCTCTTTTTCCAAGGCTCCACGGCTGATGCTCGGGTTATTGGTCAACAGAGAGAGGGTGATGGCGTAGCGTTGCAGCGTTTCACGCACACCGGCGGCCAGCAGTTGCAGCGGGCGAATGCGCGCCGGGTTCAGCGATAGCGTTTCGCCATCGAGCTTAATCAAGCCCTGACGGGCCAGTTCGGCGCTGAGCACTTCCAGCAGTGCTGGCAACTGTTCTTTGCTGTAGTGCATGAACAGTTCGGCTTTCATCATTGGGAAAATCAATTCAACCTGACGCAGCAGTTCCTGGCTGCTCACCGAACGATGATGCATGACAATGCTGGCAATCAGCGACGGCAATACCAGCATGTGGTGAATGTTGTTGCGGTAGTAAGTCATCAGCACGGCCTGCTCGCGCGGCAGTACAATGATGTCACCAATGTTGTCTTTCTCGACTTCGAACTTGTTCATGTTCAAGGCGTGATCGAGCAGCTGGGCAGCCGTCAAATCTGGCACGGTAGAATCTTCAGCGTAAGGCACGTTGCGCAGCAATTGCAGGTAGCAATCGAGTTGCTCGGTTAACTGCTCACGGGTGAGTGAACGTTGACGCGACGCCAGCAGCGCGGTACAGCACAAGTTCATCGCGTTAGCTGCCGCGGAATTGTTGATGCGTACCATGATTTTGTCAGCCAGATCCTGCACCGTCGGGGTCAGCCAGCTTGGGCGCTGCGCTTCGATTGGGTCGATAGCATCACGCCAGGTTGGGACATTCTGGTTCAGGTAAGTGGTGAGATGCAGCGGCTCGCCGAAGTTAACGTAGCCCTGACCCAAGTTACGCAGTTTGCGTAACCCGTTGATCATCTGCATAAAACTTTCTTTCTCTTTGGTCGCGCCGCGCAGCTCTTTGGCGTAAGTCCCCACTTCCATCACGTGCTCATAACCGATGTAAATCGGCACCAGCGTGATAGGGCGAGATCCGCCGCGCAGCATGGCCTGAATGGTCATCGCCAGCGTGCCGGTCTTTGGCTCAAGCAGGCGCCCGGTGCGCGAACGGCCACCTTCGACGAAGTATTCAACCGAATAGCCACGGGTAAACAGCTCGCCGAGATATTCGCGGAATACCGTGGAGTAGAGCTTGTTACCTTTGAAGGTACGGCGAATAAAGAAGGCACCCAAACGGCGGAAAATCGGGCCAGCGGGCCAGAAATTCAGGTTGATCCCGGCAGCGATGTGCGGCGGCACCAGACCTTGATGGTAAAGCACGTAAGAGAGCAGCAGGTAGTCCATGTGACTGCGGTGGCAGGGAACATAAACAATCTCCTGACCATCTTGCGCCAGCTGGCGAACGCGCTCGGCGTTATGCACGTTGATGCCTTTATAGAGGCGGTTCCACGTCCAGCTCAGCACGCGGTCGGACAGACGCACGGCTTCATAAGAGAAGTTCGCCGCAATCTCTTCCATCAGTTCGATGGCGTTCTGCTGGGCTTTCTCGTGAGAAATCTTCTTGCTACGCGCTTCGTCTTCCACCGCTTTTTCGATGGCTTTCGAAGCTAACAGCTTGTTGAACAACTCCTGACGCACTGGCAGACGCGGACCGACGGCGGCCAGACGTTGGCGTGAGAAGTGCATACGCGCCACGCGAGCCAGCTTCTGTGCGATGGTTTTGTCCGTGCCGTGTTCAGTGGCCATGTAGCGCAGAGAAACGGTATTGGAGAAACGCACAAAGCTATCGCGGCCCAGCCACAGCACGGCGAAGAACTTCTGTATGCCGTTCAACACGCGCAGGTGCGGAGTCTGCTGTCCTTCACGCCCCGGCGCACGGCCAAACATCACCGATACTGGCAACATTTGGATGTCGAGATCGGGATTGTTGCGATGCAAATCGAGATAGTCGTGGAACAGTTTTATCGACTCAATTTTCGGCGTGTAATAAGTGAAAACGCGAGGGCCTTCAGCGATAAAAACGTGGCTCGGCAGTTGAACGCCGTCGATTTCCAAAGGAATAAGGGGATCAGGCAGATTCTGCGCCAGGCACTGGGTGCGTAACGTCAGTAAATCCGCTTTCGAATGGTAAGGTAAAACATACAAGATCGGGCGCGTCGGATCTAAGCGCAACTCGGTAACCGGATCTGTAGGGATAACCTTGCTCTTTACCAGCAATTTTAGTGGTAAATTCAATAAGGTATAATAAAGTCTACGCCAACCTGACATAAAAAACGTGAAGCCTCTTGTTAGCAAATCGCCGCAAGGATACCAGAAACCAGAATCGAGTTCTGTTTGTTGCGTTAACGGCGATATTTGTCACCCTGAATGGTTTTGAGTATAAAATGCTGCCAATACTCTGTCCGCCAAAACTCTGTTAAGACGCATAACACATGAAAAATGAATCAACGGGCCTAATTCGTATCGTTAAGGCCGCCGGCTATTCCCTCAAGGGATTGAGTACTGCCTGGAAAAACGAGGCGGCCTTCCGTCAGGAAGTGATAGCCGTTCTGCCCTTCATCATACTGTCATTTTTCCTCGATGTGACTAGCGTCGAGCGTATTTTATTAGTGGGCGTCTTGGTACTGGTGGTGATTGTCGAATTATTAAATAGCGCCGTCGAAAGCGCGATTGACCGCATCGGCCCTGAATTCCATGTCCTGTCCGGGCGCGCCAAAGATTTTGGATCGGCCGCGGTACTTTTGAGCATCATACTGGCGATTTTCACCTGGGTCAGCGTCTTTTGGCCGAGTTGGTTCTAAAGCGGAATACAGATTCCAGATTTCACTTTAGCACTGGTTTTTATGCACTCTTAGGTTTTCATTCCCTAGTTACCTGTATATACTCACAGCAATACTGTATAAACAATCAGGGGGCGGAATGAAAGCTTTAACAGCCAGACAACAAGAGGTTTACGACCTCATTCGCGAACATATATCCACCACGGGTATGCCGCCGACTCGTGCAGAAATTGCCACTCGTCTGGGGTTCCGCTCGCCAAATGCCGCGGAAGAACACCTCAAAGCCCTGCAGCGCAAAGGCGTGATTGAAATCGTCTCTGGCGCATCACGCGGCATTCGCTTGCTAATGGAAGAAGAGGAAGGTTTACCACTGATTGGCCGCGTCGCCGCCGGTGAGCCTCTTTTAGCTCAGCAACATATCGAAGGCCACTATCAGGTTGATCCTGCCATGTTCAAGCCTAGCGCCGACTTCTTGCTGCGCGTTAGCGGGATGTCTATGCGGGATATCGGTATTCTCGACGGCGATCTGTTGGCGGTTCACAAAACTCAGGATGTACGTAATGGGCAAGTTGTCGTTGCGCGCATTGATGATGAAGTGACGGTTAAACGCTTGAAAAAGCAGGGTAGCGTCGTGCAACTGCTGCCAGAGAACAGCGACTTCGAGCCGATCGTGGTTGACCTGCGCGAGCAGAGTTTCAGCATTGAAGGCTTGGCTGTTGGCGTTATCCGTAACGGCGACTGGATCTAATCCTTTCTGCTGGCAAGGCTCGGTACTCGCCCTTCCTGAACGTACTGCCGGGCTTTTGCTATAGACATTTGCCACAAAGCTAGCTGTCGCCTTACGGTGGTCTCACGCCGTGACACTGCGCCCCTTGATTGGGGCGTTGTTGTTTAAGCAGATCGCTGTTTTTTATAAAAAGCGTTGATGCCGAAACGCCGAATTACGCCAGGTTGACCTCTTGTTCTACATCCTCAGCATGGGACCTCTATGCCTCAGCATCCCTTTCGACAAGCATTAAGCCGCACCTTCCTCAGCCGTGAGGACAAAGCCTTATGGAAACTGGCTTTACCAATGATTTTCTCCAACATTACCGTCCCGCTATTAGGTTTGGTGGATACCGCCGTTATCGGCCATCTCGACAGCGCGGATTATCTCGGCGGCGTAGCGGTCGGCGCTATGGTGACGACCTTCCTCTTCATGATGCTGCTGTTCTTGCGCATGAGCACCACCGGCCTGACTGCTCAGGCCTTGGGTGCCAAAGATAACCTGCTGCTAGCCCGTGCTTTTGTACAACCTTTCCTGTTAGCGCTGCTGGCGGGCATTTTAATCATGTTGCTGCGCACGCCGCTGATGGATCTGGCCTTTCAGGTGGTCGGCGGCAGTCAGGCCGTGCTGGAGCAGGCGCGGCTGTTTATTGAAATACGCTGGTTAAGCGCCCCGGCTTCTCTGGCAAATTTGGTGATCCTCGGCTGGCTGCTGGGCATCCAGTATGTGCGTGGCCCTGTTCTGCTGCTGATTGTCGGCAACGTGCTGAATATTGTTCTGGATATCTGGCTGGTGATGGGGCTGGGCTTGAACGTGCGCGGTGCGGCCATTGCCACGGCCTGCTCGGAGTACGTCACATTGGCGCTAGGGTTGTGGCTGGTATGGCGGATGATGGCGCAAAAAGGCATTGATTTTGCCCTGCTACAGCAGGCGTGGCGGGGCAACCTGCGGCGCTTACTCAGCCTCAATCGTGACATCATGCTGCGCTCGCTGCTGCTGCAAGTCTGCTTTGCCTCCCTGACGGTAATTGGTGCGCGACTGGGCGGGCATATCGTGGCGGTGAACGCCGTGTTGATGAATTTGCTGACCTTCACCGCCTTCGCCCTCGATGGCTTTGCCTATGCTGTGGAAGCCCACTCGGGGGAAGCCTTTGGCGAGCGCAACCGTGAGAAGTTGTTACGCGTTTGGCACGCGGCGTGTCGTCAGGCAGGGGCTGTGGCGCTTGGCTTTGCGCTGTTCTATGGCCTGGCCGGGCAGCAGATTGTCAGCATGCTGACCTCTTTACCTGACATCCGCCAGCTGGCTGATCAATACCTGGGCTGGCAGGTGGTTCTGCCGCTCATCGGCGTCTGGTGTTATCTGCTAGATGGCATGTTCGTCGGCGCAACGCGGGGCCGCGAGATGCGCAATAGCATGGCCGTGGCAGCTCTGGGTTATGGCCTGACGCTGTTCACTCTGCCATGGCTCGGCAACCATGCTTTGTGGTTGGCGTTGGCCGTGTTTCTCGCGTTAAGAGGTTTGTCGTTAGGCTGGGTGTGGCGTAGATATTGGCAAGGCGATCGCTGGTTTACTAAGGCGGAGTAAAATAAATCGCCGATAAATTTATTAGTGTTTATCGCTATTTAACACTTTGGATTATTCCTAATATTGTGATTTAACGCTGTCGCTTGACCCAAATGCCAAATTCTCTACTACTCTTAATTATGTGATAAGCACTTAGTGTGTTGAACAAAACACAGAAACCTAAACCACGGTAGTAGGAGAATTGATTATGAATAAGGACCAAACCGAAGGTAACTGGAAGCAGTTCAAAGGCAAAGTGAAAGAGAAATGGGGCAAGCTGACGGACGATGATCTTACTGTTGTAGAAGGTAAGCGCGATCAGCTGGTCGGTAAGATCCAAGAGCGCTACGGTTACAAGAAAGAAGAAGCTGAGAAAGAGCTGAAAGCGTGGGAAACGGATAACAAGTATCACTGGTAAATCGCAACTTCCCCGTGCGTAACGGTGATAATGCATCCTGAAAAAATGCTGCTCCTACCCGGATAGCTTTCAGGATGCAGGGTACAAGGACGTACCGCCTTTATTATTTATTTACTGATCTAAATTTACTTATCTAAACTCATTTATCTAAAGCGGTATTAGCGCTTTTTAGTCACAATACTGTGGTCATGCTCGCAATGTTCATGGCTGTCGCAAAGCTCTACCACTTTACAATCCCCGCACAAACCATGCGCTTCCACCACGGAATGCCGCAATTCAAACCCTGATTCTACTGCCAATTTTGCCAATCTCTCTTCGATGCCGTCCGTGGTCTTCTCTGTGACCAATCCGCAGCGATCGCAGATAAACAGCGCAGAGGTGTGGCTCGGCTCTTCGAAATGATGGCACAGCACGTAGCTGTTGGCCGATTCAACGCGGTGAATAAACCCTTGTTCCAGCAGGAAATCCAGCGCGCGGTAAACGGTGGGTGGCTTGGCCTGTGGCTCGCTAATTCTCAGTAAATCCAGCAGATCGTAAGCACTAATGGCACCGGGTTGCTGCGTCATCAGGCGCAACACTTCCAGACGCTGTGGCGTTAAACGCACATTACGCTTCTGGCAAAGTTTTTCGGCCTGTGAAAGAAGTTGATCCGGATTGTTCAGGGTCATAAGAAGTTTCTCTGAGTACGATGCTGGGTTGAACGCTTACGAGCAAGCGAACGATGATTTTACCATGCTTCGCGTAAATCGCCGAATTATGCGCCATTGCAGTAAACATCCTGCAGTTATTCAGACGCGATTTTCTAGCGCTTGTTCCACATACAAATAACCAATTCCCATGATTTGCTGCTCGCGGCTGAGCGTCCCCAGGCCAATATGCGTGGCCTGAGTCTTCACGCTGTCGGTTTTATCGAAGGGGTTTAAGCCACTCTGTTCCAATACCGTGCTCAGCCAGGCCTCGCCAAAACCGCAGCTGCGGCCATAGAGATGGATTTGGTTGATATTGAGAATATTCAGGAAGTTATACAAGCTCAGCCCCAAGGCGCGCGCCGCCGCAAACACCATGACGCGCAGGTTTTCATCCCCCTGATGGTAGCCTTCGATAATTTCCTGAGTGGTCGGGGTGCGCAGGGCGGATTTATCAGCCGCCGCCGCGCCATTTTTCAGCAGCATCCGCGCTTTTTTCTTCATGGCGGAGAGCGAGGCGATAGTCTCCAGACAGCCATATCGCCCGCAAGAGCAGAGGCTGCCGTCGGGGTCGATAATGGTGTGCCCGATTTGGCCGCTGCCAAATAGATTGCCACGATAAATCTGCTGGTTGATAACAAATGAGGAGCCAATGCCGTAATCTACATTGATAACGCAAAAATCACGCTGAATTTCAGTGTGTTGCCATTTTTCTGCTAAAGCCAGCATAATGCAGTCGTTATCCATCAAAATTTCAGTATGGAGCTTCTCCTCCAGTAAATATTTAATCTCTATTGCACTGTCCCACGGGGCCTGCGGCATGTTCTGCGAGACGCCGGTGGTGGGATTAACCTGCCCGTGAATCGACAGCGCAAGGCTGAGGTTTCTTCCCCGATATTGTTTGCGATAGTCATGAAACAGGCGTTCTATCTCATTAAGCAGCTCACTGGGTGTTTTCACTGCGATTTCACTCAGGCGAAATTCGCTTTTTGCCGTGATAAGCCGATCAACCAGAATACTTTCAATGCGATAGGGTGAGACATTCATGCACAGAATATCGCTGTCTTCCACCGCCACTTGATAGCTGCCACCGCCTAATCCTCGCGAATGCAGATTCACGTCGCTATGAACCACTCGCCCCTCTTCCTGCAACTCATTAAGGATCTTGCCGACGGCCGGAATCGACAGGTTAGACAACCGCGCCAGCGTCGATTTGCTCGCCGTTTTCTCGCGATAGAGCAGGGTCATCAGCACCTTTTTATTGAATTCCCTGACCCGAAGATTGTTCAAACCCTTAAGTTGCATTCACTAAACTCCGCTTACTGAATTGCGTGACGGTAGCGCATTAATTAGCCGCTTTCGCTGCGTAGACTCACGAAATTGAACTTTTCAGTATTCATTGGTGAGAGGAACGCATGAGCGGAAATGTAAAAGTCTGGCAGGAACAGGTCGAATTACCGACGTATCTCACGGGAAAACAGGATACCCATCCGATGTTTTTAGCCCATCGGGTCTACCAAGGTTCTTCGGGCAATGTCTATCCGTACGGCGTGACTGACCAACTGACGGGCGAGAAGCAGATGCAGCCCTATCAGGCGCTCTATCTGGAAAATGATTATTTGAAAATCATGCTGTTACCCGAGCTTGGCGGGCGCGTTCACCGCGCCTGGGACAAGATCAAACAGCGTGATTTTGTCTATCACAACGAAGTGATTAAACCGGCCTTGGTGGGCCTGCTTGGGCCGTGGATCTCCGGCGGAATTGAATTCAACTGGCCGCAGCACCATCGCCCAACCACCTTTATGCCGGTGGATTTCACCTTGCAGCAGCATGAAAACGGCGCGCAAACCGTTTGGATGGGGGAAGTGGAGCCGATGCGCGGCTTGCAGGTGATGACCGGCTTTACGCTCTATCCAGACAAGGCGCTGCTGGAAATCAGCGCCAAAATCTATAACGCCAACCCAACCCCGCGCCACTTCCTGTGGTGGGCTAACCCGGCGGTGAGGGGCGGGGATGATCATCAGAGCGTTTTCCCGCCGGATGTCACCGCCGTGTTCGACCACGGCAAACGGGATGTGTCCTCTTTTCCCATCGCCACCGGCACCTATTACAAAGTCAATTACTCACGCGGCGTGGATATCTCGCGCTACAAGAATATTCCGGTACCGACTTCCTACATGGCGGATAAATCGGCCTATGATTTTGTCGGTGCTTACAGCCACGACGATCGCGGCGGCTTGCTGCACGTGGCGGATCACCATGTCTCGCCGGGCAAAAAGCAGTGGACCTGGGGCAACTGCGCCTTCGGCCTGGCCTGGGACCGCAATCTTACCGACCGCAACGGCCCGTACATCGAGCTGATGACCGGCGTCTTCACCGACAACCAGCCGGACTTTACGTGGCTCGACGCCTATGAAGAGAAGTGCTTCGTGCAGAATTTCATGCCCTACAGCGAGCTGGGCATGGTGCAAAACGCCAATACCGACGCCGTGCTCAAATTGCAGCGCGACGGGCAAAAGGTGGAGTGGGGCATCTACGCCGTGGCGCCGCTGCACCAAGCGCGGGTGCTGATCGCCGAGGCCGATGGTGAACAAGTCTTGGTGGATAAAGTCATTAGTCTGCAACCGGGCGAAGTGCTGCATGCCAGCCTGCAAGGGGAGTTCGGCGGGCGGCTTAAAATCAGCCTGCTGGCGGAAAACGGTCGCGAAATTCTGCATTATCTCGAGCATCAGCCGAAGGAAACGCCGCTGCCCGAAGCCGCCAAAGCGCCACTTCCCGCTGACCAAATCCAAACTGCCGAGGAAGCCTGGTTTATCGGCCAGCACCTTGAACAGTACAACCACGCCAGCCATGGCGCGCCAACCTACTATCAGCGCGGGCTGGAACTCGATCCATTGGACTACCGCTGTAACCTGGCGCTGGCGACTCGCGACTATAACCGCAGCAACTTCGCCAGCAGCATTGCCTTTGCCGATAATGCCCTGAGCCGCGCCCATCGCTGGAATAAGAACCCGCAGTGCGGCCTTGCCAGTCTGATCCGCGCCTGTGCTTATGAGCAAACCGACAATCTTGATGCCGCCTATGAAGACTTCTTCCGCGCCATCTGGAGCGGCAACGCCAAGTCTGGCGGCTACTTTGGTTTGGCTCGAATCGCCACCCGCCGTGAGAAATTTGCCGATGCGCTGCAATTTTGCGAGCAGGGTCTGGAAAGCCACGCCAGCCATTACGGCCTGATTGGTCTGAAAGCATTGCTGCTACAACGGGTGGGCGACGCGACCTCTGCCGGGCGCTATCGCCAGCAGCAGTTGCAGCGCTATCCGTTGCACTATCTGCTGCATTTCCTGAACTACCAGCAGCAGCCGAACAGCGAATCTCTGCACGCGCTGCGTAAAGTCACCGGGCAGCGTGGGGAAAGCGCGCTGAATATCGCCACCCAGCTGCTCTCTTTCGGCTTTAACACGCTGGCGCTGGAGGCGCTGGAGTCCGTCGACAGCCGCGAAACTCTGCCGCTCTATTTGCAGGCAAGCCTTGACCCGTACAACCGCCCGTCGCTGATAAGTCAGGCTCGTCAGGCCTTCCCGAACCATGTCCGCTTCCCTAATAGCATTGCCGAAGTGCAGATGCTCAACACCTTCACCGACGATGCCTTTGCCCATCATTTGCTGGCCTGCTTCCACTACAGCAAGGGCAATTTGCAGCCAGCGGTTGCCCATTGGCAGCGCTGCCTTGAGCTTGAACCTGACTTCACCGACGCGTGGCGCGGCTTGGGGATTTATGCGTGGAATATCGACCATGACGCCGAGGCGGCGGCTCGCTGCTTTGACCAAGCTTATGCGCTGGCTCCGCACGATGCCCGCCTGCTGTTTGAGCAGGATCTGTTGAAGAAACTCACTGCGACCCCTACACAAACCCGACTCGCGCTGCTCGAAAAGCATCTTGATGTGGCGACCCGGCGCGATGACCTGACGGCCGAGCTGCTGGGGCTTTATCACCAAAATGGCAAGTTGCAGCAAGCGGCAACGCTGCTGTCTGAGCGCCAGTTCCACCCGTGGGAAGGGGGCGAAGGGCGCATCACCGGGCAGTTCTTGCTGAATGCGCAACTGCGGGCGCTTGAATTGCTCAAAAACGACAAACCGGCAGAGGCGCAGGAGATTTTACTGGCAGCTCAAACTTACCCGCTGAATCTTGCCGAGGGGCGGCTGGTCGGCCAAACCGACAACGATCTTTACTACTGGCTCGGCGTCACGGCCAAACGGTTGGGCCAGCACGCCCAGGCTAAGCAGTGGTTCGAGCGCGCCGCGCAGGGGGATAAAGGCATCAGCGAGCGTCGTTATTACAACGACCAGCCGGTGGATTATCTGTTCTATCAGGGCATGGCGCTGCGCCAGTTAGACCAGCAAGCCGAGGCGAATCAGCTATTTAGCCAGATGCTCGACTGGGCAGAACAGGCCAGCGGCGATGCCGTGACCGCCGACTTCTTTGCCGTCTCCCTGCCGGACCTGCTGGTGCTCAATAGCGACCGCCAGCTTCAGCATCGCGAACATCTGTTATTGGTCAAAGGCTTAGCCCTGCTGGGAGCCGGGGAAAACAGCGCGGCGGCGAGCACGCTACAACAGGCGCTGGCGCTTAATCCTGCTAACAACAAGGCGCAGCTTTTCCTGAGCCTCGCCGGGCAGGCGGAGGGTTTACTAAACGCTGTTTAGTTTAATCCGTGATCGTGATGAATAACTGCACGGCGGGGATGATTTACTTTATCCCCTCTGTGTTAACGCAGTGAAAACATTTACTTCACAACTACAACAATAAATCAGGCATCACCCTTAACAGAACATCACGCCAACCCAGGAATACCGGAGGAATCATGCCGTTCAACTGTAAAAGAATTGCTCTGACTACCGCCCTACTGACCGGTTTATTCACCCTCACTCATGCGCAGGCCGAATCGGCAAAAGCGCTGACCGTCGGGGCCATCTATCTCGACACCCAAGGCTATTACGCCGGCGTGAAAGCCGGGGTTCAGCAAAGCGCCAACGCCTCGGGCGACAAGGTCAATTTGATTGAAACCAACGCGCAGGGCGATATCTCGAAAGAGAGCACCTTCATCGACACGCTGATTGCCCGCAAGGTGGACGCCATCGTGCTGTCTGCTGTGTCTGAGCAGGGCAGTCGCCGGGCGATCCAGCGAGCCAGCGAGGCCGGAATTCCGGTGGTTTGCTACAACACCTGCATCAGCGAAAAAGGCGTGCAGAAATATGTCGCTGCCTATCTGGTGGGCGATCCGGCGGAGTTCGGCCGCAAAGCGGGGAATGCCGCCGCCGACTACTTTATCGCCAACAACATTACTGCTCCAAAAATTGCGGTGATTAACTGCGAAGCCTTCGAGGTGTGCGTTCAGCGCCGTAAGGGGTTTGAGGCTGCCCTGAAACAGCGCGTGCCGGGCATGAGTATCGTGGCAAATCAGGAAGGGACCGCCATCGACAAAGCCATTTCCGTGGGCGAAAAGCTGCTGATTTCCCAGCCCGATCTGGACGCCATTTTTGGTGAGTCGGGCGGGGCTAGCCTTGGCGCCGTGAAAGCCGTGCGCAATCAGAATCGGGTAGGGAAAACCGTGGTGTTTGGCTCTGACATGACCACAGAAATCGCCCAAGAGTTAAATAAAAATCAGGTGCTTAAGGCCGTGGTAGATATTTCAGGTAAGAAAATGGGCGAGCAGGTATTTGCTAAAACGCTGCAGGCCATCAACAAAACCCTGCCAGCGGACAAAGTCATTCAGGTACCGATTGACCTCTACACCACCTCAGCGCAGGGACAGGGCTGGCTGGACACCCATCAGGATGGCCTACCTTAATCTGAGGTTCGACTATGTCAGCACTTGCAACGGCAGCAGACACCACGGCCACCCCTGAGGATGACAAGGATTGTGTTGCCTCGGTGCGTGGCGGCTACAAAGAGTATCCGGGCGTGATTGCTCTGGAGAATGTGGATTTCACACTAAAGCGCGGCGAGATCCGCGCCCTGCTGGGTAAAAACGGTGCCGGGAAATCGACACTGATTCGCCTGCTCACAGGCAGTGAAAAGCCGGATCGGGGAACCGTCACCTTAGGGGGGCAAACCCTCTCAGGCAGTGACGCCCAGCTCACTCGCCGCGCGGCGGAGTTAGGCGTTCGCGCGGTGTATCAGGAGCTGAGTCTGGTGGATGGCCTCAGCGTGGCGGAAAACCTCTATCTCGGCGAATGGCCGCGCAGCGGCGGCATGCTCGACACGCGGAAAATGTTGGAACAGGCGCGGCACTGCCTTGGGCACCTCGGTGTGGATATCGATCCGCTCCAGCGCGTTGAAAACCTCAGCCCGGCGCAGAAGCAGCTGGTAGAGATCGCCCGCGTCATGAAGGGCCATCCGCAGGTGGTTATCCTCGACGAACCCACCAGTTCTCTGGCTTCCAACGAAGTCGAACTGGTGATTGCCGCCGTTCAGGCAATGGCGGAAGTCGGCATCGCGGTTATTTACGTCAGCCACCGAATGAATGAAATCCGCCGTCTGGCCTCCAGCGCCACCATCATGCGTGACGGCAAAGTGGCGGGAAATGTGCGTTTGGCCGATGCCACCACCGAAGAGATTGTCGCCCTGATGCTGGGGCACAGCGGGCATCGCGATAACCAAGTCACCCAGCCACAAGGGGGCAAACCGGTGCTTTCTGTTCGCGGTCTGAATCTGCCACCCAAGCTTCACGACATTAATTTCGACCTGCTGCAAGGCGAGGTGTTGGGCATTGCCGGGCTGCTGGGATCGGGCAGAACAGAGCTGCTCAAAGCCTTGGCGGGTCTGGAGAGTTACAGCGACGGCGAGGTGGAAATCGACGGGGCGCGGATACACAAACCAACCTATGCCCGCATGCTGGCCCACGGATTGGGCTATACGCCGGAGAACCGCAAAGACGCTGGCATCATGCCGCTGCTCGGGGTGGATGAAAATACCGTGATGACCAACCGCCACCGCGTCAGCCGGTTCGGGGTGTTGCAGTGGGCCGACATTCGCCAATACACCCAGGACATTATCGCCAGGATGCGGGTGAAGGCCCCCAGCACCACGACGCCAATTGGCACGCTTTCCGGCGGCAATCAGCAGAAGGTGGTGATTGGCCGCTGGGTCTACGCCGAAAGCCGCGTACTGCTGCTCGACGAACCGACGCGCGGAGTGGACGTTGAGGCGAAAAACCAGATTTATCAAATCGTTCGCCAACTGGCCGCCGAAGGGAAAAGCATCATCTTTGTCTCCAGCGAGGTGGAGGAATTGCCGCTGGTGTGCGACCGAATTTTACTGCTGCAACAGGGCACGCTAACCCGAACCCTGAGGTCGCCAGTGAGTACAGAAGAATTAATGGCGGAAATATTAGCGTCACATTAAATAGCCGCAGTGAATAAAACCTGCGGTGAAAAATATCAATCAGGGCAGCGCTGAGTGGCTCAACAACATACTGCAATGTAAGAGCCTCTAGGTTGCCGGTAAATGATGATTTTATTTCCCAGCTTGTTATTTCGACGCTGGGGAATAGTGTGGAGTGATGAAATGACCATGACGACATTATCTTATCAACAGGAAAAGGGTGAGTCCCGCCGCGCCTTTATTTCGGCGAATATTAATGCCATTGGCCTATTAGTGGTTATCGCGCTGCTCTATCTAGTGTTTTCATTTTACGCGCCCGGCTTTATTTCCCTTAGTAACCAAATGAACGTGCTGCGCGATGCAGCGACTATCGGCATCGCGGCGTGGGCCATGACGCTGGTGATCATCGCCGGTGAAATCGATGTCAGCGTCGGGCCGACGGTGGCTTTTGTCTCAGTCTGTCTGGCTTATCTGATGCAGGCGCAGGTGCCGCTGGCGGCGTCGCTGGTGCTGGTGCTGATCCTTGGCGCGGCCTTTGGCACTCTGGCGGGCTTCTTGCGCGGTTGGTTTAACGTGCCGAGCTTTGTGGCCACGCTCGGCCTATGGAGTGCGCTGCGCGGGCTTGGCCTGTTTATGACCGACGCCCTGCCCGTGCCGATTGACGAAAACGACGTGCTCGACTGGCTGGGCGGACAGGTGGCGGGCATTCCGGTTTCCGCCCTTATCATGCTGATTTTATTTGCCGTATTCCTGTTTGTCAGCCGCAAAACGGCCTTCGGTCGCTCAGTATATGCCGTGGGCGGCAACGCCTCGGCGGCGCAGCTTTGCGGCATTAATGTCAAACGCGTGCGGGTGCTGATCTTCACGCTCTCCGGCCTGCTGGCCGCCGTCACCGGGATTCTTCTCGCGGCGCGTCTGGGTTCAGGTAACGCCGGGGCGGCAAACGGCCTGGAGTTTGATGTTATCGCGGCGGTGGTGGTGGGCGGCACGGCGCTGTCCGGCGGCCGAGGCTCGCTGCTCGGCACCCTGCTTGGGGTTCTGGTTATCACGCTAATTGGCAATGGACTGGTGCTGCTGGGGATTAACTCCTTCTTCCAGCAAGTGGTGCGCGGCGTAATTATCGTCGTCGCCGTGCTAGCAAATATTCTCCTGACTCAGCGAAATAGTCGAGTTCGCTCGAAAAAATAATCTGCACCCTTGCGCCTTGCAAAAATATTCGCGAGGCGTGATGGCAAAAAGAAAATGAACAATGTTCAAATTTATGGAGAGGAATAATATGAAAACCATGTTGGCGGCTTATTTACCGGGAAATTCCACTGCCGAATTAAGAGAGGTTGCTATTCCACAGCCGGGTATCGGGCAGGTATTAATTAAAATGAAATCGTCGGGAATTTGCGGTAGCGACGTTCATTATATTTACCACCAACATCGGGCGACCGCCGCGGCGCCGGATAAACCTCTTTATCAGGGCTTTATTAATGGCCACGAACCCTGTGGCCAAATTGTCAGCCTGGGGGCCGGGTGTCGCCACTTCAAAGAAGCTGACCGCGTGCTGGTGTACCACATTTCCGGCTGCGGATTCTGCCCCAACTGCCGCAAAGGGTTTCCTATCTCCTGCACCGGCGTGGGTAAAGCGGCCTACGGCTGGCAGCGCGATGGCGGGCATGCTGAATATTTGCTGGCGGAAGAAAAGGATCTGATTCATCTGCCGGAGTCTCTGAGCTATGAAGACGGCGCGTTTATCTCCTGCGGCGTGGGGACGGCCTATGAAGGCATCCTGCGCGGCAATGTCTCAGGCAGCGACAACGTGCTCGTTGTCGGGCTTGGCCCGGTGGGCATGATGGCGATGATGCTGGCGAAGGGGCGAGGTGCCAAGCGCGTTATTGGCGTTGATGTTCAGCCTGAGCGTCTGGCGACCGCCAAAAAGCTCGGCTTGATGGATCACGGCTTTTTAGCCAGCGGGGACAGCCTGATCCCTTCTATTGTCGAGCTGACGAGGGGCGGGGCTGATGTCGCGCTGGACTGCTCCGGCAATGCCCAAGGCCGCTTGCTGGCCTTGCAAGCGACCGCCGACTGGGGGCGTGTGGTCTATATCGGCGAAACCGGCAAAGTCGAATTTGAAGTCAGCGCCGACCTAATGCACCACCAGCGGCAGATCATCGGCTCGTGGGTCACCAGCCTCTACAACATGGAGAAATGCTGTGGCGATTTACACGACTGGAAGATGCGGCCGCAAAGCGCCATTACCCACCGTTTCACGCTGGAACAGGCGGGCGAGGCCTATGCGCTAATGGCCAGTGGCAAATGCGGCAAAGTTGTCATCAACTTCGCCGATTAACCCTTCGAGGAGCGCGCTATGTCTCTGTTTACGCTAACCAATCCACAGCTTTCCCTTAAGGTGTCTACTCATGGCGGCAGCATCATCCAGCTGGTGGCACATCGCAACGGAGCCGACCTGCCATTGTTGCGACCAGCAAAAGTCTCCCCCGATACGCCGCCGCTGCAATCCGGCTGTTTTCCGCTGGTGCCTTTTGGTAATCGGGTTAACGGCAACCAGTTTGACTTTAACGGCACGCGCTATCCGTTAAAACCCAACACCGACTGGGATGCCCACTATTTGCACGGTGATGGTTGGTTACAGGAGTGGCGCTGCGCCGAACATGATGATTGGCACCTGCTGTTGGAGTTTAGCCATCATCACGGAGCTTATCAGTATCGCGCTTTGCAGCGATTTGAGCTGGTGGATAATCAGCTTGAGGTGACGCTCAGTGTCACGAATCTGGGCAAAGTGGCGATGCCCTTTGGCCTTGGCTGGCACCCCTATTTCCCTCTTGATGAGGACACCCTGCTTCAGGCCAATGCTGCAGGATATTGGCTGGAAGAGGCTCAGTGGCTGGCGGGTGAACATCAGGCCGACTTACCCGAGGATGTGCAGTTCTCGACGGCAAAAACCTTGCCGCGCCGCTGGGTGAACAACGGGTTTTCGGGGTGGGATGGGCAGGCGAACATTATCTGGCCGAGTCATCAACAGCAGCTAAGTCTGTCTACGGAGCCAGCCTGTCCGGTCTATTTCGTTTTCGTCTCAGACCCTAAGTTCGATCGCGGCTATGACTTTGATTTCTTCTGTTTCGAGCCGATGAGTCACGCCGCCAATGGCCACAACATGGCTGATTTAGGGGGCCTCAAGGTGCTGGAACCCCATGAAACGCTTACTCAAACCATGACGCTTACTTCGGAAAGCACCCTAACTCCTACGACGACGGGCGAGGAGCAGCAATGATGAAAAATCCTACAACACTGAACATGCCCTATGTCTGGATGATCTGTCTGGTTGCCGCCTGTGGCGGGCTGCTGTTTGGTTACGACTGGGTGGTGATTGGTGGCGCGAAGCCGTTCTACGAGGCCTATTTCCATATTACCGACCCCGCCACCTCCGGCTGGGCCATGAGCTCGGCGCTGGTGGGCTGTATCCTTGGGGCCATGGTATCGGGCTGGCTGTCAGACCGTTTTGGCCGCCGCCTGCCGCTGATTATCGCGGCGATTGCCTTTACGCTCTCGGCCGTGGGAACTGCACTGGCTAACGACTTCGACTGGTTTGTGTTTTGGCGCATTGTCGGCGGGGTCGGTATTGGTCTGGCTTCGGCCCTCGCGCCGGTTTATATCGCCGAGATCAGCCCAGCCGAGAAGCGCGGGCGCTTTGTGGCCGTCAATCAGTTGACCATTGTTATCGGTGTGCTTGCCGCGCAGCTGGTCAACCTGATGATTGCTGAACCCGTGGCTTCGGCGGCGACACAGGCTGAAATCCTGCAAACCTGGAATGCGCAGGTTGGCTGGCGCTACATGTTCGGCGCGGAAGGCATTCCGGCAGTGTTGTTCCTGCTACTGATGTTCGTGGTGCCGGAATCACCGCGCTGGCTGGCGAAAGCAAACCGCTATCCGCAGGCTGAAAAAGTGCTGCGCCGCATTGGCTCGGTGGAGTACGCGCAGCAGACGCTGTCTGACATTCGCCACTCGCTGGGGTCGGAAAACCAGCAAGTGCCGCTCTCCGCCCTATGGCAGCCGAAAGTTAGACCTATCGTGGTGATGGGCGTGGTGCTGGCGGTATTTCAGCAGTGGTGCGGGATTAACGTCATCTTCAACTACGCGCAGGAGATTTTCGCCTCGGCGGGCTTCGACATCAACGACACGCTGAAATCCATTGTGGCCACCGGCCTGATCAACCTGATCTTTACACTTCTGGCGCTGCCGCTGGTGGACCGCATTGGGCGTCGCCGCCTGATGCAGTACGGCGCGGCGGGCCTGACCATCATCTACGTGCTGATTGGTATGGCCTATTCCTTTGGCATTATGGGGCTGCCGGTTCTGCTCCTGGTGCTGGTCGCCATTGCGATTTACGCGGTAACGCTGGCTCCGGTGACGTGGGTTTTGCTGTCAGAAATCTTCCCCAATCGGGTGCGAGGCACGGCAATGGCGACCTGTACGCTGGCGCTGTGGGTCGCCTGTTTTGTCCTAACTTACACCTTCCCGCTGCTTAACGTGGCGCTGGGCGCGGCGGGGAGTTTCTTCATGTATGGCGCGATTTGCCTTGCGGGATGGGCCTTCGTGCAACTCAAGGTGCCTGAAACCAAAGGTGTTTCACTGGAAGTGTTGGAGCAACAGCTGGGGCAGAGCAAGGCCGAGCGGGCTTCAACCAAGGCGATCGTCTAAACCGCGTTGCTGTAAGAGTGATTATTGAAATGGCTCACGGGGGTTTTGCCTTTAGCGGCAGAGCACCCCGTGAGATGCCGAATCGCCGTTCTGTGATATAATCTGCGATTCCATTCCTTCGGCCAATGATGCTCGAGGGAGCGCCCGAACACCTTCAGCGAATCTCAGGTCGATGTCAGAAACTCAAAACGCCACATCTCAAGCCAGCACCAAACCCTATTCGGCCCAACGTTTTTCCGTCGCGCCGATGCTCGACTGGACCGATCGTCATTGCCGCCATTTCCATCGTTTAATGACCGGCCAAACGCTGCTGTACACCGAAATGGTTACCACCGGCGCGATCATTCACGGTAAAGGCGACTACCTTGGATTTGGTGACGCGGAGCACCCTGTGGCGCTGCAACTGGGTGGCAGCAATCCTGCTGATTTGGCGACCTGCGCCAAGCTTGCGGAACAGCGCGGCTATGATGAAATCAACCTGAACGTCGGCTGCCCGTCTGACCGCGTGCAAAACGGCATGTTCGGTGCCTGCCTGATGGCGCAAGCCTCGCTGGTGGCAGACTGCATCAAGGCCATGCGCGACGTGGTGTCCATTCCCGTGACGGTAAAAACGCGTATTGGCATCGACGAACAAGACAGCTACGAGTTCCTTTGCGACTTCGTTCAGCAAGTCTCTGAGAAGGGCGGCTGCGACACCTTTATCATCCATGCCCGCAAAGCCTGGTTGTCTGGCCTCAGCCCGAAAGAGAACCGTGAGATCCCACCGCTGGATTACCCGCGCGTATATCAGCTGAAAAAAGACTTCCCGCACCTGACGATGGCGATTAACGGCGGCATCAAAACGCTGGAAGAAGCCAAGGCGCATTTGCAACATATGGATGGCGTGATGGTGGGGCGCGAAGCCTATCAAAACCCTGGCATGTTGCTGAACGTGGACCGCGAGCTGTTTGGCTCAGATGCCCCGCTGCGCACGGCGCCGGAGGTTATTCGTAGCATGTATCCGTACATTGAGGCGGAGTTGGCGAAGGGCACTTATCTGGGGCACATGACGCGGCACATTCTGGGAATTTTCCAGAGCGTGCCCGGCGCGCGCCAATGGCGTCGTCACCTGAGCGAAAACGCCCATAAGCCGGGTTCAGGTATTGAAGTGGTCGAGCAGGCGCTGCAGCTGGTCACTCAGCCGCACGCGGCGCTCAGCCAAGCTTAAATCTGTTAGTTAAATCCGCTAAAAATTAGCCTTTCTTACTATCACGCCATCAGCTCTAATAACTGATGGCGTAAATTCTTCTTAAAAATCAAATCAATAAATTATCCGCCGTTCTGGCATGTTTCTTGTATTAGCTAGGAGAGTCAGATGACATTCGTCAGGCTGTTCCGTGTTTTCGCTGTTTATTAAGGAGCATGCGATGTTGGAAATTCTCTTTGTGCTTGGCTTTTTCTTTATGTTGATGCTGACCGGTATTTCGCTGCTGGGCATGATTGCTGCGCTGGTGGTGGCCTTTGCGGTGATGATGCTGGGAGGCTTTGTGGCTATTGTTATAAAAATGTTGCCGTGGCTGCTGCTGGCCGTTGCCGTGGTGTGGGTCTATCGCGCCTTTAAGAAGCCCGACACGCCGCGCTACCGTTCGCGCCGCCTGCCATAACCTGTAGAAGATGATGAATTATTCGAATTATCAGCTATCTGAGCTTTAACCTGCTCGGATTGACTGCAACATTTGTCGAGATAACTTTTACTTATGTGGCATCGATCACAGCTTACACTTTTAAGTCCGCAGATTTTTTATTAACCATACTTTTTAACATTAAGGGCTGCTAGGATGCATTTCTCGCGCTGCGAATGTCAGCTCGAACGAAATTCATCAAATCCGTGAGATATAAAATAGAGGCTTAAGCCTCATCGTCCGCGGATTTACCTTGCAGTACCCCTACAAGCAGTACCCGTCTTTATCAGCAGTCGTCTGAGCAAGACAGTAAAAGGGCTTCCACACGGAAGCCCTTTTGCATTTCAGTAATAGCAGATCATTTGCCGGGGATCAGCAGGCTAGAGCCTTGCGTCGCGCGGCTTTCCAGCGTTTCATGGGCACGCTTCGCTTCGGACAGCGGGAATTTTTGCGCCTCGCTGACATCCACTTTGATAGCGCCGCTGGCAATCAGCGAGAACAGCTCGTCGCTGGCGGTTTTCAGCTCTTCGCGGTTGGTGATGTAACTGCCGAGGCTCGGACGAGTGACGAACAGCGAGCCTTTCTGCGACAGAATCCCTAAATTGACCCCTGACACCGGGCCGGAAGCATTACCGAAGCTGACCAGCAGGCCGCGCGGTTTCAGGCTATCGAGGGAGCGCTCAAAGGTATCTTTACCCACCGAGTCATAAACCACGCCGACTTTTTCGTTATTGGTCAGCGCTTTAACACGGGCAACAATGTCTTCCGTCTGGTAGTTAATCGTCGCCCATGCCCCGGCTTCTTTCGCCCGTTGGGCTTTCTCTTCTGAGCCGACGGTACCAATCAGGTTCGCACCCAGCGCTTTCGCCCACTGGCAGGCGATCAGGCCCACACCACCGGCGGCAGCGTGGAACAGGAAGGTTTCACCGGCCTGAATTTTATGGGTTTGGCGCAGCAAATAGTGGACGGTCAAACCTTTGAGGAACGACGCGGCGGCCACTTCAAAACTAATAGCATCGGGCAGCAGGGCGATTTTTTCTTGCGAAACGTTATGCACTTCGCTGTAGGCACCCAAAGGAGCCTGCGCGTACACCACACGGTCACCGACCTTAATGCCCGTCACATTGCTGCCAACTTTGCTCACCACGCCAGCGGCTTCCGTGCCCAGCCCGGAAGGCAAGGGGGCAGGGTACAAGCCACCGCGAATATAGGTATCAATGTAGTTGATGCCTATCGCTTTATTCTCGACCTGTACTTCGCCCGCGGCCGGGTCTTGTGGTTGGAAATCGACATATTGCAGAACATCGGGGCCGCCTGTTGCGGCAAATTGAATGCGCTTAGCCATGTTTTAATCTCGTGTTAGGGTCTGTTTTCAACCCTAGGCTAAATGTTTGCGACAATCCAGATTTTAGGCACAGCGGGTTAATACCCTTTTGAAATGAGACAGCACAACCTATACTAAGCAGCGAAAAAACTTCCTAAATTACTGGGAAGTCGATGCTCACAAAACAGGCGCTTACCGCAGGAATTTCCCACACATGGCAGCAAAAAAACCGACCAATCAACAGAACGAAAACCGCGATCGTCAGATGGAAGGATTGAAGCTTCCTCCGCACTCGCTGGAAGCTGAACAATCCGTTCTGGGCGGGCTAATGCTGGATAACGAGCGCTGGGACAACGTGGCGGAACGCGTGGTCAGCAATGACTTCTTCAGCCGCCCGCATCGCCTGATTTTTACCGAAATGCAGCGCTTGCTGGAAATGAGCAAGCCTATCGACTTAATAACCCTGTCTGAATCGCTGGAGCAAAAAGGCGATTTAGACTCAGTGGGCGGCTTTGCCTATTTAGCCGAGCTGTCGAAAAACACCCCAAGTGCGGCCAACATCGGCGCTTATGCCGATATTGTGCGCGAACGTGCAGTTGTTCGCGAAATGATTTCGGTCGCCAATGAAATTGCCGACGCCGGTTATGACCCGCAGGGCCGCAGTAGTGAAGACCTGCTGGATCTGGCGGAATCTCGCGTATTCCAAATTGCCGAAAGCCGCGCCAACAAAGACGAAGGCCCGAAAAGCATTGACCGCATTTTGGAAAGCACGGTGTCGCGCATCGAAGAACTCTTCCAGCGCCCGCACGACGGCGTCACTGGGGTGTCCACCGGCTATGCCGATTTGGATAAGAAAACTGCCGGTTTGCAGAAATCAGATTTGATTATCGTGGCGGCGCGTCCTTCGATGGGTAAAACCACCTTTGCGATGAACCTCGCCGAAAACGCCGCAATGATGCAGGAAAAACCGGTGCTTATCTTCAGTCTGGAGATGCCCGGCGACCAGATTATGATGCGTATGCTGGCGTCGCTTTCTCGCGTCGACCAAACCAAAATCCGTACCGGCCAGCTTGACGACGAGGATTGGGCACGCATCTCCAGCACCATGGGTATCCTGCTGGAAAAACGCAATATGTACATAGATGACTCCTCTGGCCTGACGCCAACCGAAGTGCGCTCCCGCGCGCGGCGTATTTTCCGCGAACACGGCGGCCTGAGCCTGATCATGATCGACTACTTACAGCTGATGCGCGTTCCTTCGCTGTCCGACAACCGTACCTTGGAAATCGCCGAAATCTCCCGGTCGCTCAAAGCCTTAGCTAAAGAGCTGCAAGTGCCAGTAGTGGCGCTGTCGCAGCTGAACCGCAGTCTGGAGCAGCGCGCGGATAAACGCCCGGTTAACTCCGACTTGCGTGAATCCGGCTCCATCGAGCAGGATGCCGACTTGATCATGTTCATCTATCGTGACGAGGTTTATCACGATAATAGTGAAGAGAAAGGCATCGCCCAGATCATCCTCGGTAAGCAGCGTAACGGCCCAATCGGTACGGTTCGATTGACCTTTAATGGGCAGTTTTCGCGGTTTGATAACTATGGTGGTCCTCAATACGACGAGGACTAGTGTGCGGGGCTATTTTGCTTGCCATTTTGCGTCCGGGCAGTGCTCAAAATCCTCGTGTACTACGTGTACACTCCGGTTTTTCCGCGCTGGCCGAACGCAAACTGACTGCGCCAATAACGCCCCTTAGCTTTCGTGTTAATTCCCTATGAAGCTAGGGGTGTCATTTTTAAATTAAGAATTTATAAAGGAATCAAGATGAAAGCGGCTACGGCTGTCATTGATTGCCGCGCTCTGCGACATAATCTGCAACGGGTGCGGCATATGGCGCCGCAAAGTCGTGTGGTGGCGGTGGTGAAGGCTAACGCCTACGGACACGGTTTGCTGGAAGCCGCGCAGGCTTTGCAGGATGCAGATTGCTACGGCGTGGCTCGCCTGAGCGAAGCATTAACTCTGCGGGCTGGCGGTATTATTAAGCCTATTTTGCTGCTAGAAGGGTTTTTTAGCGCCGAAGAGCTGCCTTTGGTGGCGGCGCGGGGGTTGGAAACCGCGGTTCACAGCCGTGAACAGTTACAGGCTCTGGAGCAGGCTACGCTCGACAAGCCGCTCACGGTGTGGATGAAACTCGACACCGGTATGCATCGTTTGGGGGTTCACCCCGCCGAAGCCGAGGCGTTTTATCAGCGCCTCAGCGCCTGTCCGAATGTTCGCCAGCCGGTTAGTATTATGAGCCACTTCGCCCGTGCAGACGAACCCGATGTTGAAGCCACGCCTGACCAGATTCGCTGCTTCCAGCAGTTCACTCAGGACAAGCCGGGGCTGAAATCTCTCGCCGCCTCGAGCGGAATTCTCCACTGGCCCGAAGCCCATCACGACTTAGTGCGCGCTGGCCTGATCCTCTACGGCGTTTCGCCGATGAGCTTCGCCGATGCCGCCCATTTTGGCTTAAAACCCGCGATGACCCTGACCTCCAGCCTGATCGCCGTGCGCGATCACGCGGCGGGTGAACCTGTGGGCTATGGCGGCGTTTGGCGCAGCACGCGAGATACGCGCCTTGGCGTGGTGGCGATGGGCTATGGCGACGGTTATCCAAGAAGCGCGCCGAGCGGCACGCCGGTGCTGGTCAATGGCCGCATTGTGCCAATCGTCGGACGCGTTTCGATGGATATGATTTCCGTCGATCTCGGCCCGGATGCCACCGACCGGGTGGGGGATGAAGTGATTTTCTGGGGAGAAGGGCTGCCGGTCGAACGGATCGCCGCCGCGACCGGCATCAGCCAGTACGAGCTGGTCACTCAGTTGACCGCCCGCACTGCCCGCGTTTATGTCGGTAATGACGCCTGAGTGCTATTAGGCGCCAAAACCACCGTCGATAGTCAGGCTGGCTCCGCTGATATAACCCGCCTCGGGGCCAGAGAGGAAAGCCACAAAGGCAGCAATTTCGCTGTCTTTGCCATAACGGTTTACCGCAATCAGCTTCGTTAACTCTTCTGCCATCGCGCCTTGTGCCGGATTCATATCGGTATCAACCGGGCCGGGCTGAACGTTATTCACCGTGATCCCCCGTGGCCCTAAATCTCGCGCCAATCCTTTGGTAAGGCCAACTATGGCTGATTTACTCATGGCGTACACCGCGCCACCGGCGAAGGGCATGCGATCAGCGTTGGTGCTGCCGATATTGATAATGCGCCCACCTTCCGGCATGTGGCGCGCCGCTTCCTGACTGGCAACAAACACGCTGCGTACATTGATGGCAAGCGTGCGATCGAAGTCTTCCATGCTGAATTCGTCGAGCGGCGCGACGGCCAAAACCCCGGCGTTGTTGACCAGAATATCGACATGGCCGAAATGCTTGGCGGCCTGCGTGATGGCCAGACGAACGGCCTGCTCATTTGCGCTGTCGGCCTGAATGGCTAAGGCTTTAACGCCGATTTTTTCAATCTCTGCCGCCAGCGCGTTGGCTTTCTCCGCCGAAGAAACGTAGGTAAAGGCCACGCTTGCGCCTTCCTGAGCTAAGCGACGAACGATAGCCGCGCCGATACCCCGCGCGCCGCCTTGGACGAAAGCGACTTTGCCAGCCAGTGAAGAAGAAGGTGTTGTGGTAGTCATGGTATGTCTCCAAATCATTAGGAAGAGGTGTTGATGGAGACAAGTATTGACCCGAAATTAGGATAGGAATAGCCAGTAATCGCTATAATCATTTCAAACCAAAAGTTTGAAATGGGCCTAAGAGTATGATTAATCATCTGGAATGCTTTGTAGAGAGTGCCGATACGGGCAGTTTTTCGGCTGCCGGGCGGCGTCTGGCATTGACCTCGGCGGCGGTAGGCAAAAACGTCACTACGCTGGAAGCCCAGCTTGGGGTGCGGCTCTTCCAGCGCAGCACGCGCAAACTTACGCTAACCGAAGCGGGCGAGCGCTTTTTACTCGAGGTTCGCGGTGGTTTGGCGTCGATTCAGATGGCGATGAACAGTCTGGACAGCAGCGCGCAGCATCCGTCAGGGCCGCTCAAGGTGAGCGTCGGCACCCACTTTGGTATTCACTATTTGCTGCCTTTGCTGGACGAGTTTTTGGGCCGCTATCCTCTTATTCGCCCCGATTGGGAATTTGATAATCGCAAAATCGACCTGATTGGCGAGCGATTCGACGCAGCTATCGGCGGCGGATTTGAGCTGCCGCAAGGGATTGTGGCCCGCGAACTTGCGCCAGCGCACACCGTTTTGGCGGCGTCGCCCGCCTATCTCGCCAGCAAGCCGCCTTTTGTCGAACCCGAAGATTTAGCCTTTGGCGAGGGGATCCGCATTCGCTCTCCACAGACCGGGCGTGTGCGTAATTTTATCCTGCGCGACAGCCAGGACCGGCAGGCGGCCATTTCGTTGCCCGAGCGTATGACCTTCAACGAGCCAGAAGCTTGCTGCCAGGCGGCAGTGATGGGATTGGGCATCGCGGTGGCGAGCCTTCCCAATTTATTGCCCTATCTGGAGAGTGGTCGGCTGGTTCGCGTATTGCCGAATTGGTATGCCGAAAACGGTACGCTTTCGCTCTATTTTCCCACGCATAAAATGCTGCCCGCAAAGACCCGAGTTTTTGTGGATTTCGTGATGGAAAAGTTCCGCGAACAGCAGCTTTCACGCAGATTTGACGCACGAATAATGTTCGTAAATTGACACCATATAGTAGTCATTTTTTTTAACGAACTTTGTTAGTCTGTGAAGCAAGCGAGTCCAATGATTGACCCCGGATCCCCCCGCCGACGCGACTGAGCGGCGTGGGCAAGAGATCCGAGCGACGCGATCATTTGAAAATAAACCACCGAGGAGATGTATACCGTGTTCCAACATGTCGATGCCTATGCGGGTGATCCGATCCTGTCGTTGATGGACAGTTTCAAAAATGATCCAAGAGAGAAGAAGGTTAACCTGAGCATCGGTTTGTATTACGACGAGCAAGGTATTATTCCTCAACTGCCTTCCGTCGCGGCGGCGGAAGAATGGCTGAACGCCCAGCCTCAGGCGGCGTCAGTTTACCTGCCGATGGACGGCTTGCCGGCCTACCGCAGCGCGATTCAGACGCTGTTATTTGGTGCTGAACACCCGGTGCTGAAAGAGGGGCGCATTGCGACCATTCAGACCGTTGGCGGCTCGGGCGCGCTGAAAGTCGGCGCAGATTTTCTGAAAACCTACTTCCCGAATTCAGAAGTCTGGGTGAGCGACCCAACCTGGGATAACCACGTGGCTATCTTTAGCGGCGCGGGTTTCAAGGTTCACACTTACCCGTACTTTGATCCAAAAAGCCTCGGCGTCGACTTCGCCGGTATGCTCGAGACGCTGAAAACCCTGCCTGCGCAGAGCATCGTTCTGCTGCACCCGTGCTGCCACAACCCAACGGGTTCTGATCTAACGCCAGCGCAGTGGGACCAAGTGATTGAAATTGCTAAACAGCGCGACCTGATCCCCTTCCTCGACATCGCTTATCAGGGCTACGGCGCGGGTATCGACGAGGACGTTTATGCCATTCGCGAAATGGCGGCGGCGGGCGTGACCTGCTTCGTCAGCAACTCCTTCTCCAAGATTTTCTCGCTGTACGGCGAGCGCGTCGGCGGCCTGTCCGTGGTGTGTGAAAATGCCGAATCAGCTGGTCGCGTCCTGGGCCAGTTGAAAGCCACCGTGCGCCGTAACTACTCCAGCCCGCCAAACTTTGGTGCGCAGGTGGTAGCCAAAGTCCTGAACGACAGCCAGCTCAAGGCCCAATGGCTGAGCGAAGTGGAAAACATGCGCGCGCGTATTCTGGAAATGCGCCAAACGCTGGTTAACAGTCTGAAAGTCTCGCTGCCTAATCGCAACTTTGATTACCTGCTGCAACAGCGCGGCATGTTCAGCTACACCGGCTTCAGCGTGGCGCAGGTTGATCGTCTGCGCGAAGAGTTCGGCGTCTACCTGATTGCCAGCGGCCGCGTTTGCATGGCGGGCCTGAACCACCACAACGTGAAGCAGGTTGCCGAGGCATTCGCCGCCGTTCAGTAACTCTCGCCATCCCTCCTGCAATCCGAATTATTTTGCAGGAAGCGTTTTTAAGGGCCGACAGCAATGTCGGCCCTTTTTATTGGCTGCTATCCTTAACGAGCAACCGTTTTGATAGGAGACACTATGTGGCATCAGCAGACCTTCACCCTTAGCGCGAAATCGCGAGGTTTTCATTTAGTGACCGACGAAGTGCTCAGTCATATTCAGCGTCTGCACGAAGTGCAAATCGGCCTGTTGCATCTGTTTATCCAGCACACCTCAGCCTCGCTGACCCTCAATGAAAACTGCGATCCCACCGTGCGAGTGGACATGGAGCAGCATTTCATGCGCAGCGTGCCGGAAAACGCGCCCTATGAGCACGATTACGAAGGGCGAGACGACATGCCGGGTCACATTAAATCGTCACTATTGGGTGCATCATTAATGCTGCCCGTTTCGAAGGGCAAACTGGTGTTGGGCACCTGGCAAGGCATTTGGCTGGGCGAACACCGGATCGACGGCGGACAGCGCCGGATCGTCGCTACCTTGCAAGGGGAATGAGAAAAATGACCAATGAGGAATTACTCGATTATTGTTTGGGGAAGCCGGGCGCGGAGGCCACGCAGAATACCCAGCGCGGTGCTAACCAAATTAAAGTGGCGGACGTGATGTTTGCCATGTTCTGCGAATGCAACGGGCGGCAGGCTATTTCGCTCAAAACCAGTGCCGAATTGGCCGACGACTTGCGGGCCAAGCACGACTGCGTGATCCCCGGCGATAAGCTGAATAAGGCGCACTGGAACACCATTTATATCGATGGCGACTTGCCGGACTCGCAGTTTTACTACCTGATCGACGGCTCCTATCAGCTGGTGGTAGCTTCTCTGCCTGAATCAGCGCGCCACGGTTTAGGCGCGTAGCGCATTACCACTGCCCGGTGCCGAGCGAGGCGGGTGAATACTCCACGTTACGCCCGCGCCAAGGCAGTGCCTGACGGAAACGCCACGCCCGCTGGACATCGACACACCAATAACGCTGGGCTCCTTCGGGGCCTTTAATCGTTTCTGGCTGCCAGACAATCTCCGTGGTGCCCTGCAAGTGCAGAATATCGCCATTGTCGAAGTCGGGAAACAGCAGGGCGGCGCGCGGTTTCGCCAGAAGATTACCCAGCGTATTCATAAACTTATTGCCAACGAAGTCGGGGATCCACAGGCGATTGCCGTCTATCTTCACAAAGCCCGGCTGCCCGCCGCGATGGGAGATATCCGCGCCGCCCTGCGCTTTTTCGCTGTAGGCGTGAGAAGCCACAAACAGAGTGTCGGCGCGGTGGATCAGCGCTCGCGCTTCATCATCTAACTGGGCTAAATCCTCTCTGGCGGCAGGCGGCGTTGCGCTGTCCATGGGGTAGATCTCGCGGATCTGAATGTATTTCGGGCAGTTGCCGAAGCTTTGATCGACGGCGATCTCAATACGGTTTTTATCCATCCGGCCGATCCGCCCGTTAGCCCGATTGCGGCGGCGGTTGGAGAAGTCGATGCCCAAAATACCGATCTCTTTACCAGAAAACATGGCATTCAGCGCCGGGTCATCCTGCCGACGCGGGGCGTTAATGCGCAGATGCGTGTCGTCCGGCGAGCTGACAAAGCCCGGTGGGCCGGTGAAGAGCGTCGCCAGCGGCCAGCCTTCATCATCAATGGTGGAAGCCAGCAGATAGGGCAAACCGGCGAAAAACGTCCGGTGCTGCTCTGGCATGGCGGCGCGGATTGGCGCGCTGGTGATATCAAACTGCGCCAAGGCCTGCGCCCGGCGTTCATCAGGGTGAAAAACATCATTCACGGCTAAGGATTCGCTCATTTTCCACCCCGACTTTTCTTCTTAATGTGGCCGTTACATCACTTCAGCAGGCAGCGCCAGCTCTGGCTGTGGCTGGTAGCCGGGCAGCTTTTCAATGCGGGCTAGCCAGCGACGAATCGACGGATAGTTGACGAGCGAAATGCCGCCCTCTGGCGCGGTTTTGACATAGCAGGAGCAGGCCAGATCCGCGATAGTCGCTTTATCGGTCGCCAGGAATTCATGCTGGCGCAGGTGCTCTTCCAACTGGGGCAAAAACTTGCGTGAAACGGCAATCGCCGCGTCGTAGTGCTCCGGCGCTTTGAACTGCGTCACCATGCGGGCAGACGCCACGCCGTAGCGGATCTCGCCAGCCGCTTTCGACAGCCACTGTTGCACCTGGGCGGCTTCGACCGCGTCTTCCGGCAGCCAGTGGCTGTTCGGCGCATAGCGTTTCACCAGATAGACCAGAATGGCGTTGCTGTCCGTCAGCACCACATCGCCATCGACCAGCACGGGAACTTGCGCCATCGGGCTGAGCTTTTTGAATTCGTCGGTTTGGCGCAACGCCGCCGGCGCATCGATGGATTCGAACGGCAGGCTGAGCATGTTGACCAGTAACACCACGCGGTGGCAGTGACCAGACAGCGGGGTTCCGTAAAGTTTAATGTGGGGCATGGTGATTCTCCTTGTTCGGGTTAACTCCAGATTACTCTTGCAACAAACAAAGTGAATCCGCCAATATTGAAATATACCCTTGCAGTTAGTGGAATAATCTATGGACCGTTTGGACGAGCTGGAAATTTTCGTGGCGGTGCTGCAACACGGCAGTCTGGCCGAGGCGGCGCGTAAAACGCGGCGCTCTGCTCCCGCCATCACTCGCGCCATCGCCTCACTTGAGCAGCGATTTGGTGCGCGATTGGTTGAACGCACCACGCGACGCCTCGCGCCGACCGAGGCCGGGGCGCGGCTGGCAGAAAAGGCCCAGTTGCTGATTGGGCACTACCAGGATGCCCTGCTCGACACCGCCGAAACCCAGCTCAGCGGCCTGCTGCGCATCACCGCGCCGGTGCAGTTTGGCCGTAAACACATTGCCCCGCTGGTGATGGAATTCCTCACGCTGCATCCCGATATGCAAATCGAAATGCTGCTCAATGACCGCAATGTGGACCTGATTGACGAAGGTCTGGATTTGGCGATTCGCATTGGGCATCTGGAGGATTCGGGCAAGGTGGCACGCAAGGTGGGGGAGGTGCCTCGCATGCTAGTGGCGAGCCGCGAATATGTGGCGAAGCACGGCCAGCCGCGTGAACCCGCCGAGTTAACCGAGCACCAAATCATCCTCAGCACTTTAAAATCCCCGCGCCGGGAGTGGCGTTTTGGCCCGAGGGAGGATGGCCTGCGCGTTAAGCTTTCGCCCCGTTTGATGTTTAACGAAGTGGAGTCCCAGCTGCTGGCGGTGCGCGCCGGGCACGGGATTGCGCGCCTGCTGAGTTATCAGGTGGCGGATGATTTGGCCGCAGGGACCATGATGAGATTGTTGCCCAACGACGAGCCGCTGCCGATGCCGGTGCAATTGGTGGCGCAAAAGGTGGAAAGGATGCCGCGCAAGGTGAGGACGTTTTGGGATTTTGCCTGTGACAGGCTGGGGCAGTTACCGCAGATTCATACTTGATTTGAAGGCAGGAGGATCACCCCTTCTCCCAAAGCAGGAGAAGGGGTGAGAAGCATTAGGCCGATTTCTTAGCTTTCTGCTTGTGATGCTCAAGGATAGGCTTGAGGAAGCGCGCGGTGTGCGACTCTTTGCACTCCGCTACGGTTTCCGGCGTGCCGGAGACCAAAATCTCACCGCCGCCGCTGCCGCCTTCCGGGCCTAAATCGACAATCCAGTCCGCCGTTTTAATCACGTCCAGATTATGCTCGATAACCACGATGGTGTTGCCTTGGTCACGCAGCTGGTGCAATACCGCCAGCAACTGCTGAATATCCGCAAAGTGCAGACCGGTGGTCGGCTCATCCAGAATATACAGCGTCTGGCCGGTGCCGCGTTTCGACAGCTCACGCGCCAGTTTCACACGCTGGGCTTCACCGCCGGACAGCGTGGTCGCTGACTGGCCGAGGCAGATGTAAGTCAGGCCGACGTCCATCAGGGTTTGCAGCTTACGCGCCAGCGCAGGAACGGCGTCGAAGAAATCACGCGCTTCTTCGATAGTCATTTCCAGCACTTCGTGAATGCTCTTGCCCTTGTACTTAATTTCCAGCGTTTCGCGGTTATAGCGTTTGCCTTTGCACTGGTCGCACGGCACATAAATGTCCGGCAAGAAGTGCATTTCGACCTTAATCACGCCATCGCCCTGACAGGCTTCGCAGCGCCCGCCCTTGACGTTAAAGCTGAAACGCCCCGGATTGTAGCCGCGCGCGCGTGACTCAGGCACGCCGGCAAACAGCTCGCGAACCGGAGTGAAAATGCCGGTATAAGTGGCCGGGTTAGAGCGCGGAGTTCGGCCGATTGGGCTTTGGTCGATGTCGATCACTTTGTCGAAGTGCGCCAGACCGTCGATTTCACGATAAGGTGCCGCTTCGGCGATGGTCGCGCCGTTCAGCTCGCGCTGGGCCAGCGGGAACAGGGTGTCGTTAATCAGCGTCGATTTACCCGAGCCGGACACGCCGGTGATACAGGTAAACAGGCCCACCGGCAGCGTCAGGGTGACGTCTTTCAGGTTGTTGCCTTTGGCACCAGACAGCTTCAGCACTTTGGTGGGGTCGGCCGGGACGCGTTTCTCTGGCAGCGCGATTTCACGTTTGCCGCTGAGGAACTGGCCGGTCAGCGAGGCTTCCACCGCCATGATTTGATCCACCGAGCCTTCTGCCACCACTTCACCGCCGTGGACGCCAGCGCCCGGACCGATATCGATGACATAATCTGCGGCGCGGATCGCGTCTTCGTCGTGCTCGACCACAATCACCGTGTTTCCGAGGTCGCGCAGGTGGATCAGGGTTTCCAGCAGGCGTTCGTTATCGCGCTGATGCAGGCCGATTGACGGCTCATCCAGCACGTACATCACGCCCACCAGGCCAGCACCAATCTGGCTAGCCAGGCGGATACGCTGCGCCTCGCCGCCGGACAGGGTTTCTGCCGAGCGCGAGAGAGAGAGGTAGTTCAGCCCGACGTTGACCAAGAATTTCAGGCGGTCGCCAATCTCCTTCAACACTTTCTCAGCAATCTTGGCGCGCTGGCCGCTGAGTTTCATGTTTTGGAAGAATTCCATCGCATGACCAATGCTGAAATCAGAAATCTGCGGCAGCGTGGTCTCCTGCACAAACACGTGGCGCGCTTCTTCGCGCAGGCGGGTGCCTTTACAGGACGCACATGGGCGGTTGCTGATGTATTTGGATAACTCTTCGCGCACCGCGCTGGACTCCGTCTCTTTATAACGGCGCTCCATGTTGTGCAGCACGCCTTCAAACGGATGGCGACGAATCGAGGTGTCACCGCGATCGTTAATGTATTTAAACTCGATAGTGTCCTTGCCGGAGCCGTGCAGGATGGCGTGTTTTACGTCGCTGCTCAGCTCGCTATAAGGCGCTTCCACGTCGAATTTATAGTGCTCGCCCAAGGAGCGCAGCATCTGGAAGTAGTAGAAGTTGCGGCGATCCCAACCACGGATTGCGCCACCCGCCAGCGAAAGCTCTGGGTTTTGCACCACGCGTTCAGGGTCGAAGAACTGCTGTACGCCTAAGCCGTCACAGGTCTGGCAGGCACCGGCCGGGTTGTTGAACGAGAACATGCGCGGTTCCAGCTCGCTCATGCTGTAGCCACAAATCGGGCAAGCAAAGTTAGCGGAGAACAGCATCTCGTCGGCTTTCGGGTCATCCATGTCGGCGACCACGGCGGTACCGCCGGACAGCTCCAGCGCAGTTTCGAAAGATTCCGCCAGACGCTGGGCGATGTCTTCGCGCACTTTAAAGCGATCCACCACCACTTCAATGGTGTGCTTTTTCTGCAACTCCAGCTTCGGCGGATCGGACAGATCACAGACTTCGCCATCAATACGGGCGCGGATGTAACCCTGCGCCGCCAGATTTTCCAGCGTCTTGGTGTGCTCGCCTTTACGATCTTTGATGATGGTCGCCAGTAGCATCAGGCGCTGGCCTTCCGGCTGCGCCAGCACGTTGTCGACCATCTGGCTGACGGTCTGCGCTGACAGCGGCACATTGTGGTCCGGGCAGCGCGGCTCACCCACGCGGGCAAACAGCAGGCGCAGGTAGTCGTGGATTTCAGTGATGGTACCGACCGTCGAACGCGGGTTGTGCGACGTGGATTTCTGCTCAATCGAAATCGCCGGAGAAAGACCTTCGATATGGTCAACGTCCGGTTTTTCCATTAAGGATAAAAATTGGCGAGCATAGGCTGACAGCGACTCAACGTAACGACGCTGGCCTTCCGCATAGAGAGTATCAAACGCCAGTGAAGATTTGCCTGAACCCGATAAGCCGGTGACAACAATCAGTTTGTCGCGCGGGATAATCAGGTTGATATTCTTGAGATTATGGGTGCGTGCGCCCCGAACTTCGATCTTATCCATTCATCATTCCCGGATTAACGTGATAGCTCACCGTGCCGATGGCCGTCGCTCAATCTGTATCGCGGCGGTCAACGAATCGGGCACAGAGAAAGAACATAACGGGCAATTATGACACAAAATAAATCTCCTCGCACAAGAAAACCTGAATGTATATCCAGTATCCCATGTAACGATCGAGGGTTTCATAAACAAACTGGAATGAATCTTCCAAGGAATGACATCCTTGGTACGGACGCTACGTTTTATGGTTATAATGGCACAAAGTGAATTCCTCACCTTCAAACTGTGGTTTCAACCACGACATACATCATCAGGAGAATCCACATGGCCAGCAGAGGCGTAAACAAAGTCATTCTCGTCGGTAACTTGGGTCAAGACCCAGAAGTCCGCTACATGCCTAACGGCGGCGCCGTAGCCAATATCACTCTGGCGACATCTGAAAGCTGGCGCGACAAAGCGACCGGCGAGCAGAAAGAAAAAACTGAATGGCACCGCGTGGTGTTGTTCGGCAAGCTGGCTGAAGTGGCAGGCGAATACCTGAAAAAAGGCTCTCAGGTTTACATCGAGGGTGCACTGCAAACCCGTAAATGGACCGATCAGGCTGGCGTTGAAAAATACACCACCGAAGTGGTTGTTAACGTGGGCGGCACCATGCAGATGCTTGGCGGTCGTGCCGGCGGCGGCGCACCTGCAGGCGGCGGTCAGGCTTCTGGCGGCCAGAGCGGTTGGGGCCAGCCTCAGCAGCCACAAGGCGGCAACCAGTTCAGCGGCGGTCAGCAAGCTCGCCCAGCTGCGCAAAACAACGCGCCAGCCCAGAACAACGAACCACCAATGGATTTCGATGACGATATCCCGTTCTGATCCTTTGCCCTCAGCGGCAATATGACTCAGAAACTATGGTCCTTCAGCACTTGGGTCCATAAACAAAGAAGCCCCGAAAGGGGCTTTTTTGTTTTTTCGGCCATCCCCTCTATCCTTACCTTTTCACTCTTTAGCCCAGGAACAGCCCATGAATTCTACTCCTCGCTGGATTAACCCGCCGCAACAGTGGTCGGAGCAAGATGGCGTGCTGCGCGCCGTGACTGATGACACCACCGATTTTTGGAGCAATACCTGGTACGGCTTCAACCGTTTTAGCGGGCATGTTTATGGCTGGGACGTGGCAGAAGACTTCACCCTACAGGTGCGGGTGCGCAGTGATTTCACCACGCTGTACGATCAGGCGGGCATCATGGTGACTGCCGACGAGAGCCACTGGCTGAAGGCGGGCATCGAGTTCAACGACGGCCAACCGATGATTGGGAGCGTGCTGACCAATGAGAATTCTGATTGGGCGACGGGGATTTTTTCTGGCGATCCGCGAGATTTTTGGATGCGCGTCACCCTGACCGAAGGCTGCCTGCGGGTGCAATACTCCACGGATGGCCGGGTCTGGCCGCTGCTGCGTTTATGCCCATTCCCCGGCGCGAAAAGCATTCACGTTGGCCTGATGTGTTGTACGCCGCAGCGTGCCGGACTGGCAGTGGAATTCAGCGACATCAGCCTCACCAAAGCGTTGAAAAAAGAGCTGCACGACTTGTCGTAAATTCAGGTTGTAGACTTACAGCTCGAACTTCGCGCCTTGCACCACAATCTCTTCGAACTGCAAATGGTGCATGAATTCGCGCAGGATCAGCAGCGTGGCGGCGAAGTCATTGCCCTCGGGGATGCCTTCAAAGCTGGCCGGTCGGCCATTAATCACTAAGGCCAGACGATCAAAAGTGCGCTCCACGGCCTCCACCGACAGCGGCATCTGTTCATTTTCCGCCACCCCGGCCAGCCGCGCGATCGCACGAATGTCGTTATCACTGCTGCTCACTCGCGCCCCTGACGGGATGTCGTGGCGTACGCGCATCAGCTCGTCTTCCACCACCATAATGGCATTTTCCAGCTCGGCGGGCGTCGGCGGCGTATGGCGAAAATAGGCCAGCGATGTCAGCTCGGAACCCAGCGTTAGCGGCAAATGTAGGTCTTCGCGCCCGGCGGTGCGAACCGTGATGTCAGTCTGTTCAGGGCCAATATGCAGAAATACGCTAGATGTGGTCATCGCTCTTCATACTCCAATCGTTGATGATTCAACTTACTCCCGAACAGCAGGATTAGGCAATCCTTCCACAGTATCGGTCTATCGCTGATTTCTCTTCGCCACCTAACATGATTGTTCATTCACTGAGCGGCTTGGCCGCAGCGGAGTCATTCATGTCATCCCCAACGATAAAGCAGATCAACCAGATTTATATCAACGGCCAGTTTGTCACCCCGCACGGCAGCGAAGTGATGGACCTGATAAACCCGGTGACCGAGCAGATGGTCACGCAGGTGCGTCTGGCGGATGAAGTTGATACCCAGCGGGCGATTGCCGCCGCCAAAGCGGCTTATGTCAGCTACTCGCAGACCAGTAAAGCCCAGCGTATCCAATATTTGCAACAATTGCATGACGCCGTGCTGGCGCGGGCCGATGAGCTGGAAGCCGTGATGATCGCCGAATACGGCGGCGCAGGTTGGATGGCAAAAGGCACGGTAGCGCGCTCCTCCGGCGCTTTCCTGCAAACCATCAAGTTGTTGCAGGAGTATGATTTTGTTCGTTATGTCGGGCAGGCGAAAGTGGTAATGGAACCCATGGGCGTCGTCGGCCTGATCACGCCGTGGAACGCCAACTATGGCTTTATCACCAACAAAATGGCGACGGCTCTGGCGGCGGGAAGCACGGTGGTGATCAAGCCGAGCGAGCTGAGCGCGGCGCAGACGCAAATCATCACCGAATGCCTGCACGACGCCGGACTGCCGCCGGGCGTCTTCAATATCGTCACCGGGCGTGGCGACGTGGTCGGCGCAGAAATCACTCGCCACCCGGACATTGCCAAAATCTCCTTTACCGGTTCGACGCTGGTGGGTAAAACCATCGCGCGCGGCGCGGTGGACACCATGAAACGCGTCACGCTCGAGCTGGGCGGTAAGTCGGCCAACGTGATTCTGCAAGATGCCGATTTGGAAAAGGCGATTCCTTTGGCGTTGACCATTGGCACCATCAATAACGGGCAGGCCTGTCTGGCCGGGACTCGCCTGCTGGTGCCGCAGAGCCGTTTTGAAGAGGTGAAAGCGCAGATTAAACGCTCCATTGGTCAGCTTACCGTCGGCGACCCGGCCAAGAGCGATGTTTTCATCGGCCCATTAGTCACCGCCAAGCAGTATCAGCGCGTGCAAAACTACATTCGTCAGGGCGTGGCAGAAGGCGCAGTGCTGCTGTGCGGGGGCGAAGGGCGCCCAGAAGGGCTGGAGAGCGGCTATTTCGTCAAACCGACGGTGTTCGTCAACGTGACGCCTGAAATGACCATCGCCCGCGAAGAGATCTTTGGTCCGGTTATCTCAGTGCTGACCTACAATAACGTTGAAGAGGCCATCGCCATGGCTAATGACACGGTGTATGGCCTGCACGGCTACGTGAGTGGCCAGAACCTTGAGCAAGCGCGCTACGTGGCGTCGAAAATCGTCGCCGGGCGGGTGTTCATCAACGGTATGTACGACGTGCCCGATGCGCCGTTTGGCGGCTTCAAGCAGTCGGGCATGGGCCGAGAATTTGGCACCTATGGGCTAGAGGCGTATCTTGAGCCAAAGAGCATTGTTGATGACCAACCGCTAATAACGAGCAACGCATAATGAATCGACAGCCAGAGAGTCCGCCAACAAGCCGTTCACATCTCGAGGATTCGCCGACGCTGCACAAGCTGCGTCAGCGGGTAACGGCCTGCTATGCCGGTCTCGACGCCAGTGAAGTGACGCTGCAAACCGCGCTGCCCTGGCTGTCTTTCATTCGCTACGCCGAGCCGACCGACATGAAGAAGGGCATGCTGGAACCCGCGGTGTGCATGGTGTTACAGGGTGGAAAGCGCGTGCTGATCGGCCAGGAAGTGACGGATTACGGTGCGGGCAGCTACGTGCTGGCCGCCATCGATATGCTGATTGCCGGGCAAGTGGCGCGGGCGACGCAGGATGAGCCTTACCTTGGCGTACGCATTGACCTGAATATCCCGGAAATGGCCGACCTGCTGATCGACATGAAAGTCGCGCCGCCCACAGGGCAAGGCAGCAGCGTGGCGGCCTACGTGGCGCATTCTGACGAGCAGTTACAGGACGCTTTTTTACGGCTGATTAGCATGCTCGACAACCCGCAGGAGCTGCAGGCATTGGGCGGACTGGTGAAAAAGGAGATCTTCTACCGGCTGATCACTAACCCAAAATGCGATGCGTTTTACCACCACCTGCTTTCCTATTATCAGGGCAAAGGGGTGAGCGACGCGGTGATATGGATTAAACAGAACTTCACCAAACCGCTGCGCATGGAGGAGTTAGCCAAGCTGGTGGGCATGAGCGTCTCCAACCTGCATCATCGCTTCAAGGCGCTAACGGCCATGAGTCCGCTGCAATATCAAAAGCAAATTCGCCTGCTGGAAGCGCGACGTTTACTGTTGGCGGGGGACCTCGACGCCGCCACGGCGGCTTTTCAGGTCGGTTATGAAAGCCCTTCGCAATTTAACCGTGAGTATCGCCGCTCTTTTGGCGCGCCGCCGTTGCAGGACATTGAACAGCTCAGGCTGGTCAGCATGGTGCTGTAACACTTACTGATTCCTGGCCGCAAACTCCTTCACCATCCAGTCAATAAACACCCGCACTCTTGGCGACAGCTGGCGGTTGCGCGGGTAAAGCAGGGAAACTTGCATCGAACCAGGGGGGAACTGCGGCAAAATCTGCACCAACGCGCCGCTTTGCAAATCCTCGGTTAAACCATATTTTGGCACCTGAATAATCCCCAGCCCGCGTCTGGCCGCTTCTTTCATGCTCTCTGCGCCGGTCACCGAAAGCGTGGTGGGTAGGGTCACAGAATGCACTTTCCCCTCGACGTTGAACACCAGTGGCAATAAGCCGCCGGTGGCGGTCGAGCGATAGCCAATCATCTGATGTCCCTGAAGATCTTCCAGCGTTTTTGGCGTGCCGACGCGCTGCAAATAATCAGGGCTGGCGCAGGTTATCTCTTCAAGCTGCCCCAGCGATCGCGCCACCATATCGCTGTCTTTTAGCTCCCCGGCGCGGATCACGCAGTCGATGCCTTCGCGTACCAAATCCACCAAGCGATCCCCTTCGCTCAGCACCATTTCTATGTCGGGATAGCGCGCCAGAAACTCCGGCAGGCCCGGCAGGACGAAGTAGCGCGCCATGGTGCCGTGCACGTCTACCCGCAAAATCCCCTTGGGCCGTGCTCCGGCAAAAGCCATCTCGGCCTCCTCGACGTCAGCTAAAATCCGCAAACAGCGCTGATAATAAGCTTCACCATCCAGCGTCGCGCTGACGTGGCGAGTGGTGCGCTGCAACAGCCGGACATTCAGCCGCTGCTCCAGCTGTTTGATGGCGTCGGTGACGGTTGAACGTTTTAAATCCAGATCCTGCGCTGCCTGGGTAAAACTGCGCAGTTCTACCACGCGGGTGAACAGCCGCATGCTGTCGAGTTTATCCACCTTTGGCTCTCTTTATTGTTCGAATTATTCGGATAGTGTTAACGAATATTAGGTAATTATTCGAAAAGTTCAATGGACTACTCTCTGTTCAACGGTAAGCAACGCTGCTGACTAATTAATCAATGACGAGGAAGAGAACATGACAACCACAGCTCAAAACAAAGTGGCTTTAGTAACGGGCGCGTCACGGGGTATCGGCGCGGCGATTGCAGAACGTTTGGCGAAAGAGGGTTTCACCGTGATTGTGAACTACTCCCGTGGTGCTGAAACCGCTGACGCGTTGGTGCAGAGAATCGAACAGGCGGGTGGCCGCGCAGTGAGCGCACAGGCAGACGTGAGTGACTCTGCGGCTGTGGCAAAAATGTTTGCCAGCGCCGAGCAGGCTTTCGGCGGCATCGACGTGTTGGTCAATAACGCGGGCGTAATGCCGCTGTCGAGCATTGCTGATACTGACGATGCCACCTTCGACAGCCTGATTGATATCAACCTGAAAGGCACCTTCAACACCCTGCGCGAAGCGGCGAAAGGCATGCGTAACGGCGGCCGAATCATTAACTTCTCTTCAAGCGTGGTGGGCCTCTACCAGCCAACGTACGGCGTCTATGCTGCCACCAAGGCGGCGGTGGAAGCCATGAGCCGGGTGTTAACCAAAGAGCTGCGAGGGCGCCAAATCACCGTCAACTCGGTAGCTCCAGGCCCAACGGCCACTGACCTGTTCTTCAACGGTAAGTCAGAGCAACTGATTGAAACCATTTCAAAAGTGGCTCCTCTGGAACGCCTCGGCCAGCCAGAAGATATCGCCGCCGTGGTAGCCTTCTTGGCTGGTCCTGATGGTGCATGGATCAATGGCCAGACGTTGCGCGCTAATGGCGGCATCATCTAAATCCCCGTCATACTTCAAGTTGTGGGGGGGGGGGGTTGGCTGCGCTTGCTCACCCCGGTCACATGGATGACCGCACCGAGCTGTTCCGCCGTATTGGGTTGGAAGATTTGTTGAAGCCTGTGATGTAAGAGCGTTTATTGCAGAATTTTATCTGAAGGCAGATCTGATATTTAAATGATAAAGCCCGTCACTGCATAGTCAGCGGCGGGCTTTATTGCGTATACTCTTTGTAGATACATTGATGAAGGAATATACGATGCGAACACAAGCTACATTACAGAAATGGGGTAACAGCATTGCGCTCAGGCTGTCAGGAAATTTGAAGTCGATTCCACAGTTTGAAGAAGGGGATGTCGTAGACGTCGAAATTACGGAAGAGGGTTTGCATATTCGTAAAGCCGAGAAGAAAAACGTGACGGAAGCAGATTTACTGATGGGATTGAGTGCCTACACCGCCCATGCGGATGAATTGGTAGAACCTAAGGACAGGGAGTTAGATTTTTGATTTATATACCCAAACGCGGAGATATTTGCTGGCTGGATTTTGAGCCGACGAAAGGCAAAGAAATAGGGAAGTACCGTCCAGCCCTTATCCTCTCTCATGAAACTTACAGCACCGTCACTGGCTTGGTGATATGTACACCGATCAGCAGCAGTATTCGGGGAGCGCCGACGGAAGTATTGGTCAATAACCTTGAAACTCCTAGTGTTGTCGCCACCACGTTAATTCACACACTTGATTGGCGGCAGCGTAAGGCCAAGTTTATTGTCCGAGCTGAACCTCAGCTTTTTGATGATGTACTTGCCAGAATCATTCCGCTGATTGGTGGAGAAAGTCTATTGGCCTGATCCCTCAGGCCAACCCGATTTAACTCAATGCTTTATCCGTTTTACGCCATCCGCTGAACCAGTTAGGTTTGGCGAACATCACGAAATTCCCCAGCAGGATCATGCCGAGCCCAATCACTGCGTTAACGTGCCACTGATAGCCTTCGCCGAAAGTAGAGACAGTTAGCGCCACCAGTGGGAACAGCAGGGTGCTGTAAGCCGCTTGGCTGGCCCCGATACGCCCGACCAGGCTGAAATAGATGCCGAACGCCACTACCGAGCCGAACACGGCGAGGTAAATCAGTGAGCCGATATACTGCGGCGTCAGGTCGATGGCGAAGGATTCACCCTGCGACAGGGCCAGCGCGCCAATCACTGCGGTGCCATAAAACATCGCGTAAGTGTTGGTGGAGAACACGTCCAGCCCGCGATTTTTGTGGCGGGTGCTGATCATATTGCCCAGCGAGAAACCGTAGGTGCCGAGCAGGCTCAGGCCAATGCCTTTGAGTAATTCTGGCGCGATATGGGACGCGGAAAGGTCGTGCCAGAACAGGGTCACAATGCCCGCCAGACCGAGGATAGAAGCGGGGATCAGCGTTGGCGCGAGCTTTTGGCGGAAGAACAGCATGCCGTTAAAGGCATTGAACAGCACTGACATGGAGAAAATCACCGATTCCAGCCCGGTGCTGATATAGGCCGCAGCATGGTAGAAGCAGTAGAAGTTGAAGCTGAACACGCAGCAGCCCTGCACCATGCAAAACAGGTGGTCGCGCAGCGGCAGGCGGCGCAGGCGGCGGGTTGCCAGCATGACAATCAGCATCAGGATGGCGGCCAGCAGGAAACGATAAAAAATAGAAACTGACGCAGGAACATCACCTTGCTGAAGATAAATAGCAAACCACGTCGTGCCCCAGACCAAAATAATCGAAATATATAACAGCGCGTTCATGTTCAATCCCCGGTATAGAAAGGCGGAATTCTGCGGCATTTGCCGCGACCGCGCTTGCACCGGGCTGCTGGGGTTTGCATATTCTTGCGCTTTTTTTCAGGGTGAAAGCTCAAAAACTGGCCTCCGCACCCGCCAAACCGTTACACTTAGCGCTCTCATTTATTCCAACGGTGCGCACCATGGGCAAGGTTTATCAGGCGTTCGAAACGCTCAGGAAGCATCATGCTGTCCTGCACGACAGCGTGGAGTTAGGCTCTGGTATTAAGCTCGCCGCCTGGTCGAACAAGAATGACTGCGTCACGCAGGAGAATCCTGACCACCATACGCTGAGCCTCTACGTGGCGGATGGCTATGAAACCTACCATAAAACGCGCTCCGGCTGGCGGAACGGCGGTGGCCCGGATCGCTTTTGCATCATGCCCAAAAATAATGTGTCGAGTTGGGACGTGCGCGACGATCTCTCCTTCGTGCATCTGTATTGCAGTGATGAGCATCTGCTGCATTTGGTCGAGCAGACGTGGGAACGCACACCGGCGAGCATTCAATTGGAAGAGCGAACTTTTGCCGAAGACCCGCAAATCACGCTGCTCTATCGCCAGTTTTTGCTCAGTGGCCAGTGGCAGGAGCGTAGCAACCACCTGATGCTCAGCAGTGCCTCCACGCTGCTGATGGCCCATCTGGTGAAGAACTACACCCAGCTGCAATGGGCCTTGCCGACGGTGCGCGGCGGGCTGGCGCCTGCGGTGCTTAACCGGGTGAAAGAGTATATTCACGCTAATCTTTCCCAGTCACTGCTCTTGGCCGAGCTGGCGGCCTTGGCGGAGCTGAGCGAATTCCACTTTGCCCGCATGTTTAAACAGAGCATGGGCATGGCGCCCCATCAGTATGTGATGAATGCGCGGCTGATTCAGGGCGAAAACTTACTGCGCGGCAGCGCGCTGGACGTCACGGCGATTGCGCTGGAGTGCGGCTTCAGCTCGACCAGCCATTTTAGTAATCGTTTCAAAGCTATGCGCGGCATCACGCCGACCGAACTTCGCCAGCAAATCTTGCGCTAAAAAGTCCATTCCCTCCTTGTGTATTTCAGTGTTAGCTTATGATTTAGTGAAATTTAATGAGCCAACCCCATGCTGACTTCTGCCCCCGTTTTAGAAACTGAGCGCCTTGTCCTGCGCGGCCACCGCGTGGAAGATTTTGATGCCATTGCCGAGCAGTGGGCCAACCCCGACGTGGTGAAGTATATCGGCGGCACGCCGTCCAGCCGCGAGGCCAGTTGGAGCCGCTTATTGCGTTATCCGGGCCACTGGCAGATGCTGGGCTTTGGCTATTGGGCCGTTTGTCTGCGTGACGGCACCTATGTTGGCGAAGTCGGTATTGCGGATTATCAGCGCGATATCACCCCCTCGCTGGAGGGGTTAGCGGAAATGGGCTGGGTGATCTCCCCGGCTTTCCACGGCAAAGGCTATGCGCTGGAAGCCGCGCAGAAAGTGCTGGAGTGGGCCGACACCCACCTCGACCGCCAGCTCTGCTGTATCATCGATCCTGAACATATTGCTTCGATTCGCCTCGCCGAGAAGTGTGGCTTTGTGGCGGAAACCGACACCGAATATTACGGCAGCCCGACCCGCATTTTTAAACGTGCGGGGCCGCGTTTTTAACTCTTTTTATGGGTCACCTGATCCACATTGATGTTCACATTGTCTGCTGTCTATCAGGAGGTATCGTGTTGAAATTATTGGGTAAGGCATCATCTATCAATGTCCGCAAAGTGCTGTGGACCGGTCATGAGCTAGGGCTGGATTATTTACGCGAGGACTATGGCAGCGGATTTCAGTCCACCGAAACCCCTGAGTTCAAAGCATTAAATCCCAATGCCATGGTGCCGGTGCTGATCGACGGCGATTTTGTGCTGTGGGAATCCAACGTGATTTGCCGCTATCTGGCGGCGCGCGAAGGGCGTGAGGATCTGCTTTCGGCAGATATAAAAACCCGCGCCCTGGCCGAGCAGTGGATGGACTGGCAGGCGGGCGAGTTGAATAACTCTTGGCGCTACGCCTTCCCGGCGCTGGCGCGTAATAGCGCGCAGCATCAGGACCCGGCGTTAATTGAAGCCGGAGTGAGTAACTGGAATCGGCATATGCAGATTTTGGAAGCGCAGCTACAAAAAAGCGGTGACTACGTGCTGGGAGACAGCTTCACGCTGGCGGATATTCCGCTGGGCCTGTCGGTAAACCGCTGGGCGATGACCCCGATGGCCCGCCCGGCGCTACCTGCGGTGGAGGCTTACTACGAAAGATTGAACCAGCGCGAAGGTTTCCGGCTGTTTGGTCGCAACGGAATGCCGTAAGCGAAAAATTTGTCGCTAAAAGCCCGCAATAAAAAAATCCCGCGCAAAAATACAACGCGGGATTTTTATTTTCAGCGGTTTATCTGAAGGCTTATTTAAAATCAACCATCATCAGTTCGGAGATGGTTTGACCGTGCGTGGAGCTAACGCACTTATCGATATAGTTTTTAAATGGCATAGGTTTTGGCAGGCCCATGTCCATTACACGACGGTTATCGAATTTGACGTTTAATTCGGCGAAGCTGCCATATAATTTAATGGCGCGTAAAATAATCTTATCATTGCACGGGCCAAGAATATCTTTGAACTGCTTGCGAATACCAATGAAGTCTTGATAAGTCGTTTGTTTGTATTCATTAACGGCCGCTGGCGTATTGCTGGCTTTGGCGACACAAATATCTATTTCATGGAAAGGCGTGGACATATCGCCGGATGAAATATGATAGAAATCGTGCTGAATATCGCTATTCAGGCAGAGATTGACCAATACCATGGCGCAATAATCCACCGGGATAACGTCAATTCTATCGTCCAACGTACAGGGGAATTTCTTCAGTTTTAGCGCCATCAGGAACACCCAGAAAATACTGCTGGATGGGCGACAACCAAACTGAGTGTGGCCGACGATAATTGACGGGCGCGCCACGACGAAGGGCATATCCGGACACTCTTGGCGGATCAGATTTTCAATCGCACGCTTGGACGCCGTGTACTGCACCAGATCTTCGTTATGGGCGTTGTCGGGCATATCTTCATAGAAGATACTGTCTTTGTCTGGCATGGAGGCCATGGCGGTGCCGACGTGGACAAAGCGTTGCAGGCTTTTTACCTGTGCCATACGTTTAGCAAAAGCCAGTGAGCCATCAACGTTCACTTTCCACAGCACCGGATTATTACCAAAGGATGCAATGGCGGCGCAGTTGATCACGTGAGTAATGTCATCAAGGCGCGGATCGTTAATAAAACCTTCAGGTTCGCCGAGGTCGCCAATCAAAATAGAGTCTTCGGTGATAACGGAAAGCTGTTGTTCGGTTAAATCGAATTTTTGCAGATTACTAATAATACGTTTACGGCCAGCCAGATTATCGTCAGCCCTGACTAATAAAAGTAATTGAAGGTTATCCATAGCGACGTGACGAATAATATGTTCAACCACTGCGCCACCCACGAAACCTGATGCGCCGGTAATTAAAATATTTGGCATGACTGTTACCTATAACGAGAAAGTTCCGGCACAGTACCACTCTCATACTAAACGATATGTATACCAACGCGGGTGATAAATAAACGATAGTTAAACGAAGTGCGGGGGTAAATAATGGGGTTTATCATTCCCAATATATTTTTGATATTAATTTACACGCATTTTTACAGATGGAAATAATGAATGTTTATTAATGCTTAATAAATAGCAGGGTGGGGTAAATAAACAAACCCTTCCAGCTTATCTTTTCTGTCAGGTTCTTTGATGAGCGCATTGCCCTTAGCTGACATAAGCATCAGTTTGTGCAGGAAGTGTTCACTAAGATAAACTGACGGAAATCCCCCGTCGTAGTCAGGTGTTGTTTGCGGCGGAGTGTTACAGTATGCATTACGAAATGGGGGAAGTGAGCCGCAGGCCGCTCTCTCATCAAAGTTCACGAAGGGAATATTGCGCTGGTGATTCCCTCGCGCGAGTAAATAAGGTACAAGGCTGCATGAAAATCCCAAATAGAATCCAACCTCTGGTGGATGACGGCCTGATAGACGATGTGGTCCGTCGACTGAAAAGCGGCAAAGAAGCCGACGTTTACACTGTACTTTGCGGTGAAGAGATCCGTTGCGCCAAGGTTTACAAGGAAGCCACCCAGCGTAGTTTTAAGCAGGCGGTGCAGTATCAGGAAGGGCGTAAGGTTCGCAACAGCCGCAGTGCGCGTGCGATGCAAAAAGGCTCGAAGTTCGGTCGCAAGCAGCAGGAAGAAACCTGGCAGACCGCCGAAGTTGACGCGCTTTTCCGCCTCGCTAACGCCGGGGTGCGCGTGCCACAGCCTTACATCTGTCTCGACGGCGTGCTGCTGATGGAGCTGATCACCGATGCCGAAGGGCTGGTGGCGCCGCGCCTGAGTGACGTGATGCTTACGCCAGAAGAGGCGGTGGCTGACCACGACACCATGATCCGCAATATCGTGCGCATGCTCTGTGCCGGTATCGTTCACGGCGACTTGTCAGAGTTCAACGTGCTGATGGACGCCAACGGGCCGGTGATTATCGACTTACCGCAGGCCGTCGACGCCTCGGCCAACAACCACGCCGAATCTATGTTCGAGCGCGACGTGAATAACATGCGCAGCTACTACGGGCAGTTCGCGCCGCAGTTGCTGGAGACGCGCTTCGCCAAAGAGATTTGGGCGCTGTATGAAGACGGCAAACTGACGCCGGAAAGCGTGCTGACGGGACACTTTGTGGAAGACACTTCGAAAGCCGATGTGGATTCTCTGCTGGATGAAATTATCGCCGCAGAAGATGAATATTACGATCGCCAGCGTGCGCTGAAGGAACGTGATTTCAACGATTGATCTAGCAAGATTGCAATAAGAAGGGCGCAAGCAGAGAACCCACTTCGCGCCCGACGACATCGCTTTGACCAAGCTTAAAACAGTTCCCCGGTTATTCCCGCATCACCGAGTCCCGCCCGCAAAAACCGGCATTCTGTAGCAGGTGCTGGCCTTGGTCAGACAGAATAAATTCCGCCAGCGGCTTGGCCTTCTCCGTACAGGTCGCCAGCGCGTAGTTGGCCCGCACGTTGTAATCCGCCGGAATGTTAAACACCCGCAGTTTATCGTTTTCACGCAGCAATCTGGCATAGCTGGTGTAGCCGATGAACAGGTCAGTCTGCCCGCTGCAAATCAGCCATTCTGACGCCAATTTGCCTTCTGGTACTACGGCACTGTTGGGGCCGCCAACCAGTCTTAGCGCTTTATTACGCAACCCCTCGCCAGAACCCGGATGGCGGCGCTCAATCTCTTCGAACATCTGCAAGGTGTAATCCCCCGACGGGTCGCTCTGCGGCGTCGAGGTGGCGAGGCGAAAACGAGAGTCGAGAAGCACGGTCAGCCAGTTCAGGCCGTCCAGCTCTGGCATATCACGCGCCACCAGACAGAGGCTGTTGCCGCAGAAGGTATTCACTTCCAGCGCGCGGCCCTGCTGCTGGATGGCCAGCGGATGAGCAGTGTTGGCGGAGGCGAAGAGATCGGCTTTCTCCCCCTGCTCAATGCGCTGGCGCAATAGCCCGGCGGGTCCAAATTCGGTTTTTACTTTCGTGCCGGTGGCTTCGGTAAAGGCTTGCGTCAGCTGCTCCCACACCAGACGCAGACTGCCCGCCGCCAACACGTTGATTGAATTTGCCATCTCTTATTCTCCTTTATTATTTTATCGCCTCACCGTGACGGCATCAGGGGCGAGGCTGGCTCCCTTTCTGCTCGGCTTGACTGACATAGCTCGTACGGTAGAAACGCTGATAATAGTCATCTGCCTGTTTCTGCATATTGATGTCGGTAAACTTTTGTGGATAAAGCTTTTTCGCCATCCACAGTTCGCCAATCGCCAGCGCTTCGGGCATCGGGTAACCCCAGGCTTTGGCGTACTCAGGCATCAAATACACGCGATGGTTCTTCACGGCGTCGATGGCCTGCCATTTCGGATCGTTATTAATTTGATCCACCACTTCCGGATAGCGATCTTGCACGAAGATCACCTGCGGATCCCACGCGATCACCTGTTCCAGCGCCACCTGCTTGAAGCCTTTCACCGTCGCGGCGGCGACATTCATCGCACCGGCATGGGCCATCATCAGCCCGGTATATTTGCCCGAGCCGTAGGTGGTTAATTCAGGATTGGCCATGTAAGTGCGTATACGCCTATCGGCAGGAATGTCTTTCAAACGCTGGCTAACAATCTGACGCTGAGAAAAAGTATAGTCGATCAATGCCGCGGCCTGTTTTTGGCGGTTCACAACTTCGCCAATCAGTCGGATGCCTTGCTTAAGCCCGTTATCGTAAGCCTGATCCTCATTGTCGAGGGTCGGATTGAGTTTTCCCGCCTGATCCTTGGCATCTTCGCGCAGGGAAATCGCCACCACTGCGATGCCGGTATGGCTAATCTGGTCAATCATCTCCTGCGGCGCGTAGTTGGTGACGAACACCACCTGCGGGTGCAGCGCCACTAGGCTTTCCAGATTCACACTGGTCAGGTCGCCGACCTGCGCCTTGCTATCAAGTGACGGGGCCAGACGCTCATAGCCATCGCCCAGCTGTTTTTTCCAGTTATTGAGCACGCCGACGATGTCGTCCGTGGCATCAAGCTGCACCAGCAGGTTGAGCGTCTGGTGTTGCAACACGACGACGCGATACGACTTTATCGGGAATCGTCACCTGACGGCCTAACTGGTCGGTAATCTGGCGGGAAGCCCATGATGAAAGTGGTGCAAAGCTCAGCGCAAGGCCAAGCAGCAAAATTGAACGGAAAGCGCGCAAGTTATGATCCTCTGGTTCGTTGTGAAATGGATTATATAACGGAGCGGCTTAACAAAATATGACCAAAAGTGGGGAGATGAAACAGAAAGAGCAGAGCAACGGAAAGCAAAAAAAATCTAGCAACGCGCAGAGGGCCAGAGGCGCTATATTGGTAAGTCTTTCGACACTCATCGGAGAACCTATGTTAATCATTGCGTCGGTTGACCCTTCTACGACGGGATTTGATGCTCTCTGCGCCGAAAGTCAGCGCGAGGGGCAACGCATGCTGGTGCGCCTGCGCGACAACTGGCGCTCTGGCGCCAACCGTTTTGCCCTAAAGGGGGAGATGCTCAACGGGGCATTTTTATTGCAGCAGGGCAGCGATGAGCGCCAACTGGTGGGCATCTGCGGGCGCAATATCGACCCCTTTGCCAACTCGCCGCGCATTGGCCGGGTGCGCCATCTGTTTGTGACCCGCGAGCTAAGGCGGCAGGGCGTCGGCCAGTTGCTGATGACTCACCTGCTGGCCGATGCGCCAGACTACTTCGACCTGCTCAATACTCACGCCCCGGAGAGCGCCCACGCCTTCTACCGCAGTTTGGGGTTTGTGCCGGTGACGGATGACCCTAATGTGACCCATCGTTTGACGCTCTAACGGCAGATTGTCATATTTTGTTCATCAATCAGAGGGCATGCTGTGGCCAATTTTATTTTTGCTCAAGCAAAACGGGATGAAATTCAGGGACAACGATGATTAACCAAGACATGTCACCACGTCTGGCCAAGGCCAGCCAGATTGCCGCGCAGGCCGCCGAGCTGGCGCTAAACTACTTCAACCGCCGGGATGAGATTCAGGTCAGTAGCAAAAAAGTGCAGGATTTTGTCTCACAGGCCGATGTCGCCGTGGAGCAATTTATCCGCGCGCAGCTGGCCGAGCATTTCCCGCAAGATGCCATTATTGGCGAAGAGCTTGGCGGCACGCTGACCGACGCGGCCTGCTGGGTTATCGATCCAATCGACGGCACCTCGAATTTCCTGCGCGGTTCGCCGCTGTGGGGCGTGTCGCTGGGGCTGGTGGAAGGCAAGAAGCCGGTGATTGGCGTGGTGGCGCTGCCGGTGCTCAATGAACAGTTTGCGGCACAAAGCGGCAAAGGCATCTTCCTCAACGGCGAGCCTTTTACCCGCGACAACCGTTTTGGCGACGTGCAGATCCTCTCCCTCGGCGACAGTTCCGACGACCGCCTCGATGACGCCGCCAACTTCTACCAAGGGCTGCGCGCCGCCGATTGGTCGGTGCAGTGTTATCGCTGCACCACCGTGGGCATGGTGTTTGCCGCCAAAGGGGTGATTGACGGCCATCTACAGCGCCGCACCACCCTGTGGGATATCGCCGGAGGCGCGGTGCTGTGCCAAGAGGCCGGGCTGGAAACCGTGGTCAACTTCGGCGATGAAGGTATTCGCGGGTTGTCGGTCGCCAGCGGCACGGCCAGCTTGATGAGCACGGTCAGAGGCCTGTGGGATTTAAAACCTCGTGATTGACATATTGACTGCATCAATAGATATTGAATTTCCATTCAAATAATAAGAATTTTTATTCAATTCCGGAGTTGATATGTCTTCACCTTTATTGCCTGTTGAACAGCAGTTTTATGCCTATAACGAGCACGACTTAGAAAAGTTCGTCGCCTGTTTCAGTGAAACTTTCAAAGGGTTCCGTATGCCTGCCACCGAGCCTTCGACCGTCGGCAAGCAGCAGTTACGTGAGTTTTATGCTAATCACCGCTTTAATAACCCGAAGCTGCGGGCTGAATTAATATCCCGTTCGGTGCTGGGCAATAAGGTGTTTGACCACGAACGCATTCACGGCATTAATGAGCAGCCCATCGAAAGCGTCGCGGTGTTTGAAATTGAAAATGGCCTGATTGAAACCGCGTGGTTCTACTTCGCGTAACGGCTTCTAAACCCGATGAAAAAAGGCGACTTTCGCAAGTCGCCAATAGTTCAGACACAGAGGTTGTTGAGAAATACAGCCAAATAACACCAAGCGCATTGCAGTAAACTAGCCCTTCACCCCGCCCGCCGTTAATCCTCCCACCAGCCAGCGTTGTGCAATCAGGAACACCGCCGTGATAGGTATCGCAGACAGAATTGCCGCCGCGGCAAAGTCGCCCCACAGGTAGTTTTGCGGGTTGAGATATTGCTGCATGCCGACCGCCAGCGTGTAGCTATTGACGTCGCGCAGCAGCAGAGACGCCACCGGCACTTCGGTGATCGCGGCGATAAACGACAGAATAAACACCACCGCCAGAATCGGCACCGACAGCGGCAACAGCACCAGCCGGAAAGCCTGCCAAGGCGTCGCGCCGTCGAGCGAGGCGGCTTCTTCCAGTGAATTATCAATGGTTTCGAAGTAACCCTTAATGGTCCAGACGTGCAGCGCGATGCCGCCCATATAGGCGAAAATCACCCCGCCGTGGGTATTCAACCCGAGGAAAGGCACATACTGGCCGAGGCGGTCGAACAGGGCGTAGAGCGCCACCAGAGAGAGCACCGCCGGGAACATTTGGAAAATCAGCATGCCTTTCAGCAGCGTGCTTTTACCGCGAAAGCGCATGCGCGCGAAGGCATAGGCGCAGGTGGTGGAGAGCGCCACAATGCCGATCGCGGTGATCACCGCAATCTTGATGGAGTTCCACAACCACAGCATCACCGGGAAGGGCGGCGGCGTGACGCTGCCGTCGCTGTTGGTTACCGCCATACCCAGCGCCAGCTTCCAGTGATCCCAGGATATTTGCTCAGGAATGATGCTGCCGGTGGCGAAGTTGCCGGGCCGTAGCGAAATCGCAAATACCATCAGCAGCGGGAACAAGATCAGCGCCACAAAGCACAGCAGCAACACGTGAGTGACCAGCAGCCGGAGTTTTTGCGACTTAGGTTTAACCATGGGCATTTGTCTCTCTCCTTGTCGACTAGTCGAATTTCATGCGGGAAGCTTTCAGGTTGATCAAAGCCAGCGCGCCTACTAACAGGAAAATCAGCGTGGCAATCGCCGCCGCCAGTCCGAAATCTTGGCCTCCGCCGCCCTCAAAGGCGATGCGATAGGTGTAGCTGACCAGCAGGTCGGTATGCCCGGCCGGGGTAGTGGTGCCAATCATGTTCGGGCCGCCGTTGGTCAACAGCTGGATCAGCACGAAGTTGTTAAAGTTAAAGGCAAAGCTCGCCAGCATCAGCGGTGCCAGCGGCTTGATAAGCAACGGGAAAGTGATGCGGAAGAAGTTCTGCATCGGCGTCGCGCCGTCCATCGCCGAGGCTTCATACAGGTCATCAGGAATGGCCTTCAGCAGCCCCATGCACAAAATCATAATGTAGGGATAACCCAGCCACGTATTGACGATAATAATCATCGTCTTGGCGGTCAGCGGGTCACTAAACCACGCCGGCTTGATGCCAAACAGACTGCTGAGCATCAGGTTGATTTCACCGAAGCTTTGGTTAAACAACCCTTTGAAAATCAAGATGGAAATAAAAGCCGGCACGGCATACGGCAGAATAAACAGCAGCCGATAAATGGCCTTGCCTTTCAGCTCCTCCCACTGCACCACGCAGGCCAGCACCATGCCCACGGCGGTGGTGAAAATCACCGTCAGCAGCGAGAAGATAATGGTCCAGACGAAGATAGACAGGAACGGCTTCTGGATGCCGTCGTCGTGCAGTACGCGCAGGAAGTTGGCCCAGCCGATATTCACCGTAAAGCCGGGACTGAGCTTCTCCGCCTGCCACTCGCCCTGGGAATTCACTGCCTGATAGAAGCCAGTTTGCATATTCGGACGATACACCACGCCGCTCTGCACGTTGGTCAGCTGTTTGCCATCTTCAGCGCGCTGGTACAGAGGCTGGCTGCCGGAAAACTGGCGCAGCGAGCTCATCTTCAGGCTTTCGCCACTAGGCAGTTTGGCGGTCAATTGCCCCAGCGCCTGACGGTTTTGGGTGACGACGCGCAGCCCGGCTTTTTCCCCCTCGGGCATGGCCTGCGGAGAGAGCGTTAAGGTTTGCTGCGTCGCCGGATTAAAAGCAAAGGGGGCGGACACTAATATTTCGCCACTGTCAGGCGAGGTCAGGGCCAAGCGCCACTGGTCGGCGTCGGCGGGGAATAAGGCGAACGGGTAGGCTTTATCAGCCTGAAACTGGCGGTCCATTAATACCGACTGCGCCCGTTCAAAGGTCAGTTGGTTGGTGCTGCTGTAGTTGGTGAAGGCGATGAAAATGGTACAAACTAGCGGGAACAGCACGAACAGCGACATACCGGCGAGGCCGGGATAAATATAGCGCCACGAGTAGGCGCGGCGGTTGGCATAAATATATAAGCCGACGCTGGAAAGCAGCAGCGTTAGCATGGCAAACAGCATCTCGCCCTGCGCGTACATCAGGACAATCAGGTAGCCGGTAAACAGGGCGAGCAGACTGACCACCAGCCATTTCACGCCACTGCCGATGCGCCCTTTTTTTCTGGCTGACATTCCGCTTTCTTGCATAGCACATCCCTTGTTACGCCGGGGCGAAGCTTCACCCCGGCGGGTTACGACTCACTTTAGCTCAGGCGTCAGATTACTTGGTGACGCGGGTTTCAGCTTCTTTCAGCGCTTGCTCGACGGTTTGACGACCATTGATAGCATTGATGATCGCGCTGCGTTCGGCATACCAGAAGTTACTCATCTGCGGGATATTCGGCATGATTTCGCCGGTTTTCGAGTTCGCCATGGTGGCGGCAATGCGCGGATCTTGCTCCAGTTTTTCCTGATAGGACTTCAGCGCCACGGCGCCCAGCGGCTTGTCTTTATTCACTGCCGCCAAGCCGTCATCGGTCAGCAGGTAGTTTTCCAGAAACTCTTTGGCCAGCTCTTTATTCGGGCTAGCGGCATTAATACCCGCGGTTAATACCCCGACGAACGGCTTCGACGGTTTGCCGTGGAAGGTTGGCAGCAGCGTCACGCCGTAGTTGATTTTACTTTTATCGATGTTTGACCATGCCCAAGGGCCATCAATGGTCATCGCGGTCTGGCCCTTGTTAAACGCGGCTTCGGCGATGGAGTAATCAGTGTCGGCATTAATATTTTTGTTCTTCACCATGTCGATGATGAATTGCAGGCCAGCCTGCGAACCCGCGTTATTCACGCCGGTGTCTTTGATGTTGTATTTGCCGTTTTCGTATTTGTACGCGTAACCGCCGTCGGCGGCGATAATTGGCCATGTGAAGTAGGGTTCTTGCAGGTTCCACATGATGGCGCTTTTGCCTTTGGCGCGCAGCTCTTTGTCCAGCGCGGGGATCTCTTCCCAAGTCTTCGGCGCCTGCTTGATGATGTCTTTATTGTAAATAAGCGACAGCGCTTCCACCGAAACCGGGTAGCCGATCAGCTTGCCATTGAAGGTGACCGCGTCCCAGGTAAACGGGAAGAGTTTATCTTTGAACGCCTGATCCGGGCTGATTTCCGCCAGCAAGCCGGACTGGGCGTAGCCGCCAAATCGGTCATGGGCCCAAAAGATAATGTCCGGGCCGTCGCCGGTGGCAGCCACCTGCGGATACTTCTCTTCCAGTTTGTCTGGGTGTTCAACCAGCACTTTGATGCCGGTGTCCTTCTCAAACTTCTTACCTACTTCGGCCAGGCCGTTATAGCCCTTGTCTCCGTTGATCCAGATGACCAACTTGCCTTCTTCGATTTTGGCAAACGCGGAGGACGACATGAAAAGCGTTGCCAGGGCAGATACTGCGAGAGTTCGTGTGACTGTCTTATTCATCATCTAATCCTTTAACGAGCGTAGAGAGGCGATTTTTATTCCGTCTAAAGGTGACGTTAATGTCGTAAAAGTCGGTTTGAGGTAGCCAGATAAGCTTGCCGGACCAGTGTCGGCGATAACTCAACATAGCTTCATCATCCCCCTCTCTACGCCCCCCTCTCTGGTTGTGTGATCCACTTAACACTGCCGCGCATTCTGTGGGGTATAACTCAAAACTATGGGTGGCAATTTGCCATCAAGATCACGAATTTGATCTTTAGTGTGAACTTTCAGCCGTTTGCGCAATAGCCTCATCCTCCTTCCTCCTCCCCCACGAAAATCTTTGTTACGGATGATTACGAAAAGGTATCGTTCCCGCACTCTGCCTGACATTCAGTTTCCTTGCTTACGCGGCAAATAAATGATTGACCGCGCGGTGAGCAGGAGACTCCAGCAAGTCTGTTCAGGAGTCGGCTATGGCGGGCGTATCACTTCGTAACCTCTACAAAGCCTTTGGCGACACGGTCATCTCAAAAGACGTGAATATTGAGATTGCCGAAGGTGAGTTCGTGGTTTTTGTCGGGCCGTCTGGCTGTGGCAAATCTACGCTGTTACGCATGATTGCGGGCCTGGAAGATATTACCTCCGGCGACTTGCTGATTGGCGAGAAACGCATGAACGACGTGCCGCCCGCCGAGCGTGGCATCGGCATGGTGTTTCAGTCCTACGCGCTCTACCCGCACCTCTCCGTGGCCGAAAACATGTCCTTCGGCCTGAAGCTGGCGGGCACCAAAAAAGCCGAAATTACCCAGCGGGTGAATCAGGTTTCAGAAGTGCTGCAACTGGCTCACCTGCTGGATCGCCGCCCGAAGGCGCTCTCCGGCGGCCAGCGTCAACGCGTCGCCATTGGCCGCACGCTGGTGGCCGAGCCGACGGTTTTCCTGCTCGATGAGCCGCTGTCGAACCTCGATGCCGCGCTGCGCGTCCAGATGCGTATTGAGATCTCCCGTCTGCATAAGCGTTTGAAACGCACCATGATTTACGTCACTCACGATCAGGTCGAAGCCATGACATTGGCCGACAAAATCGTGGTGCTCGACGCCGGTCGCGTGGCGCAAATCGGCAAGCCTCTGGCCCTGTACCACTATCCGGCAAATCGCTTTGTGGCCGGGTTTATTGGCTCGCCAAAAATGAATTTCCTGCCGGTGAAAGTCACCGGCGTTGAAGCCGAACGTGTGCAGATTGAACTGCCAGACCGCCAGCGCGTATGGCTGCCGGTTGAGGGCCAAGAGGTCACGGTCGGCAGCAATCTGTCTCTGGGGATCCGTCCTGAACACCTCTTACCGAGCGATATCGCAGAAGTGACGCTGTCCGGCGTGGTGCAGGTGGTCGAGCAGCTCGGCAACGAAACCCAGATTCACATCCAGATCCCGGCTATCCGTCAAAACCTGGTGTACCGCCAGAACGACGTGGTGTTGGTAGAAGAAGGTGCAACATTCGCAATAGGCTTGCCGCCTCATCGCTGTCACTTGTTCCGCGAGAACGGGACTGCGTGCCGACGGCTACACCCAGAGCCCGGCGTTTAAAGCACGCGATCCCCCTACAGGAGAACAATGATGATGACTTTGCGTAAATACTCTCTGCCGCTGGCAGTCGCGGCGGGTATTTTTTCTACACAAGCGATGGCAGTTGACTTCACTGGTTATGCGCGTTCGGGCATTGGCTGGACCGGCAGCGGCGGCGAGCAGCAGTGTTTTAAAGCGACCGGTGCTGACAGCAAATACCGTTTGGGTAACGAATGTGAAACCTATGCCGAGTTACGTCTTGGACAGGAAGTGTGGAAGGAAGGGGATAAGAGCTTCTACTTCAACAGCAACATCGGTTACGCCGTAGACCAGAGAAATGACTCCGAATCGACCAGCCCTGCCGTGCGTGAAGCTAACGTGCTGGGTAAAAACCTGATTGACTGGCTGCCGGGTTCTACTATCTGGGCCGGTAAGCGTTTCTACCAACGTCATGACGTCCACATGATTGACTTCTACTACTGGGATATCTCTGGTCCTGGTGCAGGTATCGAAGACATTGACTTGGGCTTTGGTAAGTTGTCTCTGGCAGCCACCCGTAACACCGAAAGCGGTGGTTCTTACGGCTACATCGCTGACCAGCGTAACGAAGTTCCAACCTCTAACGACGTGTTCGACGTGCGCGTAGCTGGCCTGAACACCAACCCAGGCGGCGTATTAGAGCTGGGTGTTGACTACGGCCGTGCTAACCCGCGTGACGGTTTCTCTCTGGCTGACGACGCCACTAAAGACGGCGTAATGCTGACTGCTGAACACACGCAGAGCATCTACAACGGCTACAACAAATTCGTCCTGCAATACGCCACCGACTCCATGACCGATCCGGGTACTAACGGGGCGAGCGGCCACTCCAGCGGCGGCAGCGTAAACAACAACGGCAACATGTGGCGCGTGCTCGACCACGGTGCCATCGACTTCAACGATACTTGGGGTCTGATGTATGTCGCGATGTACCAAGATGTTGATCGCGATAACAATAACGGTACAACCTGGTACACCGTGGGTGTGCGCCCGATGTATAAATGGACGCCAATCATGAGTACCTTGCTGGAAGTGGGCTACGACAACGTCAAATCCCAACGTACCAGCCAGAACAACGGCCAATACAAAGTCACCCTGGCGCAACAATGGCAGGCTGGCGACAGCATCTGGTCACGTCCGGCAATTCGTGTCTTCGCCACCTACGCCGACTGGAACGAAAAATGGGGCTACGACACCGACCGCGGTCTGAACAACGGTCTGGCCATGAGCGACACCAGCACCAATACTTTCAGCCGTGGTAAGGACAGTGAAGTTACGTTCGGCGCACAAATGGAAATCTGGTGGTAAAACCTTCGTCATCCTTCGCGCTGTGGCCGCGTTGGCTGCCCGCGCTCACCCCAGTCACGTAGTTGTCTACGCTCCTGGGGATGAGCTTGGTTGCCGCCTTGCCACAACACGAATGATTTAGAAGGTTCGGTGGCAGGGTTGGGCCACAAAAAACAAGATGTGCTGGCTGGCGATCCTTTCGCCAGCCTTCATGGTGATTCAAAAGGAAATAACGATGAAAAAGAATCTGCTGTCACTGTGTCTGTCATTGAGCCTGTTGTCGATGACCCCCGCAGGTGTTTATGCTGCGCAAACTGACACAGCGGTTGCGCCGGTGATCTCCGCTCAGACCTTACAGAAATTGTCGTGGACGCCACTGGTTCCTCCGGTGACGCAGGATGTGACGCTGTCGGCTTCTGGCGCACAAATCAATCAGGGTAATATTCAGGGCGCGGTAGGGGCATTTGCTGTTCCAGCTGACCGTGGATCTCTGGAAATTACCGTCACCAGCATCGCGACCGGCAAAACGGTGTATGTGCCGAACGTCTTAGTGCTGGACGAACAAATGCGCCCGGCGGCCTATTATCCGTCGAGCTACTTCCCGTATGAAAAACCGGGCATTGTCTCCAGCGATCGTCTGGAAGGCACTTTGAAACTGACGCCAGCGCTGGGTCAGAAACAGATTTACCTGTTGGTTTACACCACCAAGCAGGACCTGGCGACCACTACCCAGATGACCAATCCGGCCAAGGCCTATGCCGCTGGCGTGGGTAACGCCATCCCGGATATTCCAGACCCGATTGCTCGCCACACGCCAACCGGCACGCTGAGCATTAAAGTTCGCGCCGAGCAGAAGTCGGGCAACATCATGATTGGTCAGATTCTCGATAACGTGAATACCAGCACCAGCTCTGCGGCTCCGGCTCCAACGCCGATTATCGTTGGTCAGCAAGCTGCGCCAGCACCGGTTCGCACCGAACCTGCTGCACCAGCCAAAGCGGCCGAGCCGATGCTGTCTGATTCAGAAGCCTACTTTAACAATGCGATTAAGAAAGCGGTGAAAGCCGGTGATGTGGATAAAGCACTGAAACTGCTGGACGAAGCCGAGCGTCTGGGTTCGAAAACCGCCCGTAAAACTTTTATCGACAGCGTTAAGCATTAATCCCCGCTGCGCTTCAGCTCCTCCGTTTTGGGGGAGCTGAACATCCTTTCTCTTCCTCCTGCCATTTTGTTACTCTGTTGTTAATTTAGACAGCGGAGCAGGGCCATGGCGCCAAAAAACTGGGTCGATTTATCGAAAGATAAAGAGAGCGGCATCGAAACCATTCAGGCGCATTTTGAAGGCCACGCCTACGATCCGCATTGGCACGACAGCTATTTAATTGGCGTAACGCGGCAGGGCGTGCAGCAGTTCAGCTGCCGTCGGCAAAAACACCAAAGCCTGCCCGGCAAGGTCTTTATGCTCGAACCCGGCGAGATCCACGACGGCGACGCGGTGGCACCCGACGGTTTCACCTATCACATGCTCTACCTCGACCCGCAGTGGCTCAGTCGCGAACTGGCCTCGCGTCGGGAGGATTTCATTCCCGGCGGCGACCCCAGTTTTGAGCGCACTCTGGCACAGGATGTGCAACTGGCCCAGGCGGTTTCCAGCGCCTTCGACGCCTTGCACAGCAACGATCTGCGCATTGTTCGCGAGTCGACGCTGGATAGCATGCTCAATGCGCTGGGTGGGCATCTGACCTGGCGGCTGAAGGCCGACGGCGAGGGAAACGATGTCTCTCTGGCCCATCGCGCACGGGACTTCCTTCACGCCCATATGCAGGAAGATATTGGGCTGGATCAACTGGCCGCCGCCCTCGGCGAAAGCCGTTTCATCGTCACTCGCGCCTTTAAAGCCGCTTTCGGCTTGCCGCCTCACGCCTACCTGATTCAACTAAAATTGACCCGCGCCCGCCACTGGCTCGCCGCCGGGCACTCGCCGGTAAGAGTCGCCACCGACCTCGGTTTCGCCGACCAAAGCCACCTCGGCCGCTGGTTCCGCCGCGCATATCAGCTGACGCCAGCGCGTTATAGGCGGCTGTGCACAAATCTTCCAGATTGAGTTTTTCTGGCGGGCTATGCTCCGGTTTTCACTGTGCAAAATCGGAGTTTGTTTCTATGAATGCCCCTGTATCTCCTTTATCCCCATCTTCTTCACTACCGGAACGCTGCGTGGTGGTAATCAATAGTGAACTGAGTGCCGGACATGCCGCCAATGCCGCGGCGGTGCTGGCGTTGACTCTCGGCCAGCGCCATCCGGGGCTGGTGGGGGAGCCGCTGATTGATGCCGATGCGCGAGTGCATCCGGGGCTCATTCCGATTGGGATTAGCGTGCTGGTGGCGGATAGCCAAACCCTGTCGCAGCTGCACCAAACACTGCTCAACGATGATGAGATGGACGGAGTGATTTTCCCGGTCGAAGGCCAGCAAACCACCGACTACGCGGCATTTCGTCAGGCGGTCACTCAGGTGCCGACGGATTCGCTGCAACTGCTGGGCATCGCGCTGGCAGGTAACAAGAAAGTGGTAAGAAAACTCACCGGCAAGCTCGGCTTATTGGGCTGATTCTGTGAATTCAGTCACGCCAGTGGTCATTCTTTCAAGCATAAAACTATTTTTTCATTAAAATGAAATGACGGTTCAATAATTGAAAGGGATGAAGAAATGAAAATTGCACTGATGATGGAAAACAGTCAGGCCGCGAAAAATGCGTCGGTCCTGAAAGAGCTGAAAACCGTGGCGGACGAGAAGTCTTACTCGGTTTACAACGTCGGCATGAGCGACGAGCAGGATCATCACCTGACCTATATTCATCTCGGTATCATGGCCAGCATCTTGCTGAATGCCAAAGCGGTGGACTTTGTGGTCACCGGCTGCGGCACCGGGCAGGGCGCGCTGATGTCACTGAATATCCACCCTGGCGTGGCCTGCGGTTACTGTATCGACCCAGCGGATGCCTACCTGTTTGCCCAAATCAATAACGGTAACGCGCTGTCTCTGCCTTTCGCCAAAGGCTATGGCTGGGGCGCCGAGCTGAACGTGCGCTTTATTTTCGAGAAAGCCTTCTCGGGTGAAAGAGGTCAGGGCTACCCGGCTGATCGCAAAGAGCCTCAGGTGCGTAACGCTGGGATTCTCAATCAGGTCAAAGCCGCCGTGGTGAAAGAGAACTATCTCGACACCCTGCGCGCCATTGATAAAGATCTGGTGAAAACGGCGGTAAGCGGCCCGCGCTTCCAGAAATGCCTGTTTGAAAATGGGCAGAACAAAGAGATTGAAGATTTCGTTAGAATCCTGCTGGCGTAATTCCCCAGCCATGCCTCGCAACGCGCGCGGGCATGGCTGTCATATTGCTGTCATATCCGCTCTTTACTCTCCTGCTATTCGAAAAAAAACTCAGGAGCTCTCCCTTGCGTAAGTCCCTCGTCGCATTACTGTTTTTAACCCTTTCCGGCGCTGCATTTACTTCTCAGGCCGCTGAAGAAGCTAAGCCGTTTGTCACCAGCAAAGAGGTTGATCTGAGTAAATATCTGCCAGCTCCTCCGGCGGATGACTCGGCGCAAACCAAGGCTGAAATCAAAGAGCTGTTGGCGATTCAGGCCAGCCGTACGCCGGAGCAGGAGAAGGCGGCGATTGCCGACGCGCAGGAAAACGTCTGGCGCTTCGCCGATGTGATGGGCCCTGAATTCACCGCTGAAAAATTGCCAAAAGTGGCCGCGCTGTTTGACCGTGTCGTCGCGACGGAAGACGTGGTGGATGACTCCGCCAAGAAGTTCTTCAACCGTTCGCGCCCGTACATGGTGGATGAGCAGATCCACCCGCTGCTGAAAAAATCTAAGTCTGGATCATGGCCGTCCGGTCACTCCACCGTCGGCTATCTGATGGCGACCGTGCTGGCCGATATGGTGCCGGAAAAGCGCAACGAGCTGTTCACCCGTGCCGCAGGCTATGCGGAGAACCGCCTGGTTGCCGGTTTCCATTACCGTTCTGATACCGTCATGAGCCGCACCGGTGCTGCGCTGATCGCCCAGAAAATGGCCGAGCAGCCAGAGTTCCAGACTGAATTCGACGCAGCAAAAACCGAACTTCGCGCGAGCATGGGGCTGAAGTAACTTCCCCGATTCGTCCATAAAAAGCCGCTCCGCCGCCTCGAAAACGGCCGAGCGGCTTTTTTATTATTTCACTTTCCCTCTTTCACCTCTCGCCATGTATCCCCCGGCCATACAGATACACTGTGGTACAAAGCCGACTTTTTAGACCGAAATAATAGGATACAATCTGTTCATCCCCTCCTGATGCTAATGGACCTTTCCGTGGATCATATTGACCATATTCTGATCGTGGATGATGACCGCGATATTCGTGACCTTATCGCCGATTACCTGCAAAAAGCCGGGTTGCGCACCAGCGTGGCGGCCAACGGCAAGCAGATGCGCGCCTTGCTGGAAACCCAGCCGGTGGACCTGATTGTGCTGGATATCATGATGCCCGGTGACGACGGTTTGGTGCTGTGCCGCGAGCTGAGCAGCGGCAAGCATCGCACCATTCCAGTCCTGATGCTGACGGCCCGCCATGAAGAAACTGATCGGATTTTGGGATTGGAAATGGGCGCGGACGACTATTTGGTGAAGCCTTTTGTCGCCCGCGAGCTGCTGGCGCGCATCAAGGCGATTTTGCGCCGGGCGCGCATGTTGCCGCCGAATCTGCAAGTGACCGAAGCAGGGCGGTTGCTCTCCTTTGGCGTGTGGGATTTAGACACGTCGGCGCGCCATTTGGTGGATGCCGACGGCACTATTGTGGCGCTCAGCGGCGCGGAATATCGGCTGCTGCGGGTCTTTCTCGACCATCCCCAGCGGGTGCTAAACCGCGACCAACTGTTGAATCTGACTCAAGGCCGCGACGCCGAGTTGTTCGAGCGCTCAATCGATTTGCTGGTCAGCCGCCTGCGTCTGCGGCTCAACGATGACGCCCGCGAGCCGGCCTACATCAAAACCATGCGCAGCGAAGGCTACGTTTTCTCCATGCCAGTGGTGATCAAAGAGGCCCGCGAATGACCTGGTGGCCGCGCTCTCTGCTTTCCCGTCTGCTGATTATCGTGCTGCTCGGCCTGCTGCTGGCGAACGCCCTGACGCTGAGCTTATTGATGTATGAGCGCATTAGCAGCGCCCGCTCGGTGATGCTGGGTAATCTCGAATATGACGTGGCGACCAGCGTCGCTATTCTCGACCGGCTGCCCGCCGCCGAGCGCCCGGCCTGGCTGAGCATGCTCGGGCGCGGAAACTACCACTATTTGCTCAGCGCCGGTCAGTCCGGCGAATACCCGACGACGTGGCGTTCGCAGGATACCGCCGAGTCGCTGGAGCAGGCGCTGGGAGCCAATTATCACCTGTCGATCAATGCTATTCCGGGCAAGCATGAGCAGCTACAGGCGCACCTCACCCTGAAAGACGGCCAGCCGCTGACCATCGACATCACGCCGCGCCCGACGCCCATCGCCAACTGGCTGCCCTTTGTACTCTGCGTGCAGCTGGCCTTGTTGCTGATTTGTTCGTGGTTCGCCGTGCGTCAGGCGGTGCGGCCACTGACCGTGTTCACCAAGGCGATAGAGTCCCTCGACCCAACTTCGCTGTCAGCCAGCACCATGGCGGAGAGCGGGCCTGCCGAAGTGCGCTACGCCGCGCGGGCTTTTAACGCCATGCAGGCCAGAATCAAAGGCTATCTGAAGGAGCGGGCGCAAATTCTGGCGGCCATTTCTCACGATTTGCAGACGCCGATAACCCGCATGAAATTGCGTGCCGAAATGGCCGACCAGCCCGAGCTGCGCGACAAGCTGCTGTTAGATCTCGAGGAGATGACCCATCTGGTGCGCGAAGGGATTGCCTATGCCCGCGCGTCAGAAAATCTTGAAGAGAAGTTCAGCCGAATCGACCTCAATGCCTTTATCGATAGTCTGGTGTGCGACTATCTCGACGTGGGGAAAAACGTCGCTTTCATCCCCGCCTGGCAGCCCGTGGCGCTGGTGACTCACCCGCAGGCGCTGCGGCGTATTCTGACCAACCTAATTGATAACGCGCTGAAGTTTGCCGGCAGCGCCGAGCTGCGGCTCAGTCTGAGTGAGAGTGGGACGGCGGAGATCGTCATTGCCGACAATGGGCCGGGGATCCCGCCGGAGGAGCTGGAGTCCGTGTTGCAACCTTTCTATCGGGTCGAAAGCTCGCGCAATCGCGATACCGGCGGCACCGGGTTGGGTTTGGCTATCGCCCAGCAGTTGGTCAATCAGTTGAAGGGCAAGCTACAATTGGCCAATCGCCAGCCACAGGGTTTGCAGGTCATAATGCATCTCTCCCTAACTGAATAATTGTTTTCTTATGTATCAGCGCCGCCCGGCGCTATACAGAAAAACAAATCTCGCGTTAATTGAAACAGCCCACATACATTTATCCGTTTAAATAAGTCATCCGCCGAGACAAGGTCCGGCGGAAATAAACTTAACTTAATCGATATATTATGAGGCTTATTATGAAACTCTTCCGCACCGTTATTCTGCCACTCTCTTTGCTTATTACCGCCGCTGCCGCCACGCCTGCCTATGCCGCAAAAGAAGTCAATAATACACAGGGCTTGGTGAAAATTGGCACCGTTTCTGACAGCAGCAGTAATGCGCTTTCATTATCTGAATTAAATGAAAACCTCTCCATGAAAGCCGATAAAGCCGGAGCCAGCGCGTATCGCATTATCGCCGCCGGGGGGAATAACAGTTATTACGGCGTGGCCGAAATATACCGTTAATTGTGTATCTCATTATTTATTACGTCATCCAGATACATAGACATAAGAATCCGCTACCAGACCGAAACATGCCAGATACATAACAACTTTACTCTTGTTACGTCGGGAAAATCATCCCGCCTATGTCCCTTGGTCTGATATTTCAGGAGAAAATGATGAAGCCGCTACACAAAACGTTTTTGGCCATGACCGTCGCCGGTCTGATGACCGGCTTTTCCGCCCACGCGGAGCAGGTTCACACCATTGTTCTGGTCCACGGCGCTTTCGCCGACGGCACCGCCAGCTGGGAGCAGGTGATCCCTGTTCTACAGTCGCGCCATTACGAAATTATCACCGCGCAAATCCCGCTGACCTCGCTGAAAGAGGATGTCGAAGTGACCGAACGCGCTATTGCCCGCGCCAAGGGCGACGTGATTCTGGTCGGCCACTCGTGGGGCGGCACGGTCATCACCCAGGCCGGTAATAACCCACGCGTCAAAGCCTTAGTGTACATCAATGCCTTCGCGCCGTCCGCCGGGCAGTCCACCGCCGATCTGGTGAAAAGCTTCCCGGCACCTCCGGGCAGCGCAAAAATAGTGAAAGGGGCTGACGGCTTCCTCAGCCTGCCAGCCAGCGCCATCGCCAGTGACTTTGCACAGGACGCCACGCCCGAGGCGCAGAACATCGTGGGCATAACTCAGGTGCCAATCCGCGCCTCAAGCTTTGATGAAAAAGTCACTAAAGCCGCGTGGGAAACCAAGCCCAGCTGGTTCTTGGTCGGCAGCAAAGATCGGATGATCAACCCCGACTTGGAGCGCGCGATGGCGAAGAAAATCCACGCCCGCGTGACCGAGCTGCCGGTAAGCCACGTCCCGATGCTGTATGACCCAAAAAACGTCGCCCGCACCATTTTCAAAGCGGTGAATATCACTTCGGGTAACTAGCCCGTCGTCAGGGAGTTCTCATGTCAATTCTGATTGCTTATCTGGGCGGAATGCTCACTTTATTAAGCCCGTGCACGCTGCCGGTGATCCCGCTGTTATTTGCCGGAGCGGGCAGCAATAAACGCCATTTCGCCGCCCTGCTAATCGGCATGGTGCTGACCTTCACGCTGGTGGCTTTGCTGGCAACGGTAAGCAGCGAGTGGGTAGTGCATGCCAGCAAATATGGCCGCTGGCTGGCGCTGGGGTTATTGGCTATCACGGCACTTTCGCTTATCTCTGAGCGTTTTGCCCAGAAGATTGCGCAGCCCGCGGTGCGCCTTGGCTCCCTGCTTGATAGCCGCAGCCGCCAGCAGCGGGGCGTGACCAGCGCTCTGCTGGCCGGTGGGGCAGTCGGGTTGTTATGGGCACCCTGCGCGGGGCCGATTCTGGGGGCCATTCTCAGTACCACCATGCTCAACGGAGCCTCCGGGCAGAGTGGATTACTGCTGCTGGCCTACGGCAGCGGCTGCGCGACGATGCTGGCCGTGCTGTGGTTTTGCGGCGACAAACTCTTGGCCAAGCTGCGAGCTAAAATGGCGATCACCGTACGTTTTCGCCAGATGGCCGGGGTGATGATGTTGGCGTCGGTAGTGTTTATCGCTTCGGGGGCTACCAGCTTGCTGGATACCAATAGCGCCGTCGGCCAGCAGTTAGAGCAGCATCTGCTGACACTTAAGCCTTCGCCGGCCAAGAGAGTCGTTCTGCAACCCGTTGATATTCAGGCGCCGTCCAGCCAGATGCCGTCTCTCAACGGCGCTATAACCTGGCTGAACTCCCCGGCACTCACGCCAGAGCAGTTAAAAGGCAAAGTGGTGCTGATCGACTTCTGGACCTTCGACTGTATTAACTGCCAGCACAGTATTCCCCACGTTCGCGAGTGGGCGGAGAAATATCAATCTCAAGGTCTGGTGGTGATTGGCATTCACACCCCGGAATATCCGTGGGAAAAGAATATCGATGCCGTAAAACAAGCGCTGAATAAATGGAATATTAAGTACCCGGTCGCCGTTGATAATAATTACGCCATCTGGAGTGCCTTCGGTAATCAATATTGGCCTGCGCATTATTATTTCGATGCCAAAGGGCAATTACGTTACGAGAACTTCGGGGAGGGTAATTATCAACAGCAAGAAAAAGTCATTAATGCGTTATTGGCCGAAGCTAAGGCTTAATTTAATAAGGAGGTAATTTCACATTAGATAATCTCGCTGTGTTAATGCTGTGTCTGACATCATTTATTTAATTTAACTCTCAACTTTCTGGAGCTTTATATGAAACGTATTGCTATGTCCGCTATTGCCTTATCTCTGATCTCTTTTAGCGCTGCCTCTTTAGCTGCTGAAGCCACGGGCCCTAATTTAGAGCGCTGTTTTGGTGTCGCAAAAGCGGCAGATAACGACTGCAAGGCCGGGGCGGGCACCACCTGCGCCGGGACTTCCAAAATCGATTACCAGAAAGACGCCTACAAGATGGTTCCGCAAGGCACCTGCACCTCCATCCAGACGCCAAAAGGCCACGGTTCACTGACCGAAGGCTAAGCCAAGAGGGCCACCACCATGACGACAATAACTCAACTGGGTGCCGGGCTTGGGCTGAAGCCGGAGCATTACCAGCAGGCGCTTAACAGTCCGGCGGACGTTTGGTTTGAAGTCCACAGTGAAAATTATCTCATGGCCGGTGGCCCGCGCAGGGAGTGGCTGGAGGCGATTCGCCAGCAGCACGCGATCTCCCTGCACGGCGTTTCGCTCTCTTTGGCCGCCGACGCCCCGCCGGACGCCGCGCTGCTCTCTCGCCTAAAAGTGCTGGTGGACGAGGTTAAACCGGCCTTGGTTTCCGAGCATTTGGCGTGGTCGCAGTGGGACGGCGCTTACTACCCGGACCTGCTGCCGGTGCCGCGCACCTCGCAGGTGATGCGCCGGTTAATCGACAATATTGACCGGGTGCAGGACGCGCTGGGCAGGCAGATTTCGCTGGAGAACCCGACGCACTATCTGCATATGCCGGAGCACGAGTGGGATGACATCGCGTTTCTGCATGAAGTGAGCTGTACCACGGGGTGCGGGCTGCTGCTGGACATCAACAATGTGTGGCTCAGCGCCCACAACCTGAGTTTTGATCCCGGTGCGTGGCTCGACGGTTTTCCGGCAGACAGTGTTACCGAGATTCATCTGGCCGGATTCAGCAGCGACGAAGGCGGCAGCAGCTTGCTGATCGACAGCCACGACAGCCCGGTGTCCGACGACGTTTGGGCGCTTTATCAACGACTTATTCAGCGCATCGGCGCGCGCCCCACGCTGATTGAACGTGACGACAAACTGCCCGAGTTCGCCGTGTTATTGCAGGAGCAGCAGCGAGCACGAGGCATTCTTCACACCTACGGAGGCTGGCGATGAACGACGAACTGGCCCGATACCATCAGGCTTTTATCCGCGCCCTGTATGACGAGAACAGCGCCGAGCTGGCGCATTTACAGCAGCAGCCGGGTTTCTCAGTCTATCGCAACAGCGTGCTGAAAGGCTGCATCGACGCGCTTCAGGCCAATTTCCCCAGCGTCGCCAGCCTGACCGGTGAGCATTTCTTCCGCGAGATGGCGCGGCAGTACGCGCTGGTGGAGCCGCCACGGGAAGGGATGCTGATTCGCTACGGCGAGTTTTTCCCGGCATTTATTGCCACCTACCGGCCCGCCGCCGAACTGGGCTATCTGGCTGACGTGGCGCGGCTCGACTGGATTTGGCTGGAGGTGTTTTGCGCCAAAAAGACAGCGGCCTTGGAGGTACAGGCATTGGCCGGGTTGTCGCCAAAGTGGGTTGGCGAAAGGGTTTTAACTCTTCGCAGCGCGGTGCGCTGGCATTGGCACCCGAGCCTGCCGGTCTTCACCCTGTGGCATTTCAACCGTTACCAAACTGCGCCGCCGGAGAACATCCAGTGGCGCGGCGAGGGCGCGCTACTGGTGATGCGCCAACAGAGCATCGAGGCCGAGCCGATAAGCCGTGGCGGCGCGGCATTCCTCACCGCCTGCCGCGATGGCGCGAGCCTGAACGCGGCGAGCGAACGGGCATTACTTACAGAGCCGGCATTAGACATTGGCCCTTTTTTCACGCGCTTACTGCATCTCGGCGTTTTTGCCGCGATGGCGCATTAATTCGTAGAGGTAATAATGAAAACGACGGACATATCTTTGAATACGCAGACTTCTGCTGAGCAGGGCTTGCGCGGATTGTGGAATGCCACGTGGCGCGGCGTGCAGCGTCTGGTTAGCGACAACCTGCTGCTGCTGGTCGCCCGAGTGGGTATCGCAGCGGTGTTCTTCCTTTCTGGGCGCACCAAAGTGACGGGTTTAATGACCCTTAAGCCTTCGACCTATGAGCTGTTTAAAACCGAATACGCCTTGCCGCTGATCCCCTATGACATTGCCGCGCATCTGGCGACCTTCGCCGAGCACACCTTCCCGGTGCTGCTGGTCCTTGGCCTACTCTCCCGCTTCGCCGCCAGCGGCCTGCTGTTTATGACACTGATTATTGAGATCTTTGTCTATCCCGACGCATGGCCAACCCACCTGATTTGGGGCGGATTGCTGCTGATGGTTGTCTCGCGCGGAGCAGGGAAGTGGTCGCTGGATCGGGCGTTAGGATTGGTGTGAGGCAGGAGTCAAAGCCAGTTTTGGGGCTGGCTTTGACTTAAACAATGACCAAGCTTACCAGGCGAGTTTCTCTTTGCTGGCTTTCTCGTTTTGGTCATACATCATTTTGATGGTGGTGTAGTTACACATATCCACAGGACCTTTGCAGTAATCTTTGATCACTTTATCCATGATCTTTTTGTCTTTCGCTTCAGTCAGCGCTTTGAAATCAGACAGGTTTTTCTTCTCCATCATGCGCAGCATAGAGTCCTGACACATATCCAACTGCCCGTCGCAATATTCCTTCTTCACTCTCGCCTGAATGTACTCAATGACCTCTTTCTTCTGCGCTTCTGAACCATCGAATTTCATCGGGTTCACGAAAGCGGCGCTAGCCATAAATGTGCATGTCATCAGAGCAAAGCCCAGAATTTTTTTCATCAGAATGTCCCTTTACGTTATACGAATCATTTAGCGCGCGAATGGTAACATTTTCTAATGGGTGGATCATTTATGTTACTTCTATAGGATAAGGTTTAAGAATCACCATCTGATGTACGGTATTTAGAGGGATCTATGCAAAAACAGACGACGACACTACTGCCGCCATTGGATCTTCTGACGCCTCCTCCAGCCGGTCACACTCAAGTTGATGATTCGGAGCAAGTAGTAATAGCCAGAATGATTGAATCTTTCTTGGCGGAGCATAATGTCGAAGCCCAAGTTTGTGGTTTTTCTCAAGGCCCGGTTTTCACCCTTTTCGAATTACATTTGGCTGCTGGCATTTCGGTCAATCGGGTTACGGTTTTACAGGATGATTTAACGCGTAGGCTTTCAGCAGAGAGCCTGCGAGTCCTGCGTTCTATTCCCGGTAAGCCATATATTGGAATAGAACTTCGCAATAAATACCGGCAGGCCGTGTATTTGCGGGAGGTTTTAGATAGTTCCGAGTTTATTGAAAATGCTGCACCTTTGGCTGTCGCCTTGGGCCAAAATAGTCTCGGCCAACCCGTGATTACCGACCTTACAACTATGCCGCATTTATTGATTGGAGGGATGACGGGGGCGGGGAAATCGGTATTTCTAGATAGTCTGATAATGAGTCTGTTATATAAGCATACGCTGGAGACGCTGCGCTTTATTTTGGTTGACTCGAAGATGCTGGATTTATCCTTCTATGAAGGAATTCCCCATTTGCTCACCAGCGTTATCAGCGATATGCGTTACGCCACTGATGCATTGCGTTGGTGTCATAGTGAGATGGATCGTCGCTACAAACTTATGGCAGCGCTTGGTGTTCGCAACCTCGCGGATTATAACCTGCGTATCGAGCATGCTGACGCTCTAGCTCGGCCCATTCCCGATCCCTACTGGCTACCACATAGTGATAAACCTCAGCCATACCTAGCTAAAGAGCCTTATATTGTCGTTGTCGTGGATAATTTTTCTGAGCTAACAGCAGCGAATGATGAATCTGCGAACGGTCTTCTCGACTCGTTGGTTCGCAAAGCCTCTATCGCCGGTATTCATCTCATTTTAGTGAATACATTGCCTTCGGCAGCGGTAATGGCGAGTTCGATTAAAGCGAATATACCTTCACGCATTGCGCTGACTGTAAGAAGCCGGGGCGATTCGAACAGTATATTAGATCAAGGCGGCGCAGAGCTTTTATTAGGTTCGGGTGATTTACTCTATATCCCTTTTAATACCTCAACACCTATGCGAATACATGGTGCATATGTGAGAGAACAAGATATACATGCTGTTGTTCAATATTGGAAAGCTTGTGGCAGGCCAGCATATATAAATGCTTTAGGAAGGGATAACTCAGGAACTGTTTTTGAAATAGATGGCGATGAGGAGCTTGATCCCTTATTCGATCAGGCTGTTGCATTTGTTATCGAACAAAGAAGGGCGTCTATTTCAGGTGTGCAGCGGCAATTTCGTATAGGTTATAACCGAGCTGCTCGAATAATAGAGCAAATGGAGATGCAGGGGATTGTTAGCACATCTGGACATAACGGTAACCGAGAAGTGTTAGCGCCACTGAGTGATAACTGATATATACACACAATACACACCAATAAATTGCCTTTAGTGTGTGTTATGTGTATGATTTTTTCATCAGGTCACGAAAGGGAGGAAGGGTGAAAAGTTCGGAACTGATAAAAAAGTTAGAAGCAAATGGTTGGACACTTGAACGCATCAATGGAAGTCACCACCAGTTCAAGCACCCTGATTTTGCAGTACTGATAACAGTTCCGCATCCTCGTAAAGACATAAAGCTCGGGACACTTAGGCAAATTATGAAGGATGCGAAACTTAAGTCATCGGGGAGGCGCTCGCAAGGGCGCTCCTTTTCGCACAGGAGAAATACGATGTTCTATGCAGCTTATATACATGCAGATCCAGACGGTTCAGCTAGCGGGTCATTTCCTGATGTGCCCGGTTGCTACTTCGCTGGAGATACGCTGGAAGAAGCGGCGCAGGATGCAAAGTCAGCGCTTGAGGCCCATTTTGAATTTTTGGCTGATGATGGCAAGGCCATACCAGAAAGCACTGGCTTAACCAATAAGGCAATGAGCGCCGATCCGGAGTTCAACGAAAACTATCAGGGCGGCGCTTGGATCTTCGTTGAAGTCGATGTGACTAAGTTCATGGGGAAAAGTGAGCGTATAAACGTGACGCTGCCTCACTTGCTCATCAACAGAATCGACAATTTCGTCAGTCAACATCCAGCGTATGCGAGTCGCAGTAACTTTTTGGCGAAAGCGGCGCTCAAAGCATTAAGTGAAACTAAGTAACTCTTCCTGATTCTTTAAAAGCCTCAGCAACCGCTGGGGCTTTTTAATTTAGAAATAAAAAGCCACCCGACAAGGTGGCTTAAATATTTGAATTTAAATCGAATTTGGTGGCCCCTACTGGACTTGAACCAGTGACCAAGCGATTATGAGTATCAACTGAATGCTAGTAAAAACAATTATTTATGTTATTAAACAATGATATGCATTGACAGTAATTGCCTCATTTTGCTGTGAAGCACCGATTGTATCGCCACTTTATCGCCAATGGTTTCTACATTTTATTGAGGTGATGCACTTCAGTTCGACCTTTAAGAAGCGGACATACTTAATACTGCTCTATGATCAATAGTCAGATAAAGGTGATATTAGGCAACATTCAATATTACAATTAACAAACCCAAATCGGGTATATGGTAAAAATTAAGCATGCTGGTTTGAAATTTTTGTTGGTGATTTAAATTTTTTAGAAAAGGCCACCGTTAGCAGGTGGCCTATGATTATTAAATAATGTAATTGTTATTATTATCAGTATTATACTTAATTTACGGCGAAAAGGTGTAGCATTTCAGATGCTTTTTCTTTAGGCATGAAATGTGAATAGTAATCTCTCAACATATCTGCTTCTCCATCATCTTCATCACCAACCAAAGCCCAATTTAGAGATTCTTTTTTGCTTAGTTTTTCAAAATCATGGATTAACATTATATCACGTAGGAAACCATAAATATTATTAAACGGAGAAAACTTTTTACTAACTTCTGCATAATTTTCAGGTATAGAATCAGCAATGATCTTAAAGTCATTAAAACCACAGTGCTCCAATTCATCAATGATGTCTTTCGTGGTGTCTCCCCCCCAGTCTTTCACGGGAGTTAATTTCAAACCGATTTTTGTGCTTATTTCCTGAACAAATTTATAGAGGTTTATTGAATTTATTTCCTGGGGGAATAATTGGTCTAAATCATTATCCTTAATTGATTCTTTGTACTCTTCAATAGAGTTTACTATTTCTGAAAAACCTTCGTCAGCTATTTCAAGCATGCCCGAAAAGAGGTTTATTTTTCTTTGTATCTGAAGTGGTAAATTAGCACCAAGCTTATAGTTTCTATCATGTGTTAGTTCAGCCCAAGCATGCTGTAACATTGTTCTAACCTGAATTTCACAGTTCAAACCGGAAATGAATTCATATTCTTCAAGTGCGTTTCTTTTTTCACCAATGTCACATACATAGTGTACAGATCTATATCCAATTTTATCTGATGAAAGCCGGCCTTCATTGTTCATGCTGTTTTTATCATCGATATGAAGAGTGGATTTTATAATGTCACTCACTTTGGCTATATCTGATTCAAGATAGAGTATAACTCTCACTCCTGATATATCCGTTAATTCTTCAATAGGGTTTTTGTATTGTTTACGACCGACCTTTTCCAAAATTCCTTCTTTACTTTTAGTTCTATAGCTTACTGAAAGGTATTCTATTTTATTTTGCTGCAAAAGATTTTCAATTATGAAGGCAATATGCTTGCCCAAAAGTTCAAACCTAGGTAGGTTGTTGTTTATCCATGAATCGAAATGACTTTCTTTCATCTTTATTTCCACCTTTATTTACAAATGTTAAATCTCTTGATGTTTATACTCTTTTTTCTTTAGCAGAGGCTAGCTCTAAACTTAGTTTACGGCAACATAAAAAGAACAAACTTTAATCTTTTTGTAAAAAAATATCGCTCAACATTTAATTGGTTTTTTGGTGTGACCTGCTTTATCACAATCTGGCAAACGTTCGTACCTCACTCTTAGCCGACTATGAAATTTAGACGTACATGTTTTAGAACGTTGTGACATCAGGAGTTCGTTAAAGGATTAAGCCTTAATGCTTCTTCAAGATGTTCCGGGGCAAAGTGAGAGTACCGCATGGTCATTTTAATATCAGTATGACCAAGCACTCTTTGCAGAACCAATATATTCCCACCATTCATCATAAAGTGGGAGGCGAAAGTGTGACGCAGGACGTGTGTCAGCTGACCGGTGGGCAACTCAATATCGGTACGTTCTAGTGCGGAGCGAAAAGCACCGTAGCATTTTTTGAACAACCTCCCTTTTTTAACTTCTGGAAAAGAGTCATGAAGTGCTTCACTGATTGGAATGGTTCTATTTTTTCGGCCTTTGGTCTTTATGTAGGTTACCTTGTATTTTGTGACCTGACTTTTATTCAGTTCCTCAGCCTCTGACCAGCGTGCGCCGGTTGATAGACATAATTTAACGATGCTAACGAGATCATTATTATTTTCTCTGCCGCATTCATCCAATAGCTGCCCGATCTGCTCTTTCGTGAGAAAGTCCATTCCACTTTCTTCTGTGCGGAAGGGGCGCAAGTTCTTAATCGGTTATCGCCTTTCCATTCTCCTAGGCGACCAAGCTCATTAAATACAGCCCATAAAATATGCCAGTTCAAGATTAATGGTTCGAGGCGCTACTTTCTTCACTCTATTGGACTGAGATTAATCCCTCGAAAGGCGTTTTTCGCGATAGCGTGAGAACATCTAGGCATCAAATTCCCTAGCTAAAGGTTGCCCCATGCATTCATAAGCGTGAGTCATGGCATCCTGACGCAGTTCGCCATCTTTTAAGGTTATGCCGTGAGCTGAATACCTGGCTCTTATCAGTTCCAGCAACGTTCGGTTAGCGAGTTTTTCATCGCCACTCAAAAAAGAAAATAAAAAGGCCACTCTGTTAAAAGTGGCCTAAATCACTGATTTATAATCTAAAATTTGGTGGCCCCTACTGGACTTGAACCAGTGACCAAGCGATTATGAGAACCATGCCCCCCCTATATAAAACAATGAGTTACCTTCTACATCAATCACTTAGGTGTTGAATATTGTTGAATATTACTGAGGGTTTGAGTCCTGAGGGGGCACAAAGGGGACAGATTCGAACTCTAAGGGATTTAGCCTAATAGCCTCTTCAAGATGATCGGGCGCGAAGTGAGCATAGCGCATTGTCATCTTAATATCTGTGTGCCCAAGTATCCGTTGAAGCACCAAAATGTTGCCACCGTTCATCATGAAGTGACTGGCGAAAGTGTGCCTTAACACATGGGATAATTGCCCATCTGGTAATTCTATTTCAGCTCGTTTTATGGCTGTTCTAAACGCTGAGTAGCATGATGCAAAAAGAGCGCCGCCAGCTTTGGGCAAAGATTCATATACTGCCTTGCTAATCGGCACTGACCTGTTGCGGTTGCCTTTAGTCTTTGTGTAGGTGATTCGATATTTTGTCACCTGAGCGCCGCGCAATGTTTCAGCTTCTTTCCATCTCGCGCCAGTTGCTAAACAAACGCGAGCTACATCATATAGGGATTCATTTCTGCTATTTTTGCATTCAAGAAGTAGCCTGCCGATCTGCTCTTGTGTCAGATAGGCCATCTCACTTTCTTCTGTTTTAAAGGCTCGCATTGTTGCAAGTGGGTTTTCAAACTTCCAATGGCCTAATCGTTTTAATTCATTGAAGAGGGCGCGAAAGTAAGATAGTTCTAAATTCACCGTTCTGGGGGTGACTTTATCCACTCTGGTGGTTCGAGAGAACTCGCCGGATAAGCGGCGCTTTCGATAGCTTGAAAATATCGTTGCATTGAATTCTTTTGCACTGGGCTTGCCCATACTTTCATAAGCGAATTCCATTGTGCTTTGACGTCGATCGCCATCATCTAACGTAATACCGTGTGCGTCATACCAAAGCGTAACCAGCTCAAGAAGGGTTCGGCGATCCTCTTTGCCATCTATCCATGGCTTATTATCTAGATTTTCGAGAGTGTGGTTTTGGTAGGCTAGCGCTTCCCCTTTTGTAGAAAAGGTTTTTCGAATGCGTTTGCTGGCCTTTCCCTTTGGCTTGCCTTCTGGATAAAAATCTAACAGCCACTTGCCGTCTGTTTGCTTTTTAATACTCATGGTTAACCGTTGCTACAAGTAATGACCACGCGCCCGATGATTTCAATATCGTTAATCGAACAATCAAATGCCATACCTACACCGCTAACTCTTACCTTTTGAATTGGTATGCGAGTTAAAGTGCGCACGCTGACCTTACCCTCAATATTTACAATCCACTGCCCGTCATAAACATCCGCAAATTTTCGGTCTGCAATGTGTTGCAGTTTTTCATCAATTACACAAATTGGGTCTGTTGGCAGAGGAACGCCCGGAAGAAACATCACTTTGTCGAACATTAGATAGCCCGATTCATAAAGCTGCCCGTCTACCAGTTTGGCGCGGGGGAACTTCATTACATCTAGCTTTCCATCGTCATATTTTTTGCCGGTGCCGAATGTCAACCATTCAAGAGTAACGCCGGTTTCTAGTGCGCACTGAGCCACTATATCTGCGGGGAATATGTTCCGTTTGTATCTTGCTGAAAGGCTGCTCGCAGCCATGGATAGGTGTTCGGCGAGTTGCAATTTTGTCATGAAGCCATACGCCTCAACCACTCGATCTAAAACAATTGTGCTGCTATCAGGAAATGTAAATTTTCGAGTATTTGTCATTTTTAGTTGATAATTCGTTTAACACGAATTAACCTTGGCTCTGTTGGTTAGATAAACACGAATATTGCTGAATATTGTTGAATATCGCTGAGTTCAATTAACAATGGAGTTTGCCTCATGCGCCCTAACATTACAATTACGATCCCTATTCCCTATATGCCTCTTGAAGAGTATTGCCGCGTCACTGGAATGACTATGGGCACGGCTCGCGACATGGTTAGAGACGGACGATTACCAATCAAACCGAAGTCAGATAAAGCCCGTGGCTTAGTTGAAGTGAACATGGCCGCGCTTACAGTTCGCGCTTTAAGCGAATGCAATATTGCGCTTCAAGCGTAAATCAGCTTAGTGATTCGGGAAAAGATAACCATGTTTGATTATCAGACCTCCATACATCCCTGCTTTGATACGGCGTGTCGCCGGTTCTCATTGGCGCACAATCTGACTGAGATTGCCGGTGTTGTGGGCATCACCGCCCAGGTTTTACGGAACAAGCTGAATCCAATGCAGCCACACCGCTTAACCATTGTGGAGCTGATCACCATCACGGATTACACCGATGATTCAACGCTACTTGACGGCTTGCTGGCTCAGCTTAAGTGTTTGCCAGCCGTGCCGGTGAACGAAGCGAAGCCAGACAACTTACCCACTCATGCACTGAGTGCAACGGCCGCAATCGGCGCTATCGCCGGTGAAGCCCTATCAACTGCGCCTATGACGCAGACACGTAGAAACGCCATTTTAGACCGAGCCAACCAGGCGATCCGCGATCTGTCTTTGCTCGTTGTGTCAGTTGAATCGCGTTTCCACACCGCCCCAGCATTAACCAGCGCAATGGATGTATTAGGTGCGTTTGGTGTGATGCCTGGTCTGAACTGAGGTGATCCGATGCAAGTATTCACACGATTTTTAGTAAAGCAGTCGCCGTCTCTCCAGCTGCCAAGTTATGGCCATGGCTGGTTAGAGTTACCAAACGGTCAGCGCTGGCAGCCCGCCGCCAGCAAAGTGCAGTTTCTAAGTGGCCGCAATGAGCCAGCCGTTAAACCAAAGCGCCGCCCTTGGTGGTTTCGCCTGATGGGCTTAAGGGGGTTAGCGTGGAAACACCAACACCTAAATGGATAGCACAGGCCCGCAAGATGATTTCTGGCTGTGACAGTCGAGTACAGCACTACTGGAACAATTTAGATGAAGAGGGGCGGCGTTATCTCTGCTTCCTCGCCGGACTTAAGCAGCGCCATATCGAATGTGATTGGGCTGATTTGAGTGAAGGGGAAAAGGTTTCTTTGTGGGGCGCGGTCTTAAAGGTAAGGCAGTTGCAGCAGGATACGCGCTTCTTTACCCCGGAAGATTTTAAAGGCGCGGGGGCTTGCAGAGTGGCACCGCGAGAAGTTGAACAAGACGTTAATAATTCAATGCACTGAGGACAGTATGAAAATGATTATGGTTGAGAAAGCAGGGCTTAAGGAAGACTTCATCGCCTGGAACGTTGCACCTAGTTATGCCTCTATGTTCTTGGAAAAGTGCCAAGACGTTGACGGAATGGTGGCGCTGTCGCCTTACATGTTTAACGATTCGATGCACCTTGATAATCCGCACCAGCTGTTTGCAGTCAATTGCGCTTTCTGGTGTCGCGTTTATCGCGAGGCTGAAAGCAGCAAAGAACAGAATGAGGCTCTTGCCTCCATCCGGGCAACGTACTACATGGCCAACTCTCTTGGACAAGGCTCTATCACTGTATTGATCACACGTTGGTGGGATGCTGCCAAACCTTTGCATGGGCTGCATTCGTTGAATGTCTCGCCTGTTGCCCGTCAAAAAACTGCACTTACTCACATTCACTAAGTAACCCACAGCTAAGAATTCCCACGGCTCCCCATAGGTGGCCGGGGTTTCTTGCTGCCTAAATTTGGAGTTTTGCCATGCAAATGAAACGTTGTGACCGCAATCAACTGCCAGCCCTTTGGAGTGGTTTTGATGCCGCCGCACCTGGTAACGACCAAATCGTCACATTGATTAAGGGCGCACGTGCTGAGGCCATGGCCGATGCAGCTGTGAAATATTCCGGCCATCTTGATCGCCTGGCCACGCATGTTGCCAATGAGGGCTTAAGTGCTTCTGAGATTGTGGAGCTTATGCGCCAGGAGTCAGAGCAACTGGGCCGCGCTGGCCGTGGGGCTGCAATATGAAAACCGTTTTGAAATGGGCCGGTTCAAAGGTTCGCATTATCGAAAAGCTTAAGCGCCACCTGCCCGCTGGCCAGCGCCTGGTTGAGCCGTTCGCCGGTTCCTGCGCAGTGATGATGAATACCGATTATGACAAATATCTCATTGCAGATATTAATCCCGATCTGATTTATCTCTACAAGGCCATATCGCTAGACGTTGAGCAGTTTATTGCAGATGCAAAGCGTTACTTTGAGGTGGGTAATAGCGCGGAGACATACTACAACCTTCGCGCAGATTTCAACGTTTGTGCCGATTGGTATTGGCGCGGCGTGTTGTTTCTGTATCTAAATCGTCACTGCTATAACGGCCTGTGCCGTTACAACCAATCTGGCGGCTTTAACGTGCCTTTTGGAAAGTACAAAGCGCCGTATTTTCCAGAGGCAGAAATCCGCGCTTTCGCCGAGAAAGCCAAAAAAGCAACGTTCGTTTGTTGTTCCTACTCCGAAGCATTGGCCATGGTTCGTCCCGGCGATGTGGTGTATTGCGATCCGCCGTACCTGCCAGCAAGTAAAAGCGCCGATTTCTCTTCTTACCACTCAGGGCCATTCGGGATGTCGGAGCATCTATATCTCAAGACCATTCTGCGTCGTCTGGCCGAAAGGAGTTATCCGGTTGTCGTTTCTAACAGCGACACCCCCAAATCCCGCGCCCTTTTCTGTGAGTTCAATTTAACCAGCATTACCGCCCCGCGCTCAATTGGCGCAGCGGCAGACAGCATTAAATCCGCGCCTGAAATCATCGCCAAGCTGGTGCCGGCCAACCCGGAGTATTTACCGCCAGCGCCTAACGTTGATGGGCCTTTGGTTGAAGGGATGCTAGCCCGTGAAGAGGAAACAACCTATGAGTAATCGAATGAATTATATAAATAAGTTTTTAGCGAAACGCGGTGAAAGATACATAGAAAACAAGGGGGAAGGTTTTGACGTTACAAGCTATGTGGAGAAGTACCTAGCTAAGAAAGAAATCAGGGGATAGACCCCTGATAGTTTAGAAAACAAACAAGCTATCGTACTTTTGAGGGTTCATTTCGTCGGCATAAATATCGGTCAAACCTAGTTCAGCGATAGGCTGAACAAGACCAAGATATGATGACAAACCATAAGTGGTTATCACCCGATAGATTTCGCCCTCTTCATTTTGAATAGCGACAACCATTGCGCCGCCCCCAAATTCTTCAGATTCCACCTCAGTGGCTATTTCGCTAATTTTTGCGTCGAGTTTGGAAGGGCTAACACCTTCAATGTATTTGTTTTTCATCATATCTCCTTATGTGAAGGTCCATATTAATGGCAGAAAGCATCAATGACAATTTGCACCTTAGCGAGCCTGGTTCTCACCACGCCGTGGATCGCTTTCGCAGGGAGCAGTTTGCCCCTGGTGCGCCGGATGAAATCAGTCTGACCGAGCGTCAGTTATGGCACCAAAACAGCCTTGATCATGATTGGCGTGCTGAGTATCTGGCAGGAATGCCAGATTTCTTGGCGCGCTATTTTGGCGATCGTTATTCCAAGTTATTGGAGGTTGGCCCAACGGGCCGCCGCCGTGCCAATACGTTTTTACGCACTACGGTGGGTAAGAGCGTATTGCCACGTCTGCGCAAGGTCTGCGCTCAATATACCACCTCATACCAGGCGGCCGGTGTTACACCGTTCCCGTTTGTTGCCGATCTCGAAAAACTGCCAACCTTTGGCCGTGACGAATTGCGCAACCTCGCTCATAGCATCGCCAATTTTATGGGCGAATCCTTCGCAGACTTTATTAATCTGGCTTTCCCAAATGAAGCCGCAAGCGAAAAAGACATGAAGCGCCGCACCTTGGCGACGTTTACGCACTTGGGAAGACTCACTAAACAGGCTGGCATAAACCCACCATACTGGCAGCAATTCACTGCAGGGTATTCCTTCACGCCGCGTCATGCCGAATCTGGCTTGTTGCGCATGATGGCCCCTGAATGGTGGCGCGGGAAGTTGAAACGCAGCCGTGACCTACAACGTGAGCACATGGCCATCGCCGTTGGCCAGGTGCAAAAGGCGGCATCTGCCTACGTGAGCCGTTCCACAATGGGTGAATGGGTAGAGCAAAAGAAACGTAACCGCGAGTTTTTCAAATCCTTCGAGTTAGAGAACCAGGAAACCGGTGATCGTGTTTCACTGGCCGATATGGTTAACGGCAGCAACGCCAACCCGGCGATCCGTCGCTGCGAACTGATGGTTCGTATGCGTGGGTTTGAAGACCTGGCCACAGAAATGGGGCTGGTAGGTGATTTCTACACCGTAACCGCGCCGTCTAAATACCACGCGGTGCACAGCGGCGGCGGGTTCGTTTCTCAGTGGAACGCCGCCAGTCCGCGACAAACTCAAAAATACCTTTGCGGCGTATGGGCTAAAGCCCGTGCGGCGTTTTCGCGCGCTGGAATTAGCGTGTTTGGTTTCCGCGTTGTTGAGCCGCACCACGATGGGACGCCGCACTGGCATATGCTGCTGTTTATGCGCCCGTCAGATGTTGATCAGGTGCGCGATATTCTTTGTCTATATGCCCGCCTTGAAGATTCCGAAGAACTGCAATCCGCCAAGGCGCTTAAGGCGCGTTTTTTCGCTGATCCTATCGACCCGGAGAAGGGCAGTGCGACGGGCTACATTGCCAAGTACATTTCTAAAAACATCGATGGTTACGCCATGGATGGCGAGGTAGATGATGAAACCGGCGAAAACATGAAGGACATGGCCAAAGCTGTTTCAGCCTGGGCCAGCCGTTGGCGTATTCGTCAGTTTCAGCAAATCGGCGGTGCGCCGGTCACCGTTTGGCGCGAGTTGCGCCGCCTGGGAGACAAAACTCTGGAACATAAATTAATGGATGCCGTGCTGGCCAGCGCCGACGTGGGCGACTGGGCGGCATACACCCAGGCCCAGGGCGGCCCATTGGTAAAGCGCTGCGATCTGATCGTGCGTCTTATGTATGAAATCACTGAGTGCGGTAACGAGTACGCAGAAGACGTGCAGCGCGTACAGGGAATTTATTCCCCGCTCCTTGGTAGTGGTTCCGAAGTAGAAACGCGCCTGGTTAAGTGGGCGATTGTTCCGAAGTTGGCAGCCAGCGAAGCGGCTGCTGCTGTTCCTGGCGGCCCCGCCGCCCCTTGGAGTTCTGTCAATAACTGTACTCAAAGTACGATCACCAAGCTTAAAAAGGGCATTGGTATTCAACACCAGGATGGCGATCAGATGGCCAAAGCGCTACTGAGGGGCAATATCGTGCGCCTAGATGATGAAACCGAGATGATTTTGCGTGATGGGGAGGTGAGATTGCGGCCACGGCGGAGCTACTGCCGTTCCTGCGGGGACTTAATGACGCCTGAAACATCTTCTTTTGATGATGAGGGGCTTTGCTGCGGCTGTGATGAACAGGAGGTGCGCAAGCCTTGCGCTTCCGAGTTGGATATACATAAAACTTTCATGGCATTAGGAATTTAGTAGGTATTGAAACTTGTAAATGCGTGCTCAATCCACTTTCATAATTGCTAACAATCTTGTACTGTACATGCATACAGTTGTTTGATGGTTAGGAGGTAGCCATGCGAGATCCGTTTTACGATGTAATTGCAGTACAAAGAATAGAATTGGTCACAAGATTGGTGCTGATGGGGCGATGCGAGCCAGCTGACAGGGATTTGGCGCTTGATTGGGTTTCTGAGTTGTCTGCGGATTTATTGGAACAGCTGCGGGCAACAGATAAACAAAACCCCCAAAGTGGGGGCAGTGATTCAGGCTTGTTGCAGTAGGGCCAAAAGCATTTGTTTGTCATCGCTTTTTAGCGAGCTAACCAACCCTTTCAGTAAACTGTCCTGGGATTTGGCGCTGGGGCTGATGGTGTGGCCAAAAGTCATATTCATCACGAATGTGTGGCCGCACTCATAATCTGAACAGGCGCAATAGATGTCAGAAATATCGCGATGTTTGCGCGCCGTTTTTTTAATTACCGCATTAGCCCCGCATTCACGGCACACTACTTTCATTACGCGCATATTGATTGCTCCGGGGGAATAATAACCCGGATAGTTTAGCTTTTTGCGCCTCATTTATCATCACCGCTTTCATCTTCAAACGCGAAATTCAAATGTAAATGTTGTGGGATATCGGGATCGCTATTCACGGCATTCATAATCATGCGTTGTAACGGGATAACCTCATCTTTTCGGTACGTGGCGCGGGACTTCTCCGGGTCGGGAAGCCCGCCCGTGTTTACTGGGATAATTCCCGCCAGACCAGCCGGGAAGCGATGTGCGTTAAGAACGTCCTGGGCGCTGATGTTCTTCACGTTGTTAAATTCATCGTTCGCGCCAATATCCCCCACCGGAATAAACTGAATAGCCTTTTCCGTGCCGCCTGGAATATTTACAAAAATGGTGGAGAAATTGCCGATCCCTTTCGAACCTTCCAGCTGGTCAGAAATTTCTTCCTCAACCTCATCGCTCATATTGGGGTCATTGGTGTAAATAATGCCGCCCGTGTGCGCCCCGTTGTGATAATAGCGGCGGCGGAAAATAGTCGCCTCGCTGTTTAATAAAGCTGAGTGGATGCCGCTGATATAGTCCGGTAGGCCATAAACTTGCTGCTGCGGGTCATACTGCTTTAAAAAAATCACGTCTTCCGGTTCGTAAACCAGTGGTTCCCCGTCCTGCAAAATGACAAATTCCCCTGTTTTACGCACGCGTAAATAAAGTGATGGTAGAGGGCTGAGTGCAACAACATCGCCCCAGCCGTTACGAATTTTCACGATCCCCAGGTCACCAAGTGAAAGAAAATCAAATACGCCGCCGCGCAGCTGCTCATGTGTTAGGCCGCCTCCTAAATAGTCGGCGGCAACCATATTATGGCGGGCGTAAATCACGCCGCCGTGCTGGCTGTTTAAGTTGGTAAGTTGTACCAGGGCGAGGCGGTCAATAGGCTGCGTGTAATGGTCAAACTCATTGTCATACCAAATATCTTTGTAGTTGGTGCCGGTGGTTAAAATTGGCTCCGGCTTACCCAGCGTGATAATGCTCATTTTCTTGCTGCTGGCTTCGCTTCCTGGCGATGTAGCCTGAACCTTGGTGGGCTGAAGCTTTTTTTTGCGCTTGCTCATGCTGCCTGTTTCCTTACTTTCCAATTAGATTTACGTTTGTGCTCAAAGTTGATCGGCTCATTGATAACGGCGTGCGCGATAGCCCAAAAGGCATCGGCGTGGCCCGTTTCCGCGCTGCGATCTGCTTTAAATGTCATGGCGTTGCCGCTGGCCGTCGCCGTTCGACGGATAGCCAGAAAAGACGCGGGGATTTCCTTGTTGTCTTTGTTCCATTGCAGGCGCTTGGCTCCAATCACATCAATCATTTTCAGTACCAGGCGCGTTTTGGTTTCCATGCCGTAGTGAATGGCCACCGCTTCACGTAGCGCAAAATGCTCAATCAGTTCAAATACGCCGCGCCCGATGCCGGTCACGTCAACGCCGATGTAAGCCATGTTGTATTGGCCAAACAGCTTTTTGATCTGCGCAGCCTGATAGCTAAAATTCATTCCTTTCCAGTGCAGAACGCGCAGCACGCGAAATACTTCTACGGCGTGAATGGGTGGGGCCACAATGACGAAAGTTGACGTGTCCCCGGAGCGAGCCGGGTCGAAGCCGCCCCACACTTCACGGCTACCGAATGGCCGTTCTGCCGTTTCGTCGTGATCGTCCCAATCCTCAACATCAACGCCGCAGCGCTCCAGCTCGCTAAAGCTAAAAACGCTGTCCTGGCTGTCCACGAACACGCACATGTAAAGCATGTTGAACGTGTCGCGGTTGTAGCGATTGCGCAGTTTGTCGATGCTGGCCAGATTAAAGCCGCCCGCAACGGCATCCTCCAATGTAATGACGTAGCGCCATTGCCCGTCTGGACAGCTGCGGCCGCCGTCGCGCATTTCATCAAAGGTAGGGAACTGAACGGCCGTCCTGTTTTTGTCGCCGCGCTTCCATTCTTCCCCCGTCCAGAACGGGTAAGCCTGGTGTGTTTTGGCGCTCGGTGTTGAAAAGTACGTGGTGCGCCAGTGGTCGTGTGTGGCCATGGCGCTGGCCACCTCGTTTAATGCGGCGAAGTTAGGCACCCAAAAATATTCATCGCAGTACAAATGCCCGCTATAGGATTGCGCGGTGTTTTTGTTGGTAGACAGAAAACGCAGCTCTGCGCCGTTGCTTAAGCGGATCGGGTTCCCGGTTAGCGCTACGCCGAAATACTGCTCGGCGATATTCACGATGTAAGAGCGGAAGACTTCGGCCTGGGCTTTGGATGCAGACAAGAAAATTTGAGGCTTGCCGGTTAACACGGCATCTTCAAACGCTTCAAACGCAAAATACCAGGTAGCCCCAATCTGGCGGCTTTTGAGGATGTTGCGGATCTGCTTGGCAATGTTTAGGCGTAAATGCTTCTGGTAGCCGAATAAATGTTCCTCTGCAAAAGCATCAAAATCATCTTTCGTTAGGCCAGAGATATCATTTTTCTTATTCTTGCGTTTCTTTTTAGGTTCGCCGTTGTCGGTTTGTTCGTGGTGCTCACCCTGATAATCAGGCTTTGAAGCGGCCAGCTTCTCTTTATGCTTATTCGATTGCGCCCGCAGCTTTACGGCGTGAGAAATAAGGGTGTCCATTTCCTTTATTTCCAGCTCTGTTTTAGCGTCACGCCCAACTAATAATTGATAGCGGCGCTCAATGGCTTCTTCTGTTGATTCGTGGCTAAGTAAATCAGCCCAATTCCATTTTGTCGCCCAATAGTAAATGATGCGCGCATTCGGCAAGTTTAAATCTTTGGCGATCTCTTTCGGCGTGGCGCGTTTTAAATAAAGCGAACGCGCAACGCCGATTAATTCTTCTGAGTAATAAGCCACTTTTATTAGTCCCTTAATGTCTACTGGCGTCGTCTGGTGTCTACTGAGGTCAATTATGCGGTGGGTAATTCTTTATTTCGTTAACTTAATATCGGGTTTGATTCGTCTAATAGCTATATCCGAATTTATCTTGCTGCGGGCCTGAAAATAATTAGCGATACTGCAATCCACGGAAACAAGGAGATGAATTCCGTATGTCAGGTTCTCATTTAATGACGGAATGGCTTTGCATCGCAACCGAAGGGGAAACAGTTGATAAGCGTTATTTAACGCGGCAAATGTTAATCGACGCGGCGGAAACCTATGACCCGAAATTATATACAGCCCTCCTGTGGCCTGAGCATGGGCGCACTGAAAATGTGGGGGAAGTGCTCGATGTTATGGCTGACGAAGGGGGCGACGGTCTGGTCAGACTTTACGCTCGCTTGTGTCCATCGGTTGAGCTGATTTACGCCAACCATAATGGAAAGCTTATTTTTACCTCCGTTGAATTAACGCCAGATGGCGACTTTCGCGGAACAGGGCGTTACTACCTGGAAGGGTTGGGCGTCACGGATGAACCCGCAAGCGTTGGCACAACGCGGATGCGATTTAATAAGCGCAAGCATAATTATCTTATTGGTAAAAGTGTTCCGCTTAAATTTAATAAAGTTAAGGAAATTAAGATGGCAGGGAACGGTAAAGCTAAAAGCTCATGGCGCAAAATCTTTAGCATCGAAGATGAAACCCCAGGCGATGATACTCCGCAGGGTGACGACAAATTACAAACGCTAGCGGAAGCGTTGGCGGCGTTGGAAACTCGCGTGTCAGCGCTTGAAACCAAAACGGATGAAACTGATTCAACCGTTGATGATATTCAAAGCGATGTTGAAACAGTGAAAGAAGTAGTTGATACGGAAGAATTCGCACGCCTTCGCGATCACTTGCCGAAAATCGTTAATAACTTTAGCAAGCTGGACAAGCGTATTACCGAATTGCCAAAAAATAACCCGAAAGGCGGGCGTAAACCTTTTAACCACTTATAAGCCTTTATAAGTGATTCACCAGGGAACCTATTAACCGCAATTGCGATTAAGGATGATTGAACAATGAATTTAAATGCAAAGGCGCGTGGCTTTTTAAAGCAATTCGCGGCGGGCCTGGCGTCGGCCTACGGTCTGGATGCTGGCGAGGAATCTAATTATTTCTCACTGACTGATCCGAAAGAAACCCAGCTGCGCGATGCGTTGCTGGAAAGTTCCGACTTTCTGAACTGGATCACCGTGGCAGACGTTGACCAGCTGTCTGGCCAGGTTGTCAGCGTGGGCGCTTCTGGTCTGCACACCGGCCGTAGCGAAGAAGGGCGTTTCCGCCGTAATGTCGGCGTGTCCGGCAACGAATACAAGTTGGTAGAAACCGACTCTTGCGCCGCGCTGCGCTGGGACTTGCTGTCTATCTGGGCGAACGCCGGTTCTGAGGAAGAATTCTTCCAGCGCGTTACCGACTTCACCACGCAATCTTTTGCGCTGGATATGCTGCGTATCGGTTTTAACGGTAAGAGCATTGCGAAATCCACGGATTACAAAGAGAACCCGAACGGCGAAGACGTCAACATCGGTTGGCATGAAATCGTGCGTAATTGGGAAGGTGGTAAGCAAATCCTGACCGATGCGGTCACGCTGGATCAGCACGGTGACTACAAGTCATTGGATGCCATGGCGTCAGATTTGATTAACGCCAAGATTCCGCAGCAATTCCGCAATGACCCGCGCCTGGTGGTGTTGGTCGGTGCCGACCTGGTGGCGGCGGAACAGTATCGCCTTTACCAAGCTGCTGATCGCCCATCGGAAAAAATCGCGGCGCAGATGCTGCAAGATTCGATTGCGGGCCGCCGCGCCATTATCCCGCCATTTATGCCGGGTAAACGCATGGTGGTGACGACGCTGAGTAACTTACACATTTACACCCAGCGCAACACTCGCCAGCGCAAGGCGGAGTTTGTCGAAGACCGCAAGCAGTACGAAAACAAGTATTTGCGTAATGAAGGTTACGCGGTTGAGTACCCGGATTTGTACGCGGCGATCGATGAAAGCGCGGTGACGATTGGCACCGTGGCCGAACCAGCTGAAAAAGTAGGGGAATAACCATGATGTCACCCGCGCAACGCCATTCGGCACGGATTGCCGCAGAGGCCAAGCTTAAGCAGCATCGGGCGCTGGATAGCTCGGAAAGCATGCACGTTATGGCCGCCGCCTTACAAAAGGACGTTGAGGCGTTGCACGGGCTGACACTGGCCCAAAAGGTGGCCATTAAGCGCGATCAGTATTTGCCGCGCTGGATGCCCACGGTTGAAAAGTACCTGGCCAGCGGCGAGGTACAGCGCAACCCGGTTTTAGCCTGGTGCGTGATTTGGCTCTTTGACGTGGGCGACTTTGACGCCGCCCTGGATTTGGTGGATATCGCCATCGAACAGGGGCAGGAAACCCCGGACGACCTGAAAAGCAACTTTGTCACCTTCACGGCTGACACGGTGCTGGCCTGGGCGGAGGGGATGGCCAAGGAGGGCCAGCCGATTGAACCGTATTTCTCCCGCACGTTTGCCAACGTGACCGAAAAGTGGGAGCTGTACGAGGTCATTCGCGCCAAGTGGTTCAAGTTCGCCGGTATGCGCCAGTTGTTTGACGGCGAAGGCATTCCACGCCCCACGGTAACGGAAGATGTGGCGCTGCTGAAACAGGTTGATGGATTACTGGCCCAGGCGCACAAGCTGCATAGCGCGTGCGGGGTTGGCACCATGAGAAATCAAATTGCTGCCCGAATCCGGGCGCTTGAAAAGAAAACAGAGGCTAAACAGTGAAAAAAATTTAAGTACGAATTATCCACGCCGGTTGAGATTTTGATCAGCGGCGAAGCTGGCCACGTCAAAGCGCGTGCGGAGTACGTCACCAATGCTAATGCGTATTTGGTGCATTACAAAGCCGCCGATGGCCGCGCCGTAGATAACTGGTTTGATGAAAGCGAGATCCAAACCGTACCGCATCACTGAGCTGCAAGGGCTGAGGCCCAAAGTTATTTCGTGCCGGGTATGTATGCCCGGACGTTGTAAAGACTACCGCAAGCCGGGGCGGGCGCGAGGGAGGTAATGCCTATGGGCTATGTGCTTTGGATCTCGGTCAGCCCGCTTCTCTTTTCGGGGAAATTTTATGTTCAGTGGAACACCGATTGAATACGACGATGAACCGCTGAAAAACGATGGTTTTTGGCCGGATTTGAACCTGCAAGAGTTTCAGGAGCAGCGAAGTATTCCGGCTGATATTGATAGCGGAACGGTGGCCACGGCGCTGCTGACCGCAGCCGGTGAAGTTAACGATTTGCTGGCATCAATCAGGGATGACTACCAGGCCAAGGGGATTGGCCAGGCAAGTGAAGCACCAGGCATAAGCATGATGGACGGGAATCTGTTATGCGCCCGCTATAAGCGTGCGGTTTATGCCCGCGCTAAGGCGGATTTATTGGGGGAGTTTGCCAGCATCGGACGCCGGGAGACTCACCCAGGGCAGGAGAGCGAGGAAACCCGCAATAGCCTGCTGGCCGAGGGTTCAATTGCTATTCGAGCCATCAAGGGAAAACGACGCGTGGGAGTGCGCAAAATATGAGCCAGTTGGATGAGCTGACCGCTTTCATCAATGCGAACATGCCAAAGCGCACTTTCACCGGTGCCGGGTTCGCCAGTTTCATGGATGAAATGAAATTTATCCCGGCGCAAAGGGATTTGGGGCTAGACCAGTACCGCCTGGCCATCATCCGTTATGACGCGGCGCTGACGTGGGACAGATTCCCCTACCGGGCGTATGACCCGCGCAACCTGGCCGCGCTGCTGATGGTATGGCTTAACCAGTCCGATCGGGAGCTTTATGACGAGGTGGGCATTGATGTGGAATTGCCCGATTTCGACATAGACGTGATCGATGATGAAACGGCGGTGCTGGCCATTTCGGTGCCGATGGTTGAAGCGCTGACGATGGTCAAAGACGAGCAAGGCAATATCCCCATGGATGGGGAAATGTGGCGACTGGCTGACCCACAAATCTGGCTGGCCAGCGAGGCGACAGTCTACGGCGTGGATAGTCACGGCGCACACATCGGGGACGGTGAGAAGTGATAAGGGGGCAGTTAGACCCCGCCCAGGTAAAGGCGCTACGCAAACAGCTAAACGCCCTGGAGCTAACGCCGCAGAAACGCCAGCGGCTGTTATGGCGATTGGCCAAATACGGCTTAATGCCAGCGGCCAAGCGCAACGTGCGGAACCAGGAAGGGCCGGACGGGCAGAAATGGCAGGGACGCCAAACCAAGCGCAAGGGCAAGATGCTGCGCAATATGCCAAAGCTGCTTCATATCCGAGATATGCCCCAAATCGACGGGGTGCGGGTGTACCTAAGCGGCGGCGGTTATCGCAACGGCAAAAAATCCGTGGCAGCGGGAACGGTGGGTTACGGCCAACAAAACGGCATGAGCGTGACTGTGAACCGCCGCCAGGTAGAGAAAAAGAGCCGGGTAGAAAGCCTACCGGCCAGCGTTCGTCAGGCCAAGCGGCTGCGCACGCTGGGGTACAAGGTACGAAAGGGCAAGCGGTGGCGTAAACCAGCGCTAAAGGAAATTCAGGAAAGCATGACGATGGCCAAGGCGGGCCTGTTAATTAGGGTTCTTTCTGGCAAGGCTGCGAAAGCCTCCTGGTCAGTTGATGTGCCAGCGCGTCCCTTCCTGGGTATCTCGCAAGAGGATTTCAACAAAGCGTTAGCGCGTCAATTGCAGGGCATTGGCTACGGCGCAGGATAAGAGGGAACGGCATGACATGGCCAACGGTTGGAGTTAACCAGGTTAACCAGCTACAGGGTGAAACCAAAGAGATTGAGCGTGCAGTCTTGTACGTGGGGACGGGGAAAATCAACGCGGGTAAAACGCTGCCGGTGAATACCCAAACGGATTTTGACACCTTACTGGGCGCGGCTGACAGCGTGCTGAAAAGCGATCTGAACGCGGCCATGCTGAACGCGGGCCAAAACTGGAGTGGTTTTGTTCACGTTTTGGCAGAGGACGCCGAGCCAGGGGATTGGGTTGACGCGGTGCTAGAAGCGCAGCGCGTGGCGTCGGTTGAGGGCGTGGTGTTATCGCTAACCGTCAGCGATAAGAAATCCATCAACGACGCGGCAAGCCTACGCGCCAAGCTGCTGGCGACGTTTGGCCGGTGGTGCTGGTTCATTCTGGCAGTAGAAGGCCCGCAGGATAAAGAACCCTGGGCGGATTACCTGGTGCGCATGGCAACGCTACAGGCACAAATTGCCGCGCCGTCCGTGCAGCTGGTGCCGCGCCTGTTTGGCAATGAGCCGGGCGTGTTGGCGGGCCGCTTGTGCAGCCGCGCCGTTACCGTGGCCGATAGTCCGGCGCGTGTGCAGACCGGCGCACTTCTGGCGATGGGTAGCGATGAATTGCCGGTTGATGGCAATGGCGCGGTGCTGGAGTTGGCCACGCTGCAAGCCTTGCAGGAAAAGCGTTTTAGCGTGCCGATGTGGTACCCGGACTATGACGGGTTTTATTGGTCAGATGGCCGCACGCTGGACGCCGAGGGCGGGGATTACCAGGCTATCGAGGCGCTGCGCGTAGTCGATAAAGTGGCGCGGCGCGTTCGCCTCCAGGCGATTGCCAAGATTGCCGACCGTTCGCTAAACAGCACGCCAAGCAGCATCGCCGCGCACCAGGGCTATTTTGCCAAGGCACTGCGCCAAATGGCTAAGGCGTCGGAAATCAACGGGATCACCTTCCCTGGCGAAGTGATGAAGCCGCAGGATGGCGACGTGACGATCACCTGGAAGTCACCCACTCAGGTGGAGATTTATATTGTGGTGCGCACTTACGAATGCCCGAAAGGCATCACCGTAAGCCTGTTACTGGACGCTGGCGCAGCAGGGAGCAAATAACCCATGAAACGTATTTCAGGACAATCCACCGATGTGCGTATCGATGGCGACTTGATCCACATCGAAAAGGTGAATTTAGATATCACCGACAACACGGCGGCCGCGCAAACTCAGGGTGTGCCTGATGGCTACGTGTCCGGGGACGTGGCGGCCGAGGGTGAAATTGAAATCACCACCAAAGTGCTGCAACAGCTGACCGGCATTGCTCGCCGTGCGGGTTCCTGGCGCGGTATCGAGCCGGTTGATTTGCTGTTTTACGCCAAGGCCGGTGGCGAAGAAATGAAGTTCGAGGCGTTCGGCTGCAAGCTGGTACTGAGTAACCTGCTTGATAACGATCCGAAGGGTGGCAGCGTGCTAACGCACAAAATTAAGTATTTCGTCACCAGCCCGGACTTTGTACACATCAACGGCGTGCCGTATCTGGAATCAGAAGATACCCGCAACTTGATTGGATAAGGGATTGCAGGGATGCAAGAGCATGAAAAGGGGCTATTAAGCCTGATGATTATCGGGGCGCTCATTGCCCTGGGTAAAGCACTGAGCAGTGGTGAGCATATTACGCCCTCGCTGTTTATCGGCCGCATTATTTTAGGTTCGGCGGTATCAGTGGCGGCGGCGGCCATCCTGATTTGGATACCCGACATTAACCCGCTTGCGCTGAGTGGCGCGGGGGCCGCGCTGGGGATTGCGGGCTATCAGGTTGTTGAGGTGTGGATCAGGCGCAAGGGAAATGGCGTGTTATCAGGAAAAGGAAGCCCAAAATGACATTGAGCGAAAAACAACAGCTTTTTACGCAGCTGATTGCCCAGCTGATTGACTGGGCGGGGCAGCGCGGTTATCGCCTTACCTTTGGCGAAGCCTACCGCACGCCGGAACAGGCGGCACTGAATGCCAAAAGCGGGGCGGGTATCAGCAACAGCTTACACACGCAGCGCCTGGCGGTGGATTTTAATCTGTTTATCAACGGCAGGTACCAGGATAAAAGCGAGGCTTATTTACCTTTAGGTGAATATTGGGAGTCGCTGGGCGGCACCTGGGGCGGGCGCTTTAAATCCCGCCCGGATGGCAACCATTTTAGCCTGGAACATAACGGGGTGAAGTGATGGCCAAGCACCTGGCCATGATTGGTCTGGCTATTCTGGCCGTGTTTGGGGCCGGGTGGAAAGTGGGCGATTGGTATCGCGACAGTCTGGATTTGGTGATTGACCGCGCCGCTACGGCGGCCGGTGATAAGGCCAGAAGCGAGAGCCAGAAAATTGCCAGCCAGTCAGGCAGAGATTTAGAAATAAAACTGCAAGGGTTAAAGGATGCGTGGCCAGCCGAAATTAGAGCGGAACTGGTTAACCCGGTATTTGATAACGGTTGTCTTTCTTACGATTTTGTCAGGATGTACAACACCGCCGCCGAAAATGCCGAGCGAACCTTATCAAGAAAACCTGTTAACAAAATGCCCGGAAACAATACCGCGCCTTAATGGCGTATTGGGTAAAGACGTTGCCGCCGTGCTGTTAAAAATAACGCCGCAATATGCGGAGTGTGCCGCACGGCATAATCAATTAATTGACGAAATAAACCAGCGAAGGAAATTAAACCAATGAGCAAAGTAAATACTATTGAATTAACCGTAAACGGCCAGGCGTTAATTTTTGAGCCAAACACGACCGCCTACAACAAATTCATTAACGAAATGTCGATGGATAATAAGCTGGCTCCGGCTAATAACTACCTGCGCCGCATTGTGGCTACAGACAGTAAAGCCGCGCTGGATGAAATTCTGGATATTCCAGGCTCTGCCTTGCAGCTGGCGGCCGCAGTTAATGATAAATACGCGCCTAAGCTGGAAATTGAACTAAAAAACTAACGGCGCGGGTTAGCGCCATCGAAAATAATGGCTTGGAGCAATACCTTATTTTGCGCCGCCATTATCTCCCCCACGAAAATGACGATATGGAAAACCTAGCGCGTGCCGTTTGGCTGGACAATCGTCATTGGGAATATCAACGCATTGCCATTGCAAATGGCATTGCCCTGGCTTTTAAAGGCGACTAATGGCGGATTTAGATTTTACGCTGAGTTTAATTGACCGAATCACCGGCCCCTTAAAACAGGCCAAGACGTCGGTTAATGACTTTGCGCAAGAAAGCCAGGCCGCCTTTGGAAAGTTGGCCATTGGCGTGGGGGCGCTGTGGGGCGTAGGGGCATCGGTCAAGGCGGCATTAGATCCGGCTATCCAGATGTTTGACGCCATGCAAGAGGCCAGTGCGCGCGGCGTAGGTGATAACCCGCTTGCCAAGATTTCAGACGACGCCTTTAAATTCAGCGTGCGCTATGGGGAGTCGGCAGTAGCATTTGTGCAATCGTCGGCGGATATCAATGCGGCGGTGGCCGGGCTGACCGAGGGCGAATTACCCCGCGTCACCTTTGTTGCCAACACCGTGGCCAAGGCGCTGAAAGGAACGGCCGCAGAGGCCGCCGAATTCATGGGCCAAATGTTTACCCAGTTCGACGGCTACGCGGCCGAGGTGGGCAAAGTCCAGTTTGCTGAGGAACTGGCCGGAAAAATGGCCTATGTCAAAAAGCAATTTGGCACCGACATGGCCACCATTAAAGACCTGATGGAAGGTGCGCGGGGCGTCGGGACAAACTACGGCGTCGGGCTGGATGAACAGCTGGCCGTGTTGGGTGAGCTGCAACGCTCGTTAGGCACCGAGGCCAGCGGCTCTTATGAGGGCTTCTTAAGCGGAGCGCAGGAAGGGGCCAAAAAGCTTGGGTTAAGCTTCCAGGACGCCCAGGGGAAAATGCTGTCCATGCCCGCCATGCTGGAGAAGCTCCAGGGCAAATACGGCAAGAGCATCGATGGCAACCTGAAAGCCCAGGCGGAGCTTAACGCCGCCTTTGGTGATAGCTCTGCGGTGATTAAACAGCTGTATGGCAACGTGGATTCACTCCAGCGCAATATCACCGAGCTGGGCAGCAATGACGGCATGAAGCGGGCCACGGAAATGGCCGAGAAAATGACGCGGCCGTGGGACAGGCTAACGTCTATCTGGTTTGCCATGCGTGCCGCCATCGGCTCTACGCTGCTGCCGGTGCTCTATCCGTTAGTGAATAAGATTGCGGATGGCGGTGAGAAGTTAACGCGCTGGATGCGCCTATTCCCCAACATCGCCCGCGTGATCGGCTATGCCGCGCTGGCCATGCTGAGTTTTGCGGCCGTGGGGGCGCTGGCCAATATCGTCATGGGCGTGCATGGCTTCATTATGCTGGGTATTACCCGCTTACTGGGGCCAATGGCCAAGTTGTTTGGCCTTAATCGCCTGGCTATGGCGGCGGGTAGCGGCGTGGCCAAGATGTTTAGCAGCACCCTGAAATTTTTACGCGGGGCATTGCTGGCCGCCAGCATGGCCGCCCGCGCCGGTTCGGTGTCATTCCTGATGATGATCGCCCCGATTGCCCTGGTTGTGGGCGCGATTGCGGCGGTAGTCATTGCGGTGATTAAGTTCTGGCAGCCAATCAAAGCCTTTGTGAAAGGCTTCATTAGCGGGTTTGGCGAGGCGTCCGGGGCGCTCACTCCATTTAAACCGATGTTTGGCGCAATCGCCAACGCCATTGGCTGGGTGTGGGACGGTATCAAAACGCTGATCGGCTGGTTTGGTGATCTGCTCTCGCCGGTGAAAATGACCGAAGACCAGTTAACCAGCGTCACCGGAGCTGGTGAAACCTTTGGGCGGATTGTGGCGAACGCCATCGACTTTATTCTCATTCCGCTGGGCCTGGTCAAACGCGCCATTGAAACGCTGGTTGATGTATTTGCCATCGTGGGGCGCGGCTGGATTGATGTGATTAAGGTGTTTGATATTAATTCGCCGGTTGAGTCGTTTAAGAAAATTGCCGGAATTATTGGCAACGTATTTTCAAAATTATGGGACACGCTCAAGGAATCATTTACCGGGACGTATAACTGGATTGTCGAAAAGCTGAATAAATTACCCGGTGTAAATATTGAGCTTAAGCAAATGCCAAGCGAATTGCCAAAAGGCACCGAGCCGCCAGGCTATACCAGTATTGCCAATAAAATGCCTGATGCGAATATGCAGAAAGTATTGCCGCCAAACTATGCCGATTTGGAAAGTAAAATTCCAGAAGCGCAAATGCGTAAAGCGGCACCGCCGCCACCCGTGGCGTTAGAAAACAATATGTCTACGGGCGGCATAGTGAAAGGCGTGGATCGGGGTGGGTTAAGTAAACAGATTAATACGTCTGCAAAAACGACCGTTGATAACAGTAAAAGAATCGACACCGTGAATATTCATCCGGCCAAAGGAATGACACCGGCCGAGCTAATGGAATGGCAGGAATTAGGCGCATGACGGAACCGCTCTATATTGACCTATTAATTACCGGGCGCAATTTCACGCTAAACGCAGGAAATGAGCCGGTACTTTGTAATAACAGAATCAGCATTGGCCAGGATATTGTCCACGCCATTATTGAAAGCGGGTTAACCACGGAATTAGTGGCAGAGCGAAGCCCCACGCTTCGCGCTGACGTGATTTTGCAGTTAACGCTACTCATTGAAAGCGATGAACGGATTGTTCCGGGAACGGTGAACATCACCGAAGAGTCGTTAAAAAGGCTTTGGGTAGAGGCGCAAACCTACGATTTTGGCAAGGTGGAGGCGGGTGTAGATTATGAATAATAAGCCAACGATTGATTTTGAAAAGGTGCTGAGTGACAGCGGGATGCCGACCACCAAAGAGGCGATCCGCGATGAATTCAATGCCATCGTAGACGCCGAAGGGATGATAACCAATACGTCGAAAATGTCCCCGTTCTGGAAGCTGGTGACGGCGATTGTCACCACGCCGGTGCTTTGGATAAAAGACGTGTTAGCCAACACGGTGCTGGCCAACATGTTTCTGGCCACGGCCAGCGGGCCAATGCTGCGTATGCTGGCCTGGGGCGTCAATCTGGTGGCCAAGCCTGCCAGCTATACCAAAGGAGTGATCCGCTTTATCAAAGAGGATGCCAAACAGGCCGTGACGGTACCCGCCGGAACCATTATCCAGACCGAGCGTATTAACGGCGTGGTTTATGCGCTGGAGGTGGACGCAGACACCACGCTGGCGGCGGGGCTGGCCAGTGGCCTGGTGCCGGTGACGGCTACCGAGGCGGGCGGGGCGTTTAACCTGGCACCGGGTTATTACCGTATTTTGCCCGTTGCCGTTGCGGGCATTAGCCAGGCCGTAAACCAAGATGATTGGCTGCTGACGCCTGGCGCAGACGAGGAATCTGATGATGACCTGCGCGAGCGCTGCCGCAATCAGTTCAACCTGGTTGGCAACTATCACACCGACGCAGTGTATCGCAGCATGATAGCGGCCGTGGTAGGTCTGAGCGTAGAGCGCATTTTCTTTAAGCATGACGCGCCGCGCGGGCCGGGAACGGCCAATGCTTACCTGCTGCTTGATAGCGGGGTGACTTCCCAGCCGTTCATTGATGCGGTGAATGATTACATCAACACCAAGGGCCACCACGGCCACGGCGATGACATGCAGTGCATGTCGATGCCAGAAACCCGGCATAACCTGACGGTGACGCTGTTTGTGACCAACCGCGACAACATGACGGCGGAACAGCAAGCGGCGCTGGCCAGCAACGCGGGAAACATGATCCGCTGTGCGTTTCGTGAAAATAGCGAGTTTGATGTGAAAAAGACCTGGCCCTATTCGCGTTTCTCTTTTTCTAACCTGGGCCGGGAGCTGCACAGGGCGTTTGATGATGTGGATTCAATCACCTTCTCGCTGACCGATATTGTCAGTGAGCTGACGGTGCCGCGCCTGGCTTCCCTGACGGTGGAGATTAAAGATGCCTAGTTTTGCCGCCAAATTAAAAAGCCAGGCGTTGCCGTCATGGATGAGCGAGGGCGAGCCAGCCGCGCTATTGCGTGCAAGCCGCACGTTTTGGCTGCGGGTGTATGACTGGGTTAATTGGCCGCTGCGCCAGTTCGACCCGCTGACCTGCGCCGAGTCGCTGCTCAAGCTATTGGCCTATGACCGGGACATAACGCGGTTTAACGGTGAGCCGCTGGCGCTATTTCGCAAGCGCGTGGCCTACGCCTTTATCAACGCCAGCGAGGCGGGTTCCGTTGCGGGATTTATCGCGATTTTTGCCCGGTTAGGGATTGGCTACGTTGAGTTGTTAGAGCGCCAGCCGGGCATTGATTGGGATGTGATTATTGTTCGCGTCACCGATAGCCAGATCGCCGGAAACAGCGATTTGTTGCTGGAAATCATTAAGAAATACGGCCGCACCTGCCGCCGCTACCAGTTTGAAGTCATGACCGCACTGGGCGTGCAGCTTCATGCCGGATGGTATCAGGGCGAATATATTTGCTACGCCGCCACGTTAGGCGACACCACCACGGACAGCAGCGCAACGTTTAGCGCACGTTTATAAGGAAATAGACATGTCTCAAGCAGTTATCACGAAAGCCTTTGTTGAGTGGAAGGCCCGCCAGGCTATCGATAATCAGCCGATTGTGTTGGATGAGTTCATTTTTGCCAACGTGCCAGGGCTGGATGTTAGCAAGCCTATCGACAACGCCGAGGGATTGCCGAGCGCCGAGCACATTGTGCACCGCCAGGCAGTGAGCAAGGCGGGCGCGGTTAACGCCGGTTCGGTGGTCTATTCCGTGACGATGGGCGCGGACGTGGGCGATTTTAGTTTTAACTGGATCGGGCTGGCCAACAAAGCCACCGGCGTGCTGGCCATGATTATTCACGCCCCAACGCAGCAGAAAATCAAAAACGATAATGGCCAACAGGGAAACGTCCTGGTGCGCTCCATGCTGATGGAATACAGCGGGGCGCAGGCGGCTACCAATATCACCACCCCCGCCGAAACCTGGCAGATTGATTTTACCGCCCGCCTGGCGGGTATGGATGAGGCGGAGCGCCTGGCCAGTAAGGATATTTACGGCGCCGCGGCCTTTTTCGATACCGGTTTTTTGGTGGCTAAGGCGGGCCAGCAATTCTACGTTACCCAGGGCGTGGGTTACGTCGGCGGGTTGCGTGCGGCGTTGGCCAGTAATGAAAATATCACGGTAGGCGTGAAGCCGGTCAAGGTATGGGTGGACGTGTGCTATCAGGGAACGCTGACCAGTGCTTACCAGACGGTGATTAAATTTACCCTGGCAGACACGCTGCAAAATTACGTCAGCAATGGCATTGCCCACTACGTGTTTGCCCTGGCCAGCATCGACGCGGCGGGCAATATCACCGACCTGCGCCCGAAAGGCTCGCTGAGCGAACAGGCCGGGAACAGCGCATTTGTGCGTAAAGATAAAAACTTTACGGATATTGCCAATCCGCAAGCGGCCTTAGATACCCTTGGCGGCGTGCCTAAAGAGCGGAAAGTAAACAACAAGGCGCTAAATCAGGACATTGCCTTAACGCCGGGTGACGTAGGGGCGTTGCCTTCTGGCGGCACGGCGGTGGCGGCCAACAAGTTGGCCACGGCGCGAAAAATTGCTGGTGTGGATTTTGACGGAACGCAGGATATCAGCCTTAAACCGGCTGATGTTGGCGCGTTACCGGTTGATGGTACGGCGAAGGCGGCCAACAAATTAGCCACGTCGCGAAAAATTGCCGGTGTGGATTTTGACGGCACGAAGGACATTAGCATTACAGCGGCTAATGTGGGTGCTCTACCCACTGCGGGTGGTGATGTTGAGTACGTGAACGGCGCTCGTCATTTTGCGAGTAAGCCCGGCGTATGGGAGGGGGCCGGTGGATTTGCCGCTCAATATGAAAACGGCTCTGCCCCGTTCATGGTGCCTCTCTTCAGCGCGGGAAAAGGATTTAGTCAGTACCACCCCATTGTGAAGGGCATTGCTCAGACTAAAGATTTTGGCTATGGGGCGGCGGTCAGCTTCGGCGTTCTAACATCTGGAAACGCCGAATTTCCAGTTGCAGTGATTAGCGTAACTATGGATAGCCGAGCCGGGCAGGTATGGTCATTCAATCCCGTCGACGGCTCTTTTTACAGTCCGGGTGATATAAACACGGGAAAAAACATTTCAGCCGGTGGCGGTGTTCATGCTGGAGGGGATATTACCTCGGGGGGGAATATCATTTCGGGGTCTGGTGCGGCGATGTATGAACGCAATGCAAGTGGTCTGGCTCTTGTATACAGCCCTAACAACCCACAACCCCTTCCTCACGATTTATCCATCGCAGGCAATATCAGTTCGAGCGAGGGCGGGATTTATGAACGGGGTCAGCGTGTTTACAGCCCTAACTATCGACCGCAGCCCTCTGACGTCAATGCAATAGCGCGGGACACATGCAGTTACGCCGGTTTTGCAGGTGGCAACCCACAATCGCCCTACATGCGGAACTCAAACAACGATGAGGTTGTGGCTCTTGCTCGCTATGACTGGGTTAACACCCGCGTTGAAGATGTCCTCAGATGGGCCACGCAGAATTTTGTTACGAGTATTACGCGTGGGGCGCAGGCTTCTATGGTGATGGATGGGTGGCTTGTAGAGGCACCGGCCGGGTGCGTGCTCACCGGTGGCAACGGCAACGAAGGGAGCCAAATTGGTTATGCATTATATCGGCCTTTACAGATGTACCGTAACGGCGGCTGGGTAACAATCGACGGATAAAAATATGAAATTAATAAACCTACAGCGTTACACGCCGGATGAACTTTTTAACGGTGCCGGCATTCAATACTTTAAAGATGAAAGCGGTAAGGATTGGTTTAAATCCTTACCTAAATTCACCCGTAAATATAGCCTGGCAATTGAGAACGACTCCGGGGTTATTCGCAGTATTAGCGAAGATGCATCACGCCTTTACCCTGTCGGCCTGACCGTGGTCGATATTGATGCATTGCCTGATGGGTGTGATATCAGCGGCGCGTGGCGCTGGTCTGGCGGTAAAATCTACGCCGTCGCACCGGATTATGCCGCCCTGGCCGCGCAGAATAAAAACGCTCTGTTGGCGGCGGCAAACCAGGCAATAAGCACGTTAAGCGATGCTGTTGATTTGGATATCGCGACTGACGAAGAAAAGCGCCTGTTTAACGAGTGGCGTAAGTATCGGGTTTTACTCAGCCGTGTAGAAACCAAGTCATCACCGGGTATTACATGGCCGGAGGTGCCGCAGTAATGTGGCGTAAAGCGACGTTAAGTATTGGCCAGAACATGGCCGCCCTGGCGTGCTCTGTTTTGCCGGTGCATCCGTGGGTTTATGGCGTTGGCCAGGAGGCTGGCGAGGGAAGTTATTTAAGCCCGAAAAACGCCACGCATTACCTGGCCAGCAAGCTGACCGGCGACGATGGCGAGATTGCCGCAGTGGTGTTTATGGTCTGCGCTACATCCCAGGCGGAATTCATGAATAACCTGGCGGCATTTTCATCCGTCCTGCCTTTGCCGGTATTTTCCCAGGTGGCACGCCGGGCGCAGGAAGCGGCAACGCTCGCCATTACAAAAATGCAGATCCCCGGCAAGTTGGCGGGCGGATTGCCGCCAGCGGTGCCGTTATCCACCGCCACTAACCGTTTGGCCATGAATGCGCAACGTATCGCTGAGGCTAAGGCAGAGGCGGCCACCGGTGCGAGCGTTGGCGGCCTGATCTCCGCGCTATCAGATTTTGCCAAAGCCCGGAGCACGGCACTGAACGGCATCGGCCAGGCTTTAGCAGACTTGCAGGGCAAAGCGGCCCCGGCGTGGGTGTTTAGCGCTAAGGGAACCCCGGCGTTTATCGCCAGCGAGATGCAAAAAAATATTCCACAGCAGGACGCTATTTTTACCCTGGCCACGCTCTTTACTGGCCCGGATTTATCGCCATTGGAGGGCATGATAAATGACGATCACCACGCTCGCGCTAAACGGTGAGGCCATCGCGCTGCTGGCCATGAAAGTGACGCCAACGCTGCAATTTCAGGAAAAAGACCAGTCCGGCCAGTCCTCGAGCACGAACAACGCCGAGCAGGGCATCAAAGCCAAGGAGCTGCGCATTTCCGGCATCATTCCTTTTCGTAAAGCCAATATTTTGAAGCGCATTTTTGAGCTGGCCGAAGCCAAAGACGCCAGCGGGAAGTTACAAACATACCGTGTGGCCAATCTGGCGGCCCAGGCGGTTAACTTCCGGGAGGGTACATTTTCCGGCGCGGTGGACGCACCGCCGCAGGATGGAAAAATGGCCTGGTTGGTGACGTTTACCCTGCGCGAAAAAGGCAGCGTGGCCGAGAAGCGCGAAGCCCGCGCCGGTGGCAAAACGGCGACAACCAAGCAGGGCGGAAAAGGGGGCAGCGGCGGAACGGCGGCAGCCGAGGGTGACGAAAAGCTAAGTTGGTTTGAAAGCAAAGTGCTGAAGCCAATCAATAGCGCATTGGGGCCAGAATGAAACCGGTAAAAAGACTCTACTTATCCAACACCGCCGCGCACCTGGTTGACGTCAATCTTGCGCTGGAATTAAGCGCGTGCGGCCGGGGATTTATCACGGCGCAAACCGATCAGGATTTTACGGGTAAATTGGTGCGCCTGGACGTGGGTTATCCTGAATTGGTGCTGCGCTGGTTCACCGGTTACGTGGAGCGCTCGCAACCTGCGGATAACGGCTATCAGCGCCTTTTTGTGCGCGAGCTGGTCGGCGTCTTCGAGCGCAATTGGCCATGTTCGTTCCAGCATCCTACGCTGCGCGACGTGGCTAAGTGGCTGACTGATGAAAGCGGGCTGGAATTTACCGTTCCCGCGGCCAGTTATGCCGATAAGCCGATCCCCCATTTCACGCACAGCGGCACCGGCTATCAGCTATTGGCCAGCCTGGGCCGGGCGTTTTCCATCACAGACTACGTGTGGTATCAGCTGCCCGATGGCGGCGTGTTTGTTGGTAGCGCGGCCGATGCGCTTTTTGCCGGTAAGCCGGTGGAGATCCCCAGCGAATTTAGCCAGGGCGCGGCGGCGGGTAACACCATGACCGTGCCGGTTATTCAGTCCCTGCGCCCAGGCGTTGAGGTGAACGGGCAGCGCGTCACCACGGTGAGACTGCATAACGATGATATGGCGCTCACCTGGACGCCGCGCAATAAGGCCACCGGTCACGCGCTACAGAAAACGCCAATTCAGCGCCAAATTGAAGGGGCTTTTCCTGAGCTGGCCAGTGGTCTGCATTTGCCGAAAATGGCCCGCGTCGAAGCCCACAGCGAGCCGGTGAGAAATGGCAATATTGCCGATCCGTATCGCCCACGCTATGCCGTCGATTTGCAGCTGCTAGACGCAGATGGCAAGCCGGTGCAGGGAACGCCGGTTTACCCGGCCGTGCCACTGCCGTTGCCGATGGCGGGCGGTGAATCCGGCATGTTCCAGTTTCCACCGGTTGGCACGTTGGTAGAGGTGGGTTTCACGGATGGCCGCCCGGATAAGCCTTTTGTGCGCCAAACCATGGCCCAGGGCAACAGCTTGCCAGCGGTCAGGCCGGGGGAGCAGTTGCAACAGCAGCGGGATGGGGTATCCCAACGCGTGACGGTTGCGGGCGACTGGGAGCGCCAGACAGACCAGACAATTAGCGAATCATCCATGCGCCGAGTGATCCAGGCAGACGATGAAAGCCGCACGCTGGTAGCCAGGGAAACCACCATTCAGGCCACGGACAAAACAACGGTGTTAGGCACGCATAGGCTGATGGCCGGTGCAGTGCAACACATCGCCGAGGGGGATTACAGCCTGGCCACCCAGGCCAACTTTGTGGCCAGCATCAAGGGCAACGCCACCACGGACGTGATCGGGAATAGCAGCGTCAACGTGGTGGGCCAGCTGGTTGAGAAGGTCGGCAAATTGCGCAGCAGCGTGGCGGCCGTTCGTCAGGAACTCATCGCGCCGGTGGTTTGGGTAGGTAGCCAAAGCATCAACGTGTGCCAGCTAATGATTGAAACGCTGGACGTAGTGAAGCAGCTGGCAGAGCTGACCGCCGCCCATACGCACCAGGATACCGGCGCACCGTTAAACGCAACGGCCATTAGAGGCACCGGCACCACGGCCAACGGACTGACCACGAAATATAAACCTGTCATTGGCTAGCATCCCACCCCGCCAAATAAGGCCCGCCGCGTGCGGGCTTTTTTACGCCCGTCATTTACCAGCCTAGAACGGCCACCACGCGCCGCGCCTTTCAAAACGCAACCCGTATCACCTAAAAACGATCAAGCCGACCTGATGCAACGGGGGCGGGGGTATGGTGACGAAACAAAGCAAGACATGACGAAAATTGCACTACACCGCACCCGCCTGCGCTTTTTGTGTCAGTTATTTTTTTCAGTTTCATTTTTCTACAAACCATAGCGCCAGCCCGCGCCACGCCTGGGGCTTTGCACGCAATCCCAAACTGAAAAGATTGAAAAGGATTTCATTGTTTTTCAGTTTGGACGATCTAAAGAGGATCGAAAGAAAATCATAAGATGCTGTAAATAAAGAGAATAATTTGCTTTTTTTCATTCGAGACGATCAGCTTAACGATCAAATTGAAGTGAGCGCCAGACGCTGCGAGGCCAGGAACGGCAAGGTCTGCGGGGGAATTGCATAGGATTTGTAAAACTGAAATCCCTGAAATTGATTTACTGTATGCATGTACAGTATTCTATTTTGAGTGGTGCAATTGTGGCCAGACAAAAAGTAGAGGTGTTTATGCGTTCATTACAGATTTGTGGCGTGATGATTTATTTCATGGCGAGAGGGGAACGGCTGACCAAGCAGCAGGTGTTTGGCAACCAGGGCAACCCTGTTTATGCAATCTGGCCAGTTGGCAAAAAATGGTGTGCTTCGATTCACACTGGGAAGGAATGGAAATCCCTAACCTTTGTTCCCGCTAAAACCGAATGGGGCGCATATGATCGCGTTATGGAGCACTTCTATACGCACCACTAGTCATTTTAATGCCGGTGTAAAGAGGGGTTTGAGAGGGGGGCAAAAAAAAGTGGGGGGACAAAAAGGGGACAGTGGCGCTAAAAACAAAAAAGGCCACTTGGTTAAAAGTGGCCTAATGTACTGAATTTAAAGCTAAAATTTGGTGGCCCCTACTGGACTTGAACCAGTGACCAAGCGATTATGAGTCGCGTGCTCTAACCAACTGAGCTAAGGGGCCGTAGGGCGGGATTATACGGTAAGTTGCTGTTACAGGTCTACTGGTGTTCTGTTTGTATGCGCGTTTTATGTGCAATTGTAGACTGTTGTCATTGTTGCGTTTTTTTGCGATAACTCGGGTAAATACGTCTTAGGGACACATTATGATTACCGATATTATTGCCGAGGATTTGCGCGTGGTTTTCTGTGGGATCAACCCCGGCCTTTCGACTGCGCATCACGGTTTCCATTTCGCTAACTCTAATAATCGCTTTTGGAAAGTTATCCATCAGGCGGGGTTCACCGAGCGTTTGCTGAAGCCGGAAGAGGAGCAGCACCTGCTGGACACGCGGTGTGGCATCACCATGCTGGTTGAGCGCCCGACAGTGGAGGCTACCGAGCTGGTGCGCGATGAGCTGCGCGAGGGCGGGGCGGCGCTGACGGCTAAGATTGAGCGCTATCAGCCGCGTGCTCTGGCCGTGCTGGGTAAGCAGGCGTTCAGTAAGGCGTTTGGCATCAGCAAAGTGAGCTGGGGGCGTCAGGCGTTAAACATCGGTAACACGGAAGTCTGGGTGTTGCCGAACCCAAGCGGGTTGAATCGCGCGACGCTGGATGAGCTGACGGCGTCTTACCGCGAGCTGTATGACGCGCTAAACGCGTAACAGATTGAGCTGGCTGAAAAGCAAAAGCCCCGCGACGGCATCACCATCGCGGGGCTTTTTAATGACGTTTAATCTAACGATTAGTCGTCGAGGAAGCTGCGCAGCACTTCAGAACGGCTTGGGTGACGCAGTTTGCGCAGAGCCTTAGCTTCGATCTGACGGATACGTTCGCGGGTAACGTCGAACTGTTTACCCACTTCTTCCAGCGTGTGGTCGGTGTTCATATCGATACCGAAACGCATGCGTAGCACTTTAGCTTCACGCGCGGTCAGACCGGCCAGAACGTCGTGCGTTGCAGAACGCAGGCTTTCTGAGGTTGCCGAATCCAGTGGCAGCTCGAGGGTGGTATCCTCGATGAAATCACCCAGATGCGAATCTTCATCGTCGCCGATTGGCGTTTCCATGGAGATAGGCTCTTTAGCGATTTTCAGCACTTTACGGATTTTGTCTTCCGGCATCAGCATACGTTCAGCCAACTCTTCCGGCGTCGGCTCGCGGCCCATCTCTTGCAGCATCTGGCGTGAAATACGGTTGAGTTTGTTGATAGTCTCAATCATATGCACCGGAATACGGATGGTACGCGCCTGGTCGGCGATGGAGCGGGTGATAGCCTGACGGATCCACCAGGTCGCATAAGTTGAGAACTTATAACCACGGCGATATTCAAACTTATCAACGGCTTTCATCAGGCCGATGTTACCTTCCTGAATCAGATCAAGGAACTGCAGACCACGGTTGGTGTATTTCTTGGCGATAGAAATAACCAGACGTAAGTTTGCTTCAACCATCTCTTTCTTCGCACGACGCGCTTTCGCTTCGCCGATGGACATACGACGGTTGATATCTTTAACCTGCTCGATGGTCAGGCCGGTTTCTTCTTCGATTTGACGCAGTTTCATCAGACCGCGTTGCACTTCTTCGGTCACTTCTTTCAGCTTCTCAGACCATGGTTTGCCCATAGCCAGAGCGGCATCAAACCAGGTTTGGCTGGTTTCGTTGCCGGCGAACAGGTTGACGAAGTTTTTCTTCGGCATTTTGCACTGTTCAACACAGACTTTCATGATGAAACGTTCCTGAGCACGGACGCGATCCATCATGGAACGCATGCTGTTAACCAGGAAGTCGAACTGTTTTGGTACTAAACGGAACTGTTTGAAGACGTCGGACAGTTTCAGAATTTCTTCTGCGGCGCTTTTGTGATTACGGCCGTTTTTCTTGATGACAGCACGCGTGGCTTCGTGCTGCTCACGCAGCTCGGTGAACTTCTGGCGCGCCAGTTCTGGGTCGATGCTGTTGTCGTCTTCAGCGTCGTCGTCTTCATCTTCGTCTTCGTCGTCGTCGTTTTGCTCTTCAGTCGTCAGTTCAGAACCAACGTGAGTGGCTGTCGGCGCGATCTCTTCTTCTGCGTTCGGATCAACGAAACCGGTGATCAGATCAGACAGACGCGCTTCGCCCGCTTCAACGCGATCGTACTGTTCAAGCAGGTAAGTGATGGCTTCTGGGTATTCGGCAACGGAGCACTGGACCTGGTTGATACCGTCTTCGATACGCTTAGCGATGTCGATTTCGCCTTCACGGGTCAACAGTTCAACGGTACCCATTTCACGCATGTACATGCGCACGGGGTCAGTGGTACGTCCAATTTCAGATTCAACGCTGGAAAGCACCTGAGCAGCAGCTTCGGCTGCATCTTCGTCAGTATCAGGACGGTTTTCGGCCAGCATTAAGTCATCGGCGTCAGGAGCTTCTTCAAGAACCTGGATGCCCATGTCGTTAATCATCTGGATGATGTCTTCGATCTGGTCGGAGTCGACGATATCTTCCGGCAGATGGTCATTGACCTCAGCATAGGTCAGATAGCCTTGCTCCTTACCACGGGTGACAAGTAGCTTAAGCTGTGACTGCGGGTTTTGCTCCATAAGACGGTATCCACACTTCAGAGTATTTGGGTTGGTGTTGGTCAGCGAAACCGCCAACAATAACGTTTACCCGTTAGGGTATCGGGGCGTTTACTTGTTGCCGCGGCCCGCGATGGCGGCATCGTGCGGGACTCTGTCCCACTATATATCGGCACTTAAGCCGTTCAATTTTTCCTCGCTAAAACCTGATTTAACGAGCTAACTTCGGCACGTTCTTCCGGGCTGAGCCCGTGGGTTCTGGCTTTAGCGATTAATTCTTCAAGCCGCTGCTCTAAGATCGAGTCATAGAGGCTGGCCAGCGTGGCGCGAAACTCTTCTTCGACCATATCCTCAACGATCATATGGTTCCATGTAGCCAGAGTTTCAAGCTGCTGGTAGAACTTATTGTCTCGGTACAACTCAAGCAACTGGCCGGTAGTCAGGCCCGGCTGGGCTAAGCAAGTGGTTACTAACTCGCTAAACAGATCCAGTCCCGGTTGCTTCGCTCGCTCCAATCCTTGCAACGAGGGTATAAGTGTAGCCAGTTGTGGATTTTGTACCAGTAACCCTATAAGTATACGCATGGTTGTGCGTTTTAGCTGGGGCGCCTGATAGGTATTGCCACTGTCGACCTGCTTAGGAACCAGTTTTTCGAGCTGGCTGTCGTCCAAAATACCGAGCTTATTGCCTAGCTGCTGGCGCAAATACATGCGCAGCGTCTCGCCGGGTACTTGGCGAATCAAAGGTAGCGCCAGCATGCTCAATTTGGTGCGCCCGTCGGGGCTGCTCAAATCGACCTGCGGCATCAGCGATTCAAACAAGAAGGTTGAGAGCGGCAGCGCCTGCTCCATCCGTTGTTCGAAGGCTTCTTTACCTTCTTTACGCACCAGCGTGTCTGGATCTTCGCCGTCGGGTAAAAACATAAAGCGTAACTGGCGGCCGTCGCTCAAGTAGGGCAGCGCTGTTTCTAACGCACGCCATGCTGCTTCGCGACCGGCTCTGTCGCCGTCATAGCAACACACCACGTTATCTGTGGCGCGGAACATCAGCTGAATGTGGTCGGCGGTGGTCGAGGTGCCCAAGGATGCAACGGCATAATCGATGCCAAACTGCGCCAGCGCCACGACGTCCATATAACCTTCGACAACCAATAAGCGTAAAGGTGTCGGATGTTTCAGCTGTGCTTCATAAAGGCCATACAACTGGCGGCCTTTATGGAAAATCTCGGTTTCGGGGGAGTTCAGATATTTTGGCGTACCCTCGCCTAATACCCTGCCACCAAACGCAATAACCCGGCCGCGCTTATCGCGGATGGGGAACATGACGCGTTCGCGAAAACGGTCATAACTGCGTCCGTTGTCATTGGTGACCAACATACCCGCATCAATTAATGAGGCTTTGTCATCGGCATTTTTGCCAAAACGCTTGAAGGCGTTGTCCCAGCCAGGAGGCGCGAAACCTATGGCAAAATGAGCGATAACATCTTCACTTAATCCGCGCTGAGAAAGGTATTCTCTGGCAGGTGCGCCAACGGGTTGTTTAAGTGATTGCTGATAGAAGTCGGCAAGCGGCTCCATCAACTGGTAGAGGCTCTGACGCTGATGGCGCTCCATCTGGCTTGGACCGGTGCCCGCTTCATACGGCACTTCCAAACCCTGCATTGTCGCCAATTCCTCGATACTTTCGACAAACTCAAGCCTGTCGTAGTTCATCAGGAAGTCGACGGCGTTGCCGTGGGCTCCACAGCCGAAACAGTGATAAAACTGCTTATCGCCGTTTACGGTAAATGAGGGTGTTTTCTCATGGTGGAAAGGGCAGCACGCGTGGTAATTCTTACCCTGTTTCTTCAGCTTTACGCGAGCATCGATAAGGTCCACGATGTCGACACGAGCCAGTAAGTCATTGATAAATACGCGTGGAATTCTCCCAGCCATAAGCCCCTTACTCACTAGCCTATAAACGAGAACAAGCCGCGCATTCCTTTCGGAAAGCACGGCATGCGTATGCAACTACTCATCGATCTGTGTGCTTTTGCGAGAGCAAATACACGGTGGGGTTGCCCCCGAAGATTAATACAGACGAGTGCGGCGTGCGTTTTCGCGAGCCAGTTTCTTGGCGTGGCGTTTTACTGCAGATGCTTTAGCGCGTTTACGTTCGGTAGTCGGTTTTTCATAGAACTCACGACGACGAACTTCTGCCAGAACACCCGCTTTTTCGCAGGAACGTTTGAAGCGACGCAGAGCTACGTCGAACGGCTCGTTTTCACGTACTTTAATTACAGGCATGTGCCTCTCACCTCGATAAAATCGGTTTGTTTGCTGGTTTGTACCAGCACATTTCAAAATGGTGCGGAATTTTACTCCAACTTGCGCTGCGTTGTAAAGCATAACGGCAAATTGAAGCAGCGCCTCCCAACCCATCTATTTCCAAAAGTGCGCTCGCTTTTGCGTCGGCCGGCGATTATATACCAATCAACTTAAATTGCTCGACATTAATTGGCAAAAGCAGTGGATTTGCTTCTGAGAAACAGCCCTGACGCGGCGTTGTGTGCTAAACTGCGCGCCGCGAGTTAGCCCGAGAATAAGATGGAAAACGTGATGCGAGTACTTGGTATAGAAACGTCCTGCGATGAAACCGGCATCGCTATCTATGACAGCGAAGCGGGCTTGTTAGCCAACCAATTGTATAGTCAGGTAAAACTGCATGCTGACTACGGCGGCGTGGTGCCTGAACTGGCGTCGCGTGACCACGTGCGCAAAACGATTCCTCTCATTCAGGAAGCTTTGAAAGAAGCCGGGCTGACGGCCAAAGACATCGACGGCGTGGCTTATACCGCGGGTCCGGGTCTGGTTGGCGCGCTATTAGTGGGTGCCACCATTGGCCGCTCTCTGGCCTTTGCCTGGGATGTTCCAGCCGTGCCGGTTCACCATATGGAAGGGCATCTGCTGGCACCTATGCTGGAAGACAACCCGCCAGATTTCCCGTTTGTTGCTTTGCTGGTTTCCGGCGGCCACACTCAATTAATTAGCGTCACCGGCATTGGTAAGTACGAGTTGCTGGGTGAGTCTATTGATGATGCCGCTGGCGAAGCATTCGATAAGACCGCGAAATTGCTGGGTCTGGACTACCCCGGTGGCCCGATGCTGTCGAAGATGGCGCAGCAGGGGACTGAAGGGCGCTTTACTTTCCCGCGCCCGATGACCGACCGTCCGGGGCTGGATTTTAGCTTCTCAGGTTTGAAGACCTTTGCAGCGAACACCGTGCGCGCTAATGATGACTCGCCACAAACTCACGCTGATATTGCACGGGCATTCGAAGATGCCGTGGTGGATACGCTGGCAATCAAATGCAAGCGCGCGCTGGATCACACCGGCTTCAAACGCCTGGTTATGGCAGGCGGCGTAAGTGCTAACCGCACGCTGCGCGCCAAGTTGGGCGAGATGATGACCAAGCGTGGTGGTGAAGTGTTTTACGCACGTCCTGAATTCTGTACCGATAACGGCGCGATGATTGCTTATGCTGGCATGGTGCGTTTGCAAACTGGCGCGACGCAGGATCTGAGCGTGTCTGTGCGCCCGCGCTGGCCTTTGGCTGAGTTGCCGCCAGTCTGAATGGGGCTGCGGCTGTGTTGCTGCGGCGGCTCGAAATGCTCACATACTTATGTATGCTGCGCTTTCTCCCCTTCTTGCGCCTTGCCTCGCAGCCATTCAGTCAGGCTCTGATTTGAATGGCTGCGGCAATAAAAAAACGACCTCTTGAGGTCGTTTTTTTTGTGTCTAAAATCTGAGTTTATTTGTCGTTTTCAGCGTTCTTTGCCGCTTCTTGCGCGGCTTTTTTAGCTGCACGTTTCTGCTTCAACTTATCCCAGATTTTGCCCTCTTGCCCTCGCCACAGGCGCTGGATGTTGTCGTGGTGACGCAAAAGAATCAGGCAGGAGAGCATGGCGACAGGGAAGGTGAACTGTGGCTTGAACCACCAGACATAGAAAGGAGCAATCAGCGCGCTGACGATAGCACCTAATGACGAGTAGCCGCTCAGCAGGACGGTGAGCAGCCAGGTGCCGGCCATCAAGCCCGTAAGGTCAAAGCCGATGGGCGCGATAGCACCGAAGGCTGTCGCTACGCCTTTGCCACCCTGAAAACGGAAAAAGACCGGATAGATGTGACCGAGACAGGCGGCGATGGCGGTAATGCCAAGATAAACCGGGGAGACGTCGAGGCGGTAAGCCAGCCAAACTGGCAGCATGCCTTTTAACACGTCGAAGATGAGCACCGACGCGGCGGCGGCGCGGCCACCAATTCGCAAGACGTTAGTGGCCCCCGGATTGCCGGAACCCTGTGTGCGTGGATCGGGTAATCCCGCTACCCGACAGACCAGAATTGCACTGGAAATCGAGCCGCAGAGATAGGCGAAAATAATCATGCCAAGCGCGGTAGCACTCATAACGCAGTTCCGTCTAATAGGGGTCGTTTTAATCGCAACATCCATGGATAATACGCATTTTCCGCCGGAAGTGGTATCCGGCTGACCCAAAAACAGAGAAACGCGTGATGGATATCGTATTTATTGAGCAACTGAATGTAATCACCACCATTGGCGCTTATGACTGGGAACAGACCATTAAGCAGAAGCTAGTGTTCGATATCGAAATGGCATGGGACAACCGTCAGGCCGCTGCCAGCGACGATGTTAATGACTGCCTGAGCTACGCCGATGTAAGCGAAGCCGTCATTCAGCACGTTTCAACGCAGAATTTCGCGCTGGTCGAGCGCGTCGCGGAAGAGGTCGCCAGCCTATTATTATCTCGCTTCAACTCGCCGTGGGTACGCATTAAGCTAAGCAAGCCGGGCGCTGTGGCGGAAGCGACTAACGTTGGGGTGATTATTGAACGCGGCGTGCGCGGCTAAATTTCTAATTTAAATATTGCTGCCTGCAACTCATCGCGCGAATTTTTGTCATAAAAAAGCGCTAGAAATAAGGCGATTAAAGACATTCTTTTTTTCAGCGATATCCGTTTCGATGTCGCTACTTCTCCCTCTGTAATAAGTTGGATACTAAATGGTTGTTGAAAGTCATTCATTGCTGGTCGCAGCAATTTTGGGTGTTGTCGAAGGGTTAACAGAATTTTTACCGGTCTCTTCAACCGGACATATGATCATCGTCGGCAACCTATTAGGTTTTACCGGCGATACAGCAAAGTCATTTGAAGTCATTATCCAGCTTGGCTCGATCATGGCGGTGGTCGTGATGTTCTGGCGCCGACTGTTCGGCATGATTGGGATTCATTTTGGCAAGCCGCCTGTGCACGAAGGAACAGGAACAGGGCGACTCAATCTGGGCCACATTGTACTGGGCATGCTGCCCGCCACGGCCATTGGGTTGATTTTCCACTCGCAGATTAAAGCCCTGTTTGAGCCGAAAAACGTTATCTATGCATTGGTGGTCGGCGGGGTGTGGCTGATAGCCGCAGAGCTGCTCAAGCCGAAGAAGCCGCGTGCCGAAGGCGTGGATGATATGACTTACCGTCAGGCGCTGATGATTGGTGTTTGCCAGTGCTTAGCGCTATGGCCGGGGTTCTCGCGTTCTGGCGCGACCATTGGCGGCGGGATGCTGAGTGGGGTGAGCCGCTATGCGGCCTCGGAGTTCTCTTTCCTGCTGGCCGTGCCGATGATGCTGGGCGCTACCGTGCTGGACCTCTATAAGAGCTACACCTTCCTGAGCATGGCAGATTTGCCAATGTTCGCCACGGGCTTTGTGGTGGCCTTCTTGGTGGCGTTAATCGCGATCAAAACCTTCCTGTCGGTGATCAAACGCTTCTCGTTTATTCCCTTCGCCATCTACCGTTTTGTGGTGGCTTTCGTGGCATACACTGTTTTTATCGCCTAAAAAATCCGTTTTTCTGGTGTAGAAATGCAAACCGCAGGAACATGAGTCCTGCGGTTTTTTACTTTAAATGAGGAAATTATTCGGCGGGATCTTGCAGCGCTTTCCAGTCGGCGATGGCGCGAATACGTTGTTTCTTCAACTCTTCTTTGATTGCCAACCCTTCTAAACCTGAATTTACGATGTCTTTAATCGACACGGTGAGTGCTGCGGCATAGGCTTGGCGCAGGTAATCGCCCTGTGGATAAGGGTTCTGCTCGAAACCGGTTCGCCCGCGAGCATCAGCCTCGCTGGTGAAAATCATCTGCTCGAGCCGCTGTGGCTTGCGCCAAACATCAATAGTGTCGAACAGTTTTAGAATCGTTTCTGGACGCAATTTATTGACCGTGTGGATCAGGTCATGGAATTCAGCGACCAGCTTCGCCAGATCGCGAATATGGGTTGGCACTCGGAGCCGCTGGCAAAGATTTTCCACCAGTTTAACGCCCGCCGGGCCGTGGCCGTGGTGATGCGGCCAGTATTCCGGATTGGTCAGCCCTTTGCCCAAGTCATGGCAGAGTGCGGAGAAGCGAATATCAACATCCGGCGTCAGCTCTGCGGCAATTTTCAGGGTCATCAGGGTATGAATGCCGGTATCGATTTCCGGATGCCATTTCTCCGGTGCGGGCACGCCAAACAGCGCGTCAACCTCCGGGAACAGTACCTTCAGCGCGCCACAGTCACGCAGCACTTGGAAGAAAACTTGCGGATCCTGCGTTTGCAGCGCCTTTTCGGTCTCTTTCCACACGCGCTCGGCCGTCAGGGCTTCAAGCTCGCCGGAATCCGCCATTTGCTGCATCAGTTGCTGGGTTTCTGGCGCGACGCTGAAACCAAGATGAGCAAAGCGCGCGGCAAACCGCGCCACGCGCAACACGCGCAGCGGGTCTTCACCAAAGGCATCAGAAACGTGGCGCAGCAGGCGATTTTCGATATCGCGCTGGCCGTGGTAAGGGTCGAAGAGTTCACCTTCGGCACTTTTGGCGATGGCGTTGATGGTCAGGTCGCGACGCATCAAGTCCTGCTCTAATGTGACATCTGGCGCGGCGTAACAGGTAAAACCGTTATAACCGCTGCCAGATTTTCTTTCCGTGCGAGCCAGCGCGTATTCATCATGAGTCACCGGGTGCAAGAACACGGGAAAGTCCTTGCCAACCTGCTGATATCCTTCAGCAAGCATATATTCCGGCGTGGCGCCAACCACTACCCAGTCGTGCTCGGTAACCGGCAGATTTAACAAACTGTCTCGGACTGCGCCGCCGACCAGATAGATTTCCATTATGTAACTCAGCTCATCCAGCGATCATTTTTCTTACGGCGAGGCACCAGATGCGGCAGGATTAAGCCCAACAGCAAGCCAACACCGGCGACACCGCCGCCATACATGAACCATTGTAAAATGATAGTACGCTGTTTGTCGTCAAGCTGAACATTTACCGCGCTCACTTTCTTCTGCGCCACAATCAGCTGATTTTTCAGGTCCTGATTCTCTTTCTTCAGGCCATTAATGATGCCATCGCTCGACGAAACTTTTTGCTGCATTTCAGCCGTGCGCTGGTTCCAGCTGGAATCAATGTTGGTCAGCTTGTCAGTCAGGGTTTTCACCTGCTGCTCTAAATCAGGAACGCGGGTGCGGATGCTTGGCACATTGCTCAACTGGTCCAGAGGGATCCAGGCGGTTTTACCTTTAGAGTCAATGATTTCGCCGTATTTTGTGCTGTCGTTAACGCTGCGCAGGGTGACTTCGTCACCGGCATTCAGGGTGCCAACGATACGATATTGATTACCCGGACCACTGTGGATATAAGTGATCAGATCGTCGGAAATGTAGCGCTTTTCATCGGCGTGAGCGCCCCAAGTGATGCTTAAACTAAGCAAAGCGAGACCAATTAGGCGGAGTTTCTGCATTATTTCATCGTTTCTTTGTGAATTTATGGAACGCGATGTAGGAACCGACGTTATGAGGGTTTGATACTAAGGGCAACAGTTTGACTACGCAACGTATAAACAGGAATGGGAACTATCTTACTATCCCGTTGCATGCGGCTTGCGGCCAGACCCTGTGTTAGAATTGCGACTTATCGCTAACTCCTTTTGTCGGCTTTATGACAGCCTTTTGACATCCAGAACTCGGTGTGAAGATCACTATGACCGTAGAAATAGAATTAAAGTTTATCGCCACTGCCGCGGCTATCGCTGAATTACCGGAGCAATTGGCGCAATTTTCCAGCCAACACTCTGCGCCACAGAAGCTGACCAACATCTATTACGAAACCGCTGATAACTGGATGCGCAGCCACGATATGGGCCTGCGTATTCGCGGTTTTGACGACCAATATGAGATGACCATCAAAACCGCCGGTAGCGTGGTAGGGGGCTTGCACCAGCGCCCGGAATACAATGTTGAGCTGAAGAAGCCGACCTTGAAACTCAGCGCTTTCCCGAAGGAAATCTGGCCAGAAGGCTGCAAAGTCGCTGCGCTACAGAAGGCGCTGCTGCCGCTGTTTTCCACCAATTTTATGCGCGAGAAGTGGGTGATCACTTACCAGCAAAGCGAGATTGAGCTTGGTTTGGATCAGGGTGAAGTGGTGGCCGGAGAGCTTTCCGAGCCTTTAGCTGAAATTGAGCTGGAGCTGAAAAGCGGCAACACTGCTGACCTGCTGGCGCTCGCCGCGTTGATTGGTCAAAACGGCGGGCTGCGTCAGGGCGGCTTGAGCAAGGCTGCCCGTGGTTATCACTTGGCGAAAGGCAATCCGGCGCGCGAACTGCGCCCGCTGCCCGTATTCAAGGCCGCGCCGAAAGCCACGGTGGAGCAGGCGATGGAGGGCATTTTGGCTCTCGCGCTGGACCAGTGGCAGTATCACGAAGAGCTGTGGGTGCGCGGTGATAAGGCCGTGCGCCTGAGCGTGCTGCAAGCAGTTGAAGCCGTGCGTCAGGCGTTGGTGCTGTTCGGCGGGCTGATCCCACGTAAAGCCTCAACTGAGCTGCGCGCCTTGCTAACCGACTTACTGCCAGCGCTGGAGCAAAAGGGCGCCGACGCCCAGTCCGTGTGTTACAGCCCGGCCTACTTGAAATGTAAGTTAGCACTCACTTCGTGGCTGACAACTCAGCAGTGGAAACCTTTCATTGATGAGAAAGCGCAGAAGAAGCTTGATGGCTCCTTCAAACGCTTTGCAGACATCATGCTGGGCCGTACCGCCGCGGATTTGAAAGAGGCATTTGGCCAGCCGCTGGACGAAGATGGCTTCCGCGACCAGCTGGCTCGCCTAAAGCGCCAGATTATCTCTTTCCACATGTTAGCGGGCGCTTACTCACCTGAGGAGTACAACCCTTACATTAATGGCTGGCTTGAGTTGCAGCAGGCGATTATCCAGCAGCAGCATGCGTGGGAAGATTCTGCCCGCCAACACGCCGTGATGATGGACGCCTTCTGGCTCAACGGCAAAGTCAAATAACAAGCCGCGTTTTGGTTTATGGTGAAGTTTAATTGAACAAGTGGCCTGAGTCTGACTCAGGCTTTTTTGCGAAAGGAACCTGATCTCATGTTGCCACTCCCCTCTGTTTTGCAAAGTCAGGCTGATAACTTCGTTATTCGTTGTCAGGAGCACGCCGCGCCTTTACCAGAGCTTGATGAAAGCACGCTGGCGGTGGCCGCGAGCAGTGATTTTATCAGTGAAAACCTGCTGGCATTTCCAGACTGGTGGCATGAGATTGTGCAGCATCCGCCGCACGCGCAGGAGTGGCAAAGCTATCGCGGCTGGCTAGCCGAGGCGCTGGCCCAGGTCAGTGATGAAGCCGGGCTGATGAAGGCGCTGCGCCTATTCCGCAAACGCATTTTGACCCGCATTGCCTGGTCACAGGCCATGCTCACCAGCCAGTGCGAAGAGACGCTGCATCAGCTCAGCGAGTTAGCTGAAACCCTGATTGTCAGCGCCCGCGAATGGCTGTACGACGCCTGCTGCCGCGAGTTTGGTACGCCCATGAATGCCGACGGAGTGCCGCAAAAGTTGTTAATTCTCGGTATGGGCAAGCTGGGCGGCGGCGAGCTGAACTTCTCCTCAGACATCGACCTGATTTTTGCCTATCCCGAGAATGGCCAAACCAAAGGCGGCCGTCGCGAGCTGGATAACGCGCAGTTCTTCACCCGCCTTGGTCAGCGGCTGATTAAAGCCTTGGATCAGCCAACCATTGATGGTTTTGTCTATCGCGTGGATATGCGCCTGCGGCCGTTTGGCGACAGCGGCCCGCTGGTGATGAGCTTCCCGGCGTTGGAAGACTATTATCAGGAGCAGGGCCGCGACTGGGAACGCTACGCGATGGTCAAGGCGCGGTTGATGGGCGGCGCGGAGGACAGCAGCAGTCAGGAACTACGCAAGATGCTGATGCCGTTCGTTTTTCGCCGCTATATCGACTTCAGCGTGATTCAATCTCTGCGCAATATGAAAGGCATGATTGCCCGCGAAGTGCGTCGCCGTGGCTTGAAAGACAACATCAAGCTGGGCGCGGGCGGTATTCGCGAAATCGAGTTTATCGCGCAAGTCTTCCAACTGATCCGCGGCGGCCGCGAACCCTCTTTGCAGCAGCGCTCTTTATTACCGACGCTGCAAGCCGTGCAAGAGCTGGAGCTGCTGCCCGCCGTGCAGGTGTCGCAGCTGCGTGAAAGCTACCTGTTCCTGCGTCGGTTGGAGAATCTGTTGCAGGCGATTGCTGATGAACAGACCCAAACCCTGCCATCCGACGATCTCAATCAGGCACGTCTGGCATGGGGGATGGACTTCCCTAACTGGCCAACCCTGCTGGACGCCTTGAACGCCCACATGCTGGCGGTACGCGCCGTGTTTGATGATTTGATTGGTGATGACACGCCGGACATTGGCGAAGATCCGCAGCACGCCGAGTTCAGCAGCCTGTGGATTGACGCCCTTGAGCACGACGATATTGCCCATCTGGTGCCGCAACTCGCGCCGGAAGCTCAGGGGCAGCTGTTGCGGCAAATCGCCGAGTTCCGCCGTGACGTGGATAAGCGCACCATCGGGCCGCGCGGCCGTGACCAGTTGGATCAGCTGATGCCGAACCTGCTGGCCCAGGTGTGTGGCTATAAAAATGCCGATATCACACTGCAACGCCTGACCCTGCTGCTGCTCAATATTGTTACGCGCACCACTTATATTGAACTGCTGGTTGAGTATCCGGGGGCGCTGAAGCAGCTGGTGCGCCTGTGCGCGGCATCGCCGATGGTCGCCAACCAGCTGGCCCGCCACCCAATTTTGCTCGACGAGCTGCTCGACCCGCGCACTCTTTACCAGCCGATTGCGCCAGACGCCTATCGCGACGAGCTGCGCCAGTATCTGCTGCGCGTGCCCGCCGATGACGAAGAGCAGCAGCTGGAAGCGCTGCGCCAGTTTAAGCAGGCCCAGCACCTGCGCATCGCCGCCGGGGATATCTCGGGCGCGCTGCCGGTGATGAAGGTCAGCGACCATTTGACCTATCTGGCCGAGGCGATCCTTGAAGCCGTTATCCAGCAAGCCTGGGAGCAGATGGTGACGCGCTATGGTGAACCTTCGCACCTGCGCAGCCGGGAAGGGCGCGGTTTTGCCGTGGTGGGTTATGGCAAGTTGGGGGGCTGGGAGCTGGGCTATAGCTCGGATCTGGATTTGGTTTTCCTGCTCGACTGCGCGCCGGACGTCATGACCGAAGGGGAGCGCAGCATTGATGGCCGCCAGTTCTACCTGCGGCTGGCCCAGCGCATTATGCATTTGTTCAGCACCCGCACTTCGTCCGGCATCCTGTATGAAGTGGATGCGCGCCTGCGGCCGTCCGGCGCGGCGGGGATGCTGGTCAGCACCATTGAAGCCTTTGCTGATTATCAGCAAAACGAAGCCTGGACCTGGGAGCATCAGGCGCTGGTTCGCGCCCGCGTGGTCTACGGCGACCCGCAGCTGACTCGTCAATTTAATACCACGCGCCGTGAGATTCTGTGCCGCCAGCGTGATGCCGACACTTTGCGCAAAGAAGTGCGCGAGATGCGCGAGAAGATGCATGCCCATTTGGGCAGCAAAAAAGGTCATACCTTCGACCTGAAAGCCGATCCGGGCGGTATCACGGACATTGAATTCATCGCACAATATCTGGTGTTGCGCTTTGCCCACGATGAGCCGGGTCTGACCAAGTGGTCTGATAACGTGCGTATTTTCGAGCTGATGGCGCAATACGATATTATGCCGGAGGATGAGGCGCGCCGGCTGAAACACGCCTATGTCACGCTGCGCGACGAGATTCATCATCTGGCTTTACAGGAACATAGTGGCAAAGTCGCTGTCGATAGCTTTATGACTGAACGCGAGCAGATTTTGGCGAGCTGGCAAGGCTGGCTCAGTTAATCGCCGCGTCCAAGCTTTTTTTCGCGGTATGAGCGCTTGTGATATTATCCGGCGCACTATTTTTATGTCAGGTTGTATCTGTTTTTGGAGCAAGGGATGAAAGTGACTTTACCTGATTTTCACCGTGCCGGCGTACTGGTCGTGGGCGACGTCATGTTGGACCGCTATTGGTATGGTCCGACTAACCGTATTTCACCAGAAGCGCCGGTGCCGGTCGTGAAAGTCACCACCATCGAGGAGCGTCCTGGCGGCGCTGCTAACGTGGCGATGAACATTGCGTCACTCGGCGCGGGATCTCGTTTGATTGGTCTGACGGGCATCGATGATGCAGCGCGTGCTCTGAATCAGCATTTGGACAACGTTAACGTTCATTGTGATTTCGTGGCGTTAGCAACTCACCCGACAATTACCAAGCTGCGCGTGCTGTCTCGCAACCAGCAGCTGATCCGCCTCGATTTCGAAGAAGGTTTTGACGGTGTTGATCTCCATCCTATGCTGGAGAAGATCGAACAAGCGTTGCCAAAAACCGGCGCGCTGGTGCTGTCAGATTATGCCAAAGGCGCGCTGAAAGACGTACAGCCGATGATCCAATTGGCAAAAAAGGCCGGTGTTCCGGTGCTTATCGATCCAAAAGGATCGGATTTCGAGCGTTATCGCGGCGCGACCTTGCTGACGCCAAACCTGTCCGAGTTCGAAGCCGTGGTTGGCCGTTGCAAAGACGAAGCAGAAATCGTCCAGCGCGGCATGAAGCTGGTGTCTGACTTCGAGCTGTCAGCCCTGCTGGTGACCCGTTCCGAGCACGGGATGACCCTGCTGCAACCGGGCAAAGAGCCGCTGCACCTGCCGACTCAGGCTCAGGAAGTGTATGACGTGACCGGTGCCGGCGACACGGTTATCGGCGTTCTGGCCGCCGCTTTGGCTGCTGGCAACTCGCTGGAAGAGTCCTGCTTCTTGGCCAACGCCGCCGCAGGCGTAGTGGTCGGCAAGCTGGGTACTTCCACGGTTTCTCCGGTCGAGCTGGAAGATGCGATTGGCGGGCGTTCAGAAGTGGGCTTTGGCGTGATGACCGAAGCCGGGCTGAAAGAGGCCGTGGCGCTGGCTCGCCAGCGTGGTGAAAAAGTGGTGATGACTAACGGCATTTTCGACATTTTGCACGCGGGTCATGTTTCTTATTTAGCCAATGCGCGCAAGCTCGGGGATCGCCTGATTGTGGCGGTGAACAGCGATGCGTCCACCAAGCGTCTGAAAGGCGAAACTCGCCCGGTCAATGCTCTGCAAAATCGCATGATCGTGCTCGGCGCGCTGGGTGCGGTTGACTGGGTGGTGGCTTTTGAAGAAGATACCCCGCAGCGCCTGATCGCCGAAATTCTGCCTGATTTACTGGTAAAAGGCGGCGATTACAAGCCGGAGCAGATCGCGGGCAGCAAAGAAGTTTGGGCTAACGGCGGTGAAGTTCGCGTGTTGAACTTCGAAGATGGCTTATCGACAACGGGCATCATCAACCAGATTAAAAGCCAAGACTAGCTGTCGCTAATTTCTGCCGACAGACAATAAAAAACCACGCCTTTGAGCGTGGTTTTTTATGCATGACAGCCGCCGGGAATTAGGCTTCTGGCTTCTGCTCGGTAGCTAATTTGGCTTCCAGCTCGGTTAGGCGCTGCTCGAGAGCAACTAGTTTCTCGCGGGTGCGCAGTAGAACCTGAGTCTGCACGTCGAACTCTTCGCGATTAACCAAATCCATACGGCTAAATTGCGCCTGCAATACCTGACGAATTTTCTTTTCAGCATCTTCACCAAACTCACGGATACCCTTCGGCATTGACTCGTGAACCTGACGAGCGATTTGTTCAATTTTTTTCGGGTCGATCATGGTTTTTCCCTTGTCTCGAATAAGCAGCTTTGTACTAGTGTAATCCTAGATACTCTTTCTATAAACCTTCGCGATGGCATTATTCGGCTATTCGACACATTGCCGAGACCTTTTATTGGCGTTATAGTTGACCTGCTTATTCTCAGGGCGGGGTGAAAGTCCCCACCGGCGGTAAACCACATCTTTTTTGGCGGAACGCATTTCTGCCATAGTGGGAGCCCGCGAGCGCTCAAACTTTGCAGTTTGAGGTCAGCAGATCCGGTTAGATCCCGGAGCCGACGGTTATAGTCCGGATGGGAGAGAGTAACGGTTCAAGCCAGGCAAAAAATTGCCTGCTGCGTTATTTTTTCACACTGTCGCACGGCATTGCTGGGCTACAGTGAACTCCTCAAGACGCCCTGATTCTGGTAATCCATGTATATTACATACAGTTTATGAGGTTATTTTTACCATGAATCAGACCCTACTTTCCGAATTTGGTACACCAAATCAACGCGTTGAGCAGGCTCTTGAAGCCCTGCGCAATGGCCGTGGTGTGATGGTGCTGGATGACGAAGATCGTGAAAACGAAGGCGATTTAATTTTTGCCGCTGAAAACATGACCGTTGAGCAGATGGCGTTGACCATTCGCCATGGCAGCGGGATTGTCTGTCTCACCATGACCGAAGAGAGCCGCAAAAAGCTCGATTTACCCATGATGGTTGAGACCAACTCCAGCGCGTACCAAACGCCATTCACCGTCACCATCGAAGCGGCCGAAGGCGTCACTACCGGTGTTTCTGCCGCTGACCGCATCACCACCATTCGCACCGCCATCAAAGACGGCGCTAAGCCTTCTGACCTGAACCGCCCAGGGCATATCTTCCCTCTGCGCGCGCAGGCGGGCGGCGTGCTGACTCGCGGTGGCCACACTGAAGCCTCTATCGACTTGGTCAAACTGGCCGGTCTGAAGCCTTTCGGCGTGCTGTGCGAACTGACCAATGATGATGGCAGCATGGCGCACGCGCCAGAAGCGATTGTCTTCGCCAAGAAACACGATATGCCGGTACTGACCATTGAAGACTTAGTGGCTTACCGTCAGGCGCAGACTCAGAAAGCCAGCTAACTGAACTCACTCCTGAATCTTAAAGGCCGCAGATGCGGCCTTTTTTATCTCTAAAGCACTATTCCGGCATTGCAAAGACGAAATTGATAGATAGCTCGCTAAGTGAATTAACCCCCTTCCTGCCGCGTCAAAAAGCCCATAACGCTGATTCAATTTTTTTGAACAACTTCATCACGGTTATCCGGCTGTAAGCAAATAAGAAAGAGAGTACCGTATTTCCATCGTGCAGAATTGCTTCTGCCACTCATTCACTCTGAGCTAAGGAAAACGTTATGACTTCCCCTCGTATGCCAGCACTGTTTTTAGGCCACGGTAGCCCGATGAACGTGCTTGAAGACAATGAATTTACCCGCGCATGGCAAACGCTGGGCGAGACATTACCGCGCCCGAAAGCCATCGTTGCCGTCTCTGCCCACTGGTTCACTCGTGGCACGGCCGTGACCGCAATGGAGCACCCGCGCACCATTCACGATTTCGGCAACTTCCCGCAGGCGCTGTTTGATCAGCGTTACCCGGCCCCCGGCTCGCCCGAGCTGGCGAAAAAGCTGCAAGAGCTGCTTAAGCCGATTGACGTGATTGCGGACACCGGCGAGTGGGGCTTCGACCACGGGACATGGGGCGTGCTGATCAAAGCTTACCCAGAGGCGGATATTCCGGTGGTGCAGCTGAGCATCGACGGCACCAAGCCGGCGGAATATCACTATCAGATTGGTAGAAAGCTGGCGGCGCTGCGTGATGAAGGCATTATGATCGTGGCGAGCGGCAATGTGGTTCACAACCTGCGCCTAATGAAGCGCGACGGGGAGGGCGATAATTACCCGTGGGCCACTGCTTTCAATGAATATGTGAAAGAGAACCTGCGCTGGAAGGGTGAAGACAGCCAGCATCCGCTGGTAAATTTCTCTCAGCATGAGGGAGCCGCGCTCTCTAACCCGTCTATCGAACACTATCTGCCGCTGCTGTATGTGTTGGGCAGTTGGGACGGCGTCGAGCCGATGTCTACCCCGACCGATGGCATCGTGATGAGCTCGTTGAGCATGCTTTCGGTGCAGGTGGGTTAATCTTTTAGAGATAAAAAAACGGGGAGTGAATTGAATTCGCTCCCCGCTTCGTTTATTGGCTAGATCGTGACTGTTAGCCGACGATCACGTGCGGATAGAAGCGAGAGAGATCTTGTGTGATCAGCTCTTTGTCTTCGCGCAGACCAATGCCGCAAGGCTGATCGTTCACCAACCAGCTGCCAATTAGCGTGTAGCTATCGCCAAATTTAGGCAGGTGGTGGAACTGCTGGTGGATCATCCCTTCCTGACCATATGGGCCATCGACGCTGGCCACTTCTTGACCTTTTTCGATGATGCGGATATTGGCACCTTCGCGAGAGAACAGCGGCTTAATCACGTAATGGTCCATCTCTGCGTGCTCTTCTTCCGCGAAGAAGGCAGGCAGCAGATTAGGGTGATTCGGGAACATCTTCCACAGCATGGGCAGCAAGGCTTTGTTGGAGAGAATGGCTTTCCACGCTGGCTCCAGCCAACGCACGCCCGCATCTTCCAACTTGGTTGAGAAGATCTCGCGGAACATAAACTCCCACGGATAGAGCTTGAACAGGTTGCTGATCACCTGATCCTGCGGATCGGTAAACTGCCCGCGTTCGCCTAAGCCGATCTCTTCGATAAACAGAAATTCGCTGGCTAGTTCGGCTTCTAATGCGCAATCTTGCAAGTACTGCACGGTACCGCGATCTTCCTCGGTATCCTGACAGCAGGCGAAGTGCAGCAAAGAAAAACCGTGCTGGTTTTTCAGCTCGGCAAAACGCTCAATCAGCTTTTCCTGCATGCTGTTGTACTGGTCGGCATCCTGCGGCAGCTTACCTGCGGCAATTTGCTCTTCGAGCCACAGCCATTGGAAGAATGCGGCTTCATACAGCGAAGTTGGCGTATCCGCGTTGTTTTCCAACAGCTTAGGCGGGTTAACCCCGTCGTAGGCCAAGTCCAGTCGTGAATAGAGCGAAGGCTGTTGGGTGCGCCACGAGCTTCGGACAAATTCCCAGCAGTGCTTCGGGATCTGGAATTGCGCCATCAGCGCGTCGTCCGCAACCACCTTTTCCACCACTTTTAAACACATCTGATGAATGTCGGCGGTGGCGTCTTCGATCTCTTCGATCTGCGCTAAGGTGAATTCGTAATAGGCGTCTTCACACCAGTACGGCTCGCCATACATGGTGTGAAAATTGAAGCCAAACTCTGTGGCTTTTTCTCGCCAGTCTGGACGCTCGGCAATCGGTAAACGTTTCATCTGGGACTCTTAGCCGCCCATGCTGCGTGATGGTGAACGCGTGGTCGACGCGGAACTGCGCTGCATGGTGTTTTGCTTAGCGACGCTTTCGCCGAAGCCGCCACGGGTTACGGTAGAAGTGGTCGCTGGCTTAGGCGCCATCGCGGTTTTCGGCACATTCATCGTGCGTCCACCTGCAGTGGCAGGGCCGTAGCTTTTGCCCGTTGCATCAACGAACTTGCCACCCGCCGGGCTGGCAGGGTTTTTCGAGGTGAAGAGAGGCTGTTGGGCAAAGCCCGCGCCGCCACCCATCATACGGCCCATCATGTAACCGGCCATCAGAGGCATCCAGAAGCTGCCGCTCTGCTGTGGTTGAGCCGCCATGCCTGCCTGAGCTGGAGTTTGAGTACATTGGCCTTCGCCGAACTCTGCCACGCACTCTTCACGACTAGCGTATTTTGGCGCGGTTTTCTCAGCTTCTTTCTTGGCCGCGTCATACGCCGCAGTACATTGCGCGCTGTTCGACGGGTTGGCTTTTGAGCAATCGTCCGCATTTTGGTAAAGCGAGACGGTTTCATCGGTTTTTTCGCAAGCGGAGAGCATAAAGACAGCGCTGACTGCTAATGCGACAGGTGCGATACGGTAGCTACGCCAGGATTTCCGGAAGGTAGCCAGATTGATGTTTTGTGTCCGTTTCATCGAATTATCCCATGTATAGGGCTTTTTCGCCCCTTTCCCAGTAGTGCGTAAGAATAGGGTAAAGACGGTTAATGTTAAAGCAGTCAGGGGCAATTGTTACGAGACTTTACGAAAGGCTGTGACCCAGACAAAAAAAAGCGGCCTTTTTAGGCCGCTTATCGCAAAAGTAGGTTATTCCCTTTAAAACCAGATTAATTCTGGAAAGGATTCCCACTCTTCTTGGTCGTCGATGTGCTGCTACCTGAGTTAGCCGAAGTGCGGTTAACCACTGGGGAGCTAACCTGCTCTGCCCGAACCTGTGTAGCGGCCGGAGCAGCAGGAGTCTGGCTGCCGTTATAACCATCAGCGGAGGCATCTTGCTGTGGGTTTTCTGGCGCCACGGCTTCCGGCGTCGTTGGGATAGCTTTACCCAGGGTGCCGTTCAGCGCCAGCAGGTCATTCTCATTCAACGTACCTAACGCAGACTTAATGTTCAGCTGGTTAATCAGGTAGGTATAACGCGCAGAAGAGAGCTGTTGCTTGGCGTTGTACAGCGTGGTGGTGGCATCCAACACGTCAACGATAGTACGGGTACCCACTTGGTAGCCGGCTTCCATCGCGTCTAAGGAGCTTTGTGCAGAAACAACGGCTTGTTTGTAAGCGTTGATGCTACTGATTGACGCAGAAATGTTGTTGAAGGAAGAACGCACGGTCTGAACCACTGAACGATGCGCGCTTTCCAACTGCTCACTTGCGCCAACAAAGTTGTATTGCGCTTGTTTCACCTGAGAAGTCACCGAGCCGCCGCTATACAGTGGCAGGGAGAAGCTCAGGCCAATTTTGTTCTGGCCCGCATCGGAATCTCGGGTGCTGGCAGATTCACCGGTGTTAGAACCGTTGTATTTGGTGTTGCTCACGCCAGTTGACGCGGTCAAATCGATAGTTGGCATGTGACCGGTTTGGGCGGAACGGATTTGCTCACGCGCCAAGTCCTGAGACAGACGGGCAGACAGCAGGCTCAGGTTGCGGTTCTCCGCTTCTTTCAGCAGGCCGGCGACCGGCTGTGGGCGCTGGGTGTTGAAATTGTTGATATTCAGAGAAGAGAGCTGCGGATAATAAACGCCGGTAACCTGACGCAGAGATTCCAGCGCGTTATCGAGGTTATTACGGGCAGTCACTTCGTTCGCCAACACGGTGTCGTATTGTGAACGGGCGTTTTGCACGTCGGTAATTGCCACCAGGCCCACGTTAAAACGTTGCGAGGTTTGGTCTAACTGACGGTAAATCGCTTGTTTCTGTGCTTCGGTATAAGACAGAGAGTCAATCGCGCTCAACACGTTGAAATAGGCTGTCGCCGAATCCAGGATCAGTTTCTGCTGATCAACCTGGAAGGAAACGTCCTGAATACCGGCTGCTTTTTCTTGCAGGGTCAGGGCACGCCATTTCGACATGTCAAAAATAGTCTGGGTCAATTGCAGAGACGCGCTGGTCTGGTTGCTGTTAACGCCATTCGCATCACGGTAGCCGTTGGTATAGTTATAATCCGCACCCAATCCGAGTTGCGGTAATAAAGGACTGCGAGCTTCGTTAATTTTTTCGAATGCAGCATCACGATCGGCTGCGGACTTGCGCAGATCCGGGTTACTTTCCCTGGCTTGCTGGTAGACCTGCATCAGGTTTTCAGCCTGGCTCATCGCGCTGAAGCCGCCCAGGCTCAGTCCGATTAGAAGGGGGAGCAGTTTCTTCATTTGCATTCCTTGTTGTGCAGCAATGTTGTTATGGTGACGCTGTCAAAATACCAATAGACGCGGATTCTAGCAGAGACTGGCAGAAGGACTGAGTGGCTTTACGTGCCTTCTCAGCCAAAGTGGTACAAATCTACCACAAACGTGCCTGATTATTATTAGCGCAATTTCATCAAATTGACCTCAAATGACGATAATTTGTCAGCAAAAGGTAATAAGGAAACAGCATTATGTCCCAAACGAAGGGTTCACCCGTTACTTTCGGCAAAGATGATGTAGAAATTATTGCACGTGAGACGCGATATAAAGGTTTTTTTTCAATCATTGCTTATCGATTCCGCCATCGTTTATTTAGCGGTGAAATGAGTGATGAAGTGGTTCGCGAAGTTTTTGAGCGTGGGCACGCCGCCGTCTTATTGCCCTATGATCCACAACGTGATGAAGTGGTGCTGATTGAACAGATTCGTATCCCAGCCATTGATTCCAGTGATACCCCTTGGCTTCTGGAGATGGTCGCCGGTATCATTGAGCCCGGCGAATCGGTCGAAGATGTCGCCCGGCGCGAAGCGCTGGAAGAAGCTAATATTGTTGTCGGTCGCTGCAAACCCGCGCTGAGTTACCTCGCGAGCCCGGGTGGAACCAGCGAACGGTTGTCGATTTTGGTCGGCGAAGTTGATGCGACAACAGCACAGGGAATTCACGGCCTTGCAGCCGAAAATGAGGACATCCGCGTGCATGTGGTAAGTCGTGAACAGGCTTATCGCTGGGTGGAGGAAGGAGTAATCGACAATGCGGCGTCAGTGATTGCACTTCAATGGCTGGCCCTGCACCATGAATCCCTGCGAAAAGAGTGGTCCAACTAATGATTAAGCGCTATACCCCTGATTTTCCTGAAATGATGAGATTGTGTGAAACCAATTTCGCACAACTACGTCGTTTGATGCCGCGTAATGATGAAGTGGGCGAAACGGCGACTTATCAGGTAAGTAGCGCAACCTACCGTCTGACCATTACTGAGTCTACGCGTTACACCACGCTGGTTGAAATCGAACAGACCGCCCCGGCGGTGAGCTACTGGAGCTTACCTTCGCTAACCGTGCGTCTTTACCACGACGCGATGGTTGCGGAAGTGTGTTCGACCCAGCAGATCTTTCGCTTCAAAGCACGCTATGATTATCCTAATAAAAAGTTGCATCAGCGTGACGAAAAGCATCAAATTAACCAGTTCCTTGCGGACTGGTTGCGTTATTGCCTTGCGCATGGAGCGATGGCCGTTCCGGTTTGTTAGACAGACTTCAATTACAAAGGATACGACTTGGAAAGCCTGTTTACACTGCCTTTGGTTAATGGGGCCAAAGTCAGAATTCTGCAAATTACCGATACCCATCTTTTCGCCGGTGAGAATGAAACGTTGCTGGGAGTGAATACTTTCCGCAGCTATCGCGCCGTGCTGGACGCCATAAAGGCGCAGAACCGTGGCATCGACATTATTGCCGCCACGGGCGATTTGGCACAGGATCAATCCCTGGATGCCTATCATCACTTTGCGCGCGGGATTAATGAGCTGTCCGCCCCCTGCGTCTGGCTGCCGGGAAACCATGATTTCCAGCCAGCCATGGTCGACGCCCTGCGCGAAGAGGGCATTCACCCGTCGAAACAGCTTCTTTTGGGGGATGACTGGCAGGTCATTCTGCTCGATACCCAAGTCTTTGGCGTCCCCCATGGCCATCTCAGCGAGTATCAGTTGGAGTGGATGGAGCGCTGCTTGCAGCAATATCCAGAGCGTTTCACGCTGATTATGCTGCACCATCACCCGCTGCCGTCAGGCTGCACGTGGCTGGATCAACACAGCCTGCGCAATGCCCATATGCTGGCGGACGTGTTGGCGAATTATCCCAAGGCCAATACCTTGTTGTGCGGCCATATTCACCAAGAGTTGGATCTCGATTGGCACGGCAAACGGCTGTACGCCACGCCTTCGACCTGCGTACAGTTCAAGCCTCACTGCACCAATTTCACCATTGATACCGCCGCGCCGGGCTGGCGCTACCTTGACCTCTACCCAGACGGCCGGGTGGAAACGCAGGTCATGCGCATTGAAAGCGATGAGTTCCGACCGGATAGTGATTCGGACGGCTACGAATGAGTACCTTACTCTACCTGCACGGTTTCAACAGTTCTCCCAACTCGGCAAAAGCGACCTTATTGAAAGATTGGCTGGCGGTCCAGCATCCGCACATTGAGATGGTGGTGCCGCAGTTATCCCCTTTCCCGGCAGAAGCGGCGGAAGAACTGGAGTCGCTGGTGATGCAAAAAGCTGGGCGCAAGCTGGGCATCGTAGGGTCTTCTCTCGGCGGCTATTACGCCACGTGGCTTTCGCAGTGCTTCACCGTGCCCGCAGTGGTGGTTAACCCCGCCGTGCGGCCTTTTGAGCTGCTTGTCGACTACCTTGGGCAGAATCAGAACCCCTACACCGGGCAGCAATATGTGTTAGAGTCACGCCACGTTTACGACCTGAAAGTGATGCAGGTTGAACCGCTGGAGTCCCCGGATTTACTCTGGCTGCTCCAGCAAATGGGTGATGAAACCCTCGATTACCGTCAGGCCGTGGCCTATTACACTGCGTGTCGGCAAACGGTCGAACCTGAGGGAAATCATAGTTTTGTCGGCTTCGAACGCTATTTTTCGCCGATTGTTGATTTCCTGGGGCTGGCTTCAGACTAACCTTTCAGAGCGAAGTATCTTCTGGTTTTTCCTGAGTCGCCGCCCGTGGGCATCTGCCCAGCGCACGCATTTGTACTTTTTTATACTATCGTTAGCCCACGTTAGCCCACCAACCTATGAGCCACGAATATTCAACGATGAGCCAATCAACTTATAACGCGGATTCCATAGAGGTCCTCAGCGGTCTTGAACCGGTGCGTCGTCGTCCCGGCATGTACACCGACACCACCCGCCCGAACCATCTGGGTCAGGAAGTCATCGATAACAGCGTCGATGAAGCATTAGCCGGCCATGCGCGCCGAATCGAAGTGATCCTCCATGCGGATCAATCTCTTGAAGTTATTGACGACGGGCGCGGTATGCCTGTGGACATTCACCCGGAAGAGGGTGTGCCTGCCGTTGAGCTGATTTTCTGTCGCTTGCACGCGGGTGGCAAATTCTCCAACAAAAACTACCAGTTCTCCGGCGGCCTTCACGGCGTGGGGATCTCCGTGGTCAACGCCTTGTCGACGCGTGTCGAAGTGGCGGTGAAACGCGGTGGTGAAGTCTATGAAATGGCGTTTGAGAACGGCGACAAAGTGCAGGATCTGCACGTCACCGGCACCTGCGGTAAACGCAACACTGGCACCAGCGTGCATTTCTGGCCGGACGTTAGCTTCTTTGACAGCCCGCGTTTTTCCGTTAGCCGCCTCAGCCATTTATTAAAAGCCAAAGCCGTGCTCTGCCCGGGCGTTGAGATCTTGTTCAAAGATAAAGTGAACAATACCGAGCAGCGCTGGTGCTATGAAGATGGCTTGACCGACTACCTGATGGAAGCCGTAAACGGCCTGATCACCCTGCCTGAAAAGGCTTTTGTGGGGGCTTTTGCCGGTGATGTGGAAGCCGTTGACTGGGCGCTGCTGTGGCTGCCTGAAGGTGGAGAACTGCTGACGGAAAGCTACGTCAACCTAATCCCAACCATGCAGGGCGGTACCCACGTCAATGGTCTGCGTCAGGGCTTGCTCGACGCCATGCGCGAGTTCTGCGAATTCCGCAATATTCTGCCGCGCGGCGTCAAGCTGTCGGCGGAAGATATCTGGGAGCGCTGTGCCTACGTGCTCTCGGTGAAAATGCAGGACCCGCAGTTTGCCGGCCAGACCAAAGAGCGTCTCTCTTCTCGCCAGTGCGCGGCTTTCGTCTCGGGCGTGGTGAAAGATGCCTTTAGCCTGTGGCTGAACCAGAACGTGCAGGCCGCCGAGCAGCTGGCCGAACTCTGTATTTCCAGCGCCCAGCGCCGTCTGCGCGCCGCCAAGAAAGTGGTGCGTAAGAAACTGACCAGCGGCCCCGCGCTGCCGGGCAAGTTGGCCGACTGTACTTCGCAGGATCTGAACATGACCGAACTCTTCCTGGTGGAAGGGGACTCGGCAGGCGGATCCGCCAAGCAGGCGCGCGATCGCGAATATCAGGCGATCATGCCGCTGAAGGGTAAGATCCTGAATACGTGGGAAGTCTCTTCCGACGAAGTGCTGGCTTCGCAAGAAGTTCACGACATTTCGGTGGCGATCGGCATCGATCCGGATAGCGAAGATTTGACCCAGCTGCGCTACGGCAAAGTCTGTATCCTCGCGGATGCTGACTCCGACGGCCTGCACATCGCCACGCTGCTGTGCGCGCTGTTTGTCCGCCACTTCCGCTCGCTGGTGCGCGGCGGCCACGTCTATGTGGCCATGCCGCCTCTCTACCGTATCGACTTGGGCAAAGAAGTGTTCTACGCCCTCGACGAGCAGGAGAAAGAGGGTGTGCTGGAGCAGCTGAAGCGTAAGAAGGGCAAGCCGAACGTCCAGCGCTTCAAAGGTCTGGGTGAGATGAACCCGCTGCAACTGCGCGAAACCACGCTCGACCCTAACACGCGCCGTCTGGTGCAGTTGACCATCGACGAAGAAAATGTCGATCAAACCCTGCGCATGATGGACATGCTGCTGGCCAAGAAGCGTTCAGAAGACCGTCGCAACTGGTTGCAGGAAAAAGGCGATACCGCAGAATTAGACGTTTAATTTCAGCGTCGCCATAAAAAAACGCCGGGGCTTTGCCGCTCCGGCGTTTTTGTTTCAATCTATCGGCGATGCTGCTAAAAGTAGCAGCTAGCGCCAGCCGGTGATCAGGCTTTTTCGATGATGTTGATCACCACATCTTGCACGTCAGCCTTGATGTTTTCGCGGTGCGCGTTCATGTGCGCAGCCTGCTGGTGTGCTTCGAGGTGCGCGAGGCTTTCCCACTCTTCCACCATAAAAACAGAATCTGGTGCGCTTTTGCGCCACGGGATCTGGCCGCTGAAATCAGTGAAAGGATCGTAGCGGTGACAACCCTCTTCGGCCAGCACGCTTGGCAGCAGGGCGTTGATCTTTTCCAGAACCGCGTCGCGGCGGCCCGGTTTCATGATGATTTCAGCAATAACAGTGATCATAACAACCTCTTGTTTGAAACCTGACAGGCTTCTCAATGAACCTCTAAACTATGCGCGACCAAACACATTTTCAAGGTGTGCGCGATATGCAGCGAAATAACCGTCGATATCAGGCTGTTTGATCACGTCATTACAGATAAAGGTCGGCAGGCCGTGCATCCCCAAGAACTGGTTAGCTTTGTGCTGTGCCAGATACACGCCGTCAACGCCCACGCCGTGGAAGAACTGCTCTTTATCTTCGAAAGCTTCCAGCGGAGCATTCCAGGTCAGGGAAAGCATGTAGCTCTTACCTTGCAGCAGGCCGCCTGAGCCGTATTTCTGCGATGCGTCTGAACGGGTGCGGCCATCGCTGGCGTACAGCTTGCCGTGGCCTTCGGTGAAGATCTCATCGACGTATTTTTTCAGCGTCCACGGCATACCCATCCACCAGCCCGGCTGCTGATAAATCACGGTATCGGCCCACAGGTAGTTCTCAATCTCGGTCGGGATGTCATAACCGTCTTCCAACGTGGTCACGCGCACGTTGTGTCCGGCTTCGGTCAGGACGGAGTGGCCGAGTTTGGTCAGGCTAATGTTCAATGCGCCTTTTGAGTGGGCAAAGGTTTTACCTGCGTTAATAATCAAAATGTTGCTCATAGGGAGTGCCTCGTTGGTAAACTGTTGTCCAACAGTTTACTGAAGCATTGGCCTGAAAAAAATGTGCGCTAGAGCACAAGACTATGGACTAAAATGCAATAAACCTTCGCTGAATCGCCTGATTTTATCATTTAATGCCCTTTTGCAGCTCGGCCAGACGTTAAGCCTTCGGCGCGCAGGTTTTGTAATTCTGCCGATAAAGAGAGTGGCTGTGACAGCCATGCGCCGGATGATGTACTATCGCCAACATTATTGCCTCGTGGCACGCCCGCGAGCGTAAGCTTTCTAAATAGAGAAACCATCACGCCACGGTTTTGAGGATGAAACATAATGAGCGAAATAACTCATGACGGGACAGAGCGCCTAGCTCTGCACACGTTTACTGAGAACGCCTATCTCAACTATTCCATGTACGTGATCATGGACCGCGCGCTGCCGTTTATCGGTGACGGCCTCAAGCCGGTTCAGCGCCGTATCATTTATGCGATGTCCGAACTTGGCCTGAATAACAACGCGAAATTCAAGAAATCGGCACGTACCGTCGGTGACGTATTAGGTAAATATCACCCGCACGGTGACAGCGCTTGTTATGAAGCGATGGTGCTGATGGCGCAGCCGTTCTCTTACCGCTACCCGCTGGTGGATGGTCAGGGGAACTGGGGTGCGCCGGATGATCCTAAGTCCTTCGCCGCCATGCGTTATACCGAATCTCGTCTGTCGAAATACGCCGATGTTCTGCTGCGCGAGCTCGGTCAGGGCACCGTGGATTACGTGCCGAACTTCGACGGCACCATGCAAGAGCCAAAAACCTTGCCTGCACGCCTGCCGAATATCCTGCTCAACGGCACCACGGGGATTGCCGTGGGCATGGCGACGGATATTCCGCCGCACAACATCCGCGAAGTGGCCGCCGCTGCCGTCGCCCTGCTGGAAAAGCCGGGCAGCTCGCTGGAAGATTTGCTGGAGTTCGTGCAGGGGCCTGACTTCCCAACCGAAGCCGAAATCATTACGCCGCGTAACGAAATTCGTAAGATTTACGAGTCCGGCAAAGGCTCGGTGCGCATGCGCGCCGTGTGGAATAAAGAAGACGGCAGCGCGGTGATCACCGCCTTGCCGCATCAGGTTTCTGGCGCGAAAGTGCTGGAGCAGATCGCCAACCAAATGCGCAACAAAAAGCTGCCAATGGTTGAAGATTTGCGTGACGAATCTGACCACGAGAATCCGACGCGTCTGGTAATCGTGCCGCGCTCCAACCGTGTGGATCTGGATCAGGTGATGAATCACCTGTTCGCCACCACCGATCTGGAACGCAGCTATCGCATCAACATGAACATGATTGGCCTCGACAACCGTCCTTCGGTGAAAGGGCTGGTTGAGATCCTGCGCGAATGGCTGGACTACCGCCGCGAAACGGTGCGTCGCCGCCTGAACTATCGCCTCGATAAAGTGCTCAAGCGTCTGCATATCCTTGAAGGTTTGCTGATTGCCTTCCTCAATATCGACGAAGTCATTCATATCATTCGTACCGAAGATGAGCCGAAGCCGGTGCTGATGGCGCGTTTTGAGCTGAGTGAGACGCAGGCAGAAGCCATTCTCGAGTTGAAATTGCGCCACTTGGCGAAACTCGAAGAGATGAAGATTCGCGGCGAGCAGGACGAACTGGCGAAAGAGCGCGATCAGCTGCAAGCGTTGTTGGGTTCTGAGCGCAAGCTGAGCACTTTGATTCGTAAAGAGATTCAGGCCGACGCCGAAGCCTATGGCGACGACCGCCGCTCGCCAATTACCGAGCGCGAAGAAGCCAAAGCCATGAGCGAGCACGACTTCGTGCCTTCTGAGCCTGTGACTATCGTCCTGTCCGAAATGGGCTGGGTGCGCAGTGCGAAAGGCCATGATATCGACGCCAGCGGGCTAAGCTACAAAGCGGGGGACAGCTTCCGCGCCGCCGCCAAAGGTAAGAGTAACCAGCCGGTGGTGTTTATCGACTCCACCGGGCGCAGTTATGCGCTGGACCCAACCACGCTGCCATCGGCGCGCGGGCAGGGCGAGCCATTAACCGGCAAGCTGACACCGCCACCGGGTGCTACTATTGAACAAGTGTTGATGGCCGCTGACGACCAGAAACTGTTGATGGCTTCGGACGCGGGCTACGGCTTCGTTTGTACCTTCAATGATCTGGTGGCGCGTAACCGCGCCGGTAAAGCGATGATCACCTTGCCGGACAACGCTAAGGCGCTGCCGCCAATCGAACTGCACGGCGAAGACGACATGTTGCTGTCTATCACCGCTGCCGGTCGTATGCTGCTGTTCCCGGTTGCCGACCTGCCGCAGTTGTCGAAGGGCAAAGGTAATAAAATTGTTTCAATTCCTGCGGCGCAGGCGGCGTCGGGCGAAGATAAACTGGTGTGGTTGCTGGTGTTAGCGCCTCAAACTTCGCTAACCTTGTATGTCGGTAAGCGTAAATTGACCCTGCGTCCGGAAGAGCTACAGAAATTCCGTGCAGAACGTGGCCGTAAAGGAACCCTGTTGCCGCGCGGCTTGCAGCGCATAGACCGTGTCGAAGTGGATTCCCCGGTAGTAAAATCATCAGGTAACAGCGAAGAGTAATTCGCTGAAGCCGAGAGTAAATGCTGAATTATTCAGGGCACCTTTGTGCCCTGAATGCTTTACAAAACTCCGCGAATTTGAAGTTGTTGCCTAGCGCAAAAATTTTACAAATGTATCAACAAAACCGTTGTGTCATGCTGGCTGAGGCCTGAGAATAGCCCGGCGCAGAGGGAAGGGAGCCGCAAGACGTCTTGCCTGCTTCGGCTGTATGCTTAAGAGGATGTTATGTTATTTATTTTGCGTCTGATCATCGTCGTTCTTTATTCAATTCTGCTAAGTATTTTGGGTTGTATCTACTGCCTGTTTAGCCCGCGAAATCCAAAACACGTGGCGACATTTGGTCATATGTTCGGGCGCCTGGCCCCGGTGCTGGGTATTACCGTTGAAAAACGTATCCCAGCCGAAGCGGCGCATTATGGTAAATGCATTTATATTGCTAACCACCAGAACAACTTCGACATGGTGACTGCCTCAAGCGTGGTGCAGCCGCGTACAGTGACCGTGGGTAAAAAGAGTCTGGTGTGGATCCCGTTCTTCGGCCAACTATACTGGCTGACGGGCAACTTGTTGATTGACCGTGATAACCGCGCCAAAGCGCACGGCACCATCTCGCAGGTGGTTAATCACATCAACAAGAAGAACATTTCGATTTGGATGTTCCCGGAAGGGACCCGCAGCCGCGGTCGTGGCCTGATGCCATTCAAAACCGGCGCTTTCCACGCGGCGATTTCAGCCGGCGTGCCTATCGTGCCCATTTGTGTTTCCAACACCAGCAATAAAATTAAATTAAACCGTTGGTCAAACGGTCTGGTGATTGTCGAGATGCTGCCGCCGGTGGACACCTCCCAGTACGGCAAAGAGCGTCTGCGCGACCTGTCTAACCACTGCCATCAGATCATGGCGGATAAAATTGCCGAGCTGGATGCTGAAGTTGCCCAGCGTGAAGCCGCGGCAAAAGCCAAAAAGTAAACCTTTTCCGCCTGCCGCCAATGAAGGTAGCAGGCGATTTACACAGCTTTGATTTTGTTTTCATGGAGAAGATATGTCACTCAGTCGTCGCTCATTCCTGCAAGCAACCGGCGTGGCTTTAGCCGCGGGCGCGTTGCCACTGAGGGCAAATGCGAATGGACCGCAGCCTGTTTTACCCGTTCCACCGCTTATCGAATCCCGTCGTGGCCAGCCGCTGTTTCTGACCATGCAAGCTGCGCACTGGTCATTCCTTGGCGGCAATAAGGCACCCGTTTGGGGCTTTAACGGCATGTACCTTGGGCCGACGGTGCGCGTCTACAACGGCGACGACGTCAAACTTATCTACAGCAACCGCCTGTCTGAATCTGTCTCAATGACCGTCAGCGGCTTGCAGGTACCCGGCACCCTGAGCGGCGGTGCGGCGCGCATGATTTCGCCCAACGTCGACTGGTCCCCGGTGCTGCCCATTCGTCAGGCCGCTGCCACCTGCTGGTATCACGCCAACACGCCAAATCGCATGGCGCCGCACGTCTATAACGGGCTGGCGGGCATGTGGCTGGTGGAAGATGAATTCAGCAAAAACCTGCCGTTGCCGAACCACTACGGCGTGGACGATTTCCCGATTATCATTCAAGACAAGCGTCTGGATAACTTCGGCGTGCCGCAGTACGACATGCCTTCTTCCGGCGGCTTTATTGGCGACACCATGCTGGTTAACGGCGTGCAAAGCCCCTATGTCGAAGTGTCACGCGGCTGGGTGCGCCTGCGCCTGCTCAACGCGTCCAATGCCCGTCGTTATGAGTTGAGCATGACCGACAACCGCGCGTTCCACGTGATTGGCTCGGACCTCGGTTTCCTGCCGGCGCCGGTCACCGTCCAGCGGCTGTCGCTGGCACCGGGCGAGCGCCGCGAAGTGCTGATCGATATGTCGCAGGGCGACGAAGTGTCCATCACCGCCGGTGAAGCGGCGAGCGTGATGCAGCGTCTTCGCGGCCTGTTCGAGCCGTCAAGCATTCTGGTTTCCACCCTCGTGCTAACCTTAAAACCGACCGGCCTGCTGCCGCTGGTCACTGATAATCTGCCAATGCGCTTGCTGGCGGACCAGATCCTTGGCGGCAGCGTGGCGCGCACCCGTGAATTCCGTCTGGGCGACAGCCAGCCGGGCATTAATGGTTCCATCTGGGACATCAACCGTATTGATACCACCGTGCAGCAAGGCTCGTGGGAGCGCTGGAATATCCATGCTGACCTGCCGCAGTCCTTTACCGTGCAGGGCGTCTCCTTCCTGGTGAAAAGCGTCAACGGCGCCGCGCCGCTGATTGAAGATGCCGGTTTCAAAGACACGGTGTGGGTGGATGGCGACGTGGAACTGCTGGTGTACTTCAATCAGGCGTCGTTCGAGCACTTCCCGTTCCTGTACCAGAGCGGCACGCTGGAGATGGCGGATCGCGGGTCGACCGGGCAAATGCTCGCAACGCCGTCGATGTAGCTTCACAGATTAATGGACATAAAAAAACCCGCCTCGGCGGGTTTTTGCTTTTGAACACGGCTCAGTTACATGGTGTCAGGGTCCGGGCCTAAGCGTTTGTTCAGATCCAACTTGGCGATCTCCGCCAGTTCTTCTCTTTCCAGTTTGAAATCAAATACGTCGAAGTTTTCATGGATGCGTTTAGGCGTTACTGACTTAGGAATCACAATCAAACCATTGTCGAGGTGCCAGCGGATCACCACTTGCGCCGGGGTTTTCTCGTATTTCTCAGCCAGTTTCTGGATCAGCGCCTGATCGAATACCCCTTCGCCACCCTGAGCCAGCGGGCTCCAGGATTCCGTCGCGATATTATGGGTGGCATTCCACGCGTGAAGCTGGCGCTGTTGCAGCATAGGGTGCAGCTCAATCTGGTTCACCACCGGGAAGATGCCGGTTTCGTCTTTCAGCTTTTGCAGGTGGGGAATGTTGAAGTTACACACGCCGACGCTTTTCGCCAGACCCTGCTCTTTCAGCTTAAGGATCTGCTTCCAGGCTTCGACATAGTTACCTTCGTCCGGCTTCGGCCAGTGGATCAAATAGAGATCGACATAGTCCAGACGCAGCTTCTTCAGGCTCTCCTCGAGGGCTTTCTCAGCATGCAGCTGATCGTCATTCCACAGTTTGGTGGTGATGAACAGCTCTTCGCGCGGCACCTTAATGCCACTCAGTGCTTCGCCGACGCCTTCCTCGTTTTTATAAATGGCAGCAGTATCAATGTGGCGGTAGCCGGCATTGATGGCCGTCGTCACAGCATTGCTTGCCTCTTCGTTACTGGCTTTCCATACGCCGAGTCCGAGCTGCGGCATCTTGTTGCCATCGTGAAGCTTGATGTTGGGTTGCGTTGCCATGAGTTTCTCCTTTACGGGTTTAACTAAGTTAGCTAATTACTTTGACTGCAGTTTTTATCATGCGTTCATATCTAGAATGACTCGGTAGCGCGCCTTGCCATCCTCCAAGTGCTTCACAGCATCATTGATTTTGCTGATAGGGAAGTGCTCGACCTGCGGGGTGATCTGATGACGGGCGCAGAACGCGAGCATATCCGCCAGACGTGACGGGGAGCCGGTGGGTGAACCGGAAATTTCGGCCTGTTTGCTGATGAGCGCCATAACGTGCACCGGCACGGCTTCAGGCACGACGCCAACAAAGTGCAGACGGCCTTTCGGTGCGAGAGTGGCGATAATGGCATCCCAATCCAGCGAGGCATTGGCGGTGACCATAATGAAGTCCAGCTGACCGGCGATCTTCTTCAAATCCGCCTGGTCGCGGGTGGCAATAACGCGGTGCGCGCCGAGGGAAAGGGCTTCATCGCGCTTGGCCGTTGATGAGGTAAATGCCGTCACTTCGCAGCCCCACGCGTTGAGGAAGCGCACCGCCATATGGCCCAAACCGCCGATGCCGATCACCCCCACGCGATGGGTTGGCAGCACGCCAAATTGCAGTAACGGGTTGAAAACGGTAATACCGCCGCAGAACAGCGGACCGGCGCTGGTGACCTCTACGCCTTCTGGCAGGGGGATAGCCCACGCCCAGTGACTGCGAATTTTATCGGCAAAGCCGCCGTGATGGCCGATGATGGTCGCTTCGACATCGTGGCACAGATGCTGGTCGCCCGAAATACAGGGATGGCAGTGCATACAGCTGCCGCGATTCCAGCCTACGCCGACCGTTTGCCCGACTTTCAACCCTTTATTGCGCGCGTGGTCACCCAATTTGGTGATTTTCCCCACCACTTCGTGTCCCGGAACAAAGGGGTATTGCGTGATCCCCCAGTCATTATTCAACATCGACAGATCAGAGTGGCACACGCCACAGTAATCAATGGCGACTTCAATCTCTTCATCACCGATAGGGCCAGCGTCGAAAGCAAACTTCTCCAGTGGGCTGCCTGCACTGGCGGTGGCCCAGGCATTAAAGGTATTTTCTGCGGCTTTAGATCCGGACATAACTCTCTCCAATCCTGTGATTTACTCATAAAGCCTAGCAGCTAACCTTGGTTCTGCTGGTTTCAGATGTGACTAAGTGATGCCCATTTCTGCCTAAGACTTGCCTGTTTCTACTGGCGACTGTAGAAAGCCGCGCGCGCGTGGCAGAATTAATGCCGGATCATTGAAAGTGAGGAAGGTCAGAATGGAATATGTTGAGCGTCTTTGCTCGAATCTGGCGGCACAGGTTGCGCGGATGAGTAGCGATAAGTTTCTCCACCATTCGACAGTGCCGCAGGTCACGCTGATGTATGCCGAAAAGCATCATCCGCGTACGCCCGTGCTCTACAACCCCGGAATAGTGATTCTGTTTCAGGGCAGCAAGGTTGGCTATCTGGGCAAGCGCACTTTCTCCTATGACCCGAAAAATTACCTGATGCTCACGGTGCCCTTGCCCTTTGAATGCGAAACCTTCGCCAGCGCCGAGCAGCCGATGGCCGGGATCCAGATCAGTATCAATACCGTGATGCTGCAAGATTTACTGATGGATATGGAAGAGGCGGGCTTTTCCGGGCAGAAGGATCAATCCTCGGGTATCAGCTCGGGCGTGCTGGATGAAGACATTCTTTGCGCCGCCGAGCGCCTGCTGGATTCGATGGAAAAGCCGCTGCGCGCCAAGGTGCTTGGCCCGCAGATCATCCGCGAAATCCTGTTCATGGTGCTGACTAGTGACAATGGCGGGGCGCTACAGGCCTTGGTGAACCGTCATACGCACTTCAGCCAGATCTCCAAAGCCTTGCGCCGCATTGAAACGCAATATGCGGAGAACCTGAGCGTGGAGCTGCTGGCCAGCGAAGTAAACATGAGCGTGTCGGCCTTCCACCATAATTTCAAAGCCGTCACCAGCACCTCGCCGCTGCAATATCTGAAAACCTATAGGTTACACAAGGCACGGATGATGATGATGTATGACGGTTTGAAGGCCAGCGCCGCGGCCCTGCGCGTGGGGTATGAGAGTGCTTCGCAGTTTAGCCGGGAATTTAAACGCTACTTTGGCGTGACGCCGAGTGATGAAATTGCTCGTGCGCGGGAGAATAATGCCCTGCCGCTGGCCGGGACGCTCGCCGGTTAAAGCTGGCGACAGGCGACTTGCTATAAATACTGCGACAGATAAAAAGAAACCCGCTACTCGGCGGGTTTAGTTTTTGTGGAGCAGGCGGCGATGCGGCATTTGCGTTTCTTCCATATCACCAGCAGCCCGCCGACCAAGCCAATCACCAGCAACAGCACGGGTAAAATCATCAGCCCGGCCATCACCTGATCCTCGTGGCGTTTAACCAGCGGGATTTGGCTCAGGGCGTACCCCAAAGTGACCAAGGCTCCCACCCACAACAGCGCGCTTAGCCAGTTAAACAGCTGGAAGCGGGCATTACTCAGACCTGAAATACCGGCCATGGTAGGCAGCAGGGTGCGGACAAACGCCAGAAAGCGACCCACCAGCAGCGCGGTTAAACCGTGCTGGATAAACATCTGATGCGCCCGCTGGTGATAGTGCGTGGGGAGTTGCAGCAGCCAGCCGCGCACCACTTTGGTGTGGCCGAGCCAGCGCCCCTGAAGGTAACTCAGCCAGCAGCCAAGACTTGCCGCCACTACCAGAATAATCAGAGTAGGGACAAAACTCATCACGCCACGGGCAATCAGCGCGCCGGTCAGCAGCAGCAGGCTGTCCCCCGGCAGAAATGAAGCTGGGAGCAGACCATTTTCCAGAAACAGAGTGATAAATAATACGGCGTACACCACCCAAAGAACCTTCGGATCGGCGAGAACGCTAAAGTCATGCTGCCAGAGTGCATGAAGGATATCGATAAGTACTGCCATAGTCTGTCCTGTCAGAGTGCTGAAAAACGACAACGTGGCTAGTGTAACGCAGATCCGTACCCCGTGGGTTGATCTGTCATAGTCAGAAAGCACCCAAAACCGTGCCTTCTGTAACAATCCTTATACTGAAGTGGCAATGCGTGCGAAACCGGCGTCCAGATCTTCAATCAGATCTTCGACGTTCTCCAGCCCGATGTGCAAGCGCACCAGCGTGCCGGTGAAATCCACGGTTTCCGCCGGGCGAATGGCTTGAATCTCTTCTGGCTGATTAGCCAAAATCAGTGATTCAAAGCCGCCCCACGAGTAGGCCATGCTGAAATGCGCGAAGTTGTCGAGATAGTCCGCCAGCTGTTGGCCGTTCAGGCGATCTTTCAGCACGAAGGAGAACAGGCCGCAGCTGCCGGTGAAATCTCGCTTCCAGAACTCATGGCCCTTACTGCCCGGCAGCGCAGGGTGATTGACCACCGCCACTTCAGGACGTTCGCTCAGCCACTGCGCCACGCGAATGCTGCTCTCTTCATGCTGGCGTAGGCGGATTCCCAGCGTGCGCAGGCCGCGGCTGGCGACATAGGCGGTGTCGGCATCCACCATTTGGCCCATCAGATAAGAGTGCTCGCGAAGCTGCTCCCAGCAGCGCTCGTTGGCCACGGCGGTGCCGATCATCGCGTCGGAGTGGCCGATGATGTACTTGGTGCCCGCCTGAATGGAAATATCGATGTCGAAATCCAGTGCTTTAAACAGAATGCCCGCCGCCCAGGTGTTGTCGATCATGATGATCACCTCCGGCGACACGGCGCGAACCGCGCGCACCATCGCGGGCAGGTCCGGCATCTCCATGGTGATCGAGCCGGGTGCTTCGAGGAACACTACTTTGGTGTTTGGCTGCATCAGGGAGCCAAGGTTTTCGCCGATATCCGCCGGAAAATAGGTGGTGCTGACGCCAAGCTTGCGCAGCACTTTTTCGGCGAAGTCTTGGGTCGGCTCATAGGCCGAGCTGGCCACCAGAATGTGGTCGCCGGTGGAGACAAACGACAGGATGGCGTTGCTGACCGCCGCCGCGCCACAAGGGTAGAGCACGCAGCCCGCGCCGCCTTCCAGCTCGACCATGGCTTGCTGGAATGAGAAGTGAGTCAGGGTGCCGCGACGGCCATAAAACAGCTCGCCGTTGGCGCGATGCTTGGTGGCAAACTTCTTCTCTTCTACCGAGTTAAACACCAGAGAAGAGGCGCGCTGGATCACGGCATTGACCGAGCCTAGCGTATATTTTTTGTCGCGCCCGGCGCTGACCAAAGTGGTTTCAATTTTTTTGGAAGAGATGGCTTTCTTAGAAGACATGATGCCTGTTCACCCTGTTAGTGTTTTTAAGCTCGTGCCTCGCGGCACGAGTCTTTTTCTTTAACTTAACATGATGATTAGGCTGGATCAGGTTTTGCCTGCATGTATGAGAAAATTTCAGTCTCTTTGCGACTTGGGCTAGCCCGTATAGACCCCGAACAGCTTCGGCAGCGTCAGGGAAATAGCCGGAATGTAAGTCACCATCATCAACACGGCGAACAGCACCAGATAGAATGGCAGCATGGCTTTCACCACTTTCTCAATGCTCTGTTTACTCACCGCGCTGGCGACAAACAGCACCGACCCTACCGGCGGCGTGATCAGCCCGATCCCCAGATTAACCAGCATGATCATGCCGAAATGCACCGGATCTATGCCCAGCGAGTTGATGACCGGCAGCAATACTGGCGTGAGGATCAGGATGATTGGCGCCATGTCCATCAGCGTGCCGATCAGCAGCAGCATGATGTTGATCCACATAAGAATCACATACTTGTTGTCCGAAATGCTGGTGAAGAACTCTGTGATGCGCATCGGCAGCTGCATGTAGGTCATCACGGCACCAAAGGCAGCAGCAAAACCAATCAAAATCATCACGATACTGACGGTTTTCACCGTGCGGTACATCAGTTTTGGCAGCTCAGACCATTTGTAGTCGCGGTAGATAAACATGGTGACGAAGAAGGACCACAGGCAGGCGATGGCGGCGGATTCGGTGGCGGTGAAAACGCCGCTGAGAATGCCGCCCATGATGATGACCACGGTCATCAGGCCCCACAGGGTGTCGACGAAAATCTTTAACGCCTGCTTAAACGGCACGCGCTCGCCTTTCGGATAGCCCCGTTTATGGGCGAATACCACGCACATCACCATCAGCGTCAGGCTGAGCAGCAGCCCCGGCAGGATACCGGCGATGAACAGCGCGGCAATCGACACCGTGCCGCCCGTCGCCAGCGAGTAAATCACCGAGTTATGGCTGGGCGGCGTTAAAATGGCCTGCACCGAGCCGCTGGCGGTTACCGCCGCGGCGAAGTCGCGCGGATAGCCCTTCTTCTCCATCTCCGGGATCATCACCGAGCCGATAGAGGCCGTGTCGGCCACCGACGAGCCGGAGATCGCGCCGAAGAAGGTGGACGCGACGATATTCACCAGCGACAGCCCGCCGCGAATAAAGCCAACAAATATGTACGCGAAGCTCACCAGACGGCGCGCAATGCCGCCTTCCGCCATGATCGCCCCGGCCAAAATAAAGAACGGAATTGCCAGCAGTGAGAACTTGTTTACGCCGTTGGTCAGTTGGATCATCAAGGCTTCCAGCGGCAGATCGATCCACAGCGCGCCCGCGACGGCGCTCAAACCCACGGCGTAAGCCACCGGCACGCCGATGGCCAGCATTACCCCCAGCGTTAAGAGTAAAATTAATGCATCCACGATGTCGTCTCCAAGAATAGGGCTATCAGGCTTCGGAATTACCCATTTGCACCACCGGACGGTGGCCTTGAGGGCCGGCAAAAATCTGCTCGATGATAAACAGCACGGTGAGCGCAGAGCCTATTGGCAGCGGCAGGTAGGTCTGCCCGGCGGTCAGCAGCGGGAACTCAGCCACCGGCTGATGCCACATTTCGCTGCACAGCAACAGGCTGTACCAGAAGATGAACAGGCTGATCGCCAGCATCATTATGTCGGCCAGCAGGGCGGAGAATTTTTTCAAAGCGGGCGGCAGGCGATCGGTCACCATCGCCACCATGATGTGCGAACCGGCGCGGTACGCCACCGCAGCGCCAACAAAGGTGAAGGTCACCATGCACATAATGGCAATGGGTTCCGGCCATGACAGGGCGCTATTGAGCACGTAGCGGGCAAAAATGCCGATGGGGATAACGGCGACCATAAACAGCAGGGCAATGCCTGCCAGCCACATGGCACAAATGTAGAGAAAGTCCATCAAACGCTGATAGCTAGAAAGCATAAAACCTCCCCAAAGGGTGCGCAAAAAGCGAGGCAGGCGGGCTGCCTCATCTCAAGTTATTGAACGTCGGCAATTTGCTGCATCAGGTCTTCATGACCTTTGCCGAATTCGTCTCGCACCGACTGGGTGGCTTTGAAGTAAGGCTGAGTGTCGATCTCGTAAAACTTCACGTCACCGGCTTTCATTTTTGCCAAAGACTCGTCGTTATAGGTTTTCCACAGCACGCGTTGTTCGTCTTGCGCCTCTTTGGCGAGTTTCAACATCAGCTGTTGATCGTCTTTGGACAGCTTGTCCCACTTCACTTTTGAGTACAGGAACAGCTCAGGAATGATGAAGTGGCGGCTGTAGGTGTAGTTTTTCACTACCGGCAGGTAGTTATGGGCGATGAAAGTCGGCGGGTTGTTCTCCGTGCCGTCAATCACCCCGGTTTGCATGCCGCTGAACACTTCGCTGACGCCCATGGCGACGGGGTTGGCCCCCATGGCTTTCAGGGTGGCCAGCGCAATCGGACTGCCCTGAACGCGGATTTTCATCCCGCGCAGGTCTTCCGGCTTAACCACCGGCTCTTTGGTGATGAGGTTGCGCGTGCCGCCGTCCATCCAGCCGAGGAACACCAGCTTGGAGCTTGGGTTGTTGGTTATCTTATCGCCAATTTCTTTACCGATTTTGCCATCCAGCACCTTGTGCATATGGTCTTCATCGCGGAAGACGTAAGGCAGGGTGAAGACGTTAATCTCAGGCAGAATCGAGGCCACCGGCGTCATGGAGACGCGGATAATGTCCAGCGCGCCGATCTGCGCCTGTTCAATCTCCTGCTTTTCATCACCCAGTACGCCGCCGGGGAAGGTTTTAATTTCCAGTCGGCCATCGGTTTGTTGTTTGAGTTTTTCGCCCATCTTTTGCACGGCGACGACGTTAGGATAGCCCTGCGGATGGACATCCGCAGCTTTAATGGTTTGCGCCAGCAGGCTGTGGCTAAAAACTAGGGTCGCGGAACTCAGGCAAAGGCTGAGAAGTGCTTGCTGCATTTTCATCAGTTTGTCTCCAGGGTACTCAGTAAAAGTGAACATCAAAAAAGAGGGAATTGAATGACCTGCACGAAGACTGCCGGTATCCGGTCTATGTCTTCACAAGCAAGATACCCGATTAGGTTTGTCGGTTATTTGAGCGTTATCACAAAGTGTAAACAGTTTTGAAATGTCATTACTTAATATTTAAAACATTGTTTTAATGTTTGAATCTGGCGGCAGCGTGTTGATTTCGGTGTGGATTTTTTCTGAAAGTGTGAAGTCGGTAAGATTGTGTGGTTTTTAATCGGCCATTTGAAAGCCTTGTTTTTGGTCAAAGACAGCGCCAGCGCTAGGCGCGATAATGTAAATAATAATGAGAACCACTATCAATTCTGGCTTTTAATTTGCTATGATTTGGGGCTGTCTTTACCCATGAATAAACCCTTTAACACTGATTTTTGCTGGAGGCGACGCGTGAAAACGGCTCGCAATAATATGAAAAAAGTGGCGTCAGCTTTGATGTCCTTCGTTTTGGTAGCAGGTCTGAGTGGCACCGCGTTAGCAGCACCTTCTTCTCCTGCGGCCAACGCCGTCACGCAAACGGCTCAGCCTTCTGCAACGAACAGCAACGACGCGCCAACGGCAGTCACTCCGGTTAGCACCTCTTCTGAACCTACCGCCAATACCGCCGCGGTTCCGGTTATCCCGAAAGATCTTTCAGTTCTTGGCATGTATCACCACGCTGACGTCGTAGTGAAGACCGTGATGATTGGTCTGCTACTGGCCTCCGTCGTCACCTGGACGCTGCTGTTCAGCAAGGGCGCGGAAGTGTGGAGTGGCAAACGCCGCCTGCGCCGTGAGTTCTCCGCGCTGGCCGGTGCCCGCACCTTGGACGAAGCCGCTGAAGAAGCCGAAAGCTTCGCAGCTACCAGCATCAGCAGCCAAATGCTGCGTGACGCACAAAACGAGCTTGAGCTTTCTGCCGGTTCTACCGACAACGGCGGCATTAAAGATCGCACCAGCTTCCGCCTTGAGCGCCGTGTTAGCGCCGCGGGCCGCCACATGGGCCGGGGTAACGGTATTCTGGCGACCATCGGGGCGATTTCTCCGTTTGTCGGCCTGTTCGGCACCGTCTGGGGCATCATGAACAGCTTTATCGGTATCGCACAGACGCAAACCACCAACCTCGCGGTTGTGGCACCCGGCATCGCCGAAGCCCTGCTGGCAACGGCGGTTGGTCTGGTCGCGGCAATTCCTGCGGTGGTTATCTACAACATCTTCGCGCGTACCATTGCTTCTTACCGCCACCAAGTGGGTGACGTGGCGGCACAAATTTTACTGTTGCAAGGCCGTGATCTGGACCTGGCCGCGAGCGCGGGCGAAACGCCACGTCCTCAGGCAGACCGCCAGCTGCGCGTAGGGTAATTCATCATGGCCATACGTTTAAATGACGACCTCGACGAAAGCGGTGAAATGCATGACATCAACGTCACGCCTTTTATCGACGTGATGTTGGTGTTGCTGATCATCTTCATGGTGGCCGCACCGTTAGCGACCGTTGATGTGCGCGTCGATTTACCCGCTTCAACCGCCAAGCCTCAGCCGCGCCCTGAAAAGCCGGTGTTCCTGACGGTGAAAGCCGATAAGCAGCTCTATCTGGGCGATGACGTGGTAATCAGCGCCAACCTGACGTCTATGCTTGACCAGCGCACTCAGGGCAACAAGCAAAGCACCATTTTCTTCCAGGCTGATAAGTCGGTGGATTATGAAACGCTGATGAACGTGATGGATACGCTGCGTAAAGCAGGTTATCTGAAGGTCGGTCTGGTGGGCGCCGAGCAGACTGCTGCTCAGTAAGGCTGGATCCGCACCGCCTTAAACCCTCTCCGTAACAAGAGAGGGTTTTTTTATGCCTGTTCGTCTCTTAGCCCCGCGCGTGGGCCGCGGCTTTTTCAATCAGGGCGTCATCCGGCCTTTTGCCGGTATACAGCACAAACTGCTCGACCGCCTGTAATGCCGCGACTTCCGCGCCGGTGATCACCTGCTTGTTCTGCTCGAGCGCGTAGCGAATCAGCGGGGTTTCTACCGGCGATGCCACCACGTCGAACACCACCGAGGCGCGATCAATTACGGATTTGTCGAAAGCCAGCGCGTCGACGTCCGGGCCGCCTTCCATGCCAATTGGCGTGACGTTAACCAGCATATCCACGGCGGCGTCGCCGACCTCGCTTCGCCACTCGTAGCCGTACTCTTTGGCCAGCGCGCGGCCACTTTTCTCGTTGCGAGCAATCACATAGCCCTGGGTGAAGCCGGCATCGCGGATGGCCGCCACCACGGCTTTGCCCATGCCGCCGCTGCCGCGCAGGGCGAACACCGCGTCCTTCGGCACCTGATACTGCTCCAGCAGTTTCGCCACGGCAATGTAGTCAGTGTTGTAAGCCCGCAGGAAGCCGTCGTCATTCACAATGGTATTAACCGATTGAATGGCGGTGGCGGACGGGTCAAGCTCGTCGAGGAAGGGGATGCAGGCCTCTTTGAAGGGCATCGACACCGCGCAGCCGCGAATACCCAGCGCGCGCACGCCCTTCACGGCGGCCTCAATATCTTGGGTTGAGAAGGCTTTATAGATAAAATTCAGATCCAGAGCCTGATACAAATAGTTATGAAAGCGGGTGCCGAAATTGCCGGGGCGGCCCGACAGTGACATACAGAGTTGGGTGTCCTTATTGATTTCGCGAGCCATGATCCTTCCTTATCAGTGATGTTGAAAATGCGTAATGCTTCAACCTTAGCCAAAGCTTCCGACCGCCGCTAGGCTTATCAGGCTATATACTTAATCAATAACGTCATCGGAGGTGAACATGAATTTAGACTTGTTCGATCATCCAGATTTCCACCCACACTGGCGGGAAGAGTTAGCGCCGGGGGCCGTGGTGCTGCGCGGCGGCGCGCTGCGAGACGACACCGCGCTGCTGGCGGAAATCGACAGAATTGCCGGATTGGTGCCTTTCCAATATCGTGCTACGCCGGGCGGCTATGCGATGTCGGTCGCCATGACCAACTGTGGCGAGGTCGGCTGGGTGACTGACCGTCAGGGCTATCGTTACCAAACCACGTCGCCGGAGAGCCAGCAGCCCTGGCCGCCGATGCCCGAGCTGTTCCGCACGCTGGCAGTCGAGGCCGCCGAGCAGGCCGGTTTTGCCGGTTTCGCGCCCGACGCCTGCCTGATCAACCGTTATCAGCCAGGGGCGAAAATGTCGCTGCATCAGGACAAAGACGAGCACGACTTCGGCGCGCCGATTGTGTCGGTGTCGCTGGGATTACCGGCGATATTCCAGTTTGGCGGCATGGAGCGCAGTGATAAGACCCAGCGAGTGACGCTGACTCACGGGGATATCGTGGTATGGGGCGGGCCGTCGCGGCTGCGTTATCACGGCATTTTGCCGTTAAAAGCCGGCGAACATCCGCTTACCGGCGGCTATCGTTTCAATCTTACCTTTAGAAAGGCGGCTGGACGGTAAAGCACAGGACTTTGCACGCATTCTGCATTAAACTGCGCGCTGCAAAAATTGACATGTTGAACGATTAATTAGGCGGTAAGAGCGATGAACGGGACAATCACAACTTGGTTTGAAGATAAAGGTTTCGGCTTTATCAAAGATGAAAACGGCGATAACCGTTATTTCCACGTGATTAAAGTCACCAACCCCGAGCTAATCAAGAAAGACGCCGTGGTGACGTTCGAGCCGACCACCAACAACAAAGGCCTGTCGGCGTTTGCCGTCAAAGTCGAGCCTGAAAGCAAATACATCTTTATTGCCGGTGAGCGCATCAAAATCACCAGCATCAAGTCCTATCTGGCTTACAGCGAAGAAGTCCCTGCCGAATCGCAAATCGACAAAGAGAATGCCGTGCTCTCCGTGGGCCTGTTGATGAACCGCATTCGCCCGAAAGAAGAAGAGAAAAAGGCCACAACGCGCACCCTGAAGAAGCTGGCAATCACCACCTTCCAGAACACCACCTACATCTTCTCGGAAGACGAAATCGACGTCGACGCCACCATGAAGATCCTCAAAGGGCTGTAAGCCCGTAGCAGGCCGTTGCAGCGACATGCGCACCGGCCTGCCATGATTTCCCCCTCTAATAAGTCACCGTCACCAGCACGGTATCGCTATAGGTTCCCGGCGGTGGGTTAGCCTGACTTGGGTTAACCGTCGCGGAGTAAGCCACGTTTTGCGACGCGCCGGTGCCGGTCATTGCGGTATTGGTCGCGGCGGTCCACACCGACGCATCCCCTTTAAAGATTTGATACTGCAAATAGCTGGTCACGCCGTTATTGGTCGAGGACATCTGCCGATACTGCCCGCTGCCCGGTACCGTGCTGGTCAGGTTGACGCTATAAGCCGCGTTCAACGTGCAGCGAATGCTCAGCGAGTTGTTGGTTACTGAGGCAAACCCTGCCGGGAAAGCCGCCGAGCCGAAGTTCACATTTGGCGCATTGTCGATGTAACAGAAGTTGGTCACCGTCATATTCACCGTGACTGTCGTGCTGTCTGCGCCATCGGTATAAACACATAGCCCCAGCACCCCGACGAAGCAAATATGGTAGGTCCAGTTAATCCCCAGCGTATCGCTATAACTTCCCGCCGGTAAATTCACCCCGGTCACCGTGCGCAGGTAAAGTGGCAGCGAGCCGTCGCTGGCGTTGAATAAGCCCAGCAGGCCGAGTAGCGTGGTACTGCTCCAGGTGGTCTGATTGCCAACGTTCACCACCGTGCCGCAGCCATTGTCCTGACAAATCTGATAAGGCAGTTTTACGCCGTTCGGCCCAAGCATTGCTGCCTGATTGCCGACACCGTTGGCTGAGGTTGCAATAGTGGCCGTGACTGTGTTGGTACTTAATAAGGAGAGCAGCGAGCCGGTGCATTTAAAGCCGCTGGTCGCCGTGACCTGTTGCGCGGTACTGCCCGCCACAAAGGAGCTGAGGGTGCCAAAACTCCCCGTGCCGGGACTGCTGGAGCAGGCGGCATAGGCCGCTGGCAGGCCAACGACTAACAGAGCCAGCGCGGCCAGCGCGCGCAGCCCCATCCTGAGTAGATTCATATCTTACCTCCTGACCCTGCGTTGGGATGGCAAACCAGCGGGCCAATTTGCTCAATGCTGTGATGGTTAAGATTCAGGTCAAAGCCAACCCGACAAACCGAATTATCTTCCTGACGAATCACTAACACGTTGTGCTGCTGAAGGTTGCTGAAGTAGACCAGCCCTTCATAGCCGGACACCGTGGTTTGCTGACTGTTTTGCTCGGTAACCAGCGTGCCCAATTTGAGCGGCTCGCCGTGGATATCGTTGATTTTAATGGTGGCCGACAGCTCGCGCTTCACCGGGAACTTCACCACCACGCCGCTGCCTTCGCGCACGGAAATATTGTCCACCACGCGATTCGCCACGGCATCGGCAGGCAGAGGCAGGGTGTCAATTTCCACCTTCGCCGGGTAATAGGAGCTGACGGTTGGGATCAGCAGATGGCCTTTTTTATCGGTTTTTCCCATTTTCTGGTTTTCATACATCACCGGCACGTCGGCGTAATTGTCGGTATCCACCACCATGAAGGCGTCGTTAATCTTGTCCGACAGGAAGAAGTCATTGGCGATAAACACCACCGAGCCGCTCAGATCTGCCCAGTTGGTGTAGTTGCCGCTTTCGCCATACAGCCCGCCCTGCAGAGTGGCGTAGCGCGTTTTCCATGTGGCATCAGCCTGCTGATAGGGGTCGCTGCCGCCGGTATAAGCCAAGTTCCACCCCAGCCCGCCCTCGGTCGGCGCCGTTTTGCTGGCCCCAATCTGCTCGCGGTAGTGGCCGCCGCTGTCACGCTGCAATCCGGCATTGATGCTGGTGTTCATATCCAGCGGGATGATGAACTGAAGCTGGGCGCTGTAGCCGCTGTCGCTGAGGGTTTTATTCAGTGACAGGAACATGCTCGACTGCCCCCACAGCGAGCGGCTGTAAGAGAGGTTGAGCAGCCGCGTATGGCTCTGGTCATAGGCTTCCACGTCGTAATAACCCACCCCCACCGTGCCGCTGGACTGGCCGAAAGGCGAGGTGCTGAAAGTCACCTGATCGGCCCGGCGGCTCAGGCTGGTATCACTGGTGTAAGAGGTTAAATCCTGATAGCCCGGCGTGCGCGACGAGCGCAGCGCCGAAAGGCTAAACAGGGTGGAATAGTAGGAGTAGCCGACCGTATATTGGTTGCCGCTTTTCTCGTCGGTAACGCGGGTGGGGTCCTTCGGATTGGTGATTTCGCCGTTGTTATTGGGTATGCCGCCAATAACATTGTTCGCCGGATTATTGCCATTGATATCAAACTCACCGAGGGTGCGCGGCGCGTGGTTGGCCTGACTCTGGCTGCCAGAAACGCTGAGCGTCCCCCAGTGCCCGACCGCCAAATCAGCTCCAATGCCGCCTAATGCCAGCCCGTTGGTTGCCTCACCGTGGCTGGAGAGCGTCAGGTAATTGGTAATGCCGTAGCGATAAATGCCGCTGAAAGCCGCGTCGGAGTAGTCGCCGCTGCTGATACCATAATTTTGCCTGACCGCGCCGAGGGATAAGTCGAAATCAGACAACCCGCTGCGCAGCAGGGTGTTGGAAACATAAAACGGCACGCTGGTGGAAACCTGTCGCCCAAGGGCGTCGGTGGTGACCACCGTGGCCTCGCCCGCGCCGTTGATATAAGGCACGTTGGTCAGGGTGAAGGGGCCGGAATTCAGATTATTGGTGCTGGCCTTAAAACCGTTAAGGAACAGGTCGACGGTGGTCGGCACGGCGGCGGTCCCGCTATATTGCAGCAGCGGATAGGTCACCAAGTCCGGGCGCACGCCGAAGTTGCGGCTGACGCGCAGCCCGCCCATGCGCGCCGAGTTGCTCCAGGTCAGCGAGTTACTCACGAAGTCACCCACCTGATAGCTGATCAAGCTCTGCTCGTCCGAGTAGCGCCAGTAGGTGTCATAGCGGATATAGCCGTCGGAGGTTGAACTCTCCGAGAATCCCTCCGGCGTGTCCATATTGTAGCGCCAGGTGCCGGTGTTGGTCAGAATTCCCACGTCGCTGAACAGCCGCTGCTCCATCCAGGTGGCGATGGATCGCGGCCCTTCGTGCGGGTCAGTGTAGTAAGAGTCATAGTTGAACAGCAGGCCGTTGCTGCTCTGCGACGGCGTATAGCTCAGTAGGCTGTCGCCGCGAATATTTTGCTGCGGCAACCACGCATCGGGTACCTTCAACACCAGCTGCTGGCTGGCCGAGTTGTACTCGGTTTTCACCTCTGGCAGCGCGCTGACGTTGACTAAGCCTTGCTGCTGGCCGTTGAGATGCACGTGATTTTTCGCCAGCACCCCGGACTCGACGAACCACGCGTTGTCGCGAAAAATCACCGGCACCACCTGATTATCCGTCTGACCATTGACCATGATCGCCAGATAATAGGTCGCCTCAACCTGAGTTGGCAGGGCGCGCGGCGCGGCGGGCAAGGCGTCATACTCTGCCCCCTGTCCCGCCATGGGCAGCAGCAGCAGGCTCATGCCGCTGGCGAAGATCAGCGTCATGCCGTGGCGCGCCGTTCGGCACGCCATTTGGTAAGCCAATAGCCCCGTACTCAGGGCGAAACCTCTGGTTTCCATGCGTTGCGGCTCCGGCATTATTCGCCGCGCGGGATCACAATAGGTTCAGCGTTATCAGCGATTTGCGCATTGAGCTGCCCGCCGGGGATCATGCCCGCAGGCACCGGCCAGCGCATCTCTTGACCCGGCAACACATAGCCCATAAAGCCGGTGGTCATGGCTTTGACGCCGCGTTTGGCGTCGCCGGTCATTGACCAGAAGACGTTGCTCAGGCGGGCGTGAACCACGCCAGTATTGCGAATTCTCAGGAAAGACTTACCGCCGCCGCTCTCAATGCTCCATTTGAGAACTGGCTTGGTGGCATCCGCCAGATTGCGTTTGATATCCGCGCGTTCGTTGGTCCAGATGCCTTCGCCGTCGAGAAACAGCGGCAGCAAATAGCGCATTTGTAGCTGCAAACCGACCACGGCTTTCTCTTTACCCTGCTCGGAAGGCTGCAATGGCGAAGGAATTTCGTCGATGATGATGCGAAACGCTTTCTCGGTATTAGCCGGAACGGGGGTGTTGCGAATCAAACGAATCAGCTGGCGTTGGCCGGGAGCGACGGTGGCGAAGGGCGGGCTGGCGACCACGTCATTCTGATCCGCATAGCGCTCGTTGAAGTTTTCCTGTTTCCACGCCAGCACCCGGACCTGCAGCGAGACGGGCGCCGCGCCGCGATTTTCCAGCCACAGCGCCGAGCCGTTTTGGTCCGATTCAATAATTTGATACACCGGCCACACCAGTACCGAACTGGCCGCCCGGCTGGGGGCAGCCCCAAAAAACAGGCCAAGTGAAACCAAGCTAATCAGTGCGCGTAATAATGTTTGATACATAGTTCATTTCCTGATGGTTCAATACGTTAGGGTGACAGTGACCGTATCGCTATAGGTTCCCGCTGAGGGTAATGGGGTCACGGCAAATAATCGTGCATACACCGGATAGGTTTGGGTTGTGGCCGGGAAGTTGCTGATGGTGCGAGCCAGCGTGCCGGTGCCCCACACTTGGCTTCGTCCCGAATCTTGATACAGCTGATAGCCCAACTTTTGGGCCGCATTGCTGGTGTTCGCCATAAAGCGACCCGTTGAGGTGCCGCCATTAACGCCATAATCGATAGCGATAGTGACGTTGGCGCCGGTGGTGCAGGTCACGACGATGCTGCCTGTCCCGCTGGCGCTGGTGACGTCAACGTTATTGGTGATGGAAGACATCGAGCCAAAATTGATGGTGCCGAGGTTGGTGATTGGCGTAGCAAGTGAATTACCAAAGGCGCAGCCACTGACAATGGTGGCATTGACGGTAAAAGATGAGTTTGCCGTTGCCGCCTGAGCCTTGGGGTAAGCCAAAACGCAGAGCAGCAGCAGTAGGTGATAAGGGGTTGAAGACCTACTGATCATAGTCGGCCTCCGTTACCAACTGACCGTAACATTGACCGTGTCTTGATAGGTGCCCGCGGCTGGCGTGGTTTGTACCGGCACTCGTCCATAAACGGTATGCCACTGATCGGCACCATTGCCGACGTCGCTCAGGCCGGTGGTGTTGTCCCAAATAGTGGCAAAAGTCGCGCTGGTATAGAGGTTATAAAGTACCTTCAGCGCGGCGTTGCTGGTATTAACCATATTGCGGCTGTTCACATTGCCACTGTTGCCGCCGTCCATCAGGATTTTGTAGCTCAGGCCGTTGATACAATTGACGCGAATCGAGCCCGCCAGCTGGGCGCTAGTGGCGCTGATAATGTTGCTCAGACTGGCATAATTGCCAAAGCTCAAGGTGCCGTAAGTGGTTGAACCGCCAGTGGTTGTCCCTGCGCTACAGGCAGGAAGCAGCGTCGCCGTGACGCCAATCGTTGCCGCATGACTGGTTGGCAGTAGAGCGGGCATCAGGAGCATACAGCGAAAGGGCAGCAACAACAGCGCCTTGATATCCATGGTCTTTCCTTCCTTGAATGGCAGTAGGTTCAGGGCCGAAAGCGGCCCTGACTCATTAAGCTATTACCAGGAAATCGTGGCGACGACGGTATCGTTATAGGTTCCAGCCGGAGGAGTTGTGCCGCCAGCGCCCGTTTGGTCGCCAGGTAACACGCGGCCATAGATCGGGATATTCTGCGCGGTAGTTCCTGTGGTTAGGGTAATCGGCGTATTGATGCCAATCTCAGTAGTACGCGCTGCATCAGAATAGAGGCGATAGGAGATTTTGTTGGCATCAAAGGTCATTGCGCGCACTGCGCCGGTTGCTGCCAGCCCGCCATTGAGTGAAAGTGTTGGTGTCAGGCCAGTACTACAGGTGATAGTGACCGCGCTGCCGTTGGTGCCAGTGACCGTGCCATTGATAATGCTGGTTAAATCGGCGTAGTTACCAAAGTTCAAAGTACCCCACTGGTTGGTGCCGCCTGAAGTGGAGCCGTTACCAACAGTACAACCAGTGCTGATGATTAGTTGAACACCGACCTGACCTATCAGTGTGCCTGCTGCCTGCGCACCCAGAGGAAGGGTGAATAATGCCGCAGTGATTAAACCCAGTAATGATTGATTTTTGACGTCCATGATGACTCCCAATAACAACGAACTCATGCTGTATGTGCATGCAAAGGCGTTTGCATGTGTAATTTCTCTGGCGGCAACAACAGAAAAAAAAGGAAAAAGTCATCAGGTCAAAGCTTTGCTGGCATCTCACTTTTGGAGATTTATCACTGAGTTTTTCAGTGTTTATGATGAATAAATGAGCAAATCTTTCTTTTGAATCATGAGAAGTTTCTTATAGTTGAGTTAAATATAAGTTAATAAATTTAACTTAAGGAGAAGTTTTTAGCACTTTTAGCAAAAAGCTCAAAAATGCTGAAATTAATAATGTTTTGGGATTTAATTCTTATAATTAAATTAATGTGGATTTAAATTCTTACTGATAACACTAATTTGATTTATGTAATCCTAATTTACTGCAAATATTTTTATGGATTTTGATGTCTTTACTGACCTAAACATCAGTAATTCAGCTGTTTATCGTTAAATTTTACTTTCTGATAACATCAGAGCTTGCCCTTTTTATCACCAAACGAGAGTTTTATGCCCTTAGCTGAATCGTATCCAGCCAGTCGACTGGCTGACATTAATGCAATGGCGCAATTTTTAGCTTTTGATCAAACAGAGGGGGCTTCTCCCAGCGAGCTGGCGCGCTTTCAGGCACCTTTACTTATCCTGCTTGGCAACGCAATTTTGCCGGTCGCCGAGGGCGCTTTTGCCGCGCTCGCCAGCGGTGCTGTGAGTAAAATTCTGATCGCGGGAGGGATTGGTCATTCGACCGAGTTGCTTTATCAGGCGGTAAAAAATCATCCAAGGTACGCGTCCATTGCCACCAAAGGGCGCAGCGAGGCGGAAATTCTGCAAGATATCGCCATCAATTTCTTCGCCATTGAGCCAGCCAAGCTCCTGTTGGAGACGCGTTCAACTAACTGCGGCGACAACGCCACTCAGGCCCGACGGGTGTTGGATCTGGCGGGTGACGGCTCATCGCGCATTATCCTGACGCAAGATCCGCTGATGCAGCGGCGCACCGACGCCAGCTTCCGTAAAGTCTGGCAGGACCGGCCAGAGGTGGAATTTATTAACTGGCCGACCTTCGTGCCGCAGCTCGACAAGCTGGCAGAAGAGCTCCACTACGCAGGCGAAACGCAGCACAGCCTGTGGTCATGGCCGCGCTTCGCTTCGCTGCTATTGGGCGAGATCCCCCGCCTGCGCAATACTCCGCAAGGCTACGGCCCGCGCGGCAAAGACTTTATCGCCGCCGTCGACATCTCCCCCGAATTGGAAGAAGCCTACGCGCGACTGCTCCCTCTATTGGGGGAAAGTCATGGGGATCGGTCGTTTTAAATACAGTTAGTTGTAGTTTTGTCTTTTATAAGAGACAATCCCGTCAGGTTTAGTGATGGGGACAGGGATGTACACAACTGAACATTATCAGGATAGAAACAAGAAACAGCCGTTCAAAATTTGGATGGATAAACTCAGGAAGAAGGATCTTCGCGCCGCGGCAAAAATTGACGTTGCCTTGGACCGTGCTCAGGCCGGTAACTTTGGTGTGCATAAATTTGAGCGCGATGGGGTATGGGAGATTAAGATCGATTATGCGGCGGGATACCGGATTTATTACTCGATAGAGAACGGAAAAATCATCTTACTTCTCGCGGGTGGAACGAAGAAGAACCAAAACGCAGATATCGATAAAGCAGTGAAATACTTAGCTGATTATCAGACGAGGTAAAATCATGGTTTCAAACAAAAAAACGGCAGTTGCCCCAGAGGCAGTACCGCCATCAGTCAGCCGTGATGCGGAGATCATTGCTACACTTCGTGCCGATCCCGCCTATGCCGAAATTTATCTTCAGACAGCTTTAGAAGAGATCTATGAAGTTGGCGGCGTGGCGGCCTTTCTCACCGCACTGCGTCGCGTCATTGAAGCTCGCGGCGGCGTCACCGAAATCGCTAAAAAATCCGGCATCACGCGGCAACATATCTACAAGGCGCTGTCTGAAAATGGCAATCCAACCATCGGTACGCTAACTGAAATCACTCGAGCGGCGGGAGTCAGACTGACCCCCGCGCAACATGCTAATTAAGTGGGTTGTTCCGCCATTGTTTCTTTCCCCGCCATCGCCACCATCACCACGACGGCAGACAGCAGGGTGATCGCCGCCAGGCTTAGCAGGACGTGATGCAGGGCGGCGGCGTAAATCTGTTGCAGTTGGGCGGCGCTGGCCTGCGGCAACAGGCGGAGGGCCTGGGTTAAATCGCCGGTTGCCAGACGCTGGCTGGCGTCACTTAAGATCGGGCCTGAGAAGTGCTGGCTCAATCCACCCTGTGCGAAAGCGGCGAGAAGGGCGCCGACGGTTGCCAGCGAAAGCCCTTCGCCCGCCACGCGGGTGGTGCTGAAAATCCCCGTCGCCATGCCCGCGCGCTCCTTGGGAACCACGCTGACCGACAGCCCGTCCATCAATCCCCAAGGCACGCCAACCCCCAAACCAATCACCAGCATCGGCAGGATCATCTGCCCGGCGTTTTGCGCCTCGACGGCAAGACTCAACCACCACAGCCCAAAGGTGGCGACCAGCAAACCGGCGGTGCACAAAAGGCCGGGACTCACCCAGCGCGTCAGGCCGGCGGCGATCAGCGGCACGGCCAGCATCGGCAGGGAGAGCGCCATCATCATTAACCCGGCCTGCTCCTCGCTCATCCGCATGATGCCGATAAACTGCATCGGCAGAATGACCAGCAGCACCACAAAACAGAATCCGGTAGCCAGCGGCAGTGCCTGAACGCCAATAAAACGTGGGAAGCGGAACAGCGACAGGTCGAGCATCGGGTTGCGCACGCGCAGCTCAACCCAGATAAACAGCGCTAGCAGCAGTGCGGCGCCAGCCAGCAAACCCAGCACTTGCGGGCTTTGCAGGCCATATTGCGGAATAGCCATCAGCGCCCAGGTCAGTAAAGCCAGCATCGAAGTGAAGGTCAACGTGCCGGGCCAGTCGATGCCGGTGGCGTTAGGGTTGCGCGACTCATGCATTCTCGACGCGCCGGTTAACAGGGCCAGCAGGGCAATCACCGTGGCGGAAATAAATACCGAGCGCCAGCCGAGGTGGGCTATTAGCAGGCCCGCCAGAAAAGGCCCAAAGGCCAGACCGACGCCAAAACTGGTGCCGAGCAGGCTGAATGCGCGGGTGCGCGCCGGGCCATCAAACTCTTGCGCCAAAGCCGCCGAGCCTCCTGCCAGTGCGGCCGCCGCCGCCACACCCTGCGCGCCGCGCAGTAGATCAATCCACAGCAGGCTGCTGCTAAAGCTTTGCAACAAAGAGAGCAGGGCAAAGCCCGCGACACCAATCACAAACACTTTTTTGCGGCCAAACTCATCGGCCAGGGTGCCCGCCGCCATCAAAAAGCAGCCGAAGCTGAGCATAAAGGCGTTGGTTATCCAGCTTAGCGCCTGCGCGCTGCCGCCCAGCTCGCGGGCAATCGCCGGGGTTGCTACCGCGCCGCTGACAAAGTTGAGTGGCAAAATCAGCGCTGCCAGGCAGACGGTAAACAACACGCTTAGCTGGCCGCTCTTGGTTTGGTTAGATGGACTCATGGCTTTCTCCGAAGATGAATAGTCCAAGGATGATAAAATGTCTGCAATTTTGCCGAAATGGGCTTAAAGTCCGTAGATTGCGGACAAAATAGCTCTAATTACCTCGCGGAGTGAAGATGGAAAACCTAAACGGCATGTTGGCATTCGTGCGTGCGGCGCAGCATCAAAGCTTCGCGGCGGCGGGCGAGATCATGGGGATCTCGGCTTCGGCGATAGGTAAAAGCGTGGCGCGGCTGGAGGCAAAGCTCGGCGTGCGGCTGTTTAACCGCAGCACGCGGCGCATTAGCCTGACTGACGAAGGCCAGCTATTTTTCGAGCGTTGTCAGCAAATCGTGGCGCAGATGGAGGAGGCCGAGCAGGAGTTATCGCGGGTTTCGGCCGAGCCGCGCGGTAAGTTGCGGGTGAGCATGCCGGCGATTGGCTATCGCATGCTGTTGCCGCACTTGGCGGAATTTATGCAGTGTTATCCGCAGGTTGAGCTGGAGCTGGACTTCAGCGATCGCATGGTAGACCTGATTGCCGAAGGTATCGACGTCGCGGTGCGCAGCGGCGAACTGCCGACCTCGCAATTGATGTCGCGCCGCCTCGGGCCTTTCCATTTTGTTATCGTCGGCAGCCAGGACTATTTTGCCAGAAACCCCGAACCCCATAGCCCGCGGGACTTGGCCCGGCACGCCTGCCTGCGCTACCGTTTTCCGGGCAGCGGGCAGATCCAGCCGTGGGATATCCGCAGTGACATGGCGCTAGAGCTGCCGGTGGTGGTGAGCAGTAACAACCTCGAGGCACTGATTCAGGCCGTGCTACACGGCGTCGGCATTGCCTATATTCCCGAGTTTCTGGTGCGCGAACAGCTCAAAACCGGGGTGCTGAAATCCGTTCTCAATGACTATTTATATGACGACGGCAAGTTTTCCATTGTCTGGCCAAGCAGTCGTCATATGTTGCCCAAGGTCCGCGTATTTATCGATTTCCTGACTGAGAAACAGATTTTGGTGGAGTAATAAATAGATTCAGATAATTCTGAAGTATATTGTGAAGGTAATGCCAGTGAAGAAGTGGCTTATTTTCGGTAATAATGGAAATAACGTTAAGAAAACGTAAGAGCGATTACAATTCCTGACTTTATATTTTACCGCCTCGGCGTATTCTCTCCCTTAACAACATACACAGGGAAAGGTTATGCCACTTCAACGCAGCTTAGTAGCGAGCACTTTGCTCTCTATGTTATTTCTCTATGGCTGTCAGTCTGATGCGAATAATTATCAGGCTGACGTTTTTACTACTTCACAACTTAATACCCGACAAGAAGCAAAAACGATAAATATTATTTCCGTAATGCCCGCTAAGGTCGTGGTGGATAACACGGATAATAGGAATACGGCAGTCACCGTAGGTTTGATCATAGGCGCAGTAGCAGGGGGTGTGGTCGGGGCTGCCTTGGGCTCTACCTCCGATGGTGCGATTGCCGGCGGTGTGTTGGTCGGCGGCGCCGTGGGCGCATTAACGGGTACCTCAGTCAACGATAAAAAATATGTAGAAGGCGTATCGTTAACCTATAAAGATGACACGCGAATTTATACCTCTGTACAAATGGGATATGCCTGTCAATTCTCTCCGGGCCTAGCAATGGTTATTTCCACTAAGAGCAATGAAACTCGTATTCAGCCGAATAACGTGTGCGCGAATAGTATGAGTAAGGAATAGACCATGAAGAATATCCTATTGTTTGGGTTTATTTTCGTTACCGCATTCCCCCTTATTTCTCACGCGGCGACATTACAACAACAATTATCTGATGTCGCGCAAGCTGAACAGCAGGGGCAATCAGAGGAGCAGGCGCGTTGGGAATATTATCAGCAGGAGCGGGAATACCATTACGAGCAATATATCAAAGAGCGCAACCGCAGAATTGCGGCGGCAAATGCCCGTGCTCACGCGCGTGAGGTTGAGCGCCTGAAAGATAAAGCGAGGGATCAGGCTTATCAGGATCAGCTTCGACAGCTGCAGGTTGAAAAAGGTAAGCTTGAAGTTCAGCAGTTAGCGGGACGAACCCAGCGTAATGATGAGTTTCTTACACAGGATTTGAAAAAGCAGGCAGCTGAAACCGATGTGATTCAGTCACAGGCTGATGCCAACCGTAAAAATGCCGAGGGAAACAAGGCTTTGATGACCAGCCAAGGGAAAGCGCTGGAAGCCAAAGCCGGTAAATGGTTTAACTAACCGACTAAATCGGCACCGCGAACTGGAAGCTTGCGCCGCTGTGTGGCTGGTCGAGCAGTTCAATATCGCTGCCGTGCAGTTGCAAAATGCGGCGCACAATCATCAGGCCGAGGCCACCCGCGCGGTGCTTATTGGTGCTGAGAATCGAAGGCCGCACAAACAGGTTGGCCTTTAACTCTGGCGCAATGCCAGGCCCGCTGTCATTCACCTGCACCATCACTTCATGGGCCTGTTTCCACAGGCGAACATGGATGGTGCCGCCCTCCGGCGTGTGGCGCAGGGCGTTGTCTAGCAGGTTGGTCAGCACCCGTTCAATCATCCCCAGGTCGGCATTCACTAGCGGAATATCCGGCATGATGTCGGCATTGAGTTTCTGGCCGCGCGCTTCGGCGGCGAGTTCGAATTTCTGGAACACGTCCTGCACCAGTTCGCACAGTGAGAACGGCTCTTTCTGCGGCTTCACCACGCCATATTCCAGCCTTGCCAGCTCGAACAGCTCCTGCGCCAGACGCCCCACCTTGCGGCTTTGGGCGAGGGCGATGTCGAGATAGCGCTGGCGCTCGTCGCTGCTCAGGCGGTCGGCCTTCATCGACAAGGTTTCCAGATAGCCGTGCAGCGAGGTCAGCGGGGTGCGCAGGTCGTGGGAAATATTAGCGATAAACTCGCGGCGCTGTTGGTCCTGCGCAGTCAGACTCTGCCACTGCTGATCAATGCGTTTTGCCAGCCCGACAAACGCCTGTTGCAGCTGCGCCACTTCATCTTTCGGCTGGCCGACCGGCGGCTGGGTTTTGGCCAGAGCCTGAATCGCCTCCATGCCGCCATCGTCCAGCGTGGCGATTTGCGCGGTGAGTTTACGCACCGGGCGAGTCACCCAGCGGAAAGCCAGCGCCCCGGCCAGCAGGCCAAACAGCACCACCATCCCCATGGATCGCAGTGCCATATAAATGGCCGACTGGAACTCCGCCTTACTGGCCAACGCCCGGTAGTCGTCGCCCTGCAGCACAATGTAGACATAGCCTTTGAGCACGCCATTGGACGTCAGCGGCGCGGCGCTAAACACCTGCCGCTGGTCGGTGGTGCGCGGGTTGTCGCCATATACCGGCATGGTTTTGCCGTTAAGCAGCTCGTGCACCGGGGTTAAATCTATCTTCTGGCGCAGCAATTTTCCCGCAGGGGCGGCGTTGCCGACGATATCACCTTCGCTGTCGAGCAGATAAACCTCGACGCTCGGGTTCACCGCCATCAGCTGATTAAAAAGGTTATGTACCGCGTTAGGATCTAACCCGTTTTGGCTCAGCAGCGGGTTATTGGCGGCAATCTGCGTGGCTAGATTGGCAGACAAACGTTGAATCGTCGCCTGACTGAATCTGTCGCTCGAGCGTACCTGCATCACGCCGGAAATCAGCGAGCAGGCCACCAGCAGCAGAATAAAAACCAGGGTGAGTCGTTGCGAAAGCGTCATTTTACTCATGATTTATCCTTGCGCGTCTTCCGCTGACGACGTGAATTTATAGCCTTTTCCCCAGACGGTCAGGATGCGCTCTGGCTCAGCCGGGTTGCTCTCAATCTTGATGCGCAGTCGGTTGATATGGGTATTCACCGTGTGTTCATAACCCTCGTGCTGATAGCCCCACACCTGATTGAGCAGGCTCAGGCGCGAGAACACCTTGCCGGGATTTTTGGCGAAGAAGTAGAGCAGGTCGAACTCGCGCGGCGTCAGTTCCACCGTCTGCTGGTTCAACGCCACTTCGCGGGCAATAGGGTCAATGACTAACCCGGAGAAGCTCAGGGTCCCGGCGTCCATCTTCATATTGCGGCTCATGGCTTCCTGACGGCGGAACAGCGCTTTGACTCGCGCCACCAGCTCCAGCATAGAGAAGGGTTTCGCCAGATAGTCGTCGGCCCCCAGCTCCAGCCCCAGCACGCGATGCACTTCGCTGGAACGGGCGCTGATGATGATGATCGGCGTGTAGCGCGTCATGTTGCGGGCGCGGCGGCAAATCTCTAGCCCGTCAACGCCGGGCAGCATCAGGTCCAGAATCAGCGCGTCCCAGCCCCCTTTCTCTAAATGCGCTACGCCCAGATTGCCATCGGCGGCGTGGGTTATCTCATAGCCTTCATCGCGTAAATGCAGATTGAGCAGCTCGGCGATGTTGCTGTCGTCTTCCACGATCAAAATCTTTTTGGGTTTTTCCATCTCTGTCGAGCCTGCGGGGAGGGGAGGGTATGAGTAGCAGTCTACACAAGCGGCTTACTCAGAGTTATCACATTTTATTTAACTTTGCGTGAGGTCTTGGGGAACAAATCCGCTCAATACTGGCTTCATCGACAGGGCGAGTGAGAAACATAAACATGACGCTACATACCGACTTTTCACCGCAGAGTGAGCCGCAGAAAAACCAGGCCAAGCCAGAGATTGTCCACCCATTGTGGCTGCGTCTGTGCCACTGGCTGAATGCGTTGGCAGTGCTGATTATGGTTACCAGCGGTTGGCAAATTTATAACGCCTCGCCACTGTTTGATTTTGAATTTTCCCGCAGCCTGACCCTCGGCGGTTGGCTGGGCGGCGGCCTACAGTGGCACTTCGCCGGTATGTGGCTGTTCGGCTTTAACGGCGCGTTTTACCTGCTGATGAATATCGTCACGGGCCGGATGAAACGCAAATTCTGGCCGCTGACTCCGAGTGGCGTGCTGCGAGAATTAAGCGCGGCGCTGCGCGGCAAGCTGGCTCACGCCGACTTGCGTCACTACAACATGGTGCAGCGCGCGGCCTATGTCTTCGTGATGCTTGACGGCATCGTGCTGGTGCTGTCAGGGCTGGTGGTGTGGAAGTCGGTGCAGTTTCCCCTGCTCAGAGAGTTGCTGGGGGGTTTTGACACGGCCCGCGTGGTGCATTTTTTTGCGATGGCTTCGCTGATGGGATTTGTTGCCGTGCATTTGGTGATGGTGGCGCTGGTGCCGAAAACCCTGCTGGCGATGCTGCGCGGACGCTGAGGAAAGGTCATGAAGAACATTTTTAAAAAGAGCATCAAGCAGATTTTCACGCCTTCAGACACTCAGGTCATCGTGCAGGAGGCGCAGAAACAGATTATTCGCCACCTCGACGCCCCATCGCGCCGTCGTTTTTTGCAGCAAGGGCTGACGCTGGGCGGTATGGCGATGCTGACCGGCTGCGATATCAGCGATAACGCCGGGGTTGAGAAAGCTTTGAATACCGTCTCCACCTTTAATGACCGGGTGCAGGGCTGGCTTTTTGGCTCGACCCGACTGGCCCCGGTTTATGCCGAATCGATGATAACCCGGCCTTTCCCGTTCAACGCGTTTTACGCCGAGGACGACGCCCCCGAGGTGGATGGCAATGCCTATCGCCTGAAAATCGCCGGGCTGGCGCTGGATAAACGCGAATGGTCACTGGCGACGCTGTACCAAATGGCACAGGTCAGTCAGGTCACTCGCCACATCTGCGTCGAAGGCTGGAGTGCAATTGGTAAATGGGGCGGGGTGCCGTTTGGCGATTTCCTGCGACTGATTGGCGCCGACCTGACGGCGGAGTATGTCAGCTTTAAGTGTGCTGACGAGTATTACACCAGTATCGACATGGCAACCGCGCTGCACCCGCAGACCCTGCTGGCGCTGACTTACGACGGGCAAATCCTGCCGCGTAAATACGGTTTCCCGATGAAATTGCGTATGCCAACCAAGCTTGGCTACAAGAATCCAAAGCATATTGAAGTGATTGAAATTACCAATAAGTTCACCGGAGGTTATTGGGAGGATCAAGGCTACAACTGGTACGGCGGGAGTTAAAAAAGGCCTATTTTATTTGCCATTTTGAACCCGGGCAGTGCTCAAAATCCTCACGTACTACGTGTACGCTCCGGTTTTTCCGCGCTGGCCGTGTCCAAACTGGCTGCAACAATAACGGCCTTCGGCCCGAGTTAATTAATAAGAAGTTGAACGTGAACCTTACCTGCACAACTGTGCAACTACTTTAAAAAAGGAAATACCATGAAAAAGCTGATGACTGTTCTGATGTTCTCTACCGTAATGATGGGTTTCGCTGGCGTGACTCAGGCTGCTGACTCTATGTCTAAAGACACCATGGGCAAGATGTCCCACGACTGCATGAAGAAAGACAGCATGGGTAAAGACGCTATGGGCAAAGATTCCATGGGGAAAGATTCGATGGGCAAAGACTGTATGTCTAAAGATCACATGAAAAAAGACAGCATGGGTAAAGATTCCATGAGCAAAGATTCAATGGGTAAAGATGGCATGAAAAAAGACGCGATGAGCCAGTAAGTCCGCGTCTAACATGATACCGCTCTCCTGTGTCTGAGCGTTTCATCTCGGCCCGCCGTTCTCCGGCGGGCTTGGCTTTTTTTACTGCTTCGGTTTATCCAGCCATTCGCCCCACACTTCCAGCGCTTTACTCAGATTCGCTCGGCCAAAGCCGATACGCAGAAAATCTTCTGAAACGGCCGTTAATTCAGACGCATAGGTCACGGATGGAATGGTCATCACGCCGGTTTCCTCCACCAGACGCGTGGCGAACTGCTCCGCTCCCTCCGGCCCTTTATAACGCACGAAGGCCAGCACTCCGGCTTTCGGGGGAGCCAGCTCGAAAAGCTGTGGATAGCGCGCCAAAAAGTCGGTCAACTGGCCTAACTGCTCGCGGGAGCGTTGCATCACGCGTTGTAGAATGGCCTCGCGGGCATTGAGCGCGATGGTGGTCAGCATCTCGCCCGGCAGGGAGTTGCAGATGGATAAATACTGCTTCATGCGTTCCAGCTTCAGCAGCCATTCCGCGTCCTGACAGGCCACCCAGCCAATGCGCAGGCCGGGCAGGCCATAGGCTTTTGAGGTGACATTCAGAGAAATGCCGCGCTCATAAATGTCCGCCACCTGTGGCAGACGGTCGGCGATATCAAACTCGGTCAGCCGATAAACTTCGTCAGAAAACAGCCAGATACCGCGCTCGCGGCACAGTTCAACCAGTTCGTCTAGCTGCTGGCGGCCGATCAGCGCGCCGGTCGGGTTATGCGGGAAGTTAATCACCAGCGCCTTAGTGTTAGGGCGCAGGGCAGCGCGAACATCCCCCACGTCCAGCGCCCAGCCTTGGTCGGCGTTCAGCGCCACGCCGCTCACCGCACAGCGCGACATCGCCACGCTCTCCAAAGACTGGTAGTTCGGCGTGATGACAATGGCGTGATCGTCGGCGTCCAGCAGCGCGTGGAAGCTGGCGTAAATCGCCTCATCGGCACCGGCAAAGCTAATAATGTTTTCCGCCGTGGCCTGATCGTAGGTCGAGGCAATCGCCGTCAGTAGTTCAGGCGTACCGCGCAATGGCGGGTAGTCGAGGATCGCCTCAAGCACCGGCTGGCGGTGCTGCTCCCCGGCAAGGGCGAACAGCTGCTCGATGCTCATGGACTCAGGGTAAGACGAGGAGAGCGGGAAACGCACCGCGTGCTCCAGCTTCGACAAATAGGAGATCAAACGGAAATCTTGTGGAAAGCGCGACATGGCGTACCTGCAACGATGTTAGACCGTGTTTAACGGCGATGTTTAGCGGCGATAACCTTGGCCGAAACGGCGCTCGAGGCGGCTTTGGATCAGCTCGAACACAATCGACATAATCCAGTAAATCGCGGCGGCGGTCGCCAGCATTTCCATATAGCGATAGGTGCTGCGCCCGTAAGACTGCGCAAGGAAATTCAGCTCCCACAGGCCCATCAGCGACACCAGCGACGAATCTTTCAGCATGGAAATAAACATCGAACCGGCGGGAGGAATGATGATGCGCAGGGCCTGTGGCGCGGTGACGTGCACCGCGACGGTCCACGGCGACAGCCCGAGCGCCATCGCGGCCTCTTTCTGCCCGCGCGGCACGGAGAGCACGCCGCTACGAATGGTTTCCGCCAGATAGGCCCCGTAGTTCAGCGACAGCGCGATAATCCCCGAGCTGAGCGCGCCCAGCACAATCCCGGCCTGTGGCAGCGCCAGATAGATGATCAACACCTGCACCAGCAGCGGGGTGCCGCGAAACAGCGAGGCATAGAAAGTCGCGCAGCCAAAGGCCACGGCGTTATCTGACATGCGCCCTAATGCGGTGATTAACCCCAATAATAGGCAGAAAAACATTGAACAGGCGGTGATCAGCAGGGTTAGCGCCGCGCCCTGAATAAAGCCGTCCGGCGACAGGCGCAGGCCGAGCAGGAACGGCAGCTTCTGCTCAATCAAATCCCACTGTAGCCCCATCTTGCCGAACAGGCTGAACAGCAGGCTAAGCAGCACCAGCCAGGTGATCAGCGTTTTAATTTTGAAGGCGCGCGGCGTGGCCGACAGGCTGGCATCGGCCAGCGCCGGGTTAGATTTGTCCGCCACGATAGGTTTCACGTCAGGGAGCTGCGCCATCCGTTACGGCTCCTCTTTGGTGATGTCTTCGCCCAGCCAGTGCTGAGAAATCTTCGCCAAAGTGCCGTCGTCGCGCAGTGATTTTATGGTATCCGCCACTTTCTTATCCCACTCAGGATCGCCCTTGTCGGTAGCGACCCAGTTAGGCTCGGCGTACAGCTCGGTGACGATTTTAAACAAATCAGGGTTACGTTTGATGCGCGAATTGGCAGTGGCAAGGTCAGAGACGATGGCGTCAAGACGCACGCCCGGTCCCAAGGCTAAATTCTGGAAAGCCACTTCTTCATCGCTGGGAATGGCCTGCACATTATTGAAGGGGAAATCGATCGGCTTCGCGCCGGGGATCACCAGCGTTTTTTGCAGGTAAGTTTCGTAGCTGGAACCCATGCCGATGCCGACTTTTCTGTTGCTCAGGTCGGCGGCTGACTTGATGCGGTCATCTTTCTTATTCACTACCAACACTGCCGGTGAGCTGTAATAAGGCGTCGGGAAGTCGAGCACTTTGGCGCGCTCGGTGTTTGGCGTCATCGAGCAAATACAGGTATCCCAGCGCCCGCGCCAATTGCCGCCAATAATGGTTTCCCAGCCCGGCGCGGTGATTTCTGCCTTCACACCCATGCGTGCAGCCACGGCTTTAGCGACATCCACGTCAAAACCCGCCAGCTGGTTGTTATCATCGATAAAGCCAAATGGCGGGTAGTCATTAACAATCACATTGCGCAGCACGCCGGTTTTAGTGACGCGATCTAAGGTCGCGCCAGCGTGGGTAACAGTAGAAAAAAGCGTAGTGGCAAGCAGAGTGGCAACCAGAGCGGATAGGCGCATGACGTGGCTTTCCTTACATAACCTGAGTGGATGAATGTTAATAGATTGTCAGATTACGTTTTGGACGTATAGATGTCCAGTTTCAAATAGTGCAGTGGTTTCCCAGCCATGGATAAGCCGCTGCACGCCCCAAAATGAGGCAATGGTATTATAAAGGTGCGACGCCGATTGCCCTCGAAAAATGAAGATTTGCCCTAAGCCAAATAACGGCCGTGGCCATTTTAAAAGTATCTTAAAAGTATTGGAAAAATCACTTCTACGCCGCCTTTCATCAATTTTTCTTATTTCTAAGCCCTAAATTGACACAATTCCTGCCCTTTAGTCGCTGCTGGCATGCTCCTTGCTCATGTTCTTAATTAAATACATCTCAAAAGAAGATTTTTAATCAGGGGATACACCATGCCATTGCAGCTGCTTCCAAAAATCAATAAACCCGCGCTGATCATTGTGGATATGCAAAACGATTTTATTCGTCAGGGCGCGCCCTTTGAAGTGCCGGGCGGGCGGGAGACTATCGCGCCGCAGCAGCGCCTGCTCCAGCATTTTCGGGAGGGCGGCTACCCGGTGATTTTTCTGCAATGGGTCAGCGTGGAAAACGACGCGTGGCGCAGGCTGGAGAGCAAATTCAGCTGGACCTCTTTCCTCGACGAGCAAACCAAAGCCTGTCGCGTAGGGCACCTGCGCCGCTATGAAGACAGTGAGGTCGAGCTGGATTGTGCAGATATCATCGCTGAACTGGCACCCATCCATGGCGAAATCATCGTGCCGAAGCACGGCTTTGGCGGCTTCTACGGCACCACTCTTCAGCAGCATCTCTCCGAGCTTGGCGTTGATACGCTGGTGGTCACCGGCGTGGTGGCTGAGTGCTGCGTCGAAGATACCGTGCGTGAAGCGCTGTATCACCATTACACCTCTATCGTGGTCTCCGACGCCGTGGAGTCCATGAGCGCGCCGCGCAAAATCGAGTGTTTGGCCGTGTTAGATGAAAACTATGGCTGGGTCGCCGAGTCGGGCGAGGTCATTGATTATTTAAGTTCCGCCAACGCCTATTAATAGTTTTACAACTTGCTCGTTAACTTCATAAAAACAAAGAAAATACAGGAGTCGCACCATGCTTTCCTATTTCAGCATTCACAACATCATGGTTAATATCCCGCTCGGCAAAGACGGCTATCAATTATCTTGGATCGAGGCGATTGGCACGCTGTTTGGCTTGATCAACATCTGGCTCGCCAGCCGCGAGAAGACCATCAACTACCTGTTTGGCCTGTTAAACGTCACCCTGTTTACGGCGATCTTTTTCCAAATCCAGCTTTACGCCAGCATGATGCTGCAAGTGTTCTTCTTCGTCGCCAACGTGGTTGGCTGGGTGATTTGGTACAAAGACGATAAAAAAGAGGCACCGGCGATCAAGATCCGCTGGATGTCGCTCAACAGCTTTGTGCTGACGGCGGTGGTCAGCGTGCTGTTTATCCTGCTGATGACCTTCAACATTGACGGTATTTTCTCGTGGCTGACCGGCGTTGCCTTCGCGCTGCTGTCCAAAATGGGCGTCAACGCCGCCGCGCCGCAGCTGTTGCCGGACGCCTGGCCGTTGGCGGATTCCACCATTCTGGTGCTGTCGATCGTGGCGACGGTATTGATGATTAAAAAGTATGTGGAGAACTGGATCATCTGGTGCGCGCTGGATGTCATCAGCGTGGCGCTGTACGCGGTGCAAGGGGTGTATGTGATGTCGATTGAATACGCGATTTTGATTGGCATCGCGGCGTTTGGCTCATGGTCGTGGATCAAATCGGCGAAAGAGCACGGCTCGCGGCCGCTGCGCCCGGCCTCTTCAAGCCCGCTCGCCGAGGGGCTGGTTTCCGAGAAAGTTTGAGCATGCTAAAAAACAAAACCCGCCATCTGGCGGGTTTTTTAATGCTGGCGCAAATGGAGGAATATCACTCCGCCACTTTCTTGTCGCCTTTGATAAGCTTGCGCGCCGCGGCTAATGCATCATTGTCCGGCGTCGCGGGTTTAGCTTTATTCAAGGCGCTGCTCAACTTGGAACGGCCCCAAAGATCAAAGCCGTCGTCCTCTTGCAAATGGTCGAAGATCGACGGGGCTGGCTGCTTTTTATTGCTCATCGGCTATCTCTGTATAGTGCGAAATTCCTGCAAGCATAGCGTTTTCTGCGACCAATAAACAAACCTAGCCCAGCAAATGCCCAAAAACAAACTGCTTAAACTCCAGCAAAGGCGAGTCGTTCTTCTCCACTCGCATGCGCAGCAGCGCGCCTTCCCAAGAATTTAGAATGAAGTCACTCAGTGACTTGGCGGACAAATTACTGTCGAGCTGCCCTAGGCGCTGAGCGTCCAGCAGGCAATTTTCAATCACCTGACACCAGGCGGCGAACTGCTCCACCAGGCGCAGGCGAATGGCTTCGCTGTGGTCGGCGATTTCGGCGCTGAGATTGCCCATCAGGCAGCCTTTACTGAACTTGTTGTCGCGAAAAGCCACGATCAGGCTGTCGAAATAGGCCTCCAGCCGAGCCAGCGGCGCCAGCTCGGCATTGCCGAACGCGCTATCCAGTCTGGCCTGCGCGCGCTCGAAATAGGCATCCACCACCGAGGCGCCAAAGGTCTCTTTGCTGTCGAAATGGTTGTAGAAAGAGCCTTTCGGCACGCCCGCCTGCTCAACGATGCTCTGAATGCCCGTCGCGGCAAAGCCTTCGCGATGGAAGGTTTGCAGCCCGGCCTGAACTAGATTGGTGCGGGTATTCAGGTTGGGCTTCGGCCCACGGCGGCCTCTCTTATCAGCTTCAGCAGGGCTGTTCATCGTTGTTCTCCAATTGTCTTGACAATATAAACCGACCGGTCATATTTTATTTATAGCCGTTACGCCTTCGACTGTCAATTGATACCCCTCTTCACTACGGAGCAAGCACCATGAGCAAACCCGCCCTGAAATGGGATGTTTTAACCATTAAACGCCCTGGCCTAAGCCGGGATATTCCTGCCGGCCTCGAGTCGCTGATGTGGGTCGCTAATTCAGCCACGCTGATTTATGGCGAGAAAGACGCCGTGCTGGTCGATACCTTCCTGACCAAAGAGCAGTCGCAAACGCTGTTGGACTGGGTGATTGCCAGCGGCAAAAACCTCACCACGATCTACATCACCCACGGCCACGGTGACCACTTCTTCGGGCTGGCCCCGCTCTTGGAACACTTCCCGCAGGCCCGCGCGGTGGCGGCTCCGGCCATTGTTAAGGCGATGCATGCCCACCTTGCTCCGGCTTCGGTGGACGGTTTCTGGCGCAAGCTGTTTCCGGGTGAAATCGACGACCGGCTGATTGCCGCCGAGCCGCTGAGCAGCGACGAGTTCGAGCTGGAAGGGCACAAGCTGTTGGTGGTGCATACTGGCCGCACGGATACTGCGGAATCGACCAGCCTGTATGTCCCTTCCCTCGAGTTAATCGTGGCGGGTGACGTGGTATACAACGGCATTCACCCTTTTCTTGGGGAGACGGATAAGCAGAGTCGGCTGGAGTGGATTGCCGCGCTGGACACCCTTGCGGCGCTCAAGCCAGCTTATGTAGTGGCGGGTCATAAAGTGCCGGAAAACGACGACGCCCCGGAGAATATTGCCAAAACCAAACAGTATTTGCTGGACTTCAATCGCCTCGCCGAAGAAACCGACAGCGCCGGAGAGCTTTATCAGGCCATGCTGGCGATCTACCCAACTCGCGTGAATCCCGGCTCCTTGTGGAAAGCATCCCAGTTGACTAAGCCCATGCCGTGATCCAGCTGCAGGCCGCGCTAGTCCGCCGCCTGCGCTTCACGCAGTGCCGCCCAATTCAGCAAAGCGTCGAGCACCGGACAGAGGTCTTGCCCCCATTCCGTCAGCGAGTATTCCACTCGCGGCGGGACTTCGGGGTAGACGATGCGTTTGACGATGCCGTCACTTTCCAACTGACGCAGTTGCTGAATCAGCATCTTTTGCGAGACCGCGGGGATTGCCCGTTCAAGATCGGAGAAGCGCAGCACCCGGCCGCCGAAAAGTTGAAACAGAATGAGCAGTTTCCACCGCCCATCCAGCAGTTTAATCACCTTTTCGACGCCGATGGCGGCTGTTTCACGGGTGTACTTGTGGCCCTGGCCCTGCGGCGGGGGCGCGCTGTTTTCATTTATCGTTGTCATTTTTTTATAGTAAATAATATTGGCGCTTTTCGCCTTTAAATTCAAAAAACTTACTTTTAAGTATGTACCCGACTTAATTGTATGTACTTGTTATCAATATATTTTACCGCGATGCTTAGCTGGAAATGAACATCCACTGAGGGCATCAACATGAGTTTTGAATTAGGTTTGGCGGGCGCGAGAGTTTTGGTTACCGGCGGCACCAAGGGCGTGGGCGAAGCCGTGGTGCAAGTTTTGCGAGAAGTGGGCGCGAAAGTGATTACCACCGCGCGGGATGTCTCCCAAGCCGCGAGGGCTGATGTGCACTATATCGCCGCCGACGTCAGCACCGCGCAGGGCTGCGCCGAGGTCGCTGCCGCCACCTTAAAGCAGCTTGGCGGGATCGACGTGCTGGTTAACGTGGTGGGCGGCTCAACTGCGCCGGGCGGCGGTTTTGCCGCGCTGGATGACGAGCAGTGGCTGTCCGAGCTAAATCTCAATCTGCTGTCGGCGGTGCGGCTCGATCGCGCTCTGCTGCCAGAGATGCTCAAACAGGGCGCCGGGGTGATTGTCCACGTCACCTCTATTCAGCATCAGCTGCCGCTGCCGGAATCCACTACTGCCTATGCGGCGGCGAAAGCGGCGCTGTCCACTTACAGTAAAAGTCTGTCGAAAGAGGTGACGCCGCAGGGCGTGCGCGTGGTGCGCGTCTCGCCGGGCTGGGTGGAAACCACCGCCGCGGTGGCGATGGCCGAGCGCCTCGCCGAGCAGGCGGGCACGGATTACGAGGGCGGTAAGCAGATCATTATGGACTCTCTGGGAGGAATTCCGCTGGGACGACCGGCTAAACCGCGCGAGGTGGCCGACCTGATTGCCTTCGTGGTGTCGCCACGTGCGGCATCCATCAGCGGCACCGAGTTCGTTATTGACGGGGGCACCATCCCCACCGCCTAATCATGGTCTGGAATAATAGACACTTTATGGCGCTTTCGATGCAGGCCAAGATTCTTCATTCTGGTGTTCTCAAAACGACAACACTAAGGAAGTATCATGACTCAACGTATCGACTACGCCAAAGCCTCCCCAGAGGGTTATAAAGCCTTTGGCGCCGTGTACTCAACGCTGCTGAAAGGCAGCTTGCCGAAGGCGCTGATTGACTTGGTTTACCTGCGCGTTTCCCAAATCAACGGCTGTGCGTTCTGTATTGATATGCACTCCCGCGACCTGCTGAAGTCGGGTTTATCGGTGGAAAAGCTGGTGCTGGTCCCGGTATGGCATGAGGCGGGCGCCGTGTTCACTGCCCGCGAGCGCGTGGCGCTGAGCTGGGCGGAAAGCGTCACTCGCGTTAGCGAAACCGGCGTGCCGGATGACGACTATGCGGCGGCCATCGCCGAGTTTAGCGAGCAGGAGCTGGCCGATCTCACTTATGCCGTTGGGCTGATGAACGCCTTCAACCGTTTTGGCGTAGCTTTCCGCGCCACACCGGCCGCTGCCGCCAAGGCCTAAAGCCGTTCCTGTGTCAGGATCACCCTCAAGCAAAGCAGCGGCCTAAACCGCTGCTTTTTTTATTATTGATGAAGTTAGAAGGTGATGCAGACTTTACCCAAGTGCTGGCCAGATTGCAGGTGCAGGAAGGCCTCGCGGCTGTTCTCAAAGCGATAAATACTGTCTACCACTGGCACAATCTGCCGGGCGCTAAACCAGTTGAGCATGGCTTCAAGCATTTCGCGTGAGCCGGTCTCGATCCCCTCAATGCGCAGGTTTTTGAAGAATACCTGTGACACGTTGAAGGTCGCTTCTAGGCCGCCGGTCAGGCCGACGATGCAAATGACGCCATAATGCGCCGCGGCCTTCACTGAGTGGTGCAACGTTGAGGCGCCGCCGATATCCACTGTGACATCGGCCCCTTTGCCCCCCGTTAATGCCAGAACATCCTGGCTCCATTCCGGCCGCTGCTGATAGTTCACCGTGGCGTGCGCGCCCATGGCTTTGAGGCGTTCAATCTTTGCATCTGAGCCTGACGTCGCCAGAACTCTAGCTCCCGCAGCCAAGCCTATCTGTAAGGCGAACAGGGAAACACCGCCGGTTCCCTGAACCAGCAGCGTGCTGTCCGGGCCGAGTTTGCCGGCGCGCTGCAAGGCATGCCATGCGGTGAGCCCGGCGGTCGGGAAGGTGGCGGCCTGAGCGTCGGTCAAATAGTCAGGCGCCAGAACCAGCGACTCGGCATTCAGCACGCGATACTCGGCCAGTACGCCGTCTACCGCCACACCGCCCAGTGAGCCTCTGGAGTTTTCCTCGGTCATCGGCCCGGCGATCCAATTGGGCAAAATGGTGGTGATGACGCGATCGCCAACGGCGAAACGGGTCACGCCTTCGCCCACTTCAACCACCCGTCCTGCTCCGTCGGAACCCGGCACGCGGCCCGGCGTTGGTCGCCAGTGCCCGTTACCCGTGGCGACCAGCAAATCACGGAAATTGAGCGAAACCGCGCCCATCTTCACCATCACCTCGCCGGGGCCGGGCGATGCCGGTTTCTGGCGTTCGACAATGCGTAAATCATCCAGCTGGTAGCTGTCGGCAATCTCAAGCTGTTTCATTTTTCATCCCGTAATTTGTTATTTATAAAGAGAGTCGATGGAGATTATTATCTTCACAAAAGGGGCGGCATAATATGCAGATAGCAAGGCGAGATGGACTCAAAGATTATTTAAGTAAGGTTATTTGGCTATGAATCCTTTTTATTAAAAATAAGCGGGTTTGGTATAAGGCAAAGGAAAAATGAATATTGATAAAATCGACCGATTGCTCTTAAAACTGCTGGCGCAGGACGCGAGACTGTCGATTAAATCCCTTAGCGAGCAGGTGGGGTTATCGGCTCCGGCAACCGCCGAGCGGGTACGCAGGCTGGAAGAAAATCATATTATTGAAGGGTTTAGTATCACCATCAATCTTGAAGCACTGGGCTATCCGCTGATGGCGATAGTGCGCGTTAAGCCGCTAGCTGGGCAGTTACACTATGTGCAGAAGCTGATTCAGCAGATGCCAGAATGCAGCGAGTGCGACAAAGTCACCGGCGAAGATTGCTTCGTGATGCGCCTACAGGTCCGGTCAATGCAGCATCTCGATGAGATCCTGGATCCTATCGCCGACTATGCGCAGTGCAACACGTCGCTGGTTAAAGCCACGCCGGTAAAGCGCCGCCTGCCCCCTCTTTAATCACCTTGCGGGTGAGCACTAACTAAATAGATCAACTGCCATCATCAAGGCTATGCTCAATCTTGATGAACACCAATGAATCCTATTACAGAGGGCAGTGATCCATGTCGGAAAATAACTATCAGCCTCCAAAGGTTTGGGTATGGAATCAACAAGATGGCGGTAACTGGTCGAAGATAAATCGCCCGATTGCTGGTCCAACGCACGAGAAAGTGTTGCCAATCGGCAAGCACCCGTTGCAGCTCTATTCGCTGGGTACGCCAAACGGCCAGAAGGTGACGATTTTACTGGAAGAGCTGTTGGCACTGGGCGTGACCGAGGCGGAATATGACGCGCACCTGATTCGCATTGGCGAAGGCGATCAGTTCTCCAGCGGCTTTGTGGAAGTGAATCCGAACTCGAAAATTCCGGCGCTGTTTGATCACTCGGCAACGCCGCCGATCCGCGTTTTTGAATCTGGCGCGATCCTGTTGTATCTGGCAGAGAAGTTCGGCCATTTCTTGCCAAAAGAGATTGCTGCGCGCACTGAAACCCTAAACTGGTTGTTCTGGTTGCAAGGCTCTGCGCCTTATCTGGGCGGAGGTTTCGGCCATTTCTACAACTATGCGCCGTTCAAAATCGAATACGCCATCAACCGCTTTACCATGGAAGCGAAACGCCAGCTCGACGTGCTGGATCGCCAGTTAGCCAACCATCGCTTTATTGCGGGTGACGAGTATTCGATTGCGGATATTGCGATTTGGCCGTGGTACGGCAGCCTGGCACAGGGCGGCTTGTACGACGCCGCTGAGTTCCTCGATCTTAAATCCTACAAGCACTTCCAGCGCTGGGCCGAAGAAGTGGCCAACCGCCCGGCAGTGAAACGCGGGCGCAAGGTAAACCGCACCTTCGGTGACCCGGCAGACCAACTCCACGAGCGCCATGACGCCTCGGATTTTGATCTGCGTACTGAAGATAAACGCCAGCCTAAATAGAGACTTAGCCGTTGCGCTGCGCGATATTGTCGCGCAGCGCAACGATCTCCTGATTCAGCCGCTGTAACTCTTTCAACTCCAGATTCGAACTGCAAAACAGCGTTTCGGACAGGCGAATCGACTCTTCTTCCAGCTGCTTTCCTTTGTCCGTGATGGAAATCATCACCTGACGCTCATCCTGCGGATTGCGCACGCGCTCAATAAAACCTTCATTTTCCAAACGCTTAAGTAACGGTGTCAGGGTACTGGTTTCCAGCGCCAGGGTGTCACCAATGCCGCCAATAGACTGTTTCCCCTGTTCCCAAAGTACGTTTAGCACCAGATATTGCGGGTAGGTCACGCCCATGGCATCAAGCAGGGGCTTATACAGCCGCTTGATGGCGATGGAAGTGGAATAGATGGAATAACAAAGCTGCTCCGCCAGGCGGGGACGATGTGTCACGGGGTGCTCCTTTAGCGTCGGTCTTGGCAACATCATACCATTGTGGGTAAATAATTATCTATCGCGATAACAAATAGCTTGACACCTAAGCCAATGCTGATAGTTTTAACTTCAATTTAGTTATCGCGATAAACAATATTGCGATAACTAAATAGATATCCCTTATCCAACCCTAAAATGAAGGAAATCATCATGTTGAAGAAAACCCTGACGACTCTGGCAGCTGGTCTGGCACTGGCTTTTGCGGCACAGAGCGCGGCATTCGCCGAGCCGGTGAAAAATATCGTGTTGGTCCACGGCGCTTTCGCGGATGGTTCTGGCTGGCAGGCCGTAACCAAAATCTTGGACAAGGCTGGTTATCACGTGTCGATTGTGCAAGAACCGCAAACCTCGCTGGCCGATGACGTCGCCGCGACACGCCGCATTTTGGGCCAGCAGACGGGGAAATCTTTGCTGGTAGGGCATAGCTACGGTGGTTTTATCATTAGCGAAGCAGGGCAGGACCCGTCAGTCGCCGGGCTGGTGTATATCGCCGCTTTCCAACCCGAAAAAGGCGAAACGCTGGCGGGCCTGTCGGCAAAAATTCCGCAAGCCACTCAAGGCATTGCACAAACCAGCGACCACTTCTTATACCTGAAACCTGAGGTCTACCACGCCGACTTCGCCGCCGACCTGCCAGCCGCACAAGCCAACTTTATGGCCCGCTCTCAGGTGATGCCAGCTGCCGCTATCTTTGGCACCCCAGCTGCCGAACCGGCCTGGAAAACCAAACCAAGCTGGGCTTTAGTCGCCACGCAGGACCGCGCCATCAACCCAGATCTGGAACGCTTCATGGCAAAACGCGCCGACAGTAAAGTGGTGGAAGTGAAAGCCAGCCACGCCGTCTTCGCCTCACAGCCGCAAAAAGTCGCCGAGCTGATCGAGAAAGCTGCGCAGAGCTTGTCGAAGTAATTGGGGTGATTTAGCTTTCCCAAGGCCCCAAACAAAAAGCCCCAACTCTGGGGCTTTTTTGTGTCTTTACGCTGATGCCATCACCCTAGGCGCATCGATAATTCGACGTCGTCGGCGAAGGGGACGGAGAGATATCCGCTGTTCTCGGCGCGGATGTAGGTGAGGAACTCCGGGCTGTCTTCGGCGTCGTCGGCGATGATCAGCGAGCCCGGTTTCAGGCGGCTTTCCACCAGATTTAGGATATCCGGATAAAGTGCTTTGGCGCCGTCGAGCAGCAGCATGTCGATGCTTTCAGGCAGGTCAGCGCTCAGAGTTTGCAGCGCGTCGCCTTGACGGATATCTACCAAATCGCTGACCCCGCCAGCTTGCAGGTTTTCTCTGGCGCGCATCACTTTCGAAGATTCGAATTCGCTGGTGATCAGCAAGCCGCCGCCGTTGTCGCGCAGCGCGGCCGCGAGGTGCAAGGTGGAAATGCCAAACGACGTGCCGAATTCAACGATATTTTTGGCCTTGCTCGAGCGCGCCAGCATGTAGAGCAGCGCGCCGGTTTCGCGCGATACTGCAAGAGGGAAATCCTTCAGCATACTGTACAGATTGACGTATTCGGTTTTGCTTTGCTTGAGGCGTTTTCGCTCGTCGTCAGACATGTTGAGCAGCGCCGGATCGACTGCCGGTAAGTTTTCTCGCGCCTCGGCAAATAAGCGATCAAGTAGGGGGGCCAGTGGGGCGGAAGTCAGAGTATTCATGGCTTATTTCCAGTCTGAGATTGAGTGCGACGTTGCACGCCACTATAATATGACGAATTATTCGCATTTAACTATTCGCATTCCGAGGCCCCGATGACTGAACGCCGCGCCCCACAAATTTCATCAAGAAAACAACCACTTCAGGCGAGGTCGGCCGAGCTGGTGGCGACTATTCTGTCGGCGGCTACTCAGGTTCTGGCGAAGGAAGGGGCGCAGCGTTTCACTACCGCGCGGGTGGCGGAGAAGGCCGGGGTGAGCATCGGCTCGCTCTACCAATATTTCCCCAATAAGGCGGCGATTCTGTTCCGTTTGCAGCGCGACGAGTGGCAGCAGACCACCGATATGCTGCGCAGTATCTTGAATGATGATGAGAAAACGCCGTTACAGCGGCTGCGCAACTTGGTCCACGCTTTTATTCATTCGGAGTGCGAAGAGGCGGAAATGCGCGTGGCGCTCAATGACGCCGCGCCGCTGTATCGTGATGCGCCAGAGGCGCAGGAAGTGAGGGTGAAAGGGGACGCCATCGTCGACGTTTTCATGCAAAAAGCCTTGCCCGACGCCACCCCGCAGACGCGCGCACTGGCGGGCGACCTGATCACCAACGCGCTCAGCGCCACGGGTAAGCAGTTCTCCGAAAGCCCGCGCACAGCCGCAGAAATCGACACTTACGCCAATGCCATGGCCGACATGTTCTGCGCTTATCTGGCTAGCCTGCAAAAATAGCGCGGCTACCAGAGGTGGCCGGAGCCGAACTCGCCCGAGTCATACAGGCTGCGAATGGTGTGCTTCAGCCATTTCAGCTTCGAGCTGTAAGCATTGCGTTTATGCCAAATCATGGTGAAAGGGATTATCAGCTTGTCCTGATGCGCTTTGGCGAGGGGAATGGGCCGGGTGACCAGGCCTAAATTCAGCTGTTGGGCGTAGCGCCCGCAATAGCTCGGCGCGGTCGCCAGCATGGTATGGCCGGGCTGGGCCGCCATAAACAGCGACTGCTCGAAGCTCGGCAGGGTCAGCGACACGCTGCGCTGTGTGCCCATCTCTTGCAACACATTGTCCAACGCCCAGATCTCGCTATGTTCCCAAAAAACGCCGATATGCGCGTATTGCAGGAAGGTTTCCAGATTCCACTCTTGCTGCAAGGCCGGGTGATCCTCACGCAGATAGACCACCGGCAGGTCGCTGAATAACACTTCGAAATTGACGAAGTTGGGCAGTAAATGCAGCGACTCTCTGGAAAGTGGATGGCTCTCCCGCCCGGTGAAGCCAATGTCCGCCTCGCCGCGAATAATCGCCTCCAGCGAACCGTCATCCCAGTTTCGTACCTTGATTTTGGCCTCGGGATACTGGGCATAAATTCGCTGCGAAAGCTGGTTGAACATCAGCAGCATCAGCGGCGACTCTATCACTAACTCAAATTTCACCCCGCGTGGGATCTCATGGCCCTGCTTATCGGCAATCAGCCCGCAGAGCAGCAGCCAGTCCGCCAGTTCCGCCTCCATGCTCAGTGCCAGCGGCGTAGGCTCCAGCCCCTGTGGCGTTTTGATAAACAGCCGATCATCAAACCAGGTTCTGAGTTTATTCAGCGACTTACTGACGGTTGAAGGGGTGACGTTAAGCCTCTTCGCTGTTCTGGAGACGCTTTTTTCCTGTAGCAGCAATTGCAGGATAAACCGTAAGTTGAGATCAAGTCGCGCCAGAGACTTCTTCATGTGGTTTCGCCTGAGGGGAAGTAGGCACCCATAATATGAGGGCCGCGCTGAAAGCTCCACCGGCGATGAGGATCACCAGCAGCATGTTGAGTGCCTGAACCCCCAGCGCGCCCATCAGCCAGATATAAAGTGCCGACGTACAGACCTGCGTGATGCCTAGCAGCGAACTTGCCATGCCTGCCCGCAGCCTGAAAGGGCTGAGGGCCTGACTCATGGTCACGCCAAAACCCAGTGAGAACGCGGCGCAAATCAGCACAAAGCCCAGCAGCTCGGCGCGCACCGGCACTAAGGCTTTTTGCGCTGCCAATAGCACCACGGCTGCACTGACGAACAGCACTTGCGCGGTCAGCATCAGGTGCTTCTCTTTGAAGCGCGACAGCCAGTAAGGCGTTGAAAAAGCGGAAATCATGCTCACTAGCGCGGTCAGCGCCATCACCAGTGAGTACTGGCCGCGACTAAATCCTAGTTGTTCCATGACTAAAAAAGGTGAGGCGTTCACATAAGTCAGAATGATGGTGATGCCCAGCGTGGTGATAATTAACCGGCTGATAAAAAAGCGCTGGTTGAAATTTTCATTTGAAACCGGCTTCTGGCGTGGCGCATCGGCTTTGGCGGTGGCTCTTTCTGGCAGCGACTCGGTGAGCACCAGCGCGCAGAGCAGAAACACCAACAGCCCCATTGCGGCCATAGTGAAGAACAGGCTGTGCCACGGAAATTTCAGCATAATCAGGTAGCCGACCACCGGCGCAATAACCGGAATAATGCAGGTCACCCCGTTAATGACAGACAGCACTTTGGCGCGGCGGCGGTCGTCGAGGGTGTCGCGCAAAATCGCAAAAGCCACTACATAGCACGAGCCTGCGCCAATCCCCTGAATAAACCGGGTGAGCAAAAATATCTCACTGCTGGTCGCCATGCCCCCAGCCAGCGAGGCCAGCATAAAGACCAGCGAGCCAAAGAGTGTAAGGGGTTTACGCCCGTAGCGGTCTGCTAAACCTCCGGCAATCAGCATGGTGGCGGCCATGCCTGCCAGATAAACCGAAAAGGCGATATGCAATTGCGGCTCGGTAGCATGTAAATCCTGAGCAATTTGCGGCAGGCCGACCAAATAGAGGTCAATCCCCGTGGGATAGAGTAAAACCAGAGCAAAACTACAGAGCAAAAATCTAAGCATAGTGACCTCACAACAACGTTGTGGGGAAGATAGAGAGGGGAGCGGCTGGCGGCTAGTGGCTTTTACGACAACGGGTTTTTCCATTGGCGACATAGGTTAAGCGCGGCGAAGAATCAGCTCATTTGCCGATAGCTTACTCTTTGGCGTACAGATAAATCGAGGCGCGGGACACCCCCAAATGCTGCGCCACGGTATCCATTGATTTTTTCACTTCCAGCAGGCCATTTTCCTGCAACTCGCGCATCAGCAGTTTGCGTTCGGCGGTTTTCAGCGCGCGCGGCGTGGAGGCCAGCCGGGCAGCAAACTTATCGATATATTGCCGAATAGCCTCGGTGCCCGCCGGTCCCAGCGTCTCGCTCACGCTGTCAGTCGCGATGCTGGTGAACTGCGCCAGCGCGCTCTGCATGCCGCGAAACAGCGTCATATCGACGTTGATGCAGAGCGCGGCGATGTACTTCCCTTGCGGATCTTTAATGCCGATCGAGGTGCTTTTCGCTGGCCTGCCATCCGCGAATTTATTGGCGTAATTGGTGATAAGGCTCGGGTAATCGGGGGAAGCGATACGCGCCAGCCCCATCTCGGTGGTAGGTTCGCCAACCTGTCGGCCGGACAAATTATTGTGTACCGCAATGATCGAATGCTGCGGGTCGCGAAGATCGTGCAGCACCACTTCGGCAAAGGGCGCAAAGGTTTCTCCTAGCCCTGCGGCTACCGCGTTGAGCTGGTCGAGCAGCCACTTCTCTGACGATCCTGACATAATTTTTCTCTTGGTTTCCGGCCGAGCTGGGCTGATAAGTTATCTATAATTAGATTTTTCGTCAAACTTACAGGTTACAGATATAGACGTTATGTCTAATTTTATATATTTTGTCATTTCATCCCGCTGACCCTAGGTAGAGAAAAATGAGTGATGTTGCCTTGCCTGTTTATGCTGATGTTGCTGCCGCTGCCCACCGAATCGAACCCTATGTGAGAAAAACCCCGGTCATGACATCGCGCACCGCCGATGAAGAGCTGGGAGCCAAGCTGTTCTTCAAATGTGAAAACTACCAGCACATGGGCGCTTTTAAATTTCGTGGCGCGATGAACGCCCTGTTACAGTTTAGCGATGAGCAGAAGCGGGCGGGCGTGGTGGCGTTTTCATCGGGCAACCACGCGCAGGCCATCGCGCTGTGTGCCAGAATGCTGGGGATCCCTGCGACCATTTTGATGCCGAAGGACGCGCCGCAGGCCAAAATCTCTGCCACCGAGGGCTATGGCGGCAAGGTGGTGTTGTTTGATCGTTATACCGAAGATCGCGAGCAGATCGGCCGCGATCTGGCGCAAAAGCACGGCCTGACGCTGATCCCGCCTTACGACCATCCGCACATAATTGCCGGGCAGGGCACGGCGGCCAAGGAGCTTTTCGAGGAAGTGGGCGAGCTGGACGCGCTGTTTGTCTGTCTGGGCGGCGGCGGTTTGCTCTCCGGCTCGGCGCTGGCTGCGCGGGCGCTTTCACCAAATTGCCGGGTCTACGGAGTCGAGCCGCTGGCGGGTAATGACGGTCAGCAGTCGTTTCGCAGCGGCAAGCGGGTGAAGATTGAAACGCCGAAAACCATTGCCGATGGCGTGCAGACGCAGCAACTGGGCCATCAAACTTTTGAAATCATTCGCCGCAACGTGGATGACGTGCTGACCGTCACCGATGAGCAACTGGTGCAATCCATGCACTTCTTCGCCGAGCGGATGAAGATGGTGGTAGAGCCGACCGGCTGTCTGGGCCATGCCGCCGCGCGCACGGTGAAAGAGCAGCTTGCAGGTAAACGAGTCGGGGTGATCATCAGCGGCGGCAATGTGGATATCGCTCGCTACTGTCAGCTGTTGGCCGGGGTTAACTGAGGCTAATTCGACATTGATGAGCAAAAAAAGCGCTGAACCCAGCGCTTTTTTTGTCTCTTCAGGACAGCCTCAATACTTCTGCTGGAACATGCGCAGCAGGCCGCCGACGTGCCAGCGCAGGTGCTGCTCGGCGTCGGCGTCTCGCCCTTCGCGCAGCATGGCGACGAAATCCTCATGATCTTTTTGCGAACCCGACAGCTCCTCAGTGGTTTTCGCGAGGCGATTGAGCAGGGCACGGATGCGATTGATGATGTTGTGGTAGGCGTAAATCAGTTCCTGATTCTGGCTGAACTCAATCAGGGCCATGTGGAAGCCAGCGTCGGCGGCACGGAAGCTGTCTGGATCGCCATTTAGCGCTTTGTTGCCGAGCTTAAGCTGCTTTTCCAGCGCGGCAATTAAGCCTTCGCGGTCGCGCGCCAGCGCAATGCCTAAAGCACCGGACTCTAAAATCTCGCGCATTTTGCAGGTTTGCTGCATCTCTTGTTCATTGAACTGGAAAACGTAGGTGCCGCGCTGGGGAATGATTTGCACCAAACGCTCGGTTTCCAGCTTTTGCAGGGCTTCGCGCACCGGGGTGCGGCTCACTTGCAGCTTACTGGCAATGTCGTTTTCGGAAATCAGCGTGCCTAATTCAATTTCACCATTGACGATCAGCTCGCGGATTTGGTCCGCCATCCTGAGTGCTAGCGACTGCGGGCGAACGATTTTTTTCATGGTCCAACTGGCGGCGCTTTTCCCTGTACTCATGACGTGGTGTGCCTTAACAACAAGAATCCGAAGAGGAAGAAATACTTACATGCTTGCTTCTTATATGCAAGTTTACCCCGGCCAATATGGGCGCTAGCACCGGCCAACGCCCACATGTCAGATTAAGCGGGGAAAATCAGCGTCTCTTTGTGAATATTCTCACGGTTCAGCGCCATGCCCATCCCCGGCGTTTCCGGCACGCGAATCACGCCGTTTTCCGGCACTAATGGGGATTGCAGGAAGTGCTGGTGGATGTCATTCCACTTCACCAAATACTCCTGAAACGGCGTGTGGATTGGCGATTGGGTGACGGTGAAATGCGCCGTGGCGATGGTCGAATGGCCGTGCGGCACCATCTGTAGATCATGCATAGTGGCCGCCGCGGCGATCTTCAGCGTCTCGGACAGCCCGCCGCACCAGTAGATATCGGGCTGGATAATATCCAACACCTGAGCGTCGAAAAAGCGTTTGAAGCCCCAGCGGGTGTACTCGTGCTCGGCGCCGGCCATCGGGATACTCAGTTTGTCTTTCAGACGGCGCATGCTGTCGAGGCGGTCGGCCATCACGCACTCTTCCAGCCAGCGCGGGCGATACTGCTCGATAGCCTGCGCCAGCTCCATCACGTAAGTGACATCCATCGACTGCCAGCAGTCGAACATCAAATCATAGTCTTCTCCCACCGCATCGCGCAGCGTTTTGACCAGCTCAATGTTCTGTTTCAGCCCTTCGCGACCGCTCATGCTGCCGTGGCGAAAGAACCACTTCTGCCCGCAATAACCCAGCGATTTGTAGTATTGCGCGCGTTCGCGCACCAGCCCGAGATCTTGCACCGAGAAGCCGAGCATGGAGGCGTAAACCGGAATGCTTTCCCGCGCCGATCCGCCGAGCAGGCGATACACCGGCTGCTGCATCCACTTGGCGCGCAGGTCCCACAGGGCGCAGTCCACGGTGCTGATAGCCATCATCGCTTCACCCTGACGGCCATGCACCAGCGCGCGATGCATCTGATCCCACAGGCGCTCACTGTCGCGCGGATCCTGGCCAATCAGCAGGCGGCGCAGGTGGCTGGCGATGATCGAAGCAATAGAGCGCGGAATCGGCCCGGCCAGCCCGTCGACGCCTTCATCCGTTGCGATCTCCAGATAAACGGTGCTAATAGCAAAGCCGTCTTTAAGCTGCTCGCCCCCCTCGTGGTCATCGCGCACGCGGTAGTCGGCATAGATATCCAGCGGGCGAGCCAGCCGATCCTCCCAGATTGGGCCTTCTGTGGGTAAGACGCCTTCTAGCTGGCGCAAACGCACATCAATAATCTTCATCAACAGACTCCTTTTGGACTTTTCAATTTTTCAGCGTTAGGACTTTCATCGCGCTGGGAAGGGGTTTTCCACAGGCGGACAATCAGGGTGAGGGTCAGCACGGAGAGCAGCGCCATGGCCGCCAGCCAGAAGAACCCTGCGTTGTAATTGCCGGTTTTGTCGCGAATGGTGCCGATGATCCACGGGTTGATCACGCTGGAAAGGTTGCCGAGCGAGTTAATCATCGCGATACCGCCCGCCGCGACCGAGGCGGAAAGGAACTGCGAAGGCAGCGACCAGAACACCGGCATCGCGCCGAAGAAGCCGAACGCCGCGCCGCACAGGAAGGCCATGCGCACCAGCGGTTCGCTGAAGTAACCCGCGCCCAGCAGGCCAAACATGGAAATAAACAGCGCCAGATAGTTGGCTAACAGCCTTGAGCCGGGGCGGTCAGAAAGCTTGCCGAGCAGCAAAATGCCCGCCAGCCCAAACACATAAGGAATGATGGTGACGAAACCCGTCTGGATATGGCTCAGGCCGGTTTCGCTCACAATACTTGGCAGGAAGGTGCTGATCGCGCCGTTCAGGTTGGTCAGCCCGTAATAGGCCAGACAGAACAGCAAAACGCGCGGACTAAACAGCATTTTCAATAAGTTACCGTGCTTACGCGGCGGCAGCAGGTTGCGCTCCGCCGCCAGCGTCGTCAGCAGCCACTGCTTCTCATCTGCGGCTAAAAATTTGGCGTCTTCCGGGCGATTGGGCAGGGTGAATAGCACCACAAAGGCCAGCACAATGGCCGGTAAGGCTTCCAGCAGGAACATCCACTGCCAGCCTTTCAGCCCCAGCAGGCCGTGCATTTCCAGCAGCATGCTGGAAATAGGCGTGCCGATGATCAGCGCCACCGGAATACTGGCCATAAAGGAGGAGACGATGCGCCCGCGCCACGCAGCCGGGAACCAGAGTGTCAGGTAGAAGACGATGCCCGGGAAGAACCCGGCTTCTGCCGCACCCAGCAGGGCGCGCATCACGTACAGGCTGTTGTCATTCCAGACGAACATATGCGCGCCAGAGATGATCCCCCAAGTGAACATAATGCGGGCTATCCACCAGCGCGCGCCGACCTTCTCCAACGCCAGATTGGAAGGCAGCTCAAGCAGGATGTAGGGGATAAAGAACATCCCGGCCGCCAGCCCGAAGGTCGCTGCCGTCAGCCCGATGTCGGCATTCATGGTCAGGGCCGCGATACCAATGTTGGCGCGGTCGATAATGGCGATGAGGTATCCGGCGACCAGTATCGGCAGGAGCCGCCAGGAGAGTTTTCTAATAACCTGTTTTTCCATGGAAGAATCAGCAAGTTGCATGTTCATTACCCTTATTTTTAGGATTCTTAATTGATCCACATCTTGTATGTGAGGTACTTGCATACAAGTTTGAATAATGAACACAGATCGCTGAAGGATCAACGGGCAAAGTTGCAGATTTAGAGCTGAAAGGATTTAGCAGAAATTTAGTGAAATGGGCTGAGAGCACAAGCCTGTAGAGGCGCTGAAGGGCATGACGTTCGATTCGCACTTATTACATTCGCGGCCGGAACATATCCTGCTTATCAGCCAATTAACGGGCGCGAATCGGCGAATTACAATATCTTCATAATCCTAAACAATTGCTTATTTCCTATCCTTTATTGTCAGGGTAATGTTATCAACGAGTACCTGTTTACGTAGCACAAACACGTGACGTATTAATCGGAAAATTAGGGTGAATAATAATAATGAACAGTTATCTGACGGTGGCGGCCATTGCAGGGACAATCAGTATCGGGGCGATGAGCCCGGGGCCAAGCTTTGTTTATGTCGCGCAAAACGCGATTGCGAAATCTCGTAAACACGGGCTGGCGACAGCGCTGGGGACGGGGACCGGCGCGGCGATTTTCGCCATCATCGCGCTCTTAGGGTTGCAGGCATTTTTACTCGCCGTGCCGCTGGCATACTGGGGATTGAAGGTGTTTGGCGGGCTGTATTTGCTCTATCTGGCCTATAAAATCCTTAAACATTCTAAAGATCCTATGGTGGTGGAAACGGCTATCGCGGGGCAGTCTAAGCCACGCTATTTGAAGACCTTCCGCGACGGATTATTTACTCAGTTAAGTAACCCTAAAACGGCGGTAGTCTTTGCCAGTATCTTCACCGCGCTGCTGCCCGCGCACATTCCGGCTTACTATTATGTTGTTCTGCCTTTGGTCTCTTTTATTATCGATGCGGGCTGGTACTCCTTTGTGGCTTATGTTTTGTCGGTTGAGAAATCGCAAAAAGCCTATATTAAATTTAAGACTTTGATTGACCGCGTTGCGGGAACCGTTCTGCTGCTTTTAGGGTTAAAGCTGATCATTTCCAGCAAATAAATCCAAGATGAATAGCAGAATTAAAACAAAAAAGGCCGCCGAGTGATGCTCACTCAGGCGGCCTTTTTGTATTGATATCAGGGCTTACTGGAAGAAAATATCGCCCGATTCCGCTTTGGTAATGGTACCGTCAGAATTGGTGATAAGCGCGTAATTACCGCCGATATAGGTCCAGTGAGTGTCTGGCGTCGGCGCTGGCAGATTGCGCTTTTGCCATTCAACAATTTCATAAGGCTTGGTGCGGTAAAGCGCCGGCACTTTGCTGCCGATCGAGTATTGAATTGAGTCGCTGAAGAACGATTGGATCTCATGTGAGTTTGACGCGGCGTTGGCGGCCTGAGCGGACAACAGCGTGAAAGACAAAGCAGAAGCCGATAACAAAACCCATTTAGAAAGACGCATAGTGTATCCCGTTTAAAACCATTAACCTTGGCAATAGTCATTCGTGAAGCCGTGCTTCATCTGTAGACAGGATAATAGCGAGAAAAGCACCTCAGGACGGGGCGTTTAATTGTGTCGAAATGCAAATGCTGGTGGTGAGAGCTATCTAGTCGAGCAAAATGAAAAGCCGCCAGCTAGCCTAAAAAAGGGAGCTGGAGGATTAGTATTACTCAAGGCCGAGACGATGACTGACAGTTTCTTTCACGATACTGACCAACTCGGGATCCATGTACTGATAATCGTAAGGAATATCTAATACATGGACCGACTTGTGCTCAAGAAAACGAGGAAAATCAGCGACAAGACGACTCTTATGTTTCTGCTCCATGGTAAAAACCACGTCAGCCCACTTCAGCATGTCTGCCGTTACGCTTTTTTTGGCGTTACGGCTGGTTCCGGCGGACTTCACCGATAGACCAGGGTAATTACGCCAAACCTGTTCAGCTGTCGGGCTGCGCCATTGATCCCGGCTACAGATGAAAAGAATATTCATAGTTACCTTAAATCTCATCCTTGGCATTCAGTAATCGCTGAGCCTTGGTTATTCGTGGATATTCAATGCCTAACTGAGCTGCACGCGCCAATTTTATTGAACGTATGGGGGAATTAACTGGCTGGGCAAGGGCAATATTCTCGGCAAACAATATATGTTACAGGTGAATTACTTTAATCCACAGGTCATCGCCGCCCTCAATCACGCACAATAACGTTTCAGTCGTCACCGATTCCCTGTTCTGGCCGAAGGGGAAATTATCCTCTTCGGCTGGGTTCACGCCTTACCTTCTCGCCACTCCTTTTTTGCGACTCGACTATTATTTCCAGCTTGAGACAAAGTTTTGAGGCTTATTACGGTAAGTCAGTGTGTTATCGGGAATAATGAATCTCACCTGCGTGATGGACGCGCCGCTGAAACTGGCTAAAGGAAAGGATGTGAACAGTAACGTTTCTCTATTTACCAATAAGAAATTTGTCTGGATGGGGGCTGCGTTTTGTTGTTTGCTGTGGGGCAGTGCTTACCCGGCGATTAAAAACGGTTATGAAATTTTCCAGATAGCGACGGACGATTTGCCGGGCAAAATTGTCTTTGCGGGTTACCGTTTCATCATTGCGGGCCTGCTGCTGCTGGCATTTGCTTTTTTACAGGGCAAACCTATTGCGCGTTTATCTCGCCATCAGTATTCACAGCTTGCCATACTGGGCGTGACGCAAACCGCGCTGCAATACATCTTCTTCTATATTGGGCTGGCCTACACCACGGGTGTTAAAGGCTCGATTATGAATGCCACCGGCACCTTCTTCAGCGTGCTGCTGGCGCACTTTATTTATCAGAATGACAAACTCAGCATCAACAAGGTGGTGGGCTGCGTACTGGGCTTTGCCGGGGTTATGGTGGTGAACTTCAACAGCCAGCTGATGGATTTTAGTTTTAGCTGGATGGGCGACGGCTTCGTGGTATTAGCGGCATTTATCCTCTCTGCCGCCTCGCTCTACGGCAAACGCATCTCGCAAACCACCGATCCGACTGTGATGACCGGCTGGCAGCTGGGCATTGGCGGCGTGGTGTTGACGCTGGGCGGCTATGCCTGCGGCGGCACGCTAGAGTTTCACGGTTGGGAATCAGCTGCGATCCTCGGCTATCTGGCGCTGTTATCCTCCATCGCCTTCGCGCTGTGGAGCCTGTTACTCAAGCATAACCGCGTCGGGATGATTGCCCCGTTTAACTTCTTAATCCCCGTCTCCGGCGCCGTACTCTCGTCGATTTTCCTGCAAGAAAGCATCTTCGAATGGCGCTACGCCATCGCGCTGGTGCTAGTGTGCTTTGGGATTTGGCGAGTGAACGTGGTGCGTCAGCACCGATGAACAGCGCTTGCGCTGGCCCCGAAGGGGTGAGTCTCAGGATGAGACGAATAATCGAACCAAGGACAAGGGGGGATTTTCAAAACTCGTGCTTAAATTGGTCGTAATTTAAACAAATTATGGTTAATTTGTCGTGCTTTCTTGCGTTCTTCAACAAGTTGCTCAGGTGTCGAGATAAGAACAGGCAGTATATGTTTCCATTGCCCTATAACCTCGAAGTCGAAGTGAATCGCCACGGGTTCATAGCTCCCTCCTGAATCTGTGATATCCTATGACTAATTAAATTGCTTTAGACTTAGTTAATGATTAATTTCCATGTTTACCTGCATCAATTATTTATTATGTCTAATTAATAATTAAATCTATTTATGATGCAACATGAAAGGCGCTCTCTCTCAATGTGTTATATTAATAACAATTAGCTTATGGTATTTAGTTGCGATATTTTTTCATTTTTTTCAAAGCATCCAGATGATGGGATAAACATAAGAATTGTTTTCAGCAGTGGTAAATGCTTAACGCCACCCATTGAAAATCGAACAGAAAAACGGGAAGTTTTAGATAAGGCGTTGGTACACAAGGAGTTCGCGGATCTCCGGCGCAGGGAAATAACGATAATGTTACTGGGAAATGACGGAAGACTCTGACCGTTGATGGCAATACATAGCATTCTTGAGAAAATGAAACCGTAACTATAGTCGATTATATTCATGAGCGTGTTTTTTCATCGAATAATCATTTTAAATAAAAATAACAGAAAAAGCACAATTAAATTTATTGTATTGATGATTCCCAATTCAAGACTTTTTCTTATCATTGCTATATAACAGCACAAGATAAAAAGCACTACAGAAACAATGGGCAAAGTTAAGGCATAAATTAAGTAAAAATAGTTTTGCATAGGATCTTTAAGTACATATCCTGTTATGAAAAAAAATGATGCCATTGCAATATATAGCTGCGATAAGGAAAATACAATTTTAGAAAAAGTTAGCATGATTGTAAGTTATTCCTGTTATTGTCAGGAAAGGGGATGTCTAGCGATGCTAGGCGAATTAATTTCTGTGGCCAATGAATCTAATGTAGATTGGTTTACCGTTAATCTCTCCTGTGATATCACTACCTAAAGTAGATACCCTCAGCCCAACATAAAATAAACGATCTTCCCATGAAATACATCCTCCGATTGAGCCATTCAAGCAAATTTCATTATCGGCTATCCAAAATTTAACATCTCCGCTATGTTTGATATGTCCAATATTGTTTTTAACAAAAAGAACATCATCACACTCATCTGTAAAGGGATTCCATTTTTCGATAATTTCTTTGCTATTTTTTTGCCAGAACTTTTTTTGTGAATAATGAGAAAGTGGCACATTATCAACTAAAATAACAGTGGACTTGCAATCCTTATCCCAAATTTCGCTGTGCTCTGTAGTCTGATAAACTTTATTTATATGTCCTTGACGCATGTAGAAGGTATAGGACATATAAAATGCAACAAAAAAGAATGTAATGACAATCACTTTAAAAATTTTCATTCTGTTATCCTTCTATCCAACAACTGAATTTTGATTCATTGATGAAAGGCTTAAATCCATAACTTCTGTATCGCTGAAGAATAAACCAAGAACAAAACCAAGGAGAAAGTTCGAAGATTTTCCCATTTAAATCAGCAATATCCAATCCGAAATGATCCTGAATCTGAAATGTTAATCGTGCTTTAAAAGTCTTACGATGAAATCCACCAGTTTCAGTTTCCATAATTTCGAAATCATCAAGATATATCTTCGTTGAGTATGTATCATGGATGGTTATACCCAAGCCGTTGAACCAATCAAAATCTGTGAATTTTGGAAGAGTAACTTGCTCCGCAATGTCTGATGTAATTTTATTAATATCATTACTTTTAAAAATTTTATATTCATTGCCATGAAATATTTTCTGCATAATTTTTTTAATTACATCAACGCATTCTTTAGTAGTTTTATGCTCCAGAAATGCCTTGTTCAGCAATCCGTGTTGCATTATCCCACCTTCATTTTTTCTGAATTTTTCAAGCATGATCTTGATAAGGGGGGCATACTCACCACTTGCAGTCCAGAAAGCCATGCTGTCCATGCTGGCGAAGTGCTCATCCACTGTTTTGTTAAAATTAAACAGGTTGATCTTAAATTCTTCACCAAATACGTTTACCCGGTTCAGCTTCCCCTGCGCCAGTATCTGATCTTTGGATAAATCCCCGTAACGCATATCGTCAGCAGTAAAATCATTCATCATATTTTTTGTACTATAGATGAGTCGACGCTCTGCTTTTTGTAGCTGGATCATCAGGCCGCGAGGGTCGAAATGCCAGACCAGACCCGTTAGCTCCTTCTGAGTATCCACAGGGAGTTTATCGAAAAACGACAGCGCCTTCGCATGCTCCTTCAGCTCGGTGTAGCTCTTCTCACTCATGGGTTCAGGCAGCGAGTCATTCGGTGCTTTCAGCCATGAAAAACGTGTATCGAACGACGCAAAATCCCACTCAAGAGGGAATTTACAGACAAACCGGGTAAAGTCGGTATCCTGCTTTTCCCGTGCTTTCTTCATTGTGGCGGAATTGCACTGACCGTCTGGAGTTGCGTCATCATCAATAAGTGCCCAACCCGCCCAGTCAGGGAAATCGGCATCGGTCCAGGCATTCACCGTCGGAGAGGAGACATCCACCCATCCTTCATCGCGTAGGTAGGCCACACGTACCCACTCACTGTAGGTTTTATGTCCGCCGACTGTTGGTGTGGGTTCGCAGATATAGTCCACAGCGATGGCTGTTTCCCCGACAGGCTGGTAATTATCACTGACCTTAATCAGAGTCCGCGTTTTAGTACCTTCATGGATAACATAGAGTGCTTCTGTGGTGACGCAGCAAGGGTGGGCTGACAGCCCATAGGGTGTGCTCCCTTCATAAATAGCGGTACCTTCAGGAAGAAAGAAATAGCGATTGCCATAAGTCGGTTTTGCTCTGCCCGGCTCGCTGACATCAAGGCGACCGTAGTCGCGGCCACACAATATCTTCAGCATCTCGGAAGAGCAGCACATCTGAAAATGGTAGGCGTTGCGCCCGCTGACCATGCCGGTGGTGCCAATGACTTGGCCCCGTCTGACGCGCACTCCCGCTTTATCCTGAATTTCGGGACGTACCTGCTTCATGTGCATGGTCAGCGAATAAAACACGCACGCTACAGGCTCTTCACCAATGAGTATTTCATGGCGAATAAGTACACATCCGTTATCCGTTGGGCCATCGTAATTCAGCGGTTTTGTATCACGTTTCTCCGTGAGCGCAGGATAGCTGGCATAAACCACCACACCGTCAGCAACGGCTCTCAGAGGATTGGTTATAGCGCCGGCATCGGTATGGGGAATATGGATGCCACCGTGCCATGACTCCACCCCATTTACCGGAAAACCACGACGCGGGTCGACAGGCATCGTCCGCATGACCCATGCGGCATACTCTTCATTATTCTGGCGGGGAAACAGAATGGGCGGTGATATGTGCATCAGTGCATTCCTTGCATATGCAAATGAAAACGTGTTCAGAGCTGGAGGCAGGTCTGCCACTTTATAGTAAGAAGGCAAATCTACGGACATCGAGGCTGATGCTCCAAGATACGTGCGCTTCACTTTACGTACATAGTTCCCTGTGGTGCCATATTCTATTTTTCCTGCTCCAATTCTCAGGTAGCTGCCACCACCGATAAGTCTGAAGCGTTTCTTCCTTGCAAACAGGATATCACCCACTGCTGTTATGCTCAGTTACTGCTCTGCAAAAAGTCGCATATTGCCGTTGTATGCCTAGATATCCACCGGCCCTTCATCACTGATGAGGCTGAGTTTTCCGGTACGGGCGAACAAGCCGATTTTTTTCCCGGCCAGCAGGGTGGTGTTCTCCATAGAGCCCGTACTGATATCACCGCCAGCATTCATCACGATGTTTCTCGCCGCAGTGAATTTCAGGGCGTGCATAATTAAATCCATCAGCGGGACACCTTCCAGGGGGAGTGCAGAGCACAGCCAGTTAACACATGTAGCAAACAGGGGTTATTGTCTAATGTATGAACAGCTCAGACAATGATTTTTTGATAAACATCCTGAAAATCAGAATATTGACGCAACTGGGGGGGGCAGTCTTTTCAGTGCCGGACGGATCAGACAATGACTGGATAAGGTCATATGTTGATGAATACACTGGGGGGAGAATAATAAGCACCGGCAGTTTGCCGCCTGTCAAACGTTGGTAGCGAGAACTGGAAGCAGGAATTCCTAAGACTGGATAGAAGAGTGGGATTGTGGGGGCTAGGTTCAGCACGACCAGAAATCCACCGGAGCCCAAAGCAAAAAACCAGCTGTTAAGCTGGTTTCTCTAAAGATGGTGCCGGACTCGGACTCGGACTCGGACTCGGACTCGGTGCGCTAGCGCCGATGAACAGCGCTTGCGCTGGCCCCGAAGGGGTGAGTCTCAGGATGAGACGAATAATCGAACGCAGTTCGATGGAGAGTCCAAACGCCAGAAAGCAAAAAACCAGCCATAGGCTGGTTTCTTTAAAGATGGTGCCCGGACTCGGAATCGAACCAAGGACACGGGGATTTTCAATCCCCTGCTCTACCGACTGAGCTATCCGGGCAACGGGGCGCATTAAACCGTATTGGGCCTACGTCGTCAACGGCTTTTTTGCGTAAGCGTTAATCGAATCATCCGAATGGTGTTTTTTAATCCAATCCGACTTGGTTCGCCGCCAAGGGTGTGAAAACTCTGGGTTAGCGCCTTAGGAAATTCAGTCAAATGAATAGCTTAAAAATGTTGCATTTTGAGAGGAATTTGGCGACTTATCCAGCTTGAAACAGGGGGGGAATAGTGACATTATTGCGCCGATTTCTACGCTAAGAACTTTCCTTTTTCGCGACAGCTCATGAGGGTTGCGGCATGACCGGTTTATCACATCGCGCTTCCTGCAAGCGTCACCCATCGCTGATGAACTCCTCCGGGCGTGGTGAACGTCGCGTTCGCCGTTTTTCTACTTCAGAAGTTCCTTCCATGCGGTAAGGCTACCTTGCTTGCTGTTAGGCATGATTAAAAACAGAGTGTTCTCTGGTTTTACTGATGTCTACCAGACGTGGCTGAGCCTGACCTTCGAACCGTAATCCCTTTGCCTGCTGGCATCGCACTCGCTCGACATCACGCTTACGCACACGTCACTTTGCCGGGCTGGATCTTTGCGTCTCGATGTAAGAACCCGCCCATTGCCGTGCCGATTGGCACACCCTCTTACTTAACCGTTTGAGAGTCCTATGAAACTTTTAAAACTTGCAGCAAGTGCCTCCGTGGCCCCTTACATTGAGTCGCACCGCGCGGTGGTGGATCTGCGCCGTGCTGACTACGCCGACGTGGCGGCCATTATTATCTCCGTGAGTGATTTGAACAGCGGCAAGCTGTCGGAGATAAATTCGCTGGGTTTTGGTATCCCGGCATTTGTTGCAGTGCAGGGGGCAGAGCAGGTTTCTCCTGATTATTTGTTGATGCTCAAAGGCGTGGTGACGCTGTCGGATGCCAATCAGGCGTTCTATGCGGCGCAGATTGAAGCCGCCGCGCAGGCTTATGAAGAGGCGCTTTTCCCGCCGTTCTTTGACACCTTAAAGAAGTACGTTGAGATGGAAAACGCCACCTTTGCCTGCCCAGGGCATCAGGGCGGTGAGTTTTTCCGTCGCCATCCGGCGGGCCGCCAGTTTTATGACTTTTTTGGCGCGAATATTTTCCGTTCCGACATGTGCAACGCTGATGTGAAGCTGGGCGACCTGCTGATCCACGAGGGTTCAGCCAAAGATGCCCAGAAATATGCCGCCAAGGTATTCAGCGCGGATAAAACCTATTTTGTGCTCAATGGCACCTCGGCGGCCAATAAAGTGGTCACCAACGCGCTGCTGACCCGCGATGATTTGGTGCTTTTCGACCGCAACAACCATAAGTCCAACCACCACGGCGCGCTGCTACAGGCCGGAGCAACGCCGGTTTATTTGGAGACCGCGCGTAACCCGTTTGGCTTTATTGGCGGCATCGACGCAGCCTGTTTCGACGAGTCCTATCTGCGTAAACAGATTCAGGCCGTCGCTCCGCAGCGTGCCAATGAGAAGCGCCCGTTCCGTTTGGCGATCATTCAGCTTGGCACCTATGACGGCACGATTTACAACGCCCGCCAGGTGGTGGATAAGATTGGCCATCTGTGTGATTACATCCTTTTTGACTCGGCGTGGGTCGGCTACGAGCAGTTCATTCCGATGATGGAGCAGTGCTCGCCGCTGCTGCTGAATTTGAATGAAAATGATCCGGGCATCATCGTGACCCAGTCGGTACACAAGCAACAGGCCGGATTCTCCCAGACCTCGCAAATCCACAAAAAAGATAACCATATCAAGGGGCAGAAGCGTCATTGCAGCCATAAAAAGCTGAACAATGCGTTTATGATGCACGCCTCGACCAGCCCGTTCTATCCGCTGTTTGCCGCGCTGGACGTCAACGCGCGTATTCACGCCGGCGGCAGTGGCAAGCATATGTGGATGGAGTGTGTGAAGCTGGGGATTGAGACGCGCAAAATGCTGCTCGACCAGTGTTCAATGATCCTGCCGTTCGTGCCGCCGGTGATTGACGGCAAGCCTTGGCAGCATCATGAAACCGAGAAAATGGCCAATGATGTGCGTTTCTTTGACTTCGTGCCAGGAGAAAACTGGCATGCGTTTGAAGGTTACGCCGAAAAGCAGTATTTCGTCGATCCTTGCAAACTGCTGTTGACCACACCGGGCATTGACGCTGCCAGCGGCAAATACACCGAGTTCGGCATTCCGGCCACTATTTTGGCTAACTATCTGCGCGAGAACGGCATTGTGCCGGAGAAGTGCGACCTCAACTCGATTCTGTTCCTGCTGACTCCGGCGGAAACCCCGGCCAAGATGCAGCTGCTGGTGGATGAGATCGCGCGCTTTGAGCGTTATATTGAAGAGGATGCCTTGCTGAGCGAAGTGCTGCCGACGGTGTATCGCAAAAACGAAGAGCGCTATCGCGACTACACCATTCGCCAGCTGTGTCAGGAAATGCACAACCTTTATGTCAGTTTTGATGTGAAAGAACTGCAAAAGGAGATGTTCCGTGAGGCCAGTTTCCCGAAAGTGGTAATGAACGCCCAGGACGCGCACAGCGAATTTATTCGCGATAACGTCGAGCTGGTGCCAATTGGCCAAGCAGAAGGGCGCATTGCTGCCGAAGGTGCGTTGCCGTATCCACCGGGCGTGCTGTGCGTCGTTCCCGGCGAAATTTGGGGCGGGGCGGTGCAGCGTTACTTTATGGCGCTAGAGGAAGGAATCAACCAGCTGCCGGGCTTCTCGCCTGAGTTACAGGGCGTTTATATCGAGAAGAAACCGGTGGGTTGGAAGCGCATCATGGGGTATGTGATTGCCAAATAAACACTCTTTTTAGATACACAGCGTGAGCGCGGCTAGGATAATAGCCGCGCTTTTTTATTGATATCTATAAGTGCTAGTTATTAGTTGATTGTTTAATTGCTGTTATTTCTATTGTTTACTGCTGTTTATTATTTCATTTTATTTTAGTTGATGGTTTTATTTCTTACCCCGTTCCCATCATGTTGCATTTAATTTATCATTGCTATAGTTTGCGAAAACTAAGTGCCAGTTCAGGACGAATGCAGGGTTGTTGAGTTTTATGTGTCGTTCCTTTTATTTAAATTACTTTTCAAATTAACAATCTATTGCATTAGATATTCTAATGAATAAGTCGAAGGATGCCCGACTTTTATCAATCCATAATAATGAGTTAATCAAATTACATAACTATTTTTTTACTTTTCGATATCAATGGACATGAAATGGAAAAAATTAAAAATATACAATTAATTACCGCCTTAATTGCAGCAATGTCAGTCAGTGGTTGTCAGATCACTCCCGGCTCTAAACTCTCCACCTCAGATAAAAATGTTATTAAATCCGCCGGACCTATTGAGGACATAAATAAGTTAGTGGATGTCTATCCCATTACGCCCAAGCTGGTGGATACATTACGGCGCTCGCCCGTGTCAGCTAAATCCAATAATCAATTGGATGATGAGGTAAAGAATTACGAGTATGAGATTGGTGTGGGGGATGTCCTGATGGTGACCGTTTGGGATCATCCTGAATTGACCACGCCGGCAGGACAATATCGTAGTGCTGGCGATACGGGGAATTGGGTGCATTCCGACGGGACGATTTTTTACCCTTACATCGGTAATGTGCATGTGCAGGGAAAAACGGTTTCTCAGGTTCGCAATCTAGTCACTCGCAAACTCGCCCAATTTATTACGTCGCCGCAAGTCGATGTGAGCGTTGCCATTTTCCGGTCACAAAAAGTGCATGTCACGGGTGAGGTCAATCGCAGCGGACAGCAACCTATTACCAACGTGCCCCTCACGGTGGTCGATGCCATTAATCAGGCTGGCGGAATAAGTGAACATGCTGACTGGAATAATGTTGTATTAACTCGCCAAGGGAAAGAGCAGGTCATTTCATTATATGAGTTGTTTAACAAAGGGAATTTAAGCCAAAACTATTTATTATTGAATGGGGATATTTTATATATCCCGCGTAACGATAATTTAAAAGTGTTTGTGATGGGGGAGGTGAAAAAGCAAACTACATTAAAAATGGACCGCAGCGGAATGACATTGACCGAGGCGTTAGGAAACGCTGAGGGCATTGACCAAATGACCAGCGATGCCAAGGGGATTTTTGTTATTCGCTCCCATCGCGGACAAGGTGAAAAGATTGCCTCTATTTATCAATTGGATGCGCGAGACGCCACTTCACTTATTTTAGGAACGGAATTCGTACTCCAGCCCTATGATATTGTGTATGTCACCACTGCACCAATTAGCCGTTGGAATAGAGTTATTAGTCAATTAGTCCCAACCATAACCGGTATCCATAGCATGACAGAATCGATCCGCTGGGTGGGAACTTGGAAAAATTAAATTTAAAAACTATTCTGGTGGTCTGCGTTGGTAATATTTGTCGCTCGCCGATTGGGGAGCAGTTATTACAAGATTTCCTCCCTGACCATTCGATTCGCTCTGCGGGGCTGAGTGCTCTAGTCGGTTATGATATTGACCCTATCATGGCTGAAAGCGCAATTCGGCACGGTATCAATTTAAAGAGTCATTCTGCTCGCCAGCTGACACAGGAGTTGTGTCGGGATTGCGACTTAATACTGGTAATGGAAAAACAACATATCTCTCAGCTTGCTCATATTGCACCAGCAGCTCAGGGGAAAACGTTACTGTTTGGTCACTGGAGTGATCAAATGGATATATGTGACCCTTTCCGTCGAGCGCAAAGCTTATATGACGATGTTGTATTGCAGCTGCGGCGCTGTGCTCAACAGTGGCGTAATGCTTTAACAATGGCCGAAAAATGAATGCCAAAGGAATAAATATGCTTGCTAAAGGCGTACCGCATCAGGATGTGCACCAAGAAAACGACATTGATTTGCGCTATTTGCTAGGGGTATTAATTGACGCTAAGAAGATGCTGATAGGCATTACGCTAACAGGTTTTCTATTGGGTTTTCTCTGTGTATGGAGCATGCCTACCGTCTATAAGGCTGATGCTTTGATTCAACTCGATAAAAGCACCGGCAGTAGCTTACTTAATGGGATATTTGATTTTGCCAATGGCCATGCGTCGCTTGCAACCACAGAAATTACCTTAATAAAGTCTCGTTCGATATTAGGCAATACGGTATCAGTGCTTGCGCTGGATAATGTGGTGCGAGAGAAGAAATGGCCACTCATCGGCGGGTTATTTCCCCAGCCCACCACGCGCCTCAAGGTGCCATTATTTACCCCACCCGAGAAGATGCAGGGCAAACCTTTTACGCTGACGCTATTGGACTCTGGCCGGTTTCATTTGCAAGGAGAAGGGGTCTCTGCCGAAGGGGAGGTTGGCAAAGAATTAACCTTGCCGGATCTGCGCATTCTGGTTCAGGCCGTTGATGCGCCAGTCGGCTCAATCTTCATCATAAATAAAATCAGTCAATTTGCGGCAATGGAGGCGATCAATAAAAACCTGACCGTTGCCGAAACATCCAAGGACAGTGGCGTTTTGCGCCTGAGCTTGTCGGGGACGGATAAGGTATTAATCCGTCAAATCGTCGATGAGCTGAGTGTCGCCTATCTGAAACAAAATATCGGTCGTAAGTCAGAATCCGCCAGTAAAAGTCTAGCGTTTTTGCAGCAGCAGCTTCCCAAAATAGAGTCGCAGTTGGAAAAAAGTGAAGCCAGCCTCAGGCATTACAGGCAGCTAAACGAATCTATTGATTTACCTATGGAGGCTCGTGGCATCTTGGAGGCAGAAGTCGCGATAACCACGCAATTGAACGGTCTGACTTTCGAAGAAGCCGAACTCTCAAAACGCTACACCAAAGCGCACCCGGTGTATCGCGCACTGGCTGAAAAGAGAAAGACGTTATCGGCGAGTAGAGCCGCGCTGGAGTCAAAAATTAACGGCATGCCGAAAACGCAGCAGGATATCTTGCGATTAACGCGCGATGTGCAAACGGCGCAAGAAATGCATTCTTTGTTAACTAGCAAACAACGAGAAATGGAGATTAAGAAGGTCAGCACCGTAGGGAATGTCCATATCATCGACTCTGCTCAGACATTACCTAACCCCGTGGGGCCGAATAAACCGATGTTGCTAGTGCTTGCGCTGATGTGCAGCGCATTTCTGGCATTAGGTGTCGTACTGTTGAGAAACGCCTTGAAACGCGGCATCAGTTCCTCCCATGAACTCGAGTTGCTGGGTTTAAAAGTGTATAGCAGCCTGCCTCATTCCAAGCACCAAAGCGTCACGAGATTATTTAAGGCGAAAAAAAATCTACCGCGAAAACATAGTTTATTGGCTATAGAAAATCCCGATGACTTGGCAGTAGAAGCGATCAGAAGTTTGCGCACCGGTCTCTACTTTCTACTCAAAGAGGCCAACAATAAGATCCTGATGGTGGTTGGGCCTACCAGTGGAGTGGGTAAAAGCTTCGTGATTAGCAATTTGGCCGTGGTGCTTGCCCAGTCGAACTTACGTGTCTTATTGGTTGATTGCGACATGCGCAAAGGTTGCTTACACCTTCCCTTTAAGTTGAAAGAGCATCGGGGGTTGGCGGAGCTACTCTCAGGACAGAAAAAGATTGCGGAGTGTCTCTACAAAACCTGTCTTCCGCAGCTTGACTTGGTTCCTCGTGGCATCGCACCCTCGAATCCGTCTGAGCTACTGTTGACGCCGCGCTTTGGCGAATTCTGCGATTGGGCGACTAAAAACTATGATGTGGTCTTATTTGATACTCCGCCGATCCTCGCCGTCAGCGATGCTGCGATTATCAGTAAATATGCCGGCACCAGCTTAATGGTGGCTCGCTTTGAAATGACATCCGCTAAGGAAGTTGAACTGGCTATGCAGCGTTTTGAGCAGCAGGGACACACCATCACCGGCGTGGTGCTCAACTCGGTCGAGCCACGGGTGGCGCAATTTTATCAGTATGGTCATTTTGAGAATTACCAATACAAATCTGATACCCACTAAGCACAAAAAACGGAGGCCAAAGGCCTCCGTTTTCTTTCATGCCAACTAGCACCAGGCTAATCCACCCGGCGATAGCTCTTCTGCGTGGTATTAACCTTATACAGATAGCGGCGTGACTCGCCTGATGGGTGTTTGGTGGTCAGCGTGGTGTAAACGTCACCCGGCTCCATGCTGTTGATGATGCTAAACGCACGGTTTTTATCGCTGGAGAAGACGCGCAACACGCTGCCCGCGCCGCCGTTGTAGGCGGTGATCACAGCATAACGTTTGGAGGTTGGGTTGGTGATATTACCCAAGTAGACGTTTTGCAGCATCGCCAGATAGGCAGTACCGGTGTTGATGTTGTTTTGTGGATCAAACAGATAGCTGCGACTTGGTTTGCCCCATTTGCCCTCTGATTTGAACACGTCAACGCCCGCAGTGTGCTGAACAACCTGCATTAAGCCCAGTGCATCAGCATGACTCACGGCATATGGGTTGAATGCGGATTCAGTTTGCATAATGGCGAGGATTAGCGACTGGTCTACGCCGTACTTGGCGGAGGCTTCTCGCACCATTGGCAGGTATTTATGTGCACGTTTGTTCAGGTGGTTTGGCACCATCTGAATAGTAACGGAATAGATGATGTGTAGCCCCGACTGGCGGCGCTGCAGCTTGTTCTGTACCAGATAATCGGCAAAATTAGACGCCCGACCCTGCCAGCGGATTGGCTGCCCGGTGTTGTCCAAAACCTGACCGTAAAGCATCGGCTCTTTACTGATCTGAATATCGTTGGCGTCGGAATAGAGGTCTACATTGCCCGGATCATCGCCTACCAGCAAGGTGCTGATAATCGCCTGATGAAGGTTAGCGGTCGGGTTAGTTCCGGCAATGGTTTCAATAGTGATGGTACCCGCATCAAAGTTGATGTGGCTACGGGTGTAATATTGATCGCTGTATTTTACGTAGTCTTTAGGACCGGCGATAAGGACTTCATTCAGCCCCCAGATATTCTCGATATTGTGAGCAAATTGGCCCATCAAAATATCGAAGCCATTGGTATCCTTGACGTAAGCTTCATTGAACTGGTCTTTTTTGCTCGAGCAGGAGATCAGGAGCGGGGCGATGACCAACAGCGCTAAAATTTTCTTCATCTTCAAAGCCGTATCGTGATGAAAGATGTCAGGCGGTTAATTTCGCGAAATAACGGCCTGACGGGGTTTCTAAATGGAGTGTTATCGACGGCAATTATTTTGACGGCGGCGTATAGCCTTCGATATGCACGTCCTGCCCTTCAAACAGGAAATTCACCATTTCCTGTTCCAGCAATTTGCGGTCATCGGGATTCATCATGCTGAGTTTTTTCTCATTAATTAGCATGGTTTGTTTGCTCATCCACTGTGACCAGGCTTCTTTAGAAATCTCATTGAAAATGCGTTTACCCAGTTCGCCCGGATAAAGCTGGAAGTCCTGACCTTCCGCATCACGTTTTAGAAAGGTACAAAAAATCGTTCTGCTCATGCTGATTCCTTATCGATCATGCTGTTGGGCGACTCTTTCGCCAACTGCGTTAACAAACGCTCTACCGGCGCGGCGAGCCCAACGGATTGTGGTTGCGCTAAGTTATACCAGAGACCCGCACCTTCATCCATGCAACCCGGCACTGAGCGCAGATTTAGCCACATTGGAACGATATCCAGATGGAAATGGCTGAAAGTGTGACGAAAAGCTACCTGCTGCTGCAACTGATTAAGGGTAACACCGTATTTATGCAGGCCACTTTCCAGCTCTTCTTCACTGGCAAATTGTGGGAAACAGAACAAACCGCCCCACAGGCCAACCGGCGGGCGCTGCTCCAGCCACACATTGTCTTTATGTTGAATCATCAACATAAAGGCCGTTTTCTCTGGCAGGGTCTTTTTCGGTTTTTTGCCGGGATATTTCGCCCAGCTGTTGTGTACGTATGACTCACACTGGGTATTTAGCGGGCACAGCTCGCATTTTGGTTTGGAACGCGTGCAAACCATCGCCCCCAAATCCATCATCGCTTGGTTAAATTGCTCAACACCCTTGGCTGGCGTGACCTCTTCGGCGATGGCCCATAAACGGTTTTCGACCTTTTTCTCACCCGGCCAGCCTTCGATGGCGTAACAGCGCGACAGCACGCGTTTGACGTTGCCGTCAAGAATCGGGTGGTGCTGGCCCAGTGAGAGAGACAGCACGGCTCCGGCAGTCGAACGGCCGATTCCCGGCAGTGCATTCACGGCCTCAAAATCGGTGGGGAACACGCCACCGTGCTCGCTGGCGATGGTCTGAGCGGCTTTATGCAAGTTGCGGGCGCGGGCGTAATAGCCCAGCCCGGTCCACAAATGCAGAACCTCATCCTGTGGCGCGGCGGCGAGATCGCTGACGGTCGGGAAACGCGCCATAAAGCGTTCAAAATAGGGGATCACCGTCGCAACCTGTGTTTGTTGCAACATCACCTCGGAGAGCCATACTTTGTAAGGCGTTTTTTCGAGCTGCCACGGTAATGTTTTGCGGCCAAAGCGCTGGTACCATTCGAGTACCGCTGGCGCGAACTGGTTCTGCGCTTGCTTCATAAATGAGTGATGGGTCCGGCAGGATAAATTCAGGGCGGGATCACATCACAGAGTCTGGTGGGTGTAAACCGGAAGTTTCCGACCTGTTTCTGGCCGCAACGCTTGCTTATCACCCCTAGGTTTGGATAATGCGCCATTACTGAATTTGTTGCCCAACCGCGCACTGCTTAAAGAGCACTGCCCAATAGAGTGAAAGCCCTATGAAAAACGACGTCATTTCACCGGAGTTCGATGAGAACGGTCGCGCCATGCGCCGTATTCGCAGTTTTGTCCGCCGCCAGGGCCGCCTGACTAAAGGCCAGCAACACGCGCTCGACAATATCTGGCCGGTAATGGGCGTTGAATATCAGGCAGAAGTTCTGGATATCGATGCGCTGTTTGGCCGCGCCGCGCCAACCGTGTTAGAAATCGGTTTCGGCATGGGTACCTCTCTGGTCACCATGGCGCAGCAAAATCCTGAGCAGAACTTTATCGGCATTGAAGTCCACTCACCGGGCGTGGGCGCATGTTTGATGACGGCTCAGGAAGAAGGGGTCAGCAACCTGCGCGTGATGTGTCACGACGCGGTTGAAGTGCTGGAAAAGATGATCCCGAATGGCTCACTGGACATGGTGCAGCTATTCTTTCCTGACCCATGGCACAAAGCGCGTCATAATAAGCGCCGTATCGTGCAGCCAGCCTTCGTTGAGCTGCTGCGTAGCAAATTAAAAGTCGGGGGCGTATTCCACATGGCGACCGACTGGGAGCCGTACGCTGAACATATGCTTGAGGTGATGACCAGCCTTGAAGACTGGAAAAACCTGTCGCAAGACAACAACTATGTTCCGCGTCCAGAATCGCGCCCGGTAACCAAGTTCGAAATGCGTGGCCAGCGTTTAGGCCACGGCGTATGGGATCTGATGTTTGAGAGGAAGCAATAATGGCCACGAATCGTAGTCGTCGTTTACGTAAAAAGTTACACATTGCCGAGTTCCAGGAACTGGGCTTCTCAGTAAAATGGCGTTTCGCGGAAGGCACCCCGGTTGAAACTATCGATGAGCAGCTTGATGCGTTCATCGAAGGCGTTATCGAGCCAAACAAGCTGGCGTTTGACGGCAGCGGCTACCTGCAGTGGGAAGGTTTGATCTGCCTGCAGGAAATCGGTCACTGCACCGACGAGCACCGCGCACAGGTTAAAAAATGGTTGGAAGACCATAAAATGGAAGATGTAGAAGTTTCCGACCTGTTCGATATCTGGTGGGATTGATTCTGTCGTCATCCTTCGCGCGACATCTGCTGCCTTGATGCAGCGCGAATGTTTTTGGCAGAATGAATAACGGAATTATTAAAGGTGCCTTCGGGGCACCTTTGTCATATCTGGAGTCGAGACGTTGGTAACCGAATTAGATAACCGTTTACTGGAAGATATTCTTGAGCAAGTCCGCCCGCTGATTGGTCGCGGCAAAGTGGCGGATTACATTCCGGCGCTGGCTGAAGTCAATCCTGACAATCTCGGTATTGCGGTCTGTACCACGTCTGGAGAGACGTTCAGCGCTGGCGACGCCAACGAGCGTTTTTCCATTCAGTCGATTTCCAAAGTATTAAGCCTGACGCTGGCGCTGACGCGCTATCAGGAGAGTGAAATCTGGCAGCGCGTCGGCAAAGAGCCGTCGGGCCAGCCGTTTAACTCCTTAGTTCAGCTTGAGCTGGAGCAGGGCAAGCCGCGCAATCCCTTTATCAATCCCGGCGCGCTGGTGGTGTGCGATTTACTGCAAACTCGCCTCGCCGCTCCTAAGCAACGCATGCTCGAAGTGGTCCGTCAATTGGCCGGACAGCCAGATCTCAACTACGATCGACACGTGGCGCGTTCGGAATTTGATAATTCCGACCGTAACGCAGCCATTGCCTATTTAATGAAATCTTTCGGTAATTTCGAAAACGACGTCATTACCGTGCTTCACACCTATTTTCATTATTGTGCGCTGCGCATGAGCTGTGTCGAACTGGCACGAACCTTTGCTTATTTGGCGAATAAGGGCCAGCCGCTCGACAGCGACGAGCCGCTGATTGACGCGCGACAGGCCAGACAAATCAATGCGTTAATGGTGACGAGCGGCATGTACGACGGCGCGGGGGAGTTTGCCTATCGCGTGGGGATGCCTGGCAAGTCTGGCGTCGGCGGCGGTATCATCGCCATCGTCCCAGGGGAGATGTGCATTGCAGTTTGGTCACCCGAACTTGATGCCGCAGGGAACTCTTTGGCCGGAACCGCTGCCTTAGAGAAACTGGCGCAACGAATTGGCCGTTCGATTTTTTAATTGTTTGCTGTTGGAAGGGAGAAAACATGGAATTTAAGACCGGATTGAAAATGAGCATCGCAGGGCTGTTGGCGATGACCGCATGGAGTGCGCAGGCGGACTACCAGTGTAGCGTTAATCCGCAAGATGACGTGGTGATTAAGCCGCAAACCGTGCAGGTGGTGGGCGCCAGCGGCAACTTGCTGATCACCCCGAACGGTGATGTCACGCTAAATGGCAAACAGCCGACGCTGAGCGCCAAACAGCGCCAAGAAGCGATTGATTATCAGGCCGCGCTGCGCCGCGACCTGCCGTGGATTGACCAAGGTGCCACCGCGCATCTGGAAAAAGGCCGCGTGGCGATGGATAAAGTCATCGTCGAGAAGCTGGGCAGTGACAGCAACGTGCGCAATCGCCTGACCACTCTCAACACTCAGCTTAAGCAGCAGATGAACCGCATCATCGAGCACCGCAGCGATGGCCTGACTTACCACTATAAAGCCGTGGATCAGGTGAAAGAGGATGGGCGTCGTATTCTCGAGCAGAGCATGGGCGGCGTCATGCAGGACAGCCTGAACGAAATGGGCGTCAAGCAGGCAACCAGCGGCGGCAACCCACTGCAAGCCGTGATGGGCAATCTGGGCGGCTTACAGCAGGCTGTGCAGAATGAGTGGAGCAAACAGGAGCAGGACTTCAAAAACTTCGGTGATGACGTCTGTAAACGCGTAACCTCACTCGATACCCAGCACAAGACGTTAATGGCGAGTTTGAAGTAATCGCGCCATTAATTGCGCCATCATAAATCTCTAATCCCGCCACAATCGCGCCATATTCGCCAACAAAAGTGGCGCGATTAGGGTGTGAAAGTGGCGCAATAGTGGCGCGAGTCTGCTCATCGCGCCATTCTTAACTCGCCAGCGCGATCAGCTGAGCATCAAAACTTGATGGCGTTGCCATCCGCCACATGCGGCTATAGAAGTCGCTTTCTATCTTATCTTTCAGCAGTGCGCCGGGTTCCAGATAGTAGTAGATATCCGCGTAGACCTTGATTTCCGTTGACGTGATGCGGCGCAGCATATGGTGTGACGTGAGCTGCTCTGGTCGGCTGACGCCCGCTGCGGCCAGCATCTCGGCCAATGCTTTGACGGTATTTTGGTGGAAATGGTAAACCCGCTCGGCCTTGTCCGGCACGACTAAGGCTTTCTGCCGCAGACTATCTTGAGTGGCGACGCCGGTCGGGCAGCGGTTGGTGTGGCAACTCTGCGACTGAATGCAGCCGACGGCAAACATAAAGCCGCGCGCCGAGTTCACCCAGTCCGCGCCCAGCGCCATGACGCTGGCGATATCAAAGGCGCTGATCATCTTGCCGCTGGCACCAATCTTGATTTTATTGCGCAGGTTACAGCCGGTCAGGGTGTTGTGTACAAACAGCAGCCCCTCGCGCAGCGGCATCCCCATGTAGTTCGACAGCTCGAGCGGTGCTGCGCCGGTGCCTCCTTCTTTACCATCAACCACGATAAAGTCCGGCAGGATCTTGGTTTCCAGCATGGCTTTGGCGATAGCCACGAACTCCCACGGATGGCCGATGCACAGCTTGAAGCCGACAGGTTTGCCGCCGGAGAGCTCGCGCAGCTTGGCGATGAAATGCATCATCTCGCGCGGATTGCTAAACGCGCTGTGAGAAGCCGGAGAGATGCAATCTACTCCCTGCGGCACGCCGCGCGTTGCGGCGATTTCGGCATCCACTTTCTTGCCCGGCAGGATCCCGCCGTGGCCGGGTTTAGCCCCCTGACTCAGTTTTATCTCGATCATTTTGACCTGAGAGCTTTTTGCCTGACGGGCAAACTGCACCGGGTCAAACTCGCCGTTCTCCGTGCGGCAGCCGAAATAGCCGCTGCCCAGTTCCCACACTAGGTCGCCGCCGCGTTCGCGGTGGTAGCGGCTGATGCTGCCTTCGCCGGTATCGTGGTAGAAATTGCCCATTGCTGCGCCTTTGTTCAGGGCGCGAATGGCGTTAGCGGAGAGCGCGCCGAAGCTCATGGCGGAGATATTAAATACCGAGGCGGAGTAGGGCTGCTGGCAGTCCGGTCCGCCAATCTCGACGCGGAAGCTTTCCGGGTCCGACACCGGCACGGGCTGCATTGAGTGGCCGATGCACTCATAGCCGGTTTGATAGACGTCCAGCAAGGTGCCAAAAGGCTTCTCGCCCATCTCGTTTTTGGCGCGGCGATAGACAAGCGTGCGCTGGGTACGTGAGAACGGGATCTCTTCGTTATCTTCTTCCAATAAATACTGGCGCAGCTCGGGGCGAATAAATTCAATCAAAAAGCGTATGCGGCCAATCACCGGATAGTTACGGCAAATCGAGTGGCGCTTCTGCACCACGTCCCAGCAGCCAAGCAGGCTCAGCGCGGCGAAGATCAGGGTGACTATCCACATGCCTTCAATGCGTGAGAGGTAAAACAGGCTGACGAGGGTGATAAGCAGGCACAGCGTAAAGCAGGTGTAGCGGCTGAATAGAGAGACTTTCATGACAGCTCCTGTCGTTTTATCTTGCGGATGCAGTTGTCTACTGCTTAACCACAGAGTACTGACAGGAGCCGAATGTTATTTGATTGTTAGTGGCAGATTGCTTTTAGTTACATTTAATTAACTTCTATTCATCCAAAAACAGTTCCAGCAAGGAGTTGAGGAACAGCTTGCCGTGCTCGGTGATTTGCCAGTGTGAATCCGTTTCGAGCAGATAATTCTTGGCGATAGCCTCATCCAACTGCGGGCGAATGGTGGATTCGTCCAAACCGGTATAAATTGCAAACTCCTCGCGCGGCGCGGCTTCCAGCAGGCGGAAACGGTTCATAAAGAACTCAAACGGCAGCTCGGCGGTTTCCACCTGATGCTGTTTATCCATGTAGCGCCCCTGCATATAACCCCGTGGATGCTTGGTTTTCACGGTACGCAAAATCTGCCCGTCGGGTTGAGTGAGCTTGCCATGCGCGCCACAGCCAATGCCGAGGTAGTCGCCAAAACGCCAGTAGTTGAGGTTGTGCTGGCACTGATAACCTGGCTTGGCGTAGGCCGAGGTTTCATACTGCTGGTAGCCCGCGGCGGTCAGCAGCTGGTCGCCCTGCTCGAAGATATCCCACAGCGCGTCGTCGTCTGGGAGCTTTGGCGGGCGCGAAGCGAACATGGTATTAGGCTCGATGGTGAGCTGATACCAAGAGAGGTGCGGCGGATTGAGAGCAATCGCCTGTCGCAAATCGTCCAGCGCCTCTTCCAGCGTCTGATCTGGCAAACCGTGCATTAAGTCGAGGTTGAAGCTGCGCAGCCCGAGGCCAGTCGCCAGATGCGCGGCGCGTTTGGCTTCATCAGGGCCGTGAATGCGCCCCAGACGCTCCAGCTTTTGCGCACTAAAGCTTTGCACGCCAATTGAGATGCGATTGACGCCAGCGCGCTGGTAGCCGCTGAAGCGGTCTGCTTCTACCGTGCCGGGGTTGGCTTCCATGGTGATTTCAGCATCCGCCGCCAATGGCAGGCGCGCACGCACACCGTCGAGCAGGTTTTGCATCGCTTGCGCGCTGAGCAAACTTGGGGTTCCGCCGCCGATAAAAATGGTCTTCACCTCGCGGCCCGCGGTCAGATGCAGGTCAGCATCCAAGTCTGCCAGCAAGTGCGCCACATAATCGTCGTGCGGCACTTCGCCTTTCAGCGCGTGTGAATTGAAATCGCAGTACGGGCATTTCTGCACGCACCACGGGATATGGATGTAAAGACTTAGCGGCGGTAACTTACGCATTCTTCTGGGTTTTCTCTTTCATAGCGGCAAGCAGTAATTTCAGTGCCTGCCCGCGGTGGGATACCGCGCTTTTCTCTTCACGTGTCAGTTCGGCGGCGGATTTACCCAGCGCCGGAACCTGGAAGATAGGGTCATAGCCGAAGCCGCCTTTGCCCGCTTCGGCAAACAGGATTTCACCGTCCCAGCTGCCGTGGCAGACGATGGGCGTCGGGTCTTCGGCGTGGCGCATATAAACCAGCACGCAGTGGAACTGGGCGCTGCGCTGGCCCTGCGGCACGTCTTTCAGCGTGACCAGCAGTTTATCGAGATTCTGCTGATCGCTGGCTTCTAAACCGGCATAACGTGCCGAGTAGATGCCCGGTGCGCCGCCCAAGATATCCACGGCTAAGCCGGAATCATCGGCGATGGCAGGCAGGCCGGTGATGGCGGCGGCGTGACGCGCTTTCAAAATGGCGTTCTCAATAAAGGTCAGGCCGGTTTCCTCGGCTGACTCCACGCCAAGCTCGGTTTGAGCCACAACATCAAGGCCGAAGTCAGCTAACAGGTGGGCGAGTTCGCGCACTTTGCCGGGGTTGCCGGTCGCTAAGACTACTTTTTGCATGAGATTTTATCCTGATAAAGCGGCTTACTTGCCCTTTGCGGGCGTCAGTCCGGCTTTATTGTCCTAAGAGTTAACGATTATTTTGCGAGCAACGTCGCGACTTCGGTCGGTATCTGTTGCGGATTTTCAATGCGGACTTGTTTGTGACGGCCCAATTCGCCTTTCTCAATACTGACCTGACTTTTGGCGACTTTAAACTGTTTGGCGAGGTATTTCACCAGATGCGTATTCGCTTGACCATCAACGGGCGGGGCGGTGATGGCGACTTTGAACTCGTCGCCATGCAAACCTATCAGGCCGTCGCGGCTGGCTTTCGGCTGAATAACTAGCCGTAAAACCAGTGCGTCGGCCTGCCAGCAGACCGGGTTTAGAGCAGGAACCACAGCTCACCCAGCAGATCCATACCAAGATAATTCAGCATATAGAGGATAAGGATCACCACCATCGCTGAGAAGTCGATACCGCCCATCGCGGGCAAAAAGCGGCGAATCGGCGACATTAGCGGCTCGGTCAGCTGCATCAATACATAGTCCATCGGCCCACGGCCCTGGCTGACCCAGCTCATCAGCGAGCGGATAATGATAAGCCAGAACACCAGATAGCCCGCCGACTTCACCAGCGCAATCAGGCCGAACAGCAGGTTATAAGGGCTAAGTGAAATCCCTCCGCCCTGAATCAACAGCAGCAGTGGATATTTGATAGTCATCAGCAAGAAAGCCAGCAGCAGCGAGGCGCTGTCAATCGGCCCCAGCGGCGGAATAATGCGACGCAGCGGCCCAATGATTGGCTGGGTGATTTTCACCACGAACTGTGAGAACGGATTGTAAAAATCGGTCCGCGCCCACTGCATCCAGATGCGTAATAGTAAAACCATGACATACAGGTCAATCAGGGTTTTAACCAAGAAAGTCAGCGTTAACATGCGTTACCCTTGTGTTTGCCCGGCATCGTGCGAGACGGCTCGCAGGAGCTAGGGCATCAATATTTTTATGTGTTCAGAATGATGAATTAGAACAGTTTTTCCATTTCCTGCGCGCGTTTAATGGCAGCTTGCATGGCTTGCGAAACAATTTCTGGCAACTTCTGATCGGTAAAGACTTTTAGCGCTTCGAAGGTCGTGCCGCCTTTGGAGGTGACGTTCTCGCGCAGGGTGGACAGCGGCGTGTCCGGGCTGGCGGCCACCAGTGCTGACGCGCCGCTTGCCGCTTGCTCAACCAGCATACGGGCAGTGTCGGTGCTGAAACCTAAACGCTCGGCTTCGGCTTGCATCGCTTCCATAAACAGGAAGAAATAGGCCGGCGCACTGCCCGCGGCGGCGATAACGTGGTTAATACCTTCTTCGCTATCAACCCAGCACACTTTGCCGACGGCGGTCATTAGGTCGCTGGTATAGTCGCGATCCTGCTGGCCCACGTCTTCTGGCGCATACAAACCGCTCATGCCCTGACCGACCAGCGACGGGGTATTTGGCATGATGCGCACGATCTTCAGATTGTCGCTAAGCAGCTCTTTGAAGCGCGCGACCTTCACGCCTGCGGCGATTGACAGTACCAGTTTCCCGCTAAAATCCACGTCCTTTTGCAGTGTTTTACATACATCTGCCATCAGTTGTGGTTTAACCGCCAGCACAACAACCTCGGCGTCTTTGGCGCAGCCAATATTGTCGTCGCTGCTTTTTACGCCATATTTTTCCGCCAGTGGGTCACGGTTTTTGCCCGAAGGGGCGCACACGCTGATTAAGTTTGCCGGATAGCCGCTTTCGATCAGGCCAGAAATGATGGCACCTGCCATGTTACCTGCGCCGATAAAACAGAGTTTGCGATGTTGCATGAGGCTCCTTGCTAGCTTGATGCTGGATTTTTATAGGATATGGGGATGAATGTGACTAAGCGTAGTCACGCGCACCAAATATTGCGGTACCAATTCGCACCATGGTACTGCCAGCGGCAATCGCGGCGGGCATGTCATCGGTCATCCCCATCGACAGCGTGTCGGCCTGCGGGTAGCGCTGGCGCAGGGCGTCAAAGGCTTCGCGCATCTCGGTGAACACCGCCAACTGGCGCTGATAATCGGTTTCTACAGCCGGAATGGCCATCAAGCCGCGCAAAACAAGATTGGGCATCTGGCTTATCTGTTCAGCCAAGGCATCGACTTCACTTAGCGCAATGCCAGACTTACTGGCTTCATCGCTAATGTTTACTTGAATCAATACGTTAAGCGGCGCTAAGCCTGCCGGACGCTGTTCATTTAGTCGCTGGGCAATTTTTAGACGATCGACGGTGTGGCACCAGTCGAAATTCTCAGCCACCAGACGGCTTTTATTGGATTGCAGCGGGCCGATAAAGTGCCATGTCAATGCAGGCTTATGCCCGGCAAAGTGCGCAATCTTCTCCACGCCTTCCTGAACGTAGTTTTCACCGAAGGCCAACTGCCCGGCTTCAATGGCTTTTTCGACGTCGCTCGCAGGTTTAGTTTTGCTGACTGCAAGCAGCGTAATTTCTTCCAGAGGCCGCTCGCAGCGCTTTGCAGCGGCTGCGATTTTCTCACGGACATCCTGTAGGTTCTTCCCAATAGCGTTGTGCTGACTAAGGCTCATAGTGACTCAGGAGGTTTTAAAGTGGATATCAATGGATTTGTGGAGCGTAGTGTAAAGCAAAATGCGTCAGATCTGCACCTCTGCGCCGGACATCAACCGATGTTACGCACGCAGGGAGAATTACAGCCGTTGCAGGGGACGCCCAAAATCAGTGCCGAAAACATGCGCTGGCTGAGTGACATCTGGCTGGAACCCCAGCAGTTGGAGGCGTTACAGCGAGAAGGGCAGGCCGATTGCGCCATCACTCTTGGCACGGGCCAGCGCATCAGGGTGAATTTCTTCAAACAGCTGCACGGCTTGTCAGCCGCGCTGCGCCGCGTGCCGGAGAAATGCCCGCAGCTGGAGCAGCTCCACGTGCCGCAGGTCTTAGCCGAGCTGGCAACCCAAGAGGACGGGTTGATTCTGGTCACCGGCGCTACGGGCAGTGGCAAATCCACCACCCTTGCGGGGATGATTGATTACCTTAATCGCAGCCGGGCGCGGCACGTCATCACGCTGGAAGACCCGATTGAGTTTATTCACCACAGCAAGCGTTGTCTGATTCAGCAGCGCGAGTTGGGGCGACATACGCGATCCTTTATTGAGGCGATACGCGGGGCGCTGCGTGAGGACCCGGACGTGCTGCTGCTTGGCGAATTACGCGACGCAGAAAGCATCCGTCTGGCCCTGACCGCCGCCGAAACCGGCCACTTGGTGCTGGCAACCTTGCATACGCGCAATGCCACTCAGGCCGTCGACCGGCTGGTGGATGTTTTCCCGGCGGAAGAGAAAAACTTTGTGAGAACTCAGCTGGCAGGCAGCCTGCGCGGGATTATCGCGCAAAAGTTGGTAGCCGGAAATGAGGGGAAAAGAGTGGCGCTGTTTGAAGTGCTGACCTCGACGCCAGCCGTAGCCAATTTAATTCGTGAAGGGAAGACACATCAACTGGCGGATGTTTTGCAAACCGGCGGTAAGGCCGGAATGCAAACCTTCGAGCAGAGTCGCTTGCAGCGCGTCGCTACCGGGCTTATTGCTCCGCCGCGGGTTGACTCCACTGCTTCTCAAACCAGCTTTCCAAAATGATGACGGCGGACGCGGCGTCCACGCTGCCTTTGTCTAACGCACGGAATCCGCCGCGATCGAACAGGTCGGCACGGGCTTCGACGGTGCTCAGGCGTTCGTCATGTAGCTCAACCTGAACGCCAAAACGGCCATGCAGGCGATTAGCAAACTTGCGGGCGCGGGCGGTCAGGGGCTGCTCGGTGCCGTCCATATTGAGTGGCAGGCCAACCACCACCAGATCGGGCAGCCACTCTTTCAGCAGCTTCTCAATCTTTTGCCAGTCGGGGGTGCCATCTTGGGCTTTGAAGGAGGTCAGCGGGCGAGCCGTGCCGGTGACTTCTTGACCGATAGCCAGACCGATGCTTTTGGTACCGAAGTCAAAGCCGAATACCGTGCGGTTAGCCATTATGCGTGACCTGCGTGGGTGGCGAGCTGGCTGACGTTGATACCAATCATCTTGGCCGCTTCGCGCCAGCGCTCGGCAATCGGCGTGCGGAACAGGATGTCGCTGTTGGCTTCAATGGTCAGCCACGCGTTGTCCAGCAGCTCTTTCTCCAGCTGGCCCTGCTCCCAGGCGGCGTAGCCCAGCGCGACTAAAACATCTTTCGGCTGATCGGGCGTGCCCAGAGTTTCAAGGACGTCCTTGGAGGTCGTGATCATGGTGGTGTCTGAAATCTGGATGCTGGAGCCAAATCCGGCGCGCGGCGTGTGCAGAATAAACCCGCGATCGTCAGCCAATGGGCCGCCAGAAAATACCGGGCGATCTAAGCGGATTGCAGGATCGCGCGGTGAAGGCGTTATCTCTAATTTATCGAGGACGTTTTCGACGGTGAAATCTTCCACCAGTTTATTAATCACCAGACCCATTGCGCCGTCTTCGTTATGTTCGCAAACATAAACGACCGAACGCTTGAACGTGGGTTCATCCAGTCCGGGCATGGCAATAAGGAAGTGATGTTGTAAGTTCATGGTATGTAAGATTTAACCTTCTAAAATAAGCGCCATGGCGTAGGAGTACGCCATGGCTTAGGTATGACATTAAAGCAGAATGGCTGAAATTAGCGATTTGCCAAACGCTTTTCGATAGCGTCCATCAGCATTCCGGTAACGGAAATCGGGAATGCGGCTTCAATTTCACGGGCGCAGGTCGGGCTGGTCACGTTAATTTCCGTCAGGCGGTCACCAATGATGTCCAGACCGACGAAAATCAAACCTTTCTCTTTGAGGATTGGCGCGACTTTGCGAGCAATGGCCCAATCGCTTTCGCTTAACGGACGGGCTTCGCCACGGCCACCGGCGGCCAGATTCCCACGGGTTTCGCCCTGAGCCGGGATACGCGCCAGGCAGTAAGGCACAGGTTCGCCGTCGACCACCAAGACGCGTTTGTCACCGTCTTTGATGGCCGGCAGGTAGTTTTGCGCCATGCAGAAGCGGCTGCCGTGTTCGGTCAGGGTTTCAATGATAACCGAGACGTTGGCGTCTTCTGGTTTCAGACGGAAGATTGACGCGCCGCCCATGCCGTCCAGCGGCTTGAGGATCACGTCAGTGTGCTCTTTATGGAAAGCTTTGAGTTGTGCCGCATTGCGGGTCACCAGCGTGTCTGGCGTCAGCTCTGGGAACCACGCGGTAAACAGCTTCTCGTTGCAGTCACGCAGGCTCTGCGGTTTGTTCACAATAAGCGTGCCTTTCTCTTCAGCGCGCTCAAGGATGTAAGTGGCGTAGATAAATTCGGTATCAAACGGCGGATCTTTACGCATCAGGATCACGTCCAGATCTTGCAGCGCGATGTCCTGCTCTGAGCCGAACTCATACCAATTGTCGTAGTCCTGTTTCACGCTCAGCTTGCGGGTCAGAGCACGTCCTTCACCGCCGCGCAGATACAGAGAGTCCATCTCCATATAGTGCAGTTCATAACCGCGACTTTGTGCTTCCAGCAGCATGCCGAAGCTGGTGTCTTTTTTGATATTAATGGACGAAATTGGGTCCATTACGATGCCAAGCTTGATCATGGGTATTCTCCGACACGTTTGGGTCTGTGTGACTTGCCATTTAATCTGGCTGCGATTTTTTGCGTAATAGGACAGTGATGAAGCCCGAACTTAGCGAATTTGTCTATGCCCCTGATGCTTCAAGCGCATAGACCTCGCTTAACCTAAGTCGCCGAAGCGAACTTGCAAAGCGGTGATTGCGGTCAGCGCCGTGGTTTCCGTGCGCAGCACGCGCGGCCCGAGCAAGATATCTGTGAAGCCGTAGCCGCCGGTCATGGCGATCTCTTCGGCGGACAAACCGCCCTCCGGGCCAATCAGCAGGCGGACATTATCCACCGGCAGCGGCAGCGTATTGATGCTGTGGCTGGCGCGCGGGTGCAGATTGAGCTTCAGGCTATTGTCCTGCTCGGCGCACCAGGCTTCTAGCTGCATGGCTTCGCGAATTTCTGGAATACGGTTGCGGCCACACTGCTCGCAGGCCGCGATGGCAATTTTCTGCCACTGCTGGAGCTTCTTCTCCAGCCGCTCGCCGTCGAGTTTAACGCCACAACGCTCTGAAAACAGCGGAGTGATGGTGTTCACGCCCAGCTCGATAGATTTCTGAATGGTGAACTCCATCTTTTCGCCGCGCGAGATAACCTGCCCGAGATGTAAATTCAGCGGAGATTCATTATCGGCCAGCACGCCTGCTCCGACGCTCACGCGAACGCTCTTCTTATCAACGTGGGTGATCGTGGCTTCAAAGGTCTGGTTGCTGCCATCGAACAGCTGAATAGTCTGCCCCGGCTGCATACGCAATACGCGGCCAGTGTGGTTTGCCGCATCTTCGCTAAGCGCAATGTCGCTGTGGTCGATAATAGGTTGCGGGTGAAAAATGCGAGGTATGCGCATGTCGGGCTGCTGTCCTTAAAGTCTTCAGTAAGTGGGTATCTTAGGTTAGCCCTTTTGCTGCATGCAAGCCTGCTGCACGTAAGGATTATGATTTCCCTGTACTTGTGCAATGCGATTATCGCGTAAGCATTCCCACGAGGTCACCGGATACTGCTTGTTCCACGCGGTAAATAGCTGAGTCTGCTGGCGCGATAAGTTGAGCTGGTAGCGATCGCGCATATAAAAATAGGTGCGGGCAATGGCACCACGGGCGCGGGCTGGCGGCTCGGCGGCCTTGGCTTTGAAATCCACCTTCATCTCGCAGCGACCGTATTGGCCTTCGCCACCGTTCCACTGGCTGTACATAAAGTTATTGCGGTCGCCATTCACCTCGCCAATCGCCGGTTGCAGGTTATGCAGGTCAGTTTCAATTTGGCGATAGCCCGCGTCTTTCGCGCAGCTTTTGCGCCCGCCGTCCTGCCAGCACTGGCGTAAGTGGCCGAATTGCCAAGCTGGCATCACGTGCTCCCACTCAATGCGTTCCGCACGAGACAGATTCTTGCGTGGCTGATAGCCGCAGGATTTCAGGTCTGGCGTGCCTTTCTTACCTTGCCAATTGATGTCGCAGCCGCAGTAAAAGGTCGGCGCGCCCTGATTGATCTTCACCGCCTCGGCCTTGGCCTGGCTGAAGTTGTTAATGCCTTTGCTGATGGCGAGAAAAGGGAAAAATGCGGCGATGAGCCCCAGTGAGGCAATGAATTTGCGAGACATATTTATGATTAACCTGGTGTGCAAAGCAATCTGATGCGAAAGGCGGGCAGGGTACCCAAAGCTGGCGGGGCTGACAATCAGGAAATGCTGATTTTATTGTTTAATAATCAAACGATTAACCCGATCCTTTGACGTGAAATCGTAGCAGTTCGCCACAGTGGCGACAGCGATATTCCGACTCTTTGCGCATGACGCGGTTGTGGCGTCTGACCGTCAACTGGTGCTCCTGACAGGCGCAGAGATAAGGGTAGGTTTTGCTTTGAACCGAGGCCGTTTCGAACTTATGGGTGCGACTGGCGGAAACGCCGAGCACCTGCTCCATCATCCAGCGCCACTCTTTGCCGTGGGGCGCGGCGGCGCGGCCAAAACGCCGGTAAACCAACAGGTGCGCCAGCTCGTGCGGCACCACTTCGTCAATAAACGGCTGCTGGTTTTCAATCAGTAAGATTGGGTTAAGGCGGATTTGCCAGTGTTGCAGGTAGGCACTGCCCGCACTGGTTCCACGCTGCTGATAGCTGATTTCTGGCTCTGAATAGTCAGTACCGAAATAGGCGTTAGCGAGCTGGAGTTTTTCCCGCAGGCAGCGCATAACGGCTTGTTGCAGGGCGATAGGGAGGCGTGGGTTTTTCATCAGGCGAAGAATAAATCGCGGCGCGGGGAGATGCAAACAGTTAGTGAAAGCTCCCCCCGACGGACGGGAGGAGCCGTTTTATGACTTATTTATTTACCGATGTCGCGCAGTGCTTCGCCTTTCATCAGATTGCGTTCGATGTGTTCCAGAGAAACGTTTTTCGTTTCAGGAATCAACGCAATGGTGATGAAGATGAACACCACGTTCAGCGCGGCGTAGACCCAGAAGGTATTGGCGTTGCCGAGGCTGTCCAGCATGGTCAGGAAGGTGGCACCGACAATCATGTTGGCAATCCAGTTGGTGGCGGTGGACACGGTGATACCAAAATCACGACCGCGCAGCGGCTGGATTTCAGAACACAGTACCCAAATCAGCGGACCGGCGCTCATGGCGAAACCGACGATAAACATCAGCAGCATGGCGATGGAGAAGTATTTCGCCGCGTCGGATTCCACGCCGATATGCAGCATGGTGCCGAGGATACCCATGCCCAGCGCCATCACCAGGAAGCCCAGTTTCAGCGTAGGTTTACGGCCCCAACGGTCAACCAGACCAATGGCGATAAAGGTGGCGAGAACGTTAACCAGACCGACAATCACCGTGCCCCACATCTGCTGAGACGTGCTGGCAAAGCCCGCGATCCCGAAGATTTTTGGCGCGTAGTACATGATGACGTTCATCCCGGTGAACTGCTGCATTACCTGCAACAGGATGCCGAGGAACACCGCGCGGCGGAAGTTCTTGTTACTGGTGAACAGGCCCCAGCCACTCTGTTTGATCTTCAGGCTTTCGCGGATTTCATCCAGCTCGTTTTTCGCTTGAGCACTGCTATCACGCAGTCTTTCCAGCACCCGTCGCGCCTTGTTGTCATCGCCACGCGCCGCCAGCCAGCGTGGGCTATCCGGCAGGAAGAACACGCCAATCAACAGCAGCAGGGCAGGAATGGTGATCACACCCAGCATCCAGCGCCATGCGCCAGTGTAGCTGAAGGCGGTGTCAGACAGGTAGGCTGCCAAGATACCGATGGTGATCATCAACTGGTACATGGAAATCATGCTGCCGCGGATTTTCTCTGGCGCGATTTCTGACAGATAAATTGGCGCGGTGTAGGAGGCAATACCCACTGCCAGACCCAATAATACGCGTGCGACGATCAGCACTTCGGTGTTAGGCGCGAAGGCAGAGCACAGGGAGCCGACCACGAACAGCACGGCGCCAATCATCAGGCTGAATTTACGCCCAAGGCGGAAGTTCAGCCAGCCACTGCCGATAGCACCCACGGCTGCACCAAACATCATCGAGCTGACCACCCATTCTTGCTGGTGGCTGGTGATTTGGAATTCATGACTGATGAAGGGAAGAGCGCCAGCGATGACCCCGATATCAAGGCCGAACAGCAGCCCCGCTAGTGCAGCGAGAAAACAGACAAAGAAGGTCACGCTTTTATTCGAGCGTTTTCCTTTGCTAGACGTTGAGTTACTCATACTGCCTCCGAAAGATAGCAATAATGCTTAGCTTGTTATGTTATTTACCCTTGCCCACGCATAAAGTGAGCCGGATCACAGCGTTGTAATCGTTTACACTTATCGAATCAATTGCATATCAGGTTCGTAAAGCTTTTGCGAGGAGCCATGCCGGGGAAAGGGTTTGCGTTGAAGAGTAATACGGAATTCTTTGACTTTAATCAATCAGTATTGACTTATAAGTCACTGATTTTATCCCTAATCGTATGATTGTAAAGAAAATATACTTTGTAATCGCTTCCATTTTAATGATTTTTTCGTTTACCACCCCGGTATCCGCTTTTTAGTGTAGTCGCTAATGCTTAGTGCGCTTAGTTTACGGCGCAGGGTAACCGGCAGGGGGCGATGAAAATTCAGGCATAAAAAAGCCCGATGCGTTAACACCGGGCTATTTGCACTCTGTAATGAAAAGCGATTACAGGTTGGCGGCTTCGCGCAGTTGCGCTGCCTTGTCAGTTTTTTCCCAAGGGAAGTGCTCGCGGCCAAAGTGGCCGTAGGCTGCAGTTTCTTTATAGATTGGGTGCAGCAGGTCCATCATCTGGATCAAACCGTATGGGCGCAGGTCGAAGAATTCACGCACCAGCAGCGTTAACTGCTCGTTGGAAACTTTACCGGTACCGAAGGTTTCAACCATGATTGAGGTAGGTTCTGCTACGCCGATAGCGTAAGAAACTTGGATCTCACAACGGTCTGCCAGGCCCGCTGCCACGATGTTTTTCGCCACGTAGCGCGCAGCGTAGGCCGCAGAACGGTCAACTTTAGACGGGTCTTTACCAGAGAACGCACCGCCGCCGTGACGCGCCATGCCGCCGTAGGTATCAACGATGATTTTACGGCCAGTCAGACCACAGTCGCCCATTGGTCCACCGATAACAAAGCGGCCTGTTGGGTTGATGTGATATTTAGTGCTGGCGTTCAGCCATTCTGCTGGCAGAACGGGCTTGATGATCTCTTCCATCACGGCTTCTTGCAGGTCTTTCAGCGCGATGTCTTCAGAGTGCTGAGTCGACAGTACAACGGCGTCGATACCGACGATTTTGCCTTCGTCATACTGGAAAGTGACCTGGCTTTTCGCATCCGGGCGCAGCCATGGCAGCGTGCCAGATTTGCGAACTTCAGCCTGACGCTGAACCAGACGGTGTGCATAAGTCACGGGTGCAGGCATCAGAACGTCGGTTTCATTGGTCGCATAACCAAACATCAGACCCTGGTCGCCTGCGCCCTGTTCCAGCGGATCAGAACGGTCAACACCCTGATTAATATCAGGAGATTGCTTACCGATAGCGCTGAGAACGGCGCAAGAGTTGGCGTCAAAGCCCATTTCTGAATTGACGTAACCAATCTCACGGATGGTCTGACGGGTAATTTCTTCTACGTCTACCCAGGCGCTGGTGGTGATTTCGCCACCTACTAATACCATGCCGGTTTTAACGTAAGTCTCACACGCCACGCGTGCTTTTGGATCTTGCTCTAAAATCGCGTCGAGGACGGCATCGGAGATTTGGTCTGCGATTTTATCTGGATGTCCTTCTGAAACAGATTCGGACGTAAAGAGGTGTTTAGCCATTATCTTCTTTACCTTCATACGACGGGTTAGAAATCACTGCATAGCGATGGGAACACGGCAGATAAAGAGTCCGGCTCTTATATCGTCGAATGCATCCTGCACGTCCCCACAAGGCAAAGACCTTCAGCAGTTTGACAGTTAATCCACAACATCGTGTAAGAATAATCCATAAGAAGGATATAGACGGATTAACATCTGGACGGCTATTTTAGGATAGCAGCTGTTACAAAAGCCAGTCATTTTTGTGATAGAAGTAGCCATTATGTGCGGCTTTAGCGTGACATTCACGGATCGAAACAATCCTCTGCGCAATTTCATTTTGCAATTACAGCGGGTTGTCGGTATAACGGCCCGCGCACTGAATGTTTCATTCATCCAGCGTATTCCAGTGTTTACTGTTTCTCAGCAAGACTGCCCGCCGGTGATGCGTGGCACGTGTGGAGGTGGTTAGATTAATGACCCACTTTTTACCGTTTGTAACATTTCTACAGCATCCCCTGCAGGCCGGTTTAATTGCTGCAGCACTCCTTTCTGAAAAATTTCTGTCATCTATCCGATGTTATAAACAGCTGGTCCGTCATTCGGCAGCGTTTAGACAGCCTGACTATAGACAGCTCAGTCCAACATTTCTGAGCGCTACTCAGCGACATCGGGCCGGTTAATATCTTTTCTCCCGTTAAAACTGACGTAGCCCGCCATTGAGGGGCGATAGCCCTATGGGTGGGTTCTGGCTCGTTCACCGGAGTCCGGCATCATGTTTACAAGCAAAAGAATTCTATAATCATATGAGTGATAAACAGTTTGCGAACGCGGCTTTGCAGGGTTTTCTCCTGTCGCAAAGCCCGCTGTTTGGGTTGTTCTCACTTGTTGTTACTGCGATAGTGGCTGGCGATGTGGTCAGTGTTACAAGAGGATTTACTTATGTCTGATGACATCCAGTCCCACCGTCCGTCACATGCGGGCGATTCTGTTTCTTTGCGCTCCATGCAGGAGGTTGCCGTGAACGATCGTGATGCCAGCAAAATGCTGCGCACCTACAACGTTGCCTATTGGGGTAACAATTATTATGACGTCAACGAACTGGGCCACATCAGCGTCTGCCCGGATCCAGATGTTCCGTCTGCCCGCGTGGATTTGGCGAAGCTAGTAAAAGATATGCGCGAGCAGGACGGCCAACGTCTGCCAGCGCTGTTCTGTTTCCCACAAATTTTACAGCACCGTCTGCGCTCGATTAACGCCGCGTTCAAACGCGCCCGTCAGTCCTTCGGCTATGAGGGTGATTACTTCCTGGTTTATCCGATTAAGGTCAACCAGCACCGCCGCGTCATTGAATCACTGGTTGAATCCGGTGAGCCGCTGGGTCTGGAAGCCGGTTCTAAAGCCGAGCTGATGGCCGTTCTGGCCCACGCAGGCATGACCCGTTCGGTGATTGTTTGTAACGGCTATAAAGACCGCGAATACATTCGTCTGGCGCTGATTGGCGAGAAGCTGGGCCACAAGGTTTACTTGGTTATCGAAAAGATGACTGAGATTAAGCTGGTGCTGGAAGAGGCTGAGCGCCTGAACGTGATCCCACGTCTTGGCGTGCGCGCGCGTCTTTCCTCCCAGGGTTCCGGCAAATGGCAGTCGAGCGGCGGCGAGAAGTCTAAATTCGGTTTGGCGGCCTCGCAGGTTCTGCAACTGGTTGAAATGCTTCGTGAGGCTGGGCGTCTGGAAAGCCTGCAACTGCTGCACTTCCATTTGGGTTCCCAGCTGGCGAACATCCGTGATATCTCCACTGGCGTACGTGAATCTGCCCGCTTCTACGTCGAGCTGCACAAGCTTGGCGTGAACATTCAATGCTTCGACGTGGGCGGCGGCCTCGGCGTGGACTATGAAGGGACGCGCTCCCAGTCAGATTGCTCGGTCAACTATGGCCTGAACGAATACGCTAACAACGTGATTTGGGGTATCGGCGACGCCTGTAATGAGCACGGCCTGCCGCACCCGACGGTGATCACTGAGTCTGGCCGCGCCGTGACTGCGCACCACACCGTGCTGGTGTCCAACGTGATTGGCGTTGAGCGCAACGAGTTCCGTGATCCGGTAGCGCCGGGTGACGACGCGCCGCGCGCTCTGAGCAGCATGTGGGACACGTGGAATGAAATGCATGATCCGGAAAATCGCCGCTCTCTGCGCGAATGGCTGCACGACAGCCAGATGGACCTGCACGACGTCCATAGCCAGTACGCGCACGGGATTTTGGATCTGACTCAGCGCGCCTGGGCTGAAGATATCTATCTGAATATTTGCAATATGATTCAGGATCAGCTGGATCCGAGCAACCGCGCGCACCGCCCGATCATTGATGAGCTGCAAGAGCGCATGGCGGACAAGCTGTACGTCAACTTCTCGCTGTTCCAGTCAATGCCGGACGCGTGGGGTATCGATCAGCTGTTCCCGGTTCTGCCACTGGAAGGGTTGGATAAACCGCCGGTAGGCCGCGCGGTGCTGCTGGACATCACCTGTGACTCCGACGGCACCATCGACCATTACATCGACGGTGACGGCGTGGCGACCACCATGCCAATGCCGCCGTATGATCCAGAGAACCCGCCAGTGCTGGGCTTCTTCATGGTCGGCGCTTATCAGGAAATCTTGGGTAACATGCACAACCTGTTCGGCGACACCGCCGCGGTTGACGTGTTTGTCTTCCCTGATGGCAGCATTGAAGTTCAGCAGTCGGACGACGGCGATACCGTGGCTGACATGCTGGAATACGTGCAGCTGGACCCTAATGTGCTGCTCGCCCGCTTCCGCGATCAGGTGAAAGAAACCGATCTGGATGAGGCTCTTCAGGCGCAGTTCGTCGAAGAGTTTGAATCCGGCCTGTACGGTTACACCTATCTGGAAGAAGACGAGTAAGGCGGCTGATATTCCGGCTTGAAGGTAAGCCGGAATAGGGTAAAATCCGCGCCATTAGCAAGACATATTGACTCTGAAGATCCCTTCCTCGTCGGGTAAACGACGCGGTGGGGATTTTTTTTCATCTATACTTCACCACTCCGTCATGGCTGCCGCCCTGCGGCGTAGCAAAAGAGGATCGTTTAATGAGCACTTTAGGTCATCAACCTGATAACTCCCTGGTTTCCAACGCGTTTGGTTTCCTGCGCTTCCCACTGAATTTTCAACCTTATGAAGCTGATGCTGATTGGGTTATCACCGGCATTCCTTTCGACATGGCGACTTCTGGCCGTTCTGGCGCACGTCTTGGCCCGGCGGCAATTCGTCAGGTATCTGTGAATCTGGCGTGGGAAGGCAAACGCTGGCCGTGGGATTTCGACCTGCGCGACCGTCTGAAAGTGATCGACTGCGGCGACGTGGTGTTCAACTTTGGCGACGCACAGGACCTGACCGACAAGCTGCAACAGCACGCTGAAAAAGTGCTGGCCTCCGGCAAACGCATGCTCTCTTTCGGTGGCGACCACTTCGTGACTCTGCCACTGCTGCGCGCCCACGCGAAGCACTTTGGTAAAATGGCGTTGGTGCATTTCGATGCCCACACCGACACCTACTCTAACGGCAGCAAATTCGACCACGGCACCATGTTCTTCCATGCGCCGAACGAAGGTCTGATCGATCCAAACCACTCGGTGCAGATCGGTATTCGTACTGAGTTCGACAAGGATCTGGGCTTCACCGTGCTTGACGCCGCGCAGGTTAACGATCGCACCGTTGACGACATTCTGGCGCAGGTTAAGCAGATCGTTGGCGATCTGCCGGTGTACCTGAGCTTCGACATCGACTGTCTGGATCCGGCACATGCTCCAGGCACCGGCACCCCGGTGATTGGCGGCCTGACCTCAGATCGCGCGCTGAAACTGGTTCGCGGCCTGAAAGATTTGGATCTGGATATCGTCGGCATGGACATCGTTGAGATTGCCCCCGCTTATGACCAGTCGGAAATCACCGCGCTGGCTGCCGCCACTTTGGCGTTAGAAATGTTGCACGTACAGGCTTCTAAAAAAGCGTAATTGTTTAAGCTAGAAAGCTAAGCTATTGCAAAATAAGCTGTTTTGAAGCCCGGTCTTTACCGGGCTTTTTTTCTTTGTGATCTTCGCCTCACTATAAGTTTTTCCTCTTTGATTAATACCTTCAAATAAATGAATATTTAAATCATCAAATTGTTGAAGATTTTTATGTTATTTTCGACCTTCTCTAGTGCGTCGCGGAAATTGCCAAAATGAGTATGACATTCATCAAGAAAGAAGGTATTGCCCTCGTTAGCCTCGCCAGATATTTGCTGGTTATGAAAGGAGGCGAGCGTCTTAGAACCATTGATGAGATGTCGGATGAATTCTCGCTATCAGTCGGAGTGGTGCAGAACGCGCTGAAAACCCTGGAAGCGAACGATTCAATCAAGCTTGAGCGTCGCGGGCGTAACGGCACCATTTTGAAAGAACTGGATATGTCCAAGCTGCTGCAACAGGCGGATTTAGGCAATCTGGTTTGCGCCATGCCGTTGCCGTACACCAAATTATATGAAGGGCTGGCCAGTGGCCTGAGATCGCAATTCACCACTTTGCCGCTGTTTTTTGCCCATATGCGCGGCGCCGAAGTGCGTATCAACTGCCTGATCGAAGGTATTTATGATATCGCCGTGGTGTCCCGTCTGGCGGCTGACAGTTACATCGAGCAAGGCAAAGTGGTGACGGCGGTGAATCTTGGTCCGCGTTCATATGTCGATGGCCACCAGTTGATTTGCCGCCAAGGGGCATCGGGCGAAATTCGCCGCGTAGGCTTTGACCCAAGCTCCCCTGACCAGCGGCTGCTGAATGATATCGCTTTTGCTGGCAAAGAGGTGGAGTGGGTCGAGACGCCTTATAGCGAATGTTTGCGCCATATTGAAAACAACATGATTGATGCCGCGATTTGGAACGTCAGCAATGCCCAGCCGAATCCGATGCTGGAAGCCCACCCGCTGACCGGCGATCCGCGTTATCAGCAGGCGTCGGAGGCGGTGATTTTGGTGCGAAAAGACAATGCGCCGATCCTGCGATTGCTCACCACCCTGGTGGACACTTTTGCCCTGTTGAATCATCAGCAGGCCGTTGAACGAGGCGAGATCGAACCTCGTTATTAGTTTTTAGACTACAGGCGCTTAGGTGCTATACACAAAGAGGAAGTTATGGAAACAAGACTCGCTATTCTGGCCGAGGCCGGGGTGATTGATGAAGACATTCATCAGGCAATGAGATTAGTCACATTGCGTCTGGAGCGTCACTGGCAGTTGCCGGTGAGAACCGAGCAGGGGATTTTGGCACTGACCCACCTGGCTAACGCCGTGATGCGTGCGCGTCGTGGTGAAGAGATTCAGGGCATTGATGACGAACTGCGCGCCGAGCTGGAAAGTCTGGAAGAATTCAACCAGATAGCCGTTATCCATCAGGACGTAATGGGCCATTTTCCATTGAATGTGCCGGAGCATGAAGTGGGTTACCTGCTGGTGAACATTGCGGGTTTGTATCAGAACCGCTAAGCGAGTGGCACTGACAAGTTGTCGCTATTTTTCACGATTTAAATATTCAAAAAAATGATTATTTAGACTGTAAGCAGAAAGGGAAAGCCAACTCATGTTTTTACACGCTTTGGAAAAACAGAATCCAGCTCTCATCGACGCCGCCGTCGCGCTGTGGCGCAAAGGCGAAATTGCACCGGATACCTGTGTGATTGATGTCGATCAGATGCTCAGTAATGCCCGACTTTTGCTGGCCGAGGCAAAGCGTTTAGGCATTACGCTCTATGCGATGAGCAAGCAGGTCGGGCGCAATCCGCATCTGTGCCGTTTGCTGATTGAAAGTGGTTTTACCGGCATTGTGGCGGTGGATTTTAAAGAAGCACGCCAGCTAATGCGCCACGGCATTCCGGTTTCTCACGTGGGGCATCTGGTTCAGCCGCCGGAAAGCATGATTGCCGAAGTGCTACGCCATCGCCCGGAGGTGGTAACGGTATTTTCGCTGGAGAAAGCCCGCAGTATTTCTGCCGCGGCCCTTGAGGCCGGGATTGTGCAGCCGTTGCTCTTAAAGGTTACTCATGCCGGTGACGCTTTGTATAGCGGCCAAGAGGGCGGTTTTGCACTTAGCGAGCTGCCGAAGGTTGTGGCGCAAATAAATACGCTGGCGGGCGTGAGCATCGCCGGTGTGACGCACTTTCCGTGCATGCAGTATGACCCTAAACAGCAGCGCACCGTGCGCACCGCCAACATGGACACTCTGCTGTCGGCTCGCGACATTTTGGTCGAGCAGGGCGTGGACGTCATCCACGTCAACGCCCCGAGTGCCTCGAGCTGTGAAACCTTTGCCGAGTTGGCACAGTTGGGCGTCACTCACGCCGAGCCGGGCCACGCCTTAACCGGCACGACGCCAGCTAACCAGCGCGGCACCTGTCAGGAAAAAATTGCCATGCTGTATCTCACCGAGGTATCGCATCAGTACGAAGGGCGCGCTTACTGCTTTGGCGGCGGATATTACCGCCGTGGCAATCTGGAGAATGCGCTAGTCATTGACGGGGATGACCGCCGCCGCGACCGCGTTATCGCACCGGACATGACCAGCATCGACTACTGCTTACAGCTTACCGAGTCACACCCTATCGGCAGCGCAGTGGTGATGTGTTTTCGAACCCAAGTGTTTGTCACCCGTAGCGATGTGGCATTGATCAGCGGCGTTTCAACCGGAAAGCCGGTGTTAATCGGCCTGTACGACAGTGTGGGTAATTCCATTAAGGCGGAGGCGAAATGAGTAAATATATTGTTTTGGTGATCGACAGTTTCGGTATCGGTGAGATGCCCGATGTGCCAGACGTTCGCCCGCAGGATATCGGTGCTAACACCTGTGGTCATATCCTTGAACGCCTGCCTGAACTGAATTTACCCGTGATGCGCAGTATGGGTTTGATGAATGCGCTGGGCTATCCGGTGGGTTGTATGACCCCTTCTGACACCGCGACTTTTGGCCGTATCGGCTTGCAGCACGAGGGCGGAGACACCTTCGTCGGCCATCAGGAGATCATGGGCACGCTGCCATTGCCGCCGTTGACCATGCCGTTCTCGGCGGTGATTGATGAAGTCGAACAGGCATTGCGGTTGAAAGGTTTTGTGACAGAACGTATTGTTCTCAACGATTTAAGCTACCTGTGGGTGAACAACGCGGTGGCAATTGGCGACAATCTGGAAGCCGATGTAGGTCAGGTTTATAACATCAGCGCCAATTTGTCGCAGGTCAGCTTCGCGCAAACGCTGGACATTGGCCGCTGCGTTCGCGCCTGTGTCAAAGTCGGGCGGGTGATTGCTTTCGGCGGTGAAATCGAGGATAGCAGCTCGATTCGCGATGCTGCCGAAGTGCGCGATGGTAAATACATTGGCATCAACGCGCCGCGTTCCGGTTTGTATCGCAAAAACTTTCAGGTGGCCCATTTGGGTTACGGCGTTGACGAAAAGACTCAGGCTCCGGCGAAATTGCACGATGCAGGTATCAAAACGGTGCTGGTGGGCAAAGTGGCGGACATTGTCTCCAATGAGCATGGTACGAGTTACATGCAACTGGTTGACTCGCAAACCATTCTCGACATCACGCTGCAAGAAATCAGCCAGTCGGGCGACGCTTTTATTTGTACTAACATTCAGGAAACGGATTTGGCAGGGCATGCAGAAGACGTGGAGCGTTACGCCGATCGTCTGCAAGTCGTCGATAAGTCGCTGGCGCAGTTTATTGACGCCATGCAGCCTGAAGACTTACTGGTGGTGATTGCCGATCACGGCAATGACCCAACGATTGGCCATAGCCGCCATACCCGTGAGCAGGTTCCCTTGTTGGTCTATCAACATGGATTACCGCCGGTTGAGCTGGGCTGGCGCACTACGCTTTCAGACGTAGGCGCTAGCGCCTGTGACTTTTTCGGCGCTGAACCGCCGCAAAACGGTCGCTCTTTCTTGCCTTTATTGTCGCTTAAAACCACGACGAGTACTTCGCCAACACCGGAGAAAAAACCATGATCAATCCACTGGGATATACCTATGCTCACGAGCATTTGCATATCGATTTGTCCGGTTTTAAGGACAATATCGACTGCCGTTTAGATCAGTACGAACCTCTGTGCGCCGAGATGCGCACTCTGGTGAGCAAAGGCGTGCTCAATATTGTCGAAGTGACCAACCGCTATATGGGGCGCAATGCTCAGTTTATGTTGGATTTAATGCGCGATACCGGCATTAACGTTTTGGCTTCAACGGGTTATTACACCGACAGCTTCTATCCGGGCCACGTGCGTAATACCAGCGCCCAGCAGTTAGCGGCAGAAATGATTGGTGAGATTGAAAACGGTATCGATGGCACTGCGCTTAAGCCTTGTGTCATCGCCGAAATCGGCACCAGCGAAAACCTGATCACCGATGATGAGGCCAAAATGTTCCACGCTGCGGCGCTGGCTCATCATGCAACAGGTTTGCCGATTTCAACCCATACCAGCTTCAGTACCATGGGGCCGGAGCAGGTCGTGATGCTGGAAAATCATGGCGTTGCGTTAGAGAATGTGGTGATTGGTCACTGTGATCTGAAAGACGATCTGGACCAAATTTTCCGTATGCTCGACAAAGGCGTTTATGTACAGTTCGACACAATCGGTAAAAACAGCTACTTCCCGGACACCCGTCGGGTCGAAATGCTGCACGCGCTGATTGAACGCGGATTCTGCGACAAAATCATGTTGTCGATGGACATCACGCGTCGTTCTCATCTGCAAGCCAATGGCGGCAGTGGCTTTAGTTATTTGGTTGATACTTTTGTTCCCATGTTACTCGGCGCGGGCATTACTCAGCGTCAGGTTGACACTTTACTTCGCGATAATCCGGCGACTTTCTTTGGTCGTGCCGGCGCACTCTGAGCATTAAGGTAAATAAAATGAAAAAAATTGGTATTGCAGGACTACAGCGCGAGCAGATTCAAAAACTGGTAGAAGCCACAGCACCCGGCGAATTCGAATGTCACATTTTAAGTGATATGGAAGCCGCCTCAAAAGTGAAAAAAGGCGAGCTGGATTACTACATTGGCGCCTGTAACACCGGCGCGGGCGCAGCACTGTCGATGGCCATCGCCATCATCGGGTACAACAAAAGTGCCACCATTGCTAAGCCGGGTATTCAGGCGAAAGCCGATCAGGTTGCGAAATTCATTGCTGAAGGCAAAGTGGCTTTCGGTCTGTCGGTCGAGCACGTGGAACACGCAATCCCACTGTTGATCACCCAGTTACGTTAATCGTGAGATAACCACTATGGAATACGTACACATTGTTGTGGTGGCGTTATTAACCGGGATGACCGCCTTACTGGCGCACAAATCGGTTGCAGTGTTTCATGACGGTATCCGACCAATTCTTCCGCAACTGGTAGAAGGTAATATGAGCCGCCGTGAGGCGGGCAGTATTGCATTTGGTCTGAGCGTGGGCTTTATCGCGTCGGTGGGGATTTCCTTCACCTTGTCGACCGGCCTGCTTAACTCATGGTTGCTGTTCCTCTCCACCGATATCATCGGCGTGCTGGCGATTAACGCCTATCTGGCCTTCGGCTTAGGGGCTATCTGGGGCGTGTTGGTGTTCACCAGCCTGCCTGCGGTAAACAGCGTGCTGACCTCGCTGCCGGTTAACTTTATTGGTTCGCTGGGCGAGCTGAGTTCGCCCGTTATCTCCGCGTTTGCACTCTTCCCGCTGGTGGCTATTTTCTATCAGTTTGGCTGGAAGTCGGGCGCTATCGCGGCGCTGCTAGTGCTGCTGACTCGCCTGCTTGTCGTGCGATTCACGCCGCTCTCTCCAGAATCTATCGAGATTTTCGTCGGTATGATTTTGCTGATTGGCATCGCGATTTACAAAGATATCAAGGCCAAAGCACACCTCGGCGGTGGTGGCGAGTCGATGTTCGAAGAGCGAACCTCGCGCATTATTAAGAACTTGCCGCTCATCGCGATTGTCGGTGCACTGATCTCTGCGGTGGCCAGCATGAAGCTGTTCGGCGGCAGCGAAGTGTCGATTTACACCTTGGCAAAAGCCTATGCGCCGGGCGTGTCTCCGGCGGACTCTGCGAGCCTTATCCATCAGGCAGCACTGGCTGAATTCATGCGCGGCTTGGGCTTCGTGCCAATGATTGCCACCACGGCGCTGGCGACCGGGGTCTACGCCGTAGCCGGTTTCACCTTCGTCTTCGTGGTGGGTTATTTGGTGCCGAACCCGTGGTTAGCTGCACTGCTGGGCGCAATTGTGATCAGCTTAGAAGTGCTGCTGCTGCGTTCAATTGGTAAATGGATGGGGCGTTTCCCGTCGGTGCGTAATGCGTCTGACAACATTCGTAATGCCATGAACTTGCTGATGGAATACGCGCTGCTGATTGGTGCTATCTTCGCCTCGATTAAAATGGCGGGTTACACCGGTTTCACCATGACCACCGCGATTTACTTCCTCAACGAAGCCTTGGGTCGCCCAGTATTGAAAATTGCAGCGCCAGTGGTTGCGGTTATCATTACCGGTATCGTGCTTAACTTGTGCTTCTGGGCGGGTATTTTTATCCCAGCATAAGATAAAGCCAGTAATGTAGATATCAGCCTGATCGCGTCACTGAGTGGCGGGAAATCAACAGGTTGGAAAGCCAAAGGCGCGGATCACACCGCGCCTTTGTGCTTTTAGTGCAGAGTTGTTGTGAGGCGTTACTGTCCGGCAGCAATGCGTTCGCGAATGTGCTTGGCGCGAGCTTCGGAAGAAGGGTGGTCGTCAAACCAGCCAATGCTGCTGCCTTGTTCCATTTTTGCCAGTTTTTCGAAGCTGGTGGCGAGGCCAGTCGGGTCGATGCCGCGTTTCTTCAATAAGTCGAAGGAGTAGTCATCCGCTTCTGATTCTTGCTTTTGCGAGAACTGGGCGTTGACATATTTTTCACCCAGATCGGCGAGTTGTGACTGTGACAGCGTGGCGCTGATGCCGCCCAGTGACGAAGCCGCGGAGCGCGCGGCGGTGGCACCGTAGGCAACCTGCATCGCTTTGCGGGTATGGCCGAGGGCGACGTGGCCCATTTCGTGGCCCAGCACGCCTTCTACTTCGTTGTCATTCATCATGTCCATCAGGCCGCTATAAACGCGAATACAGCCGTTGGCCATGGCCCAGGCGTTGACGTCTTTGGTCAGGTAAACCTTATAGTTGGCGGGCGTGCCGTTGATGTTGTCACCCAGCGCGGCAGAAATTTTCTTCAGGCGTTGAGCGTATTCGCTATTGTCTGGCGCGATTTGGGCTTTCTTGTCCATCTCTTCGCAAGACTGCACGCTGAGGGTTTTAACATCAGCGTCAGACAAGGTGGCAGCCTGATAAGCCTGAGAGCCGGACTGCATCAGGGTGTCGGTATTCAGATTGGCGCAGCCAGCCAGCAGGGTCGCAAGGCTTAGGCTCAACAGCGCAGGAGTCATTTTCATCAGTTTTGGTTCCCAAAAGTAACAATCAGAAGCAAAGAAAAAGCCTTAAAAAAGACCTTAACGATAAGGATAGCGGTAAATTAGGCTTTTAGGGCTTGCCGTTCTATAGTTGATATCCTAAAAATTGCACTGATCTAAAAGTCTTTTTTGTGAAGTTCATCACGCGTGTTAATAGAGATTGCCGTTTTAATGCCTAGTCTGAGAAAATGACTTTCTTGACTGCTTTTTTAATCCGACCTGGAGTAGAACATGTCCTCTCGTAAAGAGCTTGCGAACGCTATCCGTGCATTGAGTATGGACGCCGTGCAGAAAGCGAATTCCGGCCACCCTGGCGCCCCTATGGGCATGGCTGATATTGCCGAAGTCCTGTGGCGTGACTACCTGAACCACAACCCAACTAACCCACACTGGGCTGACCGCGACCGCTTCGTGCTGTCTAACGGTCACGGTTCTATGCTGATTTACAGCCTGTTGCACCTCACTGGCTACGACCTGCCAATCGGCGAGCTGGAAAACTTCCGTCAGCTGCACTCTAAAACCCCGGGCCACCCAGAATACGGCTACACCCCAGGCGTTGAGACCACCACCGGCCCGCTGGGGCAGGGGATTGCAAACGCAGTCGGTTTCGCCATTGCAGAACGCACGCTGGGCGCGCAGTTTAACAAGCCGGGTCACGACATCGTTGACCACCACACCTACGCCTTCCTGGGCGACGGTTGTATGATGGAAGGCATCTCGCACGAAGCCTGTTCACTGGCTGGAACCATGAAACTCGGCAAACTGACCGCGTTCTATGATGACAACGGCATCTCCATCGATGGCCACGTTGAAGGCTGGTTCACTGATGACACTGCTAAACGTTTCGAGTCTTACGGCTGGCACGTAGTGCGTGGTGTTGATGGTCATAACCCAGACTCCATCAAAGCGGCTATTGAAGAATCCCACAAAGTAACCGACAAGCCATCCCTGCTGATGTGCAAAACCATTATCGGTTTCGGTTCACCGAACAAAGCCGGTACCCACGACGTGCACGGTGCTGCGCTGGGTGCTGCGGAAGTGGCTGCAACGCGCGAAGCGCTGGGCTGGAAATACGCCGCCTTCGAAATTCCACAGGACATTTATGCTCAGTGGGATGCTAAAGAAGCCGGTAAAGCGAAAGAAGCCGCGTGGGACGCTAAGTTCGACGCGTACGCGAAAGCTTACCCAGAACTGGCAAAAGAGTTCAAACGCCGTATCAAGGGTGAACTGCCAGCTAACTGGGAAACTGAAGCACAGAAATTCATCGAGCAGTTGCAGGCTAACCCTGCCAACATCGCAAGCCGCAAAGCGTCACAAAACGCGCTGGAAGCTTTCGGTAAAGTGCTGCCAGAATTCCTCGGCGGCTCTGCTGACCTCGCGCCAAGCAACCTGACCATGTGGTCTGGTTCTAAGTCTATCGGCGACGATCAGGCGGGTAACTATATTCACTACGGCGTGCGCGAATTCGGCATGACCGCAATCACCAACGGTATCGCTCTGCACGGCGGTTTCCTGCCGTACTCTGCGACCTTCCTGATGTTCGTTGAATATGCCCGTAACGCGGTGCGTATGGCGGCACTGATGAAGATCCGTAACGTGTTCGTCTACACCCACGACTCTATCGGTCTGGGCGAAGATGGCCCAACGCACCAGCCGGTTGAGCAAATTGCCAGCCTGCGCGTTACGCCAAACATGAGCACCTGGCGTCCAGCGGATCAGGTTGAATCTGCCGTAGCCTGGAAATACGCTATCGAGCGCAACGATGGCCCGGTTACTCTGATCTTCTCTCGTCAGAACCTGACCCAGCAACCGCGTACTGCCGAGCAATTGGCAAACGTGGCGCGCGGTGGTTACGTGCTGAAAGACAGCGAAGGCACGCCAGACGTGATTCTGATCGCGACCGGTTCAGAAGTGGGCATCACCGTAGAAGCCGCTGACAAGCTGGCCGCTGCGGGCACCAAAGTGCGCGTAGTGTCTATGCCTTCTACCGACGCCTTCGACAAGCAGGACGCGGCTTACCGTGAATCTGTACTGCCGAAAGCCGTTACTGCTCGCGTAGCAGTAGAGGCGGGTATCGCTGACTACTGGTTCAAATACGTTGGCCTGAACGGCGCTATCGTGGGTATGCACAGCTTCGGCGAGTCTGCACCAGCTGATCTGCTGTTCAAAGAGTTCGGCTTCACTGTCGACAACGTCGTAGCTCAGGCTCAATCTTTGCTGAAGTAATTCGCTAAAAGACCGAGCCAAAAGGCATCCTTCGGGATGCCTTTTTTATGGCGGGTTTGCAATGAAAGAGTATGACCCGGCTCGCAGTTCTCGTTAGCAATGACGTAGGTCAAACTGCGTGGCCGCCGCCTCGGCTACACTCAAATTCCCTAATCAGTATTTAATGTTGTCCGTTGAATGATAAAAAGGCTGACGTAAATACGATGTAAACGTTAAAGCGGGGAGCGAAGGGCTTGGCTGTGGCGATTTTTTCAGCGATCGCTTCAGGAAATGCGCCGAAATCGGGCGGATTATTCCTTTTGCATACGCTTTCGTTTATGCTCTGCTGAACCGTTTCAGTTGCAAAGTTAGTGGTTAACGTCGCCGCTGAGTGGTTAACGTGTTTTTACAATAATAGCGAAACGCCGTCCCGGCATGCAGAAACGTTGTTGAGAATGATTCACCGTTACTGCGCACTGCATTACTATAGGGTTACCACCATTAGGTAACAACCGTGTAACAGGGAGAAGTATGCCAATACGTATTGCAATTAATGGCTTTGGTCGCATCGGCCGTAGCGTATTGCGCGCGTTATATGAATCCGGGCGTCGGGCAGAAATTAGCGTTGTCGCTATTAATGAACTTGCCAGCCCAGAAGGCATGGCTCACCTGTTGAAGTACGATTCCAGCCACGGGCGTTTCCCATGGGATGTCAGACAGGAAGGCGAACAGCTCTACGTGGGCGATGACAGCATCCGCCTGTTACACCAACCCGATGCAGCCAAGCTGCCGTGGGGTGAACTGAGCGTTGATGTGGTGCTGGATTGCACCGGCGTCTACGGCAGCCGTGAGGATGGCGAGATTCAGCTCAAAGCCGGTGCCAAGAAAATCCTCTTCGCCCACCCAGGCGGACACGATCTTGATGCCACCGTGGTCTATGGCGTCAACCACCAACTGCTTGAACGCCAGCACCGTATTGTCTCCAATGCTTCCTGCACTACCAACTGTATTATCCCAATTATCAAGCTGTTGGACGATGCTTATGGCATTGAGTCCGGCACCGTAACCACCATCCATGCGTCGATGAATGACCAGCCGGTCATTGACTCTTACCATGCCGATTTACGTCGCACCCGCGCAGCAAGTCAGTCAATTATCCCAGTAGATACTAAACTTGCTGCTGGTATCACGCGCATCATGCCGAAGTTCTGCGATCGCTTCGAAGCTATCTCAGTTCGCGTGCCGACCATCAACGTGACGGCAATAGATTTAAGCGTTTTTGTCGAGGGAAGTGTGGCGGTCGAAGAGGTCAACCAGCTGCTGCAAAAGGCCGCACATGGTGCTTTTCGTGGTATAGTTGACTATACCGAACTACCATTAGTCTCGACAGATTTTAACCATGATCCACACAGTGCCATCGTGGATGGCACCCAAACGCGGGTCAGTGGTCAGCACCTGATTAAGACACTTGTCTGGTGCGACAATGAGTGGGGTTTTGCTAACCGAATGTTGGATACAACATTGGCAATGTCCGCTAGCGGTTTCTAGTACGGCACTCCCAGCTTGTTGCTGGAATTGCCCTCAAGCAACTTTAAAGAGAATCAACGAGAGGATTCACCATGTCTGTAATTAAGATGAGCGATCTGGATTTAGCGGGTAAACGCGTACTGATCCGTTCAGACCTGAACGTACCAGTAAAAGACGGCAAAGTGACGTCTGATGCCCGTATCCGTGCTTCTTTGCCTACTATCGAAGCCGCCCTGAAACAAGGCGCTCGCGTGATGGTAACTTCGCATCTTGGTCGTCCGACTGAAGGCGAGTACAACGAAGAGTTTTCTCTGCTGCCAGTAGTTAACTACCTGAAAGATAAGTTGTCTTCTCCTGTTCGTCTGGCTAAAGATTATCTGGACGGCGTTGATGTTGCTGAAGGTGAGCTGGTTGTTCTGGAAAACGTTCGCTTTAACAAAGGCGAAAAGAAAGACGACGAAACCTTATCTAAAAAATACGCTGCCCTGTGTGACATCTATGTGATGGACGCATTCGGTACTGCGCACCGCGCGCAGGCATCTACTCACGGTGTGGGTAAATTCGCACCAGTAGCTTGTGCAGGTCCACTGCTGTCTGCTGAGCTGGAAGCACTGGGCAAAGCGCTGGGTAATCCAGCTCGCCCAATGGTTGCTATCGTGGGTGGTTCTAAGGTTTCTACCAAGCTGACTGTGCTGGAATCCCTGTCTAAAATCGCTGATCAGCTGATCGTAGGTGGTGGTATTGCTAACACCTTCGTTGCCGCGCAAGGCAACAACGTGGGCAAATCCCTGTACGAACCAGACCTGTTAGACACCGCGAAAAAACTGCTGGAAACCTGTGATATCCCAGTTCCAACAGACGTTCGCGTAGCGACTGAGTTCTCTGAAACTGCAACGGCTACCGTTAAGCAAGCTTCAGAAATCAAAGACGACGAACAAATTCTCGACATGGGCGACGTTTCTGCAAATCGTCTGGCCGAGATCATCAAAAACGCGAAAACCATTCTGTGGAATGGTCCGGTTGGCGTATTCGAGTTCCCTAACTTCCGTAAAGGGACTGAGATTGTCGCGAACGCGATTGCTGACAGCGAAGGTTTCTCCATCGCAGGCGGCGGCGACACTCTGGCAGCTATCGACCTGTTCGGTATCGCTGACAAAATTTCCTATATCTCCACTGGCGGCGGCGCATTCCTTGAGTTCGTTGAAGGGAAACAACTGCCAGCTGTTGTGATGCTAGAAGAGCGTGCTAAGAAGTAATGAACTTGAGTAGGCGGCATAAGGCTGCCTACTTTTCTATTTCGCGCGAGGGGCTGCACAGTGGAACTCAGGCGAGATAGCAACCGATTCAAATCCATCTACGGCCGACGAAAAAGGACACCGAACTATGTCTAAAATTTTTGATTTCGTAAAACCTGGCGTCATCACTGGTGATGATGTGCAGAAAGTTTTCGCTATTGCTAAAGAAAACAACTTTGCTCTGCCAGCAGTTAACTGCGTAGGCACCGACTCTATCAACGCCGTTCTGGAAGCTGCTGCTAAAGTTCGCGCTCCAGTTATCGTGCAGTTCTCTAACGGTGGCGCTGCGTTCATCGCGGGCAAAGGTCTGAAAACTGACGTGCCACAAGGCGCGGCAATCCTGGGTGCAATCTCTGGCGCACACCACGTTCACCAGATGGCTGAGCACTACGGTGTTCCAGTTATCCTGCACACCGACCACTGCGCGAAGAAACTGCTGCCATGGATTGACGGTCTGCTGGACGCTGGCGAAAAACATTTCGCGAAAACCGGTAAGCCACTGTTCTCTTCTCACATGATCGACCTGTCAGAAGAATCTCTGGAAGAAAACATCGAAATTTGCAGCAAGTACTTAGCTCGCATGGCAAAAATCGACATGACTCTGGAAATCGAACTGGGTTGCACTGGTGGTGAAGAAGATGGCGTTGATAACAGCCATATGGACGCATCAGCTCTGTATACTCAACCACAAGACGTTGATTACGCTTACGAAAAACTGAACGCCATCAGCCCGCGCTTCACTATCGCTGCGTCATTCGGTAACGTTCACGGCGTGTACAAACCAGGTAACGTTAAACTGACTCCTACCATCCTGCGTGATTCTCAAGAGTACGTTTGCAAGAAACACAACCTGCCACACAACTCCCTGAACTTCGTATTCCACGGCGGTTCTGGTTCTACTGCTGCTGAAATCAAAGAGTCTGTGGGTTACGGCGTGATCAAAATGAACATCGATACCGACACCCAATGGGCTAACTGGGACGGTATTCTGCAGTTCTACAAGAAAAACGAAGCTTACCTGCAAGGTCAGTTGGGTAACCCGGAAGGCGCGGACAAACCTAACAAGAAATTCTATGACCCACGAGTATGGCTGCGTGCTGCACAGTCTTCCATGGTGACTCGCCTGGAACTGGCATTCAAAGAACTGAACGCCATCGACCGTCTGTAATTCAACCATTCTGATCTTTGGATCAGAGAGTGAGAATTACCTTAAAAGGGGCTTCGGCCCCTTTTTTTATTGTCTATAATCCGGCAAACATATGCCTGACTCTCCACAGGCTGGCTCTTTATAGGCACTCCACAGGCTCTCCATAGGAAAACAGGAAAATGCGTCTTACCGTTCTGCTGACTTTGTTAGCTTTGACCCCGCTGGCTCACGCCGCCGAGGTTGATTGCAAAAATGCCAACACCCAAACTGACATGAATATCTGCGCCGCTCAGGGCTTCAAACACAGCGATGCCCTGTTAAATCAGGCCTATAAGCTGAAGATGTCGCAACTCAATGCTGACCAGCAGAAGAAGTTGAAAGTGGCGCAGCGCAGCTGGATTGCTTTCCGCGACAGCGACTGTGACTTCCAATCTTCTGGCGTTGAAGGCGGCTCAGCGCAGCCGATGGTGTATTCCCAATGTCTGCAAGCGAAGACCGAGCAGCGCACCAAAGAAATTAATGACATTATGCACTGTGAAGAAGGTGATTTAAGCTGTCCATAACATGAGGTCCGAAGGTAGAAAGCCATGAAGCCAAAATCTGTCACTCTTGATGATGTCGCGCGCCATGCGGGTGTGTCCTATCAGACCGTTTCTCGCGTCCTGAATCAGGCGGCGCACGTGTCCGTCAGAACGCGCGATAAAGTCGAACAGGCGATGGCTGAGCTGAATTACGTCCCAAACCGTGTTGCTCAGCAACTGGCGGGCAAAAAAAGCTTCACTCTCGGACTGGCGACTACCGAACTGGCGCTGCACGCACCCTCACAAATCGCATCTGCGATGAAAACTCGCGCGAATCAGTTGGGTTTCAACGTTGTGATTTCGATGATCGACAACCTGAGTCTGACCGCCTGCCGTACGGCGGTGAACGAACTAATGTCACAGCGGGTGGATGGGATTCTGATCAACGTGCCGCTGTCAAATGATGATGCGACAGCAATAGCTCAGCTTTGTGGCACTTTGCCGGCGCTGTTTCTGGATGTGGATCCCGAAGCCGACGTCTTCAAAATTCTGTTCGATCCGCATTGCGGGGCTGAGCAGGGGGTGGAACATTTGCTGGCGCTTGGACATCAGCAAATCGCGGTGCTGACTGGTCCGCTCGAATCTATCTCTGCGCGTTTGCGTTATGAAGGCTGGCTAAACACGCTGGCTACGCGTGATATTACACCCTGTGCGATTCAGCACGGCGACTGGAGCGCGGCGTCGGGTTATCAGCAGGCGTTTTTACTGCTCAATCAGCCGAAGCGCCCGACAGCCATTCTGGTCGCCAATGACCAGATGGCGCTCGGTGTCCTGCGTGCCGTGCATGAGTTTGGTCTGCGGGTGCCGGAACAAATTTCGGTGATTGGCTATGACGATACTGAAGACAGTGCCTTTTTCTTCCCGCCGCTGACCACCATCAAACAGGATTTTCGCCTACTGGGGCATGAGAGCATCAATCGCCTGCTGGGTAATCTGCATAATCATGACAATCATCACGGTGGCTCCCTGTTGTTGCCCACTTCTTTGGTCGAGCGCCATACCACTGCCAGACCAGGCGCAGAAAATGTCTCACAGGAAACGTTGTCTCAGGAACTGATCCGGATCGCGCATCAGCTTAGTGCCCTGTAAACCTTCTTTGTAAACACTGACTGGCGCGGAATTTGTGATCCGCGTCCCTTTCCTGAATTCCTCCGCTTTACTTACTCTCTTCAGATAAGCATGTTTACATTATTGTGAGCGTATAACAATTTGCCAAGAAGAGAGTATGAACCCATCTGCTGAAGATAAATTATCATCGCTGGCCACCGTTCTGGCCCGCCGTGACTGGGAGAAACCTGCCTCGACGCAGTGCAATAGATTACCTGCGCATCCGCCGTTTAGCAGTTGGCGTGATGCTCAGGAAGCCAGAAAAAATCAGCCTTCAGCAAAAATCCGCTGCCTCAATGGCGAATGGGGTTTCAGCTATTTTAACCGCCCGGAGGCAGTTCCTGAGCAATGGTTGCAACAGGATCTGGTTGACGCCGATCGCCTACAGGTGCCATCAAACTGGCAGCTGGCAGGCTATGACGCGCCAATATATACCAATGTTCAATATCCGATCCCGGTGGATCCGCCGTTTGTACCCGAAGAAAACCCCACCGGTTGTTACTCGCTCACATTTTCTGTGGATCATGACTGGCTGAGCAGCGGACAAACGCGCATCGTGTTTAACGGCGTCAATTCGGCGTTCTATTTATGGTGTAACGGCAAGTGGGTCGGTTACTCACAGGACAGCCGTTTACCGGCTGAATTCGATCTCAGCAATGTTTTACACACTGGAGAAAACCGTCTGGCTGTGATGGTGCTGCGCTGGAGTGACGGCAGCTATCTGGAAGATCAGGATATGTGGCGCATGAGCGGCATTTTTCGAGATGTCACGTTACTGCATAAACCGGTGGAGCAAATCACCGACTTGCAGGTGCGCACGCATCTATTCCACGGTTTCACGCAGGCGGAGCTGGAAGTCCAGGTCAGTGCCGCCGTGCCGCAGGAAACTGCGACTGATTATCAGGTACGCGTCGAACTTTGGCAGGGCGATAAAGCGGTAGCAGAACATCAGCAACCGCTAGGCAGCGAAATTATTGATGAGCGGGGTGCAGTGTATGACCGTACTACGCTGCGCCTGCCAGTTAGCCGGCCGAAATTGTGGAGCGCAGAACAACCAGCGCTATATCGCGCGGTGATTTCACTGATTTCACCGACAGGCCAACTTATTGAAGCCGAAGCGTGCGATGTCGGTTTCCGTCAGGTTGAAATCAGCAACGGATTGCTGAAAGTGAACGGTCAGCCAGTGCTGATCCGAGGCACCAACCGTCACGAGCATCATCCTGAAAACGGTCAGGTTATGGATGAAGCCACCATGCGTCGCGATATTGTGCTGATGAAACAGCACAACTTTAATGCCGTGCGCTGCTCGCATTATCCGAATCATCCGCTGTGGTACAAGCTGTGCGACGAATACGGCCTGTACGTGGTGGATGAAGCGAATATCGAAACCCACGGCATGCAGCCGATGAATCGCCTGTCGGACGACCCGCTGTGGTTTAACGCTTTCAGCGAACGCGTCACGCGCATGGTTCAGCGCGACCGCAACCATCCCTGCATCATCATCTGGTCACTGGGCAACGAATCAGGGCATGGCGCAAACCACGACGCGCTCTATCGCTGGATCAAATCTGTCGACCCTACCCGTCCGGTGCAGTACGAAGGTGGGGGGGCTAACAGCGCAGCAACCGATATTATCTGTCCGATGTATTCCCGCGTTGAACAGGATCAGCCGTTCCCGGCGGTACCCAAATGGTCGATTAAAAAGTGGATCAGCATGCCGGATGAAACACGCCCGCTGATCCTCTGCGAATACGCTCATGCTATGGGCAACAGCTTCGGGGGATTCGATAAATACTGGCAAGCTTTCCGCCAGTATCCGCGTCTGCAGGGCGGTTTCGTCTGGGACTGGGTTGATCAGAGCCTGACCAAAACCTCGCCGCAGGGCAAAAGTTATCAGGTTTACGGCGGCGACTTCGGCGACACGCCGAATGACCGCCAGTTCTGTATGAACGGTCTGGTATTTGCCGATCGTACGCCGCATCCGTCCTTATTCGAAGCGCAGCGTGCACAGCAATTCTTCCAGTTCTCGCTGATCTGCACCTCACCTTTGACGATCGAAATTCAAAGTGAATATCTGTTCCGCGACAGTGATAACGAGCAGTTAGTCTGGCGTATTGAACATGACGGCGAAGTGATTTCACAGGGGGAAGCGGCGCTGAATATAGCGCCAAACGGTAAACAGACGTTAGAGCTGGGTGATATCCCGCAGGCCGAAAGTGAAGTGTGGCTGAACGTTGCTGTACATCAGCCGCAGGCGACCGCGTGGTCTGAAGCCGGACATCGCAGCGCTTGGGATCAATGGCAGTTACCACAACCTCTGAGCCTGCCGGTGGCGGAGAGAATCCCCGCAGCTGCGCCGGTTTTGGATCAGCAGGGCGATCTGATTTCTGTGGCACACGGCGCGCAACGCTGGCAGTTCAGTCAGCAAACTGGGCAGCTTGAACAGTGGTTTGATGGCGAAACGCCGCGGCTGCTATCTGCGTTGCGCGACCAGTTTGTCCGCGCGCCCGTCGATAACGATATCGGCGTCAGTGAAGTGAGCCGTATTGATCCGAATGCCTGGATTGAGCGCTGGAAAGCCGCTGGAATGTATCACCTGGAATCGCGGCTGCTGAATATCAGCGCCGATCAGTTGCAGGACAGGGTGGTGATTACTACCACTCATGGGTTTATGACCGATGAAGAAACGCGCCTGCTGAGCCGCAAAATTTTCAGCATCAATAATCAGGGCGAGTTGCATATCAGTGTCGACGTTCGTGTGGCGTCAAACGTGCCGTCACCGGGACGCATCGGCCTGACCTGTCAGTTAGCGGACACCGCTGAGAACGTCAGCTGGCTGGGGCTAGGGCCGCACGAAAACTATCCCGACCGCCGTCTGGCGGCGCAACACGGTCGCTGGGATTTGCCGCTGGCTGAGTTGTATACGCCATACGTTTTCCCCAGCGAAAACGGCCTGCGCGGTGAGACCCGCGAGTTGGATTACGCCGGATGGAAGTTACGCGGCAATTTCCACTTTGGTCTGAGCCGCTACAGTCTGCGCCAGCTGATGGATACCAGTCATCGTCACTTATTGCGTGAAGAAGAGGGCACATGGCTGAACATCGACGGCTTCCATATGGGCGTCGGCGGCGATGATTCATGGAGCCCAAGCGTCAGCCCGGAATTCCTGCTGACAGCCGGTCAGTACCATTATTCGTTCATTTGGAAACGTGCCTGACAGCCTGTGCCGCTGGGTTAATTCCCAGTGGCGCAATATTCAGACGTAAGGAAACTGCTTATGTATTACCTGAAAAACACTAACTTTTGGATGTTCGGGCTGTTCTTCTTTTTCTACTTTTTCATCATGGGCGCCTACTTCCCGTTCTTCCCTATCTGGCTACATGACATCAATCACATTAGCAAAAGCGATACCGGCACTATTTTCGCCAGCATTTCATTATTCTCGCTAATGTTCCAGCCGGTGTTTGGTTTACTTGCCGATAAACTCGGGCTGAAAAAACATCTGCTGTGGATCATCACCGGCATGCTGGTTTTGTTCGCGCCGTTTTTTATTTATGTTTTTGGCCCATTACTGAAAATAAACATTTATCTTGGCTCGGTGGTTGGGGGGATTTACCTCGGACTGATTTACAACGCAGGTGCCCCCGCTATCGAGGCTTACATCGAAAAAGTCAGCCGTCGCAGCAGCTTTGAATTTGGCCGGGCGCGTATGTTTGGTTGTGTCGGCTGGGCGCTCTGCGCATCAGTGGTCGGCATCATGTTTACCATCAATAACGAATTCGTGTTCTGGCTCGGCTCCGGCTGTGCGGTGATCCTCGCCATTCTGTTACTGCTCGCCAAACCGGAGGTGACATCAAGCGCCCGGGTGGCCAACGAACTGGGAGTGAACTCCAAATCGTTCAATCTCAAATTGGCGCTTGAGCTGCTGAAAGACAAAAAACTGTGGTTTCTTGCCCTGTACGTGATTGGTGTTTCCTGTACTTATGACGTATTCGATCAGCAGTTTGCCAATTTCTTTACCTCGTTCTTTTCTTCATCTTCAGAAGGGACGCGCGTCTTTGGCTACGTCACTACCCTGGGCGAATTGCTGAATGCCTGCATCATGTTCTTCGCGCCGCTGATTGTGAACCGCATAGGTGGTAAGAATGCTTTGCTTCTAGCCGGGA